>JAYKGY010000128.1:0-105626 GCA_035285545.1 Snowella sp. | reverse complement strand
CAGAAAGATTTTCTTTTTCACGGACTTCTAAGATTTTCTTTCTAAAATCTAATGAATAGGGTTTCATGGCTTTTGTCTCAAATTTAGTCCTCTTACTGTACCTCATTTATCAAGGAATTGCTATATCAGATTTAGACCCTCTGAACGGTTACAGTTGGGTTACATCAAAACAATCAAGTAAAGGGTTCATCTATCTACCTCAAAATAATAGGATTTAAGCTAGAACTTGGCTTATTGATTGGTTCACATAATGAAGAATTATGCGGCACCTTCGATATATTGATTCAAATACGGATCTTGGCATTTTTCATTACGACTACCGACTAATTGCTGCCTTGTTAGAATCATCTTGAAACGCGATACCGATATCGCATTGCTTCAATTGCAAAATAATTTGCCATCTCGTCTCAAAACAAGGAAAACCCCACTCATTTATCGGGAAAACCGTCTCCCCCAGTGGAATATAGGCACTCTACAATAGGAATGGTAAGAGCTTATACAAAATTCCTATGCAACCTACTAATCCCAACCAATTTACGGAAAAAGCTTGGGAAGCTATCGTTCGGACTCCTGATATTGCTAAACAAAATAAACATCAACAAATCGAAAGCGAGCATCTTCTCAAATCCTTGCTCGAAGAAGAAGGTTTAGCAGTTAGTATTCTCAATAAAGCCAATATCAGCGTTCCCAAGTTTCGCGATCGCGTCGAAGCCTTTATCCGCAGTCAACCCAAAATTGCCAATCCGAGCGAGTCGATCTATTTAGGACGAAGTTTAGATAGTTTATTAGACCGCGCCGAAAATTATCGAAAAGAATTTGGCGATGATTTCATTTCCATTGAACACTTGATGTTAGCCTATGCTAAAGATGACCGTCTTGGCAAAGCCTTATTTCAAGAATTTGGACTGACAGAAGCAAAATTAAAAGAAATTATTACCCAAGTGCGAGGTAGCCAGAAAGTGACAGACCAAAATCCCGAAGGTAAATACGAATCCCTTGAAAAATATGGGCGCGATCTCACCCAAATGGCCCGTGAAGGCAAAGTTGATCCCGTCATTGGGCGAGATGAGGAAATTCGGCGTACCATTCAAATCCTCTCCCGTCGGACCAAAAATAACCCTGTGTTGATTGGAGAGCCTGGGGTTGGTAAAACGGCTATCGTCGAAGGTTTGGCCCAACGCATTATTAATCGAGATGTGCCTGAATCCCTCCGCGATCGCAAACTGATTGCCCTAGACATGGGTGCCTTAATTGCAGGGGCTAAATATCGGGGGGAATTTGAAGAACGATTAAAAGCCGTCCTCAAAGAGGTTACCGAAAGTCAGGGTAATATTATTCTCTTTATCGATGAAATTCATACCGTTGTCGGTGCGGGTGCGGCTCAAGGATCGATGGATGCAGGCAACTTGCTGAAACCCATGTTAGCGCGGGGGGAATTGCATTGTATCGGCGCAACGACCTTGGATGAATACCGCAAATATATTGAAAAAGATGCTGCTTTAGAGCGACGTTTTCAAGAAGTTTTGGTTGATGAACCGAATGTCATTGATACGATCTCCATCTTGCGTGGTTTAAAAGAACGCTATGAAGTGCATCATGGGGTCAAAATTGCTGACAGTGCCCTGGTTGCAGCGGCGGTGTTATCCAATCGTTACATCAGCGATCGCTTTTTACCCGACAAAGCCATTGATTTAGTCGATGAGTCGGCGGCTAAATTAAAGATGGAAATTACCTCAAAACCAGAGGAATTGGATGAAGTTGATCGTAAAATTCTGCAATTAGAAATGGAGCGTTTATCTCTCCAAAAAGATACGGATGCCGCCTCTCTGGAACGATTAGAGAAACTCGAAAAAGAACTGGCCAATCTCAAAGAAGAACAGGCTAAATTAAACGGTCAATGGCAATCGGAAAAAGAGGTGATTGATAAAATCCGTACTATCAAAGAAACTATTGATCAAGTTAATTTGGAAATTCAACAGGCAGAACGGGATTACGACCTCAATAAAGCAGCAGAATTACGCTATGGCAAATTAACCGATCTCCAACGTCAAGTCAAAGACCTCGAAACCCAATTAGCCGAAAAACAAACCTCTGGAAAAACCCTTTTACGGGAAGAAGTTTTAGAGTCAGATATTGCCGAAATTATCTCTAAATGGACAGGGATTCCTATCAGTAAACTGGTGGAATCAGAGAAAGAAAAACTCTTACATTTAGAAGATGAATTACATGATCGCGTCATTGGTCAAGATGAAGCCGTAACGGCCGTTGCCGAAGCCATTCAGCGATCGCGGGCAGGTTTAGCCGATCCCAATCGTCCCATTGCCAGCTTTATCTTCCTGGGCCCAACAGGAGTCGGTAAAACGGAATTAGCCAAAGCCCTTGCCCAGAGCCTCTTTGATACGGAAGATGCCATTGTACGGATTGATATGTCCGAATATATGGAAAAACACACTGTTTCTCGTTTAATGGGCGCACCTCCAGGATACGTGGGTTACGAAGAAGGGGGTCAATTAACGGAAGCCATTCGTCGCCGTCCCTATTCCGTTATTCTCTTTGATGAGATTGAAAAGGCTCACGGAGATGTCTTTAACGTAATGTTACAAATCCTTGATGATGGGCGTTTAACCGATGCCCAGGGTCATGTGGTGGACTTCAAAAATACCATTATTATTATGACGAGTAATTTGGGATCTCAATACATTTTAGATATTGCAGGCGATGAATCCCAATACGAAGAAATGCGATCGCGAGTCATGGAGGTAATGCGAACTAACTTCCGTCCTGAATTCCTCAATCGGGTCGATGAAACGATCATTTTCCACGGTTTACAAAAATCGCAATTACGGGAAATTATCAAAATTCAAGTTCAACGGTTGGAATCTCGTTTAACCGAACAAAAGCTCTCCCTCAAGTTATCCGATGCGGCTTTAGATTTCTTGGCAGAAATTGGCTACGATCCCATCTACGGAGCGCGACCCTTAAAACGAGCCATTCAACGCTACCTCGAAACGGCGATCGCCAAAGCCATTTTACGTGGTGAATACAAACCCAACGATACGATTTTTGTGGATGTTAAAGATGAACGCTTAACCTTTCAACATCTCTCTGAGCCATTAGTGACGGCTTAATCCAGTATTGTTGGATTCCCTCTAAAAGTCATTAGGGGGAATTTTTTATTGAGATTTTGTTTTCAGAAGCAGCCTATTAAGGGTTCTGAGAATTTAACCATTTTTCCCATAAATCGGGTCTTCTTTGTTGCGTTCTTTTCTTTTGTTGGTCTTCTCGCCATTGCGCGATCGCTTGATGATTACCAGAGCGTAAAACAGCAGGAACTTCCCAATCGCGAAACACCGGAGGACGGGTGTAATGGGGATAATCCAACAATTCGGTTTCAAAACTTTCTAACTTTAATGACTCTTCTTTGCCGACCGTTCCAGGCAATAAACGCACGACACCGTTCACTAAAGCTAAAGCTGGAATTTCACCGCAGGTTAAGACAAAATCCCCTAAAGAGACCTCTCGTGTGATCAAGTGGCTGACCCGTTCATCTATGCCTTCATAATGGCCACAAACCAGCACTAACTGGTCATAGGTGACCAACTCTTGCAAGAGGGGCTGGCTCAGGGGTTCTCCTTGGGGCGTGAGTAAAATAATTTCCCGTTTGCTTAATAGGGTTAAAGATTCGACTGCCGCAAAAATGGGTTCGGGTTTTAAGACCATGCCCACACCGCCACCGTAGGGGATATCATCCACCCGATGATGTTTATCGGTTGTAAAATCTCTAGGATTGATTAAGTTAACCGACGCGATCGCCTTAGCCAACGCCTTTCCCAGTAAACCCGATTGGAGAGGAGAGGCAAAAAAGTCAGGAAAAAGCGTAATGATGTCGATCTGCACAGGAGATTATTGACGAATTAAGGGCGGTAATGGTATTTTTGTTGTTTCGTAGTGCGATTTAAGGCCTTGAAAATGATAGATTTTAGACAATTTCTCTTTGCAAGAAATGTCAATATTGATCTTACCTCAAGGGTATCATGCAATAATAAACCAATCGTAGTTTGGTCTATGAGTTATTGTTTATCTGCATACTAGCAGGTATTTTTTATGCTCGTTTGTCCGAGTGGTTAGTATTGCTTGTTGAACTCCTAGCGTTCCTATCATTAGTCTCATTCCCGATCCTATCTATAATGTTGCAAGTCGAGACCCAATTTCCTGAAAATCCCATGCCTTCATCCACCAAAACGGCTGTTTTGATTATTGGCGGTGCTGAAGATAAAGTTCATGGCCGTGAAATTCTGCACACCTTTTGGGCAAGAGCAGGCGGTAATAAAGCGGTTATTGCGATTATTCCTTCCGCATCACGGGAACCTGTCCTGATTGGGCAGCGATATCAAACGATTTTTGAAGAAATGGGAGCAAAATCCATCAGTGTTTTGGATATCCGCGATCGCGATCAAGGAAACGATCCGGACTATCGAGCCGTTGTGGAAGAATGCACCGGAGTGTTTCTAACGGGTGGCGATCAATTGAGACTCTGTGGACTGCTGGCAGATACCCCCTTAATGAATCGCATTCGGGAACGGGTGAAAAAAGGCGAAATTAGCCTCGCCGGAACCAGTGCGGGGGCTGCCGTCATGGGACACCACATGATTGCGGGGGGCAGTAGTGGGGAATGGCCCAATCGCGCCCTCGTTGATATGGCAATGGGGTTAGGCATTTTCCCTGAAATCATTGTGGATCAGCATTTTCACAATCGTAATCGCATGGCCCGTTTATTGAGTGCTTTTGCTGGCCATACAGAACGGTTAGCGATCGGGATTGATGAAGATACCTGTGCCCTCTTTGAGCAGGATGGCCTTATTCAAGTCATTGGCCAGGGAACGGTGACCATTGTTGATGCGAGGGAATTGACCTATACCAATGCAACCGATGTCGCTCCCAACGCGCCGTTGAGCTTACACAACCTCCGTCTTCATATTCTTTCCCACGGGGATCAGTACAATCTTCGTCAACATAAGGCGATCGCGAAGAATAACAGTAAACTGGCTTAAAATTCACATAACAGAGAAATTTGTTCACCGTGAACAGTTTAGTGTCTCCAGGACGCTAGACAATGACGATTGCCTAAATGTGCTTCTCAATGCGGATCTGAATTAACAACAGCAATCATGAAAATTCTGAAAACCCTCACACTACGTGGCCCCAATTATTGGAGCATTCGACGTAAAAAATTGATTGTCATGCGTCTTGATCTAGAGGATTTGGCAGAGAAGCCATCAAATGAAATTCCTGGATTTTATCAAGGCTTAGTAGAAGTTTTACCCAGCTTAATTGAACACTTTTGTTCTCCTGGCCATCGAGGCGGTTTTTTAGAACGGGTTCAGGAAGGAACCTACATGGGGCACATTATTGAGCACGTCGCCCTAGAACTGCAAGAGTTGGTTGGTATGACCGCAGGGTTTGGGCGTACCCGTGAAACCTCCACCCCAGGGGTTTATAACGTCGTCTATGAGTACGTTGACGAGCAAGCAGGACGCTATGCTGGACGGGCAGCGGTCAGATTATGCCAATCCATTGTCGATACTGGAACCTATCCTAAAGAAGAATTAGAACGGGATTTGTTAGATCTTAAAGATCTCTATGCCAGTTCCGCCCTGGGCCCTAGCACAGAAACCATTGTCACCGAAGCCGATGCCCGTAAAATTCCCTGGATGTTACTCAATGCCCGCTCGATGGTGCAATTAGGCTATGGGGTTCATCAGCAGCGCATTCAAGCTACCCTCAGTTCCCATTCAGGCATTTTAGGCGTTGAACTTGCCTGCGATAAAGAAGGCACGAAAACCATCTTGCGAGATTCAGGAATTCCCGTTCCTAGAGGCACAACCATTCGCTATTTTGATGAACTCTCAGACGCGATCGCTGATGTGGGGGGCTATCCCATTGTTATAAAACCTCTCGATGGCAATCATGGCCGGGGGATCACCATTGATATTAACGATTGGGAACACGCCGTTGAAGCCTATGATTTAGCGAATAAAGAGTCTAAAAGCCGTGCCATTATCGTGGAACGGTATTACAAAGGCAGCGATCACCGCATCTTAGTCATTAACGGGAAATTAGTTGCTGTTGCCGAACGAATTCCTGCCCATGTGATTGGGGATGGCCAACATACCGTTGAAGAACTGATTAAAATCACCAACGAAGACCCCAATCGCGGCGATGGTCATGACAACGTTTTAACGAAAATTACCATTGATAAAACTTCCCTCGATGTCCTCAACCGTCAAGGCTATAAACTCGATAGCGTTTTGGAAACCGGAAAAATCGCCTATCTACGGGCAACTGCAAACTTAAGTACAGGGGGTATTGCCGTTGACCGGACTGATGATATCCACCCGGAGAATATCTGGTTAATGGAACGGGTTGCTAAAATTATCGGCTTAGATATTGCGGGGATTGATGTCGTTGCCCTCGATATTACAAAACCGTTACGAGACGTGGATGGCGTAATTGTAGAAGTCAATGCGGCCCCAGGGTTTCGGATGCACGTTGCCCCTAGTCGAGGTTTACCCCGAAATGTCGCGGCTCCGGTTTTGGATATGCTGTTTCCCCCAGGAACGCCTTCTCGTATCCCCATCTTGGCGGTTACAGGAACCAACGGAAAAACGACTACCACACGCCTACTCGCGCATATTTATCGGCAGACGGGTAAAACCGTTGGCTATACCACCACTGACGCGATCTATATCAATGAGTTTTTAGTGGAAAAAGGGGATAATACGGGCCCCTACAGTGCAGGTGTAATTCTACGAGATCCGACGGTAGAAGTGGCTATTCTAGAAACCGCACGAGGCGGGATTTTACGCTCTGGGATCGCCTTTGATAACTGTGATGTCGGAGTTGTTTTAAACGTCGCGGCGGATCATTTGGGCTTAGGGGATATCAACAATATTGAACAAATGGCTCAGGTTAAATCCGTCGTAGCTGAAATTGCCGATCCCCAGGGTTACGCTGTCCTCAATGCAGATGATCCTTTAGTCGCGGCAATGGCGGATAAGGTCAAAGCGAAAGTTGCTTATTTTTCCATGAATCCCGATAACCCCATTATTCAAAACCAAATGCGGCGAGAGGGTTTAGCGGCCGTCTATGAAGATGGTTATCTATCAATTTTGGAAGGAAAATGGACACTACGAATCGAACAGGCGACCAATATTCCTGTGACGATGGGCGGGATGGCTCCTTTTATGATTGCCAATGCGTTGGCGGCTTCCCTAGCGGCTTTCGTCAATGGGGTTGATATTGAACTCATTCGACAGGGCTTACGGACATTCCAACTCTCGGCAGAGCAAACCCCTGGGCGGATGAACCTCTTTAATTTGGGTAATCATCATGCCCTGGTAGATTATGCCCACAATCCAGCAGGCTATGAGGCCGTTGGAGCCTTTGTGACCAATTGGAAAGGGCAACGGTTAGGGGTGATTGGAGGGCCGGGCGATCGCCGTGATGAGGACTTAATCCAATTAGGGGAAATCGGAGCCAGGGTTTTTGATCGACTCATTATCAAAGAAGATGATGATAAACGAGGACGGGAGCCTGGATCGGCCGCTGACATGATTCTCAAAGGCGTGATGCAAGTCAATCCTCAAATTTCCCATGAGATTATTCTCAATGAAACCGAGGCCTTGGAAACGGCATTGAGTCAGGTTGAGCCAGGCGGATTAGTGGTAATTTTCCCCGAAAGTGTCAGCCGAGCGATCGCGCAAATTGAAAAACACAACCCCATTGGTTAAGAGATTAGTTATTTAAAACGTGCCCTTTTGATGGTCTTAAGACTCAGCGTTTAAAGCGTTTAAAAGGGCTTGTAATTTAAGCTCAATTTCCGCCAATTCTTTAACCGGATCGGAACCAGCTACGATCCCGGCCCCTGCGTAGAGCCGCGCTTGATTTTTGCGAATGAGGGCGGAACGGATTCCCACGATAAATTCACTATTGCCGTGATAATCGACCCATCCCAAGGGAGCCGCATAGAGAGAGCGGTCAAAATTTTCAAACTCTTGAATAGCAGCACAGGCAACCTGGGCCGGAACACCCGCAACCGCAGGCGTGGGATGGAGCCTGGCAATAATTTCGAGGGGATGAATATTGGGCTTTAGTTGGGCATAAATCGGTGTCCAGAGGTGCTGGATATTGGATAATTTCAGTAACTTAAGGGGCGATCGCTGGGGGCTGAGTCCTAATTCCTGTAACTGCTGCATAATATATTCCAGTACCGCTTGGTGTTCACGCCGTTCTTTTTCGCTTTGGAGTAAATTGTTCGCCAATAGACTATCTTCTTGCTTCGTTGAACCTCTAGGGGCTGACCCCGCTAGGGCATCGGTAATCAACTGCTGATTTTGAATACTAATTAACCGTTCCGGGCTGGCTCCCAGAAAACAATTTCCTCGTCCGTTACTTAGAGAAAAAACATAACAATCAGCATAATTTTGCCGTAAGTGCTGTAAACAATTAAGGATTGAAAAATCTTCCGTTGACAGAATGTCCAAGGCTTGGGCAATGACTAACTTACTTAAATGATTCGATTCAATGAGTTTTAAAATTGTGGTTACAGAATCTTGAAGATTCACCAGGGGATGAATTTGTAAATTTAACGCACAGCGATCGCGTAAGACAGGATAAATCAGTTCGTTACGTTGCGCTTTTTTAAGGAGTTGAAGCTGTTGGCCAATCTGTTGAGTTAACAGCGTTAAATTCACCGTTTTATCTAAAAGAAAATTTACAATTAAACAAAATTGATTGTGTTTTTTTAAAATTTGGATTTGCGGTAAAAATAAAAAAGCTGAGGGAAAGGGGGAATGGGGATGATTTTTATCAAAAAAACTAAAGCCCGATAAAATTCTTGGGGCAAAAAGGGAAGTAATGGGTTCACCAATCGCAATTAAAGATTGAAAACAGTCTTGAATAAACGCTTGAGATTGGGCAAAGCGATCGCCCTGATTAATTTCAATCGATTTAGCAATACCGTAACTGATCATTGCTTCTGCATTACGGCAATTTTCCCAATAAAAATGAACAGAATTTTCTAAATTAAGGGTTGCTAAAAGTATTAGGGGATCAAGGGCATCAATCGATTGGGAAATACTAATAATTTGAGGGAAATCTTTGACAAAATTTTCTTGACACGTCAATAAAAAACGATAAATTTCTGACGGATTAT
The DNA here is from genome assembly GCA_035285545.1 of Snowella sp. Taxonomy (GTDB): domain Bacteria; phylum Cyanobacteriota; class Cyanobacteriia; order Cyanobacteriales; family Microcystaceae; genus Snowella. Next base: position 96,412 of record JAYKGY010000128.1, on the reverse strand, counting down.
CGAGGAGATTCGGTAGGTTGGGGATGACTGGTACAGTAACCGACATCGTAAAGTTATTTATAAATTTTTAATAAAGTGAGACATTCAATGGTATGTCTTAATATTACTGATCCGGATTTCCTGACCCTATGATTCCTCTCGGTAGTCAAGCGTCGGGGCAACGTCTCTCCCCAACACGCAGTTAAGTAGAGACACTCCTTACCTATCCTATCTAAAAGCGGCATCCCCGTCAGTCAATTCGAGACAAACGACCGATGCCCATGTTCTATAGCTCCATTTTGTTACTTTTCTTTGTTTGATACGGATGACAACAACCCATTCCCTTGCCCCTACTCAAAAACAATTATGGTTTGCAGCCATTAAGCCTCCGATGTATAGCGTGGCAGTCATCCCGATTTGTGTGGGAACCGCAGTCGCTTTTGCCCAATCCCATCAGGTAAACTTTTGGATTTTTAGCATCTTTTTTCTGTCTGCGATTACGATTGTTGCTTGGCTAAATTTAAGCAATGATGTGTTTGATGCGGATACGGGAATTGATAAAAACAAAGCCCATTCAGTGGTGAACTTAACGGGAAATAAAAGGCTAATTTATTGGATTAGTAATGGCTTTTTAGGATTAGGGTTATTAGGGATTTTTTTGATTAGTTGGTTACAGCAGGATATAACGGTTTTAGCCATTGTTGGTCTGGCTTGTGTATTGGGTTATAGCTATCAAGGGCCACCGTTTCGTTTGGGTTATCAAGGATTAGGGGAATTGATTTGCTTTATTACCTTTGGCCCGTTGGCGATCGCGGCGGTTTATTATTCCCAGACCCAAGCTTTTAATAATGCCGTTATTGCCCCATCCGTGTTAGTTGGTATTAGCACCTCGTTAGTTTTATTTTGCTCCCATTTTCATCAAGTTGAAGATGATCTAGCGGCAGGGAAGCGATCGCCGATTGTGCGGTTAGGGACAGCCAGAGGAGCCAACGTCCTAGCCTATGCCACCCTGAGTTTGTATGCTTTAACGGCTATTTTTATCGGATTAAACATGGCTCCCCTATCTAGCGGTTTAGTTTTTTTGAGTCTTCCGTTCGCGATTCAGCTAATTAATTATGTGCGGAACTATCATGATCAGCCGACCCAAATTAGTAGGAGTAAATTTGTCGCGATTAAACTCCATTTTGTGAGTGGGATTTTGTTGAGTTTAGGGTATATTCTTGGTGCAACTTAATGACCTCTTCGGGCTGTAATTCTGAGATTAGGCTTAACTTATACCAATAATTGTTGGTATCGACATCTAAATAGCGTTTGACTACTCTAATTTGAATTCCATTAAAGTTGACATAGGTATTAAGCGCAAAGGCGGGTGGTTTATTCATTGCTGCAAGTCAATAGCTATTAGGAAATAGCTAGGGCCGATTGGAAATTAATAGACGAATATTTAAAATAAAGGCAATTTATCAGGATTCTAGGGAGCAAATGCTAGAAGTCTTTTACAAGACAGTTCAGCTTAAAGGGGAATGAAGTTATAAAGTGTAACCGATTATACTTTAAGAAAACTTTAAAAAAGATTCTAGACATCTTTCAAAAACAAAACATCCGTAAATATACGGTAGATATTAAGTATCTTCGGCGATCGCGAAAGAAGACAAGATGAGGCTCTAGACACGGGCGATCGCTGTTAGGAACCGAGTTTGAACGCTTCTAAGAATAAACTATAAATCACACCCAACTTGAAACAATTTAAGACTTCAACTAAGAGCGATCGCTGACTACCAGGACTGACCCGTTGACCATAAACAAAACGACTAATCAACTCGGTGAATAGCAAAATTAAAGCCGCTCCGACCACATCCCATTGGGCATCCTGGCCTGCGGTAGTCGAAATGGCAGCCCCCACAAAAAAACCAAAAAGCAAACCCAATAGGATCAGCGAAATCCGCCGCCAAGGATTCCGAAAAAACTGGGTTAACTCCGTTCCCGTTCGTTCAATGAGAGTATTTAATCGAGTACGCTGCATTATTTATCGAGGCGGTCTAAGAGCCAGAGAGAAGAAACTAAACCTGTAAAATGGGCAACAATCGTATTGGTATTGGCTTGGATCGCTAATAAATCAATGGATTGCACAAATTGTTTAGGATTTGCCGCCAAAGTTCCCTGGGGAATGCTCAGAGATTTAATTAATACAATGCCGCCAATGGCCGAAGCCCCAATAATAGCCATGCCCATTCCCGCCAAATTCACCATAATTCCCCAGCGAATAAACTTTAAAATATCCGCTTTGCGAGGATGATTAGCCGCATCGACCCGTTGTAGCTGATTCCCAATACGTTGATAACGAATCGAAAAATAAATACCGCCGCCTAACAGAACAATGGAAATAAAGGCAGAGATGATCCCCGCTTCAATCCCACTGGTGCGCTCCTGCCCAAAGGTTAATCCCATACTGGCAAAGAGAAAGGTAACAACCGCAAAGGCTCCAACGACAATCTGAATCCAAAACCCCAGATAACCGACCGTATTCAGTTTAGTGGCAGCACGCTTAACCGCGGGGGGGACAGGGGAAGCAAGCCCCGATTCGGACTCTCGCATATCTCGATCTCTACTCATAGATGACTCGTTGGGAAAGGATAATCTATTTGCTATTTTCTCCTAATGCTTAACCTTTTGGGTTAAAGCCCTTTGGAATTTTAAATTGAGGCAATAAAATAATGGGGGTTTTGTTCTCTAAACTTGATTAAATCAGCGATCGCCATTAAACAAACACAAAATTAATTTTCATCAATTTGAGTTAACCATCAGAATAACTCGTTTTGATTTTAGCGAAAACTCAACAATTCTCGATATAGTTAACTACAAGGTCAGTGCTTAATTCTTTATGAAAGAAACTCCCCTCGGCTCGGTTATTCAGGGTTCCCTTACTAAAGGTTTAGAAATTCGTTTGCTTCCCGATGTTTCCGTTGAAGATATGCGGGTGGGGAAATTTCTGGTCATTCAAGGGACGCGATCGCGCTTTTTTTGCCTGTTAACCGATGTGGCCTTGGGAACTTCTAACCCTCGAATCCTAGCCAATCCGCCGAGTTTGGAAGATACCTTAATGCGGGAAGTCCTAGCAGGAAGCGGAACCTACGGAACCATTGAACTCGCTCCCATGTTGATGTTTACCCCTGTTGAAGATGGAAAAAAAGGATATTCAGAAACCTTCAACCAGAATGGCAACGGACTCGGCAGCCTGGAAGCCCAGAGCAGTGAACCCCTAGAATTATTACCCGTTAAAACCATTCCTGCCCACTTTAGCCAGGTGTTTGATGCCAGCGAACGGGATTTTCGGATGGTCTTTGGTTGGGAAGACGATCCCCATCGCCGCAATTTTTCCGTCGGTCAGCCCTTAGATATGGACGTGCCTATTTGTCTGGATCTGGATCGCTTTGTGGAACGCAGTAATGGCGTGTTTGGGAAATCGGGAACTGGAAAATCCTTTTTAACCCGTCTATTGATTTCGGGCATTATTCGCAAACAAGCTGCTGTTAACCTCATGTTTGACATGCACTCGGAATACGGTTGGGAAGCGATGCGGGAAGGCAAAGAAGTGTCTACTGTCAAAGGATTGCGTCAACTTTTTCCTGGACAGGTGGAAATTTTTACCCTCGATGCCGAATCCACCAAACGGCGAGGCGTGAGCAATGCCCATGAATTGTACTTAAGTTACGAACAAATTGAAATTGAAGATATTCGTTTAGTGGGTTATGAATTAGGCATTTCCGAAGCCGCCTTAGATAATGCCAATATTTTGCATTCCGAATATGGCAAAAGCTGGATTAGCCAACTGTTAAATATGACCAATGAAGATATCAAAGTTTTCTGTGAAGAAAAACAGGGTCATGCGGGATCGATTATGTCGCTACAACGGAAATTACTGCGGTTAGACAATTTGAAATATCTCAAATCCGCTTGTCGCCATAACTATATTGATCAAGTTCTCGAATGTATCGAAGCGGGTAAACACGTTGTTATTGAATTTGGTTCCCAATCAAACTTGCTCTCTTACATGTTGGCAACCAATATGATTAGCCGCCGAATTCATGCCACCTACGTCAAAAAAGCCGATAAATTTCTCCAAACCAAAAATCCCCTAGACCGTCCTCGTCAATTGGTGATTACCATCGAAGAAGCTCACCGTTTTCTGGATTCCAGCATTGTCCATCAAACCATTTTTGGGACGATCGCGCGGGAAATGCGGAAATATTTTGTCACTTTGTTAGTGGTCGATCAGCGTCCGTCGGGGATAGATAATGAAGTGATGTCCCAGATTGGAACCCGTATTACCTGCTTACTCAACGATGAAAAGGATATTGAGGCAATTTTTACAGGGGTTTCGGGCGGGCAAAATTTGCGGTCTGTCTTAGCAAAATTAGATTCCAAGCAACAGGCCCTAATTTTAGGCCATGCGGTTCCTATGCCCGTTGTGGTTAAAACTCGCGCCTATGACCAACAGTTTTATCAGGAGATTGGGGTGACAGAGTGGTCAGAAATGCCAGATGATAAGGTATTAGTAGCCGCAGAACAGGCTAAAGCGGATTTAGGATTTTAATCTTTTCAATTAATAAAAATAATGGATTTAATCAAAAATCAATCTCAAAAAATTACCTTTGATCCCCAAAAATTAACGGAATTAACCTCTTTAAATTTAGTTAATAGTCTGCAATTTACGGAAATTTTAACGCCCCTTTCCCTCGATTCCATTGAAACTGCTTACGTTCAGCAAGGCCACCAAGATCCCCCCATTGTTCTCTTACATGGCTTTGATAGTTCTCTATTAGAATTTCGCCGTTTAATTCCCCTCCTCGCTCCCCATCATTCCACCTGGGCAATAGATTTACTCAGTTTTGGATTTACAGCGCGATCGCCTGAGATTCCCCTTTCCCCTGCATCGATCAAAACCCATTTGTACTATTGCTGGAAAACACTCATTCAACGTCCGATGATTTTAGTAGGCGTTTCGATGGGAGGAGCCGCCGCCATTGACTTTACCCTGTCCCATCCCGACTTAGTGGAAAAATTGATTTTGGTGGATAGTGCCGGTCTCGCCCGTCAACCCTTTGCGAGTCGCCTAATGTTCCCCCCGTTAGACCGTTGGGCAACTGACTTTTTAGCCACCTCGAAAGTGAGAAGAGGTGTCAGTCGAGCAGCCTACTACGACAAGCAATTTGCCAGCGATGATGCGGAAGAATGTGCCCGATTACATTTACAATGCCCGCGTTGGAGTGAAGCTCTGATTGCTTTTACCAAAAGTGGCGGTTACGGTAGCTTTGCGCGAAATTTACCTCAATTGCAGCAACCAACCTTAATTCTGTGGGGAAAAAATGATGGGATTCTCGGTACCAAAGCTGCAAACCAATTTCAAAAATTATTGCCGAATAATCAACTCGTTTGGATTCCTGAGTGTGGACACGTTCCCCACCTAGAGAAACCCCAAATCACTGCCGATGAGATCTTAAAATTTGTTAATCATTCCTAGCTAAATTTCTGGATTATAATAGCTAAAATTTTCAATATTCATTAGATACTCAATAGAAATAATGGCCGACTTAACGCTTATCTCTGAAATGTCTCGAATGCATTGTGTGTCAATCTGTGCTTTTCTGGTTCCCGCAATGCTAATTGCCACTTTACAATCCATTTTATTAGTTATTTTTCAACGTCGTCAGCTATCTTTAATGCTTTCTACCCTATTATCCTTTAGCTTTATTGGTTTAATGGTATTTCACGTTTCGACTTGGTTTTCTATTGGTGTCATTACGCCCATTACCTTTATTTTGCTGTCTTTATCAACCCTTTGTTTAATCGTTAATAGTTGGTTATTGCTTAAATTTGCTCGTCCCACTCAAACCCTATCTTTTCTCAAGGTTTAGGCTTTTAAATTAACTGATCGTTTGACTTGAATCGCTTGGAAGAGTTTAATCCCTGCGTAGGCGATCGCGATCGTCCAGAGCGTAATCACAATCGTTAGCGGTGCAACGGGAATCATCCAAACACCGATTAGGATCATTCCCACAATATCGGCGAGTAAAACCCCGACTTTTTCCGAGATCGGTTTATTTTGGATCGGGTTAACATCATTAGGTTGAAGGCGAATATTGACTAATAAATTAAACCAGACTTGACTTCCTAACACTAACAGAATTCCCCAACCTAATTGAAAGACCGCGAGATAAAATCCCGTTAATTCCAGCGTGATCGTGCTAATGGTAATGAAATAAAATTGATCAAGTCGAGGATCTTGAATTTTAGTTTTCGCGATCGCAATGTTGTTTAAATCTAAAACAGCCATTTTTGCTTGATCAATGGCAAAGATCAATAACCCTAACGCTAAGAATTGATAATCAAATTGGTGAGATCGAAGAATTGCATTGAAAATTCCTAAACCAGCCCCAAAAAACAAACAATAGATTAATTTTTGCGTCATTATAAGTTTTGTCGTCATTATTAAGTTTTGTCAAATAATTTTAACCTATCTTACAACATGGCTGGAAGCAGAATTGAGTGCTGATTAACGAGCAAATTAACCCAAAAGGCGTTAGCAAGTCTTGGTCAGGGGAGAAATGACTTAACCTGAAGCCCGACTGTCATGAATTGCTAATCTAGACAAATTTTGTTGCTTATTTATCTAAAAAAAGCTGCGATTGGGTATTTCATAAATTTCACTGTTTTTTAATCAAACATTTTATACAAATAAACCGTTTATTTTAGTCACTTTAAATTGGGCAGACTATGATAATCAATAGCCCCTAAAATTTATTTTTTCCTATTTTAATTAACATAAATTGATGATGTATATGCCATAATGTCACGAGCTAGGTACAGATTGATTGAGTTAACCTCTCCCAATAATTTTCCGTTGGGACTAACAAGCTCTGCTGTTAAAAATCATCAATTTTACTAGCAAAAACAAAGCTAAAGATTGGGATAAATCTCATGCTATGTCTATCGTGTTAATACGTTAGATTTAATCCCATTAATAGCAGGGGAAATTGAGTCACGAATCAGGAGAAGACCTGGATGAGATTGTTGGATTTGAGAAATCGTACATCAGAATTATCTGCTCAAGCAGAGGGAACCTTTTTAGGGAAAAAAGAAACGACCCACCCGCGTCCCTCACTAAAACGTACAGACTGGCAAACCTTGAACGGGCTTTGGAAATTTGCCTATGACGATCAGGGTGAATGCGTTCAACCCCAAGATGTAACCCAATGGACTCATCGTATAGCGGTTCCGTTTGCTCCTGAATCCGTCGAGAGTGGGATTAATGATCAAGGATTCCATTCTAATTTGTGGTATGAGCGGGAATTTGAAACACCGCCAGGGGATGGACGTTTGTTATTACATTTTGGAGCCGTTGATTATCGCGCTCGTGTTTGGATTAATGACATTTATATTGCAGAACATGAGGGAGGGCATATTGGCTTTACCCTCGATATTACCCATGCCTTAAACGATAGCGGCACAACCAAGGTTACGGTTTGGGCCCAGGATGATCCCCAAGATTTGGCAAAACCGCGTGGAAAACAGGATTGGCAGTTAAATCCCCACAGTATTTGGTATCCGCGAACCAGTGGTATTTGGCAAACGGTGTGGCTAGAACGGGTTGGTAATACCTATTTAGGGCAGTTGCGTTGGATTCCCGATTGTGAACGCTGGGAAATTGGCTTTGAAGCAGGTTTAGCAGGAAATATTCCGAGTTCTGGGGTGCAGATCAAAATTAAATTGAGTGTGGATGGTGTCACCTTAGCGTGCGATACCTACGAGGTTTATAGCGGAGAAATCAGCCGTCGCATTGCCTTGGGAGATCCGGGTATTGATGATTGTCGCAATGATTTACTCTGGAGTCCTGAAAAACCGACGCTAATCCAAGCTCATATTCAACTGGGGTATCAGGATCAATTGCTCGATGAAGTGGAGTCCTATACTGCCCTGCGAACCGTTAGTATTCAGCGCGATCGCTTTATGTTGAATGGTCGTCCGTATTATCTGCGCTTGGTCTTGGATCAAGGTTATTGGCCCGATACCTTAATGACACCGCCGGATGATGATGCCCTACGACGGGATGTGGAACTGGTCAAAGCAATGGGATTTAACGGCGTTCGCAAACACCAAAAAATTGAAGACCCCCGCTTTTTATATTGGGCTGATGTCTTAGGATTACTGGTTTGGGAAGAAATGCCCAGTGCCTATCGCTTTACCCCCAAAGCCGTAGAACGGATGACCCATGAATGGACGGAAATCATTAAGCGCGATATTAGCCATCCCTGCATTGTGGCTTGGGTTCCCTTTAATGAATCCTGGGGGGTGCCGAACCTCGTGGAAACACCGGCCCATCGTAACTATGTTTTGGCCATGTACCACCTCACCAAAACCCTCGACCCCACTCGCCCCGTGATTGGCAATGATGGTTGGGAAAGTACCAATACGGATATTCTGGCGATTCACGACTACGAGCGTAAACCAGAGCTATTGGCCCACCGCTATCGACCCGATATTAAAATTTCTGACCTGTTTGAACGACGACGACCAGGGGGACGGATTTTAACGCTCGATAATTATCCCCATCAGGGTCAACCGATTATGCTGACAGAGTTTGGGGGAATTGCCTATGTTCCTTCCGATCAGCCGGATGCTCACCAGGCATGGGGCTATGATAACTGTTTGACCGTCGCCGAACTCGAAAGTAAGTATGCGGCCTTGATTGAAGCGGTGAACCATATCGAACTCTTTAGTGGTTTTTGTTATACCCAACTGACCGATACCTTCCAAGAAGCCAACGGTTTACTGTACAGCGATCGCACGCCCAAATTTCCCATTGAAGCCATCCGAGCTGCCACTCTCATAGGACAAGGATTATGTACTCCCACCAACTGTTAAAACCCGATGGGCGAAAGTTGACCCTCTATAGTCGCGCTCCCATTGCCAATCACCTTCAGGCTCCGAGTCCTAGCCATGAGCCAGTTCAAGCCAATCCCCACTTGCGCTGGCATCCCCTACGGGGGGAATGGGTGGCCTATGCCAGTCATCGTCAAGGGCGAACTTTTTTACCGCCGCCCGAATATAATCCCCTAGCTCCCACCCACAACCCTGAGTTTCCGACGGAATTACCCCAGGGTCAGTACGATGTCGCCGTGTTTGATAATCGCTTTCCCTCAATGATTCCGACGGCCCATCATCCGCCCCATTCGATTGTGGAAACGCTACCGGCTAATGGAGCCTGTGAGGTGGTGGTCTTTACCCAGGATGCCCAGGCTTCGTTGAGTTCTTTGGCGGTTGATCATCTCGATCTGTTGTTACAGGTTTGGGGCGATCGCACCCGTGAGTTGGCCAACTATCCCCAGATTCAATACGTTCTACCGTTTGAAAATAAGGGAGTAGAAGTGGGGGTTACCTTACACCATCCTCATGGGCAAATTTACGCCTATCCGTTTGTGCCGCCGGTTCCGGCTCGGATGTTAGCCATTCAGCGAAATTACTATGAGGAGCATCATCGGGGAGTATTGCAGGATCTGATTCAACGGGAAATTGAGGATAATCAACGTCTGATTTATCAAGATAAAGACGCGATCGCCTTCGTTCCTGCCTGTGCCCGCTATCCCTACGAAGTCTGGATTGCCCCCATTCAACCGGTGAGTCATTTTTCGGCGTTAACGAATGAACAACGGTGGAGTCTCGCTAGGGCACTAAAAACCGTTACCCTAAAATACGATGGCCTCTGGAATCGCCCTTTTCCCTATTTAATGGCCTGGTTTCAAGCCCCAACGGATGGATTAAGCTACCCTGAAGCTCATTTACACGCGCAATTTTATCCGCCCTATCGCACCAGCGATCGCTTGAAGTATTTAGCAGGAACCGAATTGGCCGCAGGCATGTTTGCCAATGATGCGTTACCCGAAGATAAAGCTAAGGAGTTACAGGCCGTTACGGTTAATCTGGAAATTCCGGTTTTGGTATAGCAATTGTCGATCCCCGCGATCGCGACTCCACTCATGTTTGATAGCAAAAACTTAAAAACTTCTAGGTTGGAAATTGTCAGCAACCTCCAATTCAAAGACTTGATCATGAATCCGGGCTACATAGAAGCCTGCTTGAAAGATTTTTTCTCGTATTTCAGGAGATAAGTCAACAGCCGCTAAAATACCGTAAAGTCGCTTGTCTTTATGTTCAGGAAAAAAAGTACGGAAACGTTGCAAAATATTTTGAAGCTGCGTAATAGAATCTTCCCTGGGATGACTTTTTACTTCCACAATATAGGCAGTATTGAGATCGCCATTAGCGTAGGCCAGCACATCAATTTCTAAATGTTGCCCAGCCTTACTCGCCCGCACACGAGGACTAATAATTTCCATCCCAAAACGCTCTCGGAGAATTGTTTCCATTGAAGGCAAAGCCAGACCTTCGGTAAAACTACCAAATTTGGCACCCAATCCGCCGATTTGTTTACCCAATTCTTTAATTTGTCGGCCAGTTTCTTTGAGTTGCCGATCCGTCTCTTGTTGCCGCCGATCCGTTTCCTTGAGTCGTTGGTTAAATTCTTGGTTGCTTTCTTTGAGTTGTCGATCTGTCTCCTGTTGTCGTCGCTCCGTTTCCTTAAGTTGCCGATCTGTTTCTTTTTGGGCTGTGGCTAATTCTGCTAAGATTCGCCATACCTCTTCTGAAGTGGTTGTCATAGGCTTTTTTTCAACTATTAATATTTTTCACTCTATCAAAAAGATTTGACGATCACGGAACTTCAGAACTAATTATTGGCATTTGCTAATTCTGCTAACCGTTCCTGTTGATCTTGGGAAATGCAGGATTGAATAATTTCTTCCACATCGCCTTCAAGGACGGGAGCGAGGGAAAAGTTACGACCTAAACGGTGATCGGTAACGCGATTGTCTTTATAGTTATAGGTGCGGATTTTTTCGGAACGAGAGCCTGTCCCCACCTGCGATCGCCGCATAGAACTAACTTCGGCTTGTTGTTCTTGTAATTTCATATCGTACAGTTTAGCCCGTAGGATCTGCATGGCCCGTTCTCGGTTTTGAAGTTGCGATCGCTCTTCCGTACAAAAAATCCGAATTCCCGTCGGTTTATGGAACAGATCAACGGCTGTTTCGACTTTGTTAACGTTTTGTCCCCCTGCACCACCGGAACGGGCTGTGGTTAACTCAATATCTTTCGGGTCAATATGCACTTCTACGTCATCCACTTCGGGCATGATCGCCACCGTTGCCGTCGATGTATGGACTCGTCCGCCTGATTCGGTGACAGGAACCCGTTGTACCCGATGGACTCCTGCTTCAAACTTTAATTTGCTGTAAACCTGATCGCCCTTAATTTCTAAAATGGCTTCTTTAAAGCCGCCCATTTCTGCCAAGGATTCACTCAATAAGCTCACCTTCCAGCCCAAATTTTCAGCATAGCGGGAATACATCCGCACCAAATCCCCCGCCCAAATGCTGGCTTCATCGCCCCCGGTTCCTGCCCGAATTTCTAACATGATGTTTTTGTCATCGTTAGGATCACGAGGTAAGAGCAGAATGGTTAATTGACGTTCTAACTCGTCTAATTTTTCGGCTAATTCTTCGACTTCTAAGCTGGCCATTTCCCGCATTTCAGGGTCGTTCCCCGCCTCTTTGAGGATAGCCCGCGCTCCTGCTAAGTCTTCTTTGGTTTTTTTCCAAATTTCGTAAGTATTAACCGTTTCTTCTAAGGACGATCGCGCTCTAGCTACCTTTTGAAATTCTTCTGGATTGGTCGCAACATCCGGATCGGCCAATAAACGGGTTAATTCTTCAAACGTTTGTTCAACCGATTGCAATTTATCCAGCAGGTAACTTTCAGCCATATTTTCACTACATATCAAGACTCTCAGCCTCTCATTATAACCTGAGTTAAGCTTTTGCTTGGTGCAGGGATTCTAAAGTCAAAATGATTAGACCTCTTGTATGCATTAAGTAACAAGTCACCGATTGAAACGGATGATGCCAGCTACAAGATGCCAGCGTAGTCTGAATCTCCGTCTCTGATTGGATACCGTTTAAAAAAACGCTTCAATCTGCAAATCTTAGGTTCTACTTCTTTTAGCTAGCTCACAATTACTATAGAATGATGGCTAAATTTAAGGGGCAAGGCGTTGATACAGTCAATTTTCCTTCTCAGTGAGTTCATACCGAATGCGATCATAGAGACGACTGGGCCGACCTTGCCAAAATTGAACTATAGGCTATTGCAAGCTTAAATATAAACTACACAAATCGTCATTACACGTTTGCTGTTTCTTTTACAGACTGAAGAAAATAAATAGTTTCTTTAATAAACGGTACTTGACGTATGACTTCAAGGTCATCATCAGTAAGTTGATTAAACAACTCATTATTTTCATCATATCTTTGGGCTGTGTTACGAAACTTGCGCACAGCTTTATCAGGTTGAGATTTGGCTAAATTCATCAATTCCTGAGTTTGTGAGGGGCCATACTTCAATAACCAAGATAGCAACCCAATATCCTCAAAAAAAATAATTTCTATTGCAGGTACAGCAGGAATTACTTTAACAGGTGTACCAATAGACACACTTTTTACGATTTCTTCAATACTGCTGATGCGTTCTTGAATTAAATCAGGATCTACGGAATTTGTATTAAAAATAATTGCCACAGGAACTTGTCTACGAACAACTAAAGAGCGAGCAAGCGACTTGATAGCAAACAATCCTCCAGCCGCTACAATTTCGATATCTTTTAATAATTCTCTGGGAAGAATCCGTTGCAGTAATCGTAGCTCGGCACTTCCTTCACAAACAATATAAGCAATCATGACTTGTCTCCTACTCTAACATCGTAATCTGGTAATCCGTACTCCACACACGCACGATATTTTAAGGTTAATAACTCACAGATTTTCTCGTTGTCTAAAGCATATTTAATTTCTATCCCATTCCAAAGAAGAATGGTTTGGGGAAAGAAGAAATAGGAAAGACGAATAGCTGGATTAGTAAAGCCTTTTCGACTAAAGACTACTCCAATCGTACTAGCAGGACGGCGTAAAAGTTGATTCCGCAGTTTAGCTATTGGGGCAATATCAACGTTTTTATCGGCAAAATCTTTACTTTCAACTAAACAAGATAAACCAGCAGAATAAATAACCCCATCAATTTGTTCAACTTCCTCCCCAAAAAGCTTGACTCTATAGGGCCATTTTACTTCTGCTCCATCTAACTCAAATGCCCGTAAAATTAAGTATTCAAACGCTTTACCTGAATCCCAGCCAGGGGTATGACGTGCCTCAATATCCTTCCAGAGCGATCGCAAGCCGTCCCATTGGAGTAATTTTATTTCATTTTCATAGTATGCGGCTGCGGTCAATCTTAATCCTCCAATCCTGATTGAAAGCTCTTAAACGTTCATAGGAATACAATAATAGCTTAATAAAGCTAAATTTAAGGCGCAAGACGTTGATATAACCAATCTCCTGTTTCGGTCATTTCATACCGAATGCGATCATGGAGACGACTGGGCCGACCTTGCCAAAATTCGATCGCGTGGGGAATAACCCGAAAACCGCCCCAATGACTCGGACGGGGAACTTTTTCATTCGCAAATTTTTCTTCAAACCTAGCTAATCGTTCTTCCAATACCTCTCGACTGGCTACGACTTGACTTTGGGGGGAAGCCCAAGCGCCTAACTGAGATGCCCTGGGACGGCTCTGAAAATAGGCATCGGACTCTTCCTCTGAGACTTTTTCGACGGTTCCTTCTACCCGCACTTGTCGTTCTAAGCCCGCCCACCAAAAAACTAAAGCCGCCGTACTCATTGAACTTAACTGTTTTCCCTTGGCACTGTCATAATTGGTATAAAAGATGAAGCCTTGTTCATCTAATCCTTTGAGGAGTACCATCCGAGCAATTGGTTTACCGTCTTCGGAAAGGGTCGCTAGGGTCATGGCGTTGGGTTCGGGGAGTTCTGCCGCGATCGCCTGATCTAACCATTTTTGAAATTGCTCAAAGGGGTTTTGGGCTAAATCGGATTCATGTAAGCCGGATTGGGTATAGTTCAACCGTAAATCTGCTAAGGACACCATTGGATTGTTAACGTTCTCTACTTTTGGTCACTGTAATTTATTATGACGACAACCGCCGCCAGTGAAGCGATCGCGACCCTAATTGATTTGGCCGAGCAGGGAGAAATTAATCCTTGGGATGTGTCGGTGATTGATGTCATAGATCGCTTTTTACAGGATTTGGGCATTTTTCAAACCTTTGATTTGGCTTATCAACAACGGAACTTACCGCGATCGGGACAGGCATTTTTGTGGGCTTCCATGCTGGTGCGATTTAAGGCAGATACGCTGGACACGTTGGAAGAAGATCCCGAAGAAGTTTTACCCCTGCTTGAAGAATTGATAGACGAATCTAGCGGACGGAGATTACCGCTCAATTTAGAGCAGCATTTACGTCGTCGGACGGCTTCTCCCCCCATGCGTCGTCGTCGCGTGACCCTACAGGAACTGATCGATCAAATCCAAGAAATTGCTGTTGAGATTGATAAAACGGAATCGAAGACCACGACCAAGCGATCGCGCCCCCAATCCCGTCGGAAAGCGTTACAGATTATTACCGAACTCGCCCATCAGGAAAATTTAATTGAACTGGCCGAGCAATTAGAACAGTTTTTGCAAACCCAACTCCCCGAAATTATTCCCGATTGTGCTTGGATTGAATTAGAAACCCTCTTAACCTGGTGGCATCAACATCAAGCTCCTTTGCCCACAGAAGGAAAGCGCGATAAAGTCGGGGTTTTTTGGGCCTTACTCTTGTTATCCTCCCAATCCAAAGTAGAGCTATCCCAGGATGAGTTTTACCAAGATTTAAAAATTCAGGTGATTTAATGGGCCGAGCTGAATTTGAATCATGACACTAAAGGATTAACCGGCATTGGCTAGGGTTGGGTATCTAGATCTGGCGGTAAGCGATCGCCCATTCGGGAACGGATCTTCGCGCGACGTTGATTCATGATCTGGGCAAATTGTTTCCGTTGATCGGGGTTTAAGACTTCCCGACTTTCTAACATGCTTTGGAAGCGGAGTTTATCAAGTTGTTGACGTAAACCGATAATTTGGTCATGTTTTGCCGTAATGGTGTTAGCTGGCGTTGTCCCATCCATCATCGTGCGTAATTCCGCTTGATTTTTCCGTAACTGTTCCCGGAGTTGCTCCATTTGCCCTTGATATTTTTGGCGAATTGCCGTCAGTTGTTGCTGTTGTTGGCTCGTGAGATTGAGTTGTTTCATTAACTGATCCGGCCCGCCATCTTTGCGAATCAGACGATTTTGAGCAAAAAGGGCAGATTGGGGGGATTGAACCGAGGCAGAAGGAGAAACCAGGGGGGTAGCCGAGACCATACGACTCCCAAAGCTAATGGCAAATAAGACCGTCAAGAGGGCGGTAGAACGATTAAACATGGCATTAAACCTCTTAGATAGGGAAAGATTAAAAATAATTGAAAAACTAGGGTTGATAGGCAGTGGATAAATAACCCGTCATTTCCGGCTGGGTTAGCAGTTGCCAATCGTTAACCGATGTGGTCAGGGCAGGGGAATGGGGTTCAGGCGTAACAACCGTTTGCCAATTATCGACGAGAAAGGCTTCTATTTCCTGCGTTTGCATTGTGCCAGCCAAGGGGGTGTTAGATTGCATCCATCGAGACCCTCCCCAAAGTAGACATAATCCGGTGGCGATCGCCGTAGGAATCATCCAAAACCGTTGATCCAATCGCAAGCCAGGAGGTTCAGTCTGAATAAGGGACATGATCCGTTCTTCTAGACCCTGACTGGGATTCGGGGGCAGTGGTTGATATTGCTGGAGGAAGCGAACAAAATCAGGATCAAAATTGTCATTCCGATCCTGATCAGAGGAATTATTCGGAAATTGACGCATGATAAACTCCTTGCTGCTGTAAAAAAGTGCGGATGGCCTGCCGAGCATAAAACAGCCGAGATTTTACGGTTCCTGTTGGTAATTGCAAGATATCAGCCACTTCTTTTTGAGGTAAATCCTCTAAATCATGTAACACTAAAACCGCTCGATGTTCTAAGCTCAAAGACTGTAACCCTTGCTGAATCAAGTCTTGATAATGCAATTGCATTAAATTGGGGCTATCTTGGGGACGAGATAACTCGGTTGCAACCTCACTGAGATCCTCGGCGATCGCCCAGCCCGATTTAGCAAACTTTCGCCGTTCATCGATCGCCACATTCCAGGTAATGCGGTAGAGCCAGGTCGAAAAGTAAGTCGTTTCTCGTAACTTGGGTAATCCTTTCCAAACTCGTAAAAACACCTCCTGAACGAGATCATCTAAGCGGTTATTGCCACATAATTGATACAGCGTAGAACGCACTTTAGCTTGATAACGTCGATATAAGTGGCGAAAAGAGTCTGAATTCCCCTGTTGACACTGGAGAACTAACTGTTTATCCGCCATTCGGGTTAGGTTTTCCACTAACACCTATTTACCTCATCCGTGGATACAGTCCTTTAGACCCAAGCTCTCCTGAAAAGGTTCAAAGACATCTTTTAAACTGTAATGGGTTTCAGGTTCCCGACCAATGCTGATGGAGAATTGAGACCCCATGAAGTGGATTAACGCGCAAATTAAGATGTTCAAGTTGATTTCCTTGCTAGGGGAGAAAATCGTAGGTGGGAGGGTGTCATCTTTTCTATTTAATTTGGTATGGGATAAATTTAAATCATTGTGGAATAAGGCAAGCTGCTCTCAAAACGTTCAAATTCCGTAACATGTACTTTTCATAAATCCGCTAAATATGTCATTTTGGAGTAAATTAACAAGAGTATTTATTTACTCATTGGGAACAAGTTAGGCGATTCAGTAATGGGAATGTCAGCAAAAATTTGAATCCATTGCTCTTAAAGCATTATTATCAAACTACTTGCCTTTGCTTAGCTTGTCACGCATACTTAATCCAATAAACGCCACTATTCAAAATTCTTATGGAACCGACCCCGCCCACCCCTCCTACCTCTTCTCAAAATCTTGCAGAAGAATCTTCTCCTTCGGAATTGTCTCCCGAATCATCGGTAGAGGTTGAGGTCAAATTAGACACAACTCCCCAAAACTATTACCAGGCAATCGGGTGGCTACGGGGGAAAATTTCCAAGGCGGAAGATCGTTTTCAGGTACAAATCAAAGACAGTCTTTTTCCTTTGTATCTGCCTCGTCGAGTGATGGCAGTAGCCAATAATCATATTGATCAAGTCGTTTGGATAAAATGCTATCCCCAGTCTAAAGGCGAAGGCTTGAGTTTTAAAGCCGTTTGGATGGGGACAGAACAGGCAGAAAAGGGAGAGCCAGGCATTTTTGTCCTCAGAGGCATTTGGCAATTTATTCCCCAGTGTCGTCGTCCTGTTTTTACGATTTATCGCAATGAACTCAAAAATTACGAAAATCGCCCCTCCAATCAGCACTTGCCCCTCATTTGGGCCGATCAGCCCCCCTATCGCTTTCGGAAAGATTCTGAGGAAAAACCGAAATTTTGCCAAATTATGGCTCGTCTTATTCCCCAACGGGCTTGTTTTGGGTTTGTTTCCCAAATTGCAGAACCGCAAGACGTTGCACCAAGACGGGTGAAAAAGCCCCCAATGGAAGGAACGAACCTCCGCTCCAAATCGAGGGATAAGACCGCCGGAAATACGGAGGAAGCAGCCGAGACAGAAACAACAACCGAAAAATCAATCCGTCCTCCCAAACCTCAGAAGAAATCTAAGGCTGAATCCAAAGCTCCCGATCAAGCGGAAAGCTCTGGGGAAAGTCCTTCAGATTCCCTAGTTGCTGCTTCTCCAGAAGCGTCAGTGGAGTTGGTTGTTGAAACCCCGCAGGAAACGCCAGTCGAACCATCATCAGTGGAGTTAGCTGCCGCAACGCCTGTTGCCTCCCCCGAAGAAACTTCTGTGGCCTTATCTACCGAAGCCCCAGTAGAAAGCTCAGTAGAAACCCCTGTGGAAACTCCTGTTGAATTAGCGATCGCGACTCCTGAGCCAAAACCCGTGAAAACGACGACCACACGGAAAACTAAGGGCAAAACAACGAAAGCAAAATCTAAATCTAAAACTGAGCCTGATTCAGCGTCGGAATAGGGGAATCATCATGGGTGGAAGAGTAATCTGCCGGTCTTTTTCAATGCGATCAAGTAGGAGTACGAGAACCGATGGCTTTCTCCAAAGCAGATATTGTGGTCATTGATGACACGCCGGAAAATCTGACTTTGTTAGCGAGAATTCTAACGGAAAGGGGCTATAAAGTTCGTAGTGCGGCCAAAAGTTCCCATGGATTACGAGCGATTCAGACGATTCCCCCCGATCTGATTTTGCTGGATATTTTTATGCCTGAACTGAATGGCTATGAGGTTTGCCGGCAGTTAAAAGCCAATCCGAAAACCCAAGAGATTCCGATTATTTTTATTAGTGCCCTGGGGGATGTGATTGATAAGGTAACGGCTTTTTCCGTGGGAGGGGTGGATTACATTACGAAGCCGTTTCAAGTGGAAGAGGTCATTGCTAGGGTTGAAAATCAACTCCAGTTACAGGTGGCTAGGGCTGAGATTCGCCAACTGAATCTGGTTTTAGAGGAACGGGTAAAAGAAAGAACCCATGAGTTAGAGAAAGCCCAAGAACGGCTGCATTATTTAGCTCTCCATGATTCATTAACCAATTTACCCAATCGCGCTTTATTTTTACAAAAGTTACAAGATGCGATTACTCGCGCCACGGTTGATCCCGATTTCGCCTTTGCAGTACTTTTTTTAGATGGCGATCGCTTCAAGGTGGTCAATGATTCCTTGGGGCACTTAATGGGGGATGAATTGTTGATTGCAGTCGGGCAACGCTTGTTATCTTCTCTAAGGGAAGGGGTAACCTTGGCTCGCATTGGTGGAGATGAATTCACCATTTTAGTAGAAGGGATTCAAGACACAGAAGAAGTGATTCAACTAGCGGAAAGTATCCATCAAGCCATGAGTTATCCTTTTTCGCTCAATAACAATCCCATTTTTATTAATTTTAGTATTGGTATTTGCTTAAATCGCGGTTATTCGCAACCGGAACAAATTTTAAGAGATGCCGATATTGCGATGTATAAGGCGAAAGCGAGGGGAAAGGGATGTTATCAACTGTTTGATGCGACCATGCACAAAAATGCGGTGGCTCTGCTACAACTCGAAAGTGAATTGCGACAGTCTTTAATTCAATCCGCCTTTACGGTTTATTATCAACCCATTATTCATTTAGAATCCGAAAAATTGGTCGGTTTTGAAGCCTTAGTTCGTTGGATTCATCCCACATTAGGGATTATTTCTCCTTTGGATTTTATTCCCTTAGCAGAAGATACGGGGTTAATTATTCCCTTGGGGCTATGGGTTTTAGAAACCGCGTGTTTACAACTGACACAATGGCAACAGGCTCAACTGATTGATGCTCAAGTAACCATGAGTATTAATCTTTCTCCTAAGCAGTTTGCCCAGCCCCATTTATTAGAAAAGATAGATGAAATTATTGAAAGATTAGCTATTTCAGCCCATTGTTTAAAGTTAGAAATTACGGAATCTGCCATTATTGAAAATATTGATTCTGCAACCCAAATTTTAAATCAACTCCGCGATCGCTGCATTCAAATTAGTATTGATGACTTTGGGACAGGCTATTCTTCTTTGAATTATTTACATCGTTTTCCTATTAATACGCTTAAAATTGATCGCTCCTTTGTCAATCAAATTGAAGGCGATGGGGAAAGAAAGGCAATTGTCAAAACGATCATCGAACTTGCCCATATTTTGAAAATGGATGTGATTGCGGAAGGCATTGAAACTCGAACCCAACAACAACTGTTAGCTGAATTAAATTGTGAATTTGGTCAAGGCTTTTTATTTAGTAAACCGTTACCCCAGGCAGACATTACCCAATGGTTAACCGCAACTCAGTAATTGAGGGTCACGCTGTTTTGACCGCATATTGACGACGGGTTGCGATCGCCACTGCCAAAACCATCAACGTTAAAATACCAGAGAGATAAAGGGGATAGGAATAGGTAATGGGATTTTCGCGATGAACTAACAATCCTGCAATGACCGGGCCAAAGGCATTAGACACCCCTAAATAGGACGCATTAAGACCCAGAGCCATTCCCTGATCTTCGGGTTTAGTGTTTAAGGAAATTAGGGCATTGATCATGGGTTGTACGAGGGCATTAAACAGAGAAAAAACAATGCTAATCGCCGTAAAATAAATCACATTGGCCCAAACCGGCATCAAGAGGAAAGATAAACTCCGAATCAATAAGCCTAGAAATAAAATTTGGACTAACTGAAATTGACGAGTTAACCAACCAATTCCCCAGGTTTGCATCACAACGCCTAAAACCCCAAAACTCAAAAACATCAGGGTTAGTGACTGGTTATTTTGATTTAAAACTTCAATAAAGTAGGGCTGAAACGCATAGGTAAAAATTGTAAACGTTGTCCCTAAAAAGAAATTAATGATTAACAAAATCCCGATTTTCGGTAATTTTAATCCTTTGATTAAATTGCCTAAGCCCAAATCAAAAATATTCTTGGCTTTGGTGGCTTTCTGTTCCAAGGTTTCAGGCAGAAAAAAGATCGTTAATAGGAGGGCAATAAACGCGATCGCGCCCGATGCTAGAAAAGCGGCTCCCAGGGAAATTTGCTGAGCTAAAAGACTAATCACCGGGCCAAGCACAAAACCCAACCCAAAGGCCGCTCCATTAATACCAAAGGCTTTTGCCCGTTGTTCAGGGGAAGTAACATCCGCAATGACCGCCTGAGCGACCGAGGCATTTCCCCCCGTAATTCCATCTAAAAATCGAGCAAAAAAGAGAACAAACGCCGTGGTTGCAGTGCCGGCCAAGCTGTTGGCAACGACAGTTCCCAATAAACTCAGAATTAATAATGGTTTGCGTCCGAAGCGATCGGCTAACTTGCCGATAACCGGCGTGGCAAAAAACTGAGCGACAGAATAGGCGGAGAATAAAAAACTGGTTTGTAGATCATTAAGTCCAAATTGTCTGCCATACAGATAAATGACAGGAATGAGGATCGTCATACTGAGGGAATTAATGAAGGAAATTAAGGCGATTATCCAAAATTGACGATTCATTCAAGCATCCTAATTTATCACTATTTATTATGAGCAATTGATCAATTATTAAGAATCTACTTTTGTCAATACTCTCGCTCTTTTTCAAGTTATTTTGTGCGTTTTAACTATCCTTAAGCGGCTAATTATTGTAGCCTAGTTTTCCTGCTAACTTTGACTTTTCCAAATTAATCTATCCTAAGAGTGAGGCTCATTGAGTAACGTTCACCAATAAAAAGGTAGGGAGCAGTAAGATCGATGGCAATGCAATTGACTGAAGTGGTTCCCTTTGGGCGATCGCTAGACGAATACCGAAAAATGTTCAATCTCACTCAACAAGACTTGCAAAAATCAATTTTAAGTGTTGCCGATGGGCCAGCCAGTTTTAATGCAGAAGGTACGCTGTTAGGAGCGAACATTACGTCAGTTGATCCTTTGTATTCTTTCACTACTGAGCAAATCCGCGATCGCTTTAATCAAGTGGTTGATCTAATTATTAAACAAGTGAGAAATACGCCAGAGGATTGGGTTTGGGCATATCATCACTCGCCCGATGACTTAAAACGTAATCGAGAACGGACACTAGAGCTATTTTGTCAGGATTTTGCAGCAGGAAAAATCGAAAATCGTTATCAAATCGGAGAATTACCGACGTTACTCTATCAAAATCAACAATTTGAATTAGGTCTTTGTTCCCATTTTCTCTTTTTATATTCGGCCCATTTAGATGAGTCTTTTCATTTTCAAGCGATTAAGGAAATGTTGCGAGTTTGCAAGGAAGTGCGAATTTTTCCCTTATTGACTTTATCGTTAGAAACGTCTCCTTATCTAGTGCCTATTGTGACTAAGCTAGAAGAAAATGGATATAATTGTGAAATTCAGCGCGTTTCCTACGAATTTCAGCGTGGGGGCAATCAAATGCTGAAAATTTTAAATTAATTAATCTTCCCAGAAAGTATAAGTTTCCTCAAAAACTTCAGACCACGTTAAGGTCAAAATTTCTGGCTTTTTTCCCATTTCATCTCTCGCATCTTGTTTGGCTGCAATAAAGCACTTATCCCAAATCGAATATAAAAAATCTCGATTCAGACTTGGCATTTCCTCTTGGCTATCAGCAATCTCTCGTCGTGCCGAACGAATGGAAATAATCCAACTGACGCTGCGTTTTTCTGGTTGGCATTTCCATTTAATAATATGAAGCATGAGCCGTGTGAGTTGACTACTAACCGCACGCTTTTCTGATCGCCCCATTGATTCCGTTAAACTTTCTAAAAGATTATAGGCTTCAGTCATTTGCCCCTCCTGTAGCAATTCTTTGGCTTTTTCTACAGCTAAATAGGGTGACTTAAAAACAAGTTCATCCCAGGTAGTCGTCATAATTAATCATTCATTTTCTTGTTTTCTTTATCGTAATTAAAAATTACCCAGATGACTTTTAATGAATTTGCGTAGCTCTTCAAATAGTCTTAAGACTTAGTTTTCGGTAAATGTAATTTAGGGTCTTGGGCGACCCAACCGACAGGGGACTGAAAACGCACTTCAAAATGTAAATGGGGTTCGGCAATATCGGGGCGGCCACTGGTTCCGACATAACCGATGGTTTGACCTGAGTTAACAGTCTGGCCGGTTTCTACTTGAAAGCGGCTGAGTTGAGCATAACGGGTTTGCCGACCTTGCCCGTGATCGATAATGACCAAAAAGCCATAGGGGCCTTCTTTACTGACTAAAACAACGGTTCCTGAAGCGGCCGCTAGGACGGGGGTATTGACAGGGGCAATCAGATCTACGCCACTGTGAAAAAACGTTTGTTGAGTTTGGGGATTTTTTTGCCAGCCATAATCGAGGCCAATTTTGGCGATCGCGGGTAAGGGGTAAGCACTTAAGCCCGTGTAATTATCTTTGGGTTTTTGAGTGGTCGGTGTCCAGGTGATGCCCGGAATAAAAGCAACCGTGGGATTTTTTTGGCAACCATTGAGTTCAAAGAGTAAATCTGCACGTACCCCATAGGCTTTGGCTAAGTCTTGCCAGGTCGCCCCAGGGGGAACTGTAACGCGAATACCATTAAATGGCGGAATCAGGATCTCTTGTCCCACAGGAGCTTGGCCTTTCCCTAAGTTGGGATTAAGTCTAACTAAGGTTTCAGGGGCTAATTTATAGCGTTGGGCAATGGACTCAACCGTTTCACCTTTGGCAATTTTATGACGCTTCAGTTTAGACAGAACCGGCTCAGCACATTTGAGGGCTAAGGAATCGGGGGAAGATTGAGCTACT
The DNA here is from genome assembly GCA_035285545.1 of Snowella sp. Lineage (GTDB taxonomy): Bacteria > Cyanobacteriota > Cyanobacteriia > Cyanobacteriales > Microcystaceae > Snowella. The sequence continues at coordinate 72,973 of JAYKGY010000128.1, read as the reverse complement.
GTAATCGGCGATCGCGCCATAAACAAGAAGGAAAACAGGGTCAATACCCAAAAGACTGCCAGACTGTTAGGAAAACGCAAAGAAAGATGGGTTGGCTTTACCATAAACGAGTTAGCTCATCTTAATCAGCTTAGATAGTTAATAATTAATAGTTAATAATTAATAGTTAATAATTAGTAATTAATAGTTGATAGGAATTAGTTAATAAAAATTAGGAAGTCAATAATTATCAATTATCCATTATTAATTATTCATTATTACAGGACTCGCAAAACACTGGGAATTGCTTTAATTGCTTCTAATTGTTCCATTTCTGCTAAAGCGGCTCGAAAATTACCTTCTTTGACATTATGGGTCACCACCACAATTTCTGCACATTCTTCTTGAAACCCAATTTGCACGACCGATTCTAAGCTGACCTGATGATTACCAAAACTCATGCCAATATGACCAATGACCCCTGGCATGTCGTAACACAAGAAACGGGCATAAAAACGGGTTTCCAGATTCTCAATTGGGGTAACTTGGCAATAATGCTGATGAATACAACTGAGTAAAGGGTCTAGATCATCGGTGACTTGGCTACTGGATAAAATCCCTACAATATTTAACACATCGGAAACGACCGCGCTGGCAGTTGGGCCCGCTCCGGCTCCTCTACCGTAGAACATGACCTGACCCAAGGGATTGCCTTCGACTAAGATGCCGTTATACACCCCATTGATGTTGGCCAAGGGATGGGCTTTGGGGACTAGGGTGGGATGGACTCGGAGTTGCAAGACCTCGGATTCTTCCCCCTGTAATCCTTCCGCGATCGCCAATAGTTTAATCACAAAGCCTAATTTGTCGGCGTAGGTAATATCCATTGCACTCACTTGACGAATGCCCTCGCAGTAAACGTCTTCACGCTTGACCCGTCCCCCAAATCCCAGGGAGGCCAAAATCGCAATTTTATCGGCGGCATCGTAACCATCCACATCGGCACTGGGATCGGCTTCGGCATAGCCTAATTTTTGGGCTTCAGCTAAGACCGTTTCAAAGTCGGCTCCCTCGGTGGTCATTTGGGTCAGGATGTAATTAGTCGTGCCGTTGACAATACCGATAATGCTTTGAATACGGTTTGCGCCCAAGGATTGTTTGAGGGGTTTAATGATGGGAATGCCGCCCCCCACCGCTGCTTCGAGTAAAACGTAAACCCTGGCTTCATTGGCCGCGCTATAAATTTCATGGCCGTAACGGGCAATCACCGCTTTATTGGCCGTAACAACGTGTTTTTTGTGGGCAATGGCTTTCAAAATCAGCGATCGCGCTGGTTCTAGTCCCCCCATTAGTTCCACCACAATGTCAATGTCGGGATCGGTGACAATGGCTTCTAAATCGGTGGTTAAAACTCCCAATGGTAAGTTAACCTCACGGTTTTTCTCCAGCGATCGCACCCCCACCCGATGTACTTCAATATCCTTCAATAAGGGATTGCGTCCCAACGGGTCTTGTAAAATTGCCACCGTTCCTGTGCCTACGGTTCCTAAGCCAAGTAAACCAATCTTAAACGCCACGTTGAATATCCTCTTACCTGTCCTTATCTAGATTAACGGCTGAGGGGCACAAGTTGAACGCAGGTTTCTCAATTCAGATACGCTCAAAATTGCAAATTCAAAGGGAGAGGAGTAGGTTAAAATTTTTGAGTTGCTTTCGATGGATCAATCAATGCTTTCACGCAAACTTGGCTTTTTTGGGATTTGTGCATTTTTGGGAATAACCCTTGTTTTCTTAGATCATGGTCTGATTAATGCCCAAGCAGCAGAAGAAACGGCAACGGCGGCTCAAATGAACTGGTTTCAAGCGTTGATTTTAGGATTAGTCCAAGGTTTAACGGAATTTTTACCCATTAGTAGTACTGCCCACTTAAAAGTCATTCCGGTTGCTTTGGGGTGGGGAGATCCGGGGGTTTCCTACACGGCAGTCATTCAGTTAGGCAGTATTGCGGCGGTAGTTTGGTACTTCTGGAGTGATTTATCGCAAATTACCCTGGGAATGGTGAAAGCGATCAAGACAAAAGATTATAGTTCTTTAGAATTTAAGTTAGCGTTGGGAATTGGGCTAGGAACTTTGCCTATTATCTTTTTTGGCTTATTGTTAAAGCTGCTGGTTTCTGATTTAGATGGTTCGCCCCTACGCAGTTTAACCACGATCGCGATCGCGTCTATTGTTATGGCGATTCTGTTGGGATTAGCGGAAAAATTGGGAACCCATCGTCGTCCCTACGAAAAATTACGTTGGCAAGATGGTATCATCATGGGCTTAGCGGAATCTTTAGCCTTAATTCCTGGGGTTTCTCGCTCTGGTTCAACCCTAACCGCAGGCTTATTTATCAATTTAGAACGGGCCACGGCGGCCCGATTTTCTTTTCTGTTAGGCATTCCTGCCATTACCTTAGCGGGGTTAGTGGAACTTAAAGATGCTTTTAAAGCCGGATTTTCGGGCGATACGGTGCTTCCTTTGGTGATCGGTGTTCTGTCCTCTGCCGTTTTTTCCTATCTCGCGATCGCCTGGTTATTACGTTACTTACAAAAAAGCAGCACCTGGGTTTTCGTCTGGTACCGCTTAATCTTTGGCATTGCAATTTTAGCCACAACAATGTTTTTTAATTGGCGAGCATAGATTAATTAAGAAATTGAAAATTTATTCAATACAACCCTACTGTGGGCTAAGTCTTCTTTTTTCTGCTAATTGATTATAAATTTTATTTCGAGCACGATTTACGCCACCTAGCGGTCGATGTTCTGGTAGACAATGCCAAGGCGAAAACGATAAACTTTCATCTTGCTGTTTAACTTCTTCCGTATCAAACTCTTGCTGAAAAATTCTGATGGTTGCCACTTTAATAAAGGGCGAATCTGATTCTTTCCATTCAATTGTCGGGTCTTCAATGAGCATTTTATCAGCATCCATTTGAAATTGAATATTGAAATCAAAGTAGGCTTCCCGTTTCTGTAAATATTGTTTAATTCCCTCCCGAAGATAGTTATCTTTGTCTTGAGCATTTTGAGGATTAAACGTCTGAGTTTGGTGGGGAACCATTTGATATTTAATCGCTTTTTCCCCTAGTTTATAAGGTGTTGTACTCCAATAGATAATATCAAGGGGGCTAGTTGTTGCTTTACTTGCAATTTCTCTGAGAATCCCAAAGGCATAGGCAGAGGCTTGAAAAGCGTCACGAAATGCTTCATCCACTTGCGGTGGTTCTCCAGGTTTTAAAATGACCTTTCCTTCTGCCATTCCTTTTTGAACTAAACCAAAATCAAGATAACCTTTGACATCTTTAACAAACACAACGGGGTGATTAATACCCACAAAATCTTGTTCACTATTATTTTGACCGACATTAAGGAGTTTAATAGCAATTCCTCTTGCATCCCCAATTATATCAGATTGCAAATTTCCATCCTTGCGTTTATTACTGGCATTGGAAAAACGAATCAAAACATCATATTTTTCACGCTGAAAAACACCTATTTTGAGATCTTCAGGAAGATTACTGTCAACAATAAATTCTCCCCTCACTAATCCATGACTTTTAGGGTGTTGCTGACGAAGTATTGGTTGCCCCTTGTCATCTAAATCTTGAGAAAGACTAGCCAGTAAAATATCAATGAGTTGATCTTCTCCCTCTGGGGGATATTCTTTTCCGAGTTCAAGTGTCATGAGGTTTATCTCCTATGATGATGAAAGTGTAAAAAAAATTGGCGTTGAAAGTTAAGTCAAAAACCATCAAAAACATTAGCGTCAAAAGTCTTTCGCGCTAGGTCAAAGATAAAAAATCGAGCCTTATTGTATAAGGGTTTCAGAAAGCCTAAATCGGTCGCGCGAATAAATAAAGACACTAACTCAAAAAACAGTATTCTCAATAATTATGAGGATGTAGCAATCCTAAATAATTCGTGTTGTTGAGAAGCTCGAAACCCTTCCCCAGAGTAGATGGATATTTACAAACGGCTTAGGACTGCTATAGGCTTAATAAAGCTAAAATAAGTGTCTTTTTTTCGCTAAAAATTTGAGTTTTTAGAGAGTAGTAAGTGCTTTTTTGTTAAGCTCTAACTGGTGGATTAATTTCAAAATGAATATGATGATGATGTCCCGAAGCAAAGTTACATAAATTTTTACCGTTAAACTTTTCATTCCTCAAAAGTGGATCATTAAAGAAAATTTCGCGGACTAATTTATGCCGACGCATAGCCTTGAGTAATTCGCGAGTTGCATCACGATCATAACTGGAGCTATTCATGTCAATTCCTCCAGCTTGGCCATCTTTGCGCGGCAAATAAACGTCACACATCAAACCTGTTTCATGCCCTGAATGATCAGGAGTATCTCCGCCGTGAGGACGACTCACATCATTAAGAGTAAAAGGTGCTGCTGTGGGATTGCTGCTGCGAAAATTGTTATGGTAATCTGTGGCAATTTCCAAAATCGCATCCGCTAACCAACTTGTACCAAAGTCATGGTCGTCAGCTGTCTCTTCTTTTTCACGATTCCGTAAACTAATACTGAGATTGGTATCAGGCATAGTTTGCCAACGAGGGGCATTAGCAGCTTGAAGCCAAAGATGAGTCGTTCCATTAACATCCACACGACCATCCCCTGCTAAAGTACTACGTCCAGCAATAATAGATTGAAATAGTTTAATTGCTTGAATAAATCCAGTATTTAAGCTCGGATCGGTTGGATTTCCGACGAAAGTAAACCCTAATTCGTGTAGTCGCTTTTTAATCGCTAATTTATCGGCGGGACGGTTCACTCCACCTTGACCGACACTACCGCTGAGTGGAATAGTGACTGCACCTATTGTCGATGCCACAGATGCTTTAATGGTAATTTCTTCATTTTGAGGGCCTAAGGAAATCTTGATCTTGCGATCGCCTGCCTGAGTAAAGACAAAATTAAATTGCCATTTACTATCTGCACCAATTAAAACATCGTTTCCTTTAAATTGATCATCAATTAAAACTGACAATTTTTTTCCTGCATCCGAAGCAGAAGCAGTTCCTTCTACTTTAAATCCTTGTCCAACTTCTACCGCTTTAGGGAAGCCTATAACTTCTAGAGTGTCAGGTTGGGAAGGAAGGGTAAAACCACTTGCTTGTGAGAGTAAATTATGAGCTTCTGGTAACAGGCTAAGCACCTTAGAAATGTAGCTCATATCGGCAGCAAATCCCTTGCTTTGAATAAATCCAATGAAACTCTCTGGCGTTTTGGTGTTGTCTTCTAAACCTGCATAAGGAGAACGAGTTAAAAATTTCCAATAACCTCGTAAAAATTTATCGATATTATCAAAAAAACAAAATTCTACTTTCGTGGTTTCTGAAGGAACCTTAATGAGTTTAGCAGACGCAAAAGGAGTCATTTCAGTACGCCATTTTAATCCTGCAAAATTTTTATGTTCATTAGCAAGTTTGCTGGTTGCTCTTCCTGACTCTAGTAACCACTGAGCAAGTGTAATTTCTTTTAGATGAAGGTAATGCTCAGAATTAATTTTGGTCAAGTCAACAGCTCTTTTATCTGTTGTATCAACCTCTCTAAAAATATTCCCTAAATCAGTAGCTGCATAACGTGTGATTAAATCATCTAGTAATGCCATTTTAGACCTTCCTCATAACTCAATTAGAGCAGGGGAATTTGCTCCCCCTAATAAACTGTTATAAATAGAAATTATTCAATTTCTGCGTGCTCTTCAAAAATAAAATGTTCATCTCGATTTGCTTTACTTTTATTGGGCCACTTCACCCAATAATGTCTTTCTTCACGACGAATATCATTAACAGAATAACTACCAGGAGCAATATCGACTAATTCGGCTTTGGGTATATCCGTTGATTGTTGGGTAGACGGTTTTAAAATAGTAGGAACTTTAATTTTTAAAGTGGCAGGTTCAGATGTTGAATCATCATCAGTATCTCCAATTAATCCAACTTTAATCGCTTCAGCCATTTGTTCAGCATCAAATAAGGCCATATCTGCCTGAGAATCAATAAAACAACACTCAATCAGAATGGCTGGCATTGAAGTATTTTTAATGACAAAAAAAGCCGTACTTTTAACCCCTCTGTCTCTGAAACCTAACTTAATAATTTCAGCTAATACTGACTTTGCGATCGCTTTCGATGTATTACTAATCGCAAATACTTCTGACCCCATTACTTTATCTGTTGGTCTAAAAGCATTGAAATGAATGGAAACAAAAACGTCAACATTATTAGAATTAGCTTTGTTAACTCTTTGTCGCAATGAATCATTCACAGAAGTAGCTGAAGATGGTGTGCAGTTGATGGCACTATGACCTGCGGCAACCAACTTAGCTATCAGTCGAGTTCCAACATCTTTCGTTAAAACATCTTCTTTTTTAATACCTGATGCACCAGTATCATGGGGAGGGCAATTATGTCCCATGTCAATACCAAATTTCATATCAAGTCCTCTCGGCAAAATAAAAAACAATTAAGTTTTAATGAGCAATTAAATTAAGTATTAAACACTACTATTCCGTGCAATATATTGACATGTGATAAGTCTTGCTTGATTTACTGCCAAAAATATATAGGATTAATATTGGTTAAATCCTTAACTTATTAACTCTTTTGATCTTCACTAAAGAAGAATATCAAGCTTTTTTTTTAATGTAAATAGGGAAAAGTCGGAAAAAAGTCTGTTTTTACATTAAGAAAGATTAAGATATCGGAAAAAGTCTGTTTTTTAGCAAGGAGATTTAGTCTATGGTTAAATAGTTAATTTAAGACAGACAAAAGCTCATTTTATAAAATAATTGAGTAGAATAAGTATCTTGAATGCGCCAATCTGGAATAATCTCAAGTTATAAGATTTATGAAATTTTAGGATTGAAAAATATGGTTCTAGAAGCTCTCAAGCTGATTAAATTTAAAAGTTTTAAAATATCTGTTGTGTCTTTTAAAAAAATCCTCAATCGCGAATGCTATAAAATAAAGACGTAAGTTTAATGTTGAATTATGGGATTTATTGCGGTTATTGATTACGATATGGGAAATCTCCATTCTGCCTGTAAAGGGTTGGAAAAAGTGGGGGCGAACCCAAAGGTTACGGATTCTACTGCGGATTTAGAAGCGGCGGATGGAATTGTTTTACCCGGAGTTGGCTCGTTTGATCCTGCAATGAAACAGTTGCGCGATCGCCATTTAGTAGAACCCATCAAAGCCGCGATCGCGTCGGGAAAGCCGTTTTTAGGAATTTGTCTAGGACTGCAACTTTTGTTTGAGCATTCGGAAGAGGGCATTGAATCGGGTTTAGGGATTATTCCAGGGAAAGTGCGGCGTTTTCAATCAGAGCCAGGCTTAACCATTCCCCACATGGGCTGGAATGCGTTGAATTTGACGCAAACGGATAATGCACTTTGGCAGGATTTACCGACCGATCCTCATGTGTATTTTGTGCATACTTACTATGTCGATCCGGTTGATCCCCAAGTAACGGCTGCAACGATAACGCACGGACAACAGACGGTAACAGCCGCGATCGCGAAAGAGAATATCATGGCCGTCCAATTTCACCCTGAAAAATCCGCCGATTTAGGACTCAAAATGCTTTCAAACTTTGTAAAGCAAGTTAATGGTTAACTATCTATGCCAAAATTGAAGCGGATTAACTTTCTACATTTAGAAAGTTACAATCCAAACTGCAAATGGATTACCTTTGGATAAATCTTAAGTCCTGTCAGGGGGAGAATTAAGCTATGGCAACGGGAATGCTGATCGAGGGGCAATGGTACAACAAAGAATATGTGCAGGATAATCAAGGGCGTTTTCAACGTCAACCGACGACTTTTCGTTCCAAAATCAGCAGCGATCGCGACAATCCCTTTCAACCCGAAGCCGGACGCTATCATCTTTACGTTTCTTTGGCCTGTCCTTGGGCCCACCGTACCCTGATTATGCGGAAAATTAAGGGCTTAGAAGATGCCATTTCCGTTTCTGTGGTTGATCCCTATATGGGCGATGACGGTTGGTGGTTTAGCGATTTTTCTAGCTCTATCCCCGATTACGTCAACCATAAACAGTATTTACGGGAAATTTATGTTCTGGCTGATCCTCAATACACAGGACGGGTAACAGTTCCCATTCTCTGGGATAAACAAACCCACACCATTGTTAACAATGAATCCCGCGAAATTATTCGGATGTTGGATCATGAGTTTCAGGCGATCGCGTCTAATCCGACCGATTATTGTCCGCCCGAATTACAGGAACAAATTGAGCAAACCATTGATGCCATTTATCAACCGATTAATAATGGCGTTTATCGAGCAGGTTTTGCTACTTCTCAATTAGCTTATGAAGAAGCCGTTACCGAACTATTTCACCATCTTGATCATTGGAATGAAATCTTAGGGCAACAACCCTATCTTTGTGGCGAGCAAATCACAGAAGCGGATATATGTATGTTTACAACGTTATTGCGATTTGATCCCGTTTATTACGTTCATTTCAAATGCAATCTACGCCATATTTATGAATATCCCAATCTGTGGAGATATCTACGGAGTATATATCATTATCATGGCGTAAAAGAAACTTGCAACATTGAGCATATTAAACACCACTATTATCGCAGTCATCCGTGGTTAAATCCTTCAGGAATTATCCCAAAAGGGCCAATGTTAAACTTGAATTAGTTAATAGTTAATAGTTAATAGTTAATAGTTAATTAAGGAAAAAAGCTGTTTTATTGTAAATTTGGATTTAACGTGTCGGATAACGCTTCCATAACCAGTTTCATAACACGGGGATCGGAAACCATCCAGGCATGGATAGGAACAGGGATAGAAATTTCCTGACCAATTCCCATTTTTGAACTGGTTGCAGGAATAATCATTAAATCGTAGGGAGTCCAGAGATTGATTACTTTTAATGGGCTTAAACATTCAAGACAATCTTGATTTAAGTCTTGCAAAAAAAGACTATTCATCCGCATTTGTCGAATTCCAGGCAAAGGTAAGGGATAAGCCATTAAGGTTCCGTAATTCGGTGCAGAAATCGTTATGTAGCGTTGAACCCGTTTCACTCCCCCAAGACGTTGTAGATAGTAGCGGGTGACTAAGCCGCCCATGCTAAAGCCCAAGAGATCGATCGCTTGCTCAGGGGAAAAATGCGTTTCAATATACTCGGCTACTTGTTTTGCTAACTCATTTAATGGGGCAGAGCCGTCATTGGGCGTAAGATTTAGACGATGAACTGACCACCCGAATTGATGGAGGTAGGCGGTTAGTGCATTAAACTTAGAAACGGTGTCATAAATTCCATGCACTAAAAGTACAGGATTACGTTGTCCTAACATTAATTTTCCCTATTTTGCCTAGCATTTGGACATTACGATTTTTAATTAAAGCATAGCTATGAAGGAACCGCAAAAAAATCTCACCAATCCGCAAATAGGGTTATTTTTAGGGCTGATTTGGTTAATCAGTAATCTTTGCGATCGCGTCTGGTTGGCGTTGGATCAATCGGTTCCGGCTTGGGATCAAAGCAATCATTTAACGTTTGCGTTGGAATATCTAAGAGCGTTACAAAATCCTGATTTTTTCAATGGAGACTGGTGGCGACAATTTTGGATGTTATCGACCAAATATCCGCCTTTGACCTATTTAATGAGTGTTCCTTTTCAGCAAATTTTTGGAACAGGAAATGATCAAGCTTTATTAACGGGATTAGTTTATAGTGCGGTTTTAATCTTCTTCGTTTATTTAATTGGTAAAACCTTATTTAATGCAGAAATTGGCTTGTGGGGGGCAGCATTTTCTGTTTTACTTCCTCGCATTTATCAAACTCGATTGCAATTTTTGTTAGATAATCCCCTGTTAGCGATTACTATTACTTGTTTTGCTGTTTTAACTCTGTGGAAAGTAGCAAAGACACGACGAAATCAATGGATTTTTGCTATTATTTTTGGACTTTGTTTAGGGTTAGGATTATTTACCAAACAAAGTGTTTTGTTTTATTTGATTGGGCCAATTGCTTGGTTAAAAATTAGCTATTTAATTAAGCGTCAATGGGAAAGATTGCTACAGCTTTTTGTTGGCTTCCTTTGTTCAATTATTATTTGGTTTCCCTGGTATCGAACCAATTGGATTTATTTGTTTAGTACGGCTCAAAATTCTAATGCGATTCCGGCGGCAATGGAAGGCGATCCGGCGGTTAATACTTTAGCGGCGTGGACGTATTATTTTAAAGATTTACCCTTAGCAGCTTCTTGGGTTTTATTAATTGTTCCGATTGTTGGTTTACTGTTACATTTACTCGGTCGTTTCCCCAACAAAGGCTTATTAATTACAGGAAAAAATGCTTTACCGGGTTTAGTTTGGTTAGGGGTTTATTTCATTAGCACTTATCTGATTTGTTCTGCCCTATATAACAAAGATAGCCGCTATATTTTGCCCTATTTACCCATATTAGGGATTTTCTTAGCCTATGGTTTAACCCTTTGGCGATCGCGGTGGGAATTTGTACGCTGGGGAACCTTGGCGATCGCGGTTTTTGCCATGATTTTGAATTTATTTCCCATCCCTGGAAGTGATCAATTGAGCCAAACGTTAACGCCTAGCGTTCTTTTTCGTCCCTATCTCGGTCAACCTGTTCCTAATACTGAATTAGTCAAAACCGTTATTGAAACCACGCCTTATCAAATTGGAACTTTAGGGGTGATTCCTAATACCGATTCGATTAATCCCAATACTCTCAATTATTTTGGAGCCTTACAAAACTTTCAAGTTTACGGACGTGAATTAGGGACAATGCCTGAAATAGTCGCCAAAGATAGCCAGTCATTCGATTGGTTTATTACAAAAACGGGAGATAATTTACACGCCAGGGAACCTCAACTGGATTTTGGCAAAACCTTAGACACCGATCCTAATTTTCAAACCGTTAAGAGTTGGCAATTACCTGATCAAAGTACCCTGAAATTATTCCATCGAAAAATCTTACCTGTTACGGTTAAGGCGTTACCTAATTCTGTTAGTTCTATCCAACTTAATTCCGTCCAAATTCCTAGTCAGGTTCCCCCAGGAAAGGCGGTTCCGGTTACTTATCAATGGTCAGGATCGGGGAAAGATTTAACCTCTGGTTTAATTTTATTAACTTGGCAATCGGTAAGTAATCCCGAAAAATATTGGATCCATGATCATGCGGTTGGTTTCGGTAAATTAATCAAACCGAGTCAACCTGATCAGGGATTAGAAGTCATCGAAAATACGGCGATGTTACCGACAGATAATTTGCCCGATGGAGAATATCAACTTAAGGCCGAATATTTAGATTATCAAACCGGAAAAACCCAGAGCATTGCTATTCCTGAAACAAAAATTATTTTAAATAAGAATGCACCAACCGTAGCGGCTCCCGAATTAGATTTTGTGACCCAATTGCGGCAGTTAGCTCTCAATTTACCCAAAGGTGTTAAGGGTCTTGATCCCGTTTTCCAAAAAGTGGATCGGCTAAATGTGTATGATCCCACTCAAAATTATCTCAAACAAGTCGATGCGTCCCTATCCTATCGGTTAAGCCAAAATCCCCCCGAAGCCGTTAACTGGTCTTATGCTCAGGTCTTAGCCAGGGTGTTGCAGCAAAATCCCCAATCCGCGATCGCGGCTTTACAATCTTTAGTCAAACTCGATCCCCATAATCCCTATTCCCATGCCTATTTGGCCTTTGTCTATCTCTACGATTGGCAAGGACGAGCCGGAGAATTAGCCCTAGAACCTGCATTAAAACTTGCGCCTGATAACTTAGAAATTAATGCCCTTTATGGAATTTCCTTCTTTATGCAAGGTAGATTCCTCTCCGCCTGGCAAACCCTATCGCCCTTGTTGAAAAAGTAATTTTACGAACAACAAATTTTTCTTACAAACCTGTATTTTTGACTTGATAGGAAAGCGATTAGGTCGTAATCTATTGAAATTAAGCTCTATAACCGCCTATGACCACTGTTAAACTTCCTTTTGTGCGATCGCTGCGTCCCAATTTATCCCTGCAATTGATGGTAGTGGGGCTGGTTATTACGGCTATTTTTATCTTAATTGCAATTTTTGCTCCCCTTTTACAAGCGGTTGGGTTATTACAAGATCCTACGGACTTACTCAACAGCTTGCCCTTAGAAGCTCCCAGTTGGAGCCATTGGTTTGGGACAAATGTGCGGGGTTACGATGTTTTTTCCCGTACCCTGTTTGGTTCCCAAGCCGCTTTACAGGTGGTTATCCTCGCTACGACCCTATCGGTCTTCATTGGGGTTCCCTTGGGACTAATTAGTGGTTATTTAGGCGGGAAAGTAGATAAATTTCTACTTTTTATTATGGATACGATCTATACCCTACCAGGGCTACTGCTCTCGATTACTTTAGCGTTTATTCTCGGTCGAGGAATCCTTAACGTCGCGATCGCGGTTAGTATTTCCTATATTCCCCAATACTATCGCCTCGTTCGCAACCATACCACGAGCGTTAAAAACGAACTGTTTGTGGAAGCCGCTAAAGCAATGGGCGCAACCCCAACAAGGGTTTTATCCAAATACCTATTTTTGAACGTTATCCAAAGTGTCCCTGTCCTGTTTACCCTGAATGCCGCCGATGCAATCCTCGTATTAGGCGGTTTGGGCTTTCTCGGCTTAGGACTTCCTGAAGAAGTTCCCGAATGGGGACACGATTTGAAAGAAGCGTTGGCGGATCTGTCGGTGGGGATTTGGTGGACAACCCTCTATCCAGGCTTGGCATTAACAACGATGGTGGTTGGACTATCTTTCATTGGGGAAGGCTTAAGTGAAGTTCTCAATCCCCGTAATCGTAAAAAAAATCGCGCTTAGAATCCTCAATTTTTACTGTTTTTAGGCTTATGCTTGTCATCATCAGGGGGAATTCTTGTTATGCCGTCAACTTTAGATCTGAGTAATAGCCTCTCAAGTACTATCCTTTTTATTGGGGAATCTTCCGACGAAATCGCCCTTTTATTAGATGAATTAACGCTAAATGGCTATGCCATCAGTCAAATCAAATGGAATAATGGGATTGCTGATTCGGTCACAACTAACCCGCCTGACTTGATCTTATTGCGTCACGATATTTCAACAGAGGCAATCCAAACCTATCAACAGTTAATACAGATTAAGGTTTTAGAAAAAACGCCGCTCATTTTTCTCTGTTGTAATCCTGAACATGTTGACCTCTCCTTAATTTTAGATACGGTGGGGACAGATTATCTGGTAGCTCCCTTTCATCCCAAGGTGGCGATCGCGCGCATTAACCACCAACTCAAAATCGCACAAATGCAAAAGCAACTGGATGCCCAGAATGATCATTTGCGGGAAATTACCCAGGAATTTAATAAAATCGAATCTTCGCTACAAAGAGTCAATTTTGAATTAGCTGAAGTTGCCTATATCGATCCCCACACTGGTTTGGCTAATCGACCCCGCCTCGAAAAAGATTTAAAACGGGAATGGGGCAGTTCTGCACGAGGGCGTATTCTTTGGGGAGATAGTACCCAATCCCAACTGTCTTTGATTCTTTGCTGTATTAATGACTTTTCTGGTTTGGGGAACCATCATGGCAACAGTGTTATGCAAGATTACACCAAACAAATTGCTAACCTCATTCGTCATCAGGTGAAGCGGTCTGCCGATGTGGTGGCTTCCTATAGTCAGGATACTTTTGCGGTTTTGTTACCCCATACGCCCCAGGAAGGTGCGCTGTGTATTGTTGAGAATATTCGTTTAGGCATTCAGAATTTAAATATTTTTGATGCAGAACAAAATTTGATGACCTTGAGCTTTGGCATTGCTACCGCTATTCCGAGTCCAGCCATTCCGCCGGAAACCTTGATCAATGTCGCCGAACAGTCCCTCAAACAGGCGATCGCGCAAGGAAAGAATCAGGTCGTTTGTGATGAGTTTTAAATCAGCGTTATACAAAAAATTGCGTTGTGATTACGGATCAATCGCTGTAGAAACAGAATATAGCAATCAGGATTAAAGCCGGGATAGTTTTGATTAGGCTGTTTTAGGGACAAGTGGGCTGGGAGCGGATGTCTTCGGATTTTTCGATTTTCCATTGATAAATCTTAGGATCAAAAACTAAGGACATCACACGACTTTCACAAATCTTGGTGCCATTTTTCAGGCTATAGCGTAACCCGACTTTAACTTTTGCGGTATTTACCGTTTTTTCTAGGATTTCTTGAAAATCAATTTTAGTTTGGTCAACAAAATTAAAGGATTTGTGTTCATCACTGTTTGCTAATTTTTTGTAATATTTTTGAATCGCTTCCTGGGGAGACGGTTGTGCTTCATTTTCGGTAATTTCTTTTTCTTTAATTAATAACTTGTTAAAGCGAACTGTACTCTCTGAGCCTCCGGTTTGATAGGAAATTAATCCCACTTGTCCCGATGAATATTGGTCATCTTCAAAGCTAGCTACCCGTTGATTGTTGATAAATCCAATCACTAAGTTATCTTTACACACAATTCTGAGTAAATTCGGGGCTTCTCCTAGCGCGATCGCGGAACTTTTTCGCCAATTAACCTTATTATCCCAATTTTCTTGATTCCGTTTACCCATTGCAAAAGAACCATCCGGTTGCACCAATAGGTAATAAAAATTTTGATTGTTTTTACCGTTGATCTTCGCCGCAATGCCAAAGGATAAATCTGAACTAGGTTGAGTGAGATTCGTTTCTACCGTGATATCTGCATCCCCAAAAAGCTGTTCCTTTAAAACAGAAACATAGTTAGCTTGATTTACTGAATGGGCATGAATTAATTTTTCTTGATCAATTTTTGCGCCTTGATTTAATCGCCATTTTTTAGGAAGTTTAAAGTTTCCGTCAAGGGCAACTTTTTGAAAAGCAGTGGTATCGTATTTTAAATTTCCTAGCCAATATAAACTCCCTCCTAAACCAGCAATTGTCAGAATAATCAAACCCATTTGAATCAGAATTTGAACGGGATCAATTAAATCACCAAAAATGCCTGACGGTGGCCGCAGAGAAGATTTATCCACCAGGGGCTGACTCAATAAAAAAGGCTTGGAGGTCGGATTTTCGCTAGTAGGTGATTCAATATTTGAGGTGAATTTGTTGACGGGAGCAAACGAAGACATTTTAGACTTTCGTGAAGAAGCCTTAGAAGGAGCCGCCGCATTAATCAGAAAGTTAGCCCCTGCGGACTGCCGACTTTTGGCGATGAGGTTAGCACTACCGCAATATTGACAACTTTGGGGACGAATGGATAGGCTAAACTGCTTACCACATTGTTTGCATTGGAATTTTGGCACAGATCGTAAAAATGATGCGTAGTTTAAATAGAAAAATGAGGATTCAATGACGGGGATTACTCTTGCTTGAATCATACCATTATCATTCTTAGATTAAGCATTTTTTTTCGGAACATCAGCAAGTTAGATCTGCAAGAATAATCTGTCGTTAATTTCTTAGAAAAATCCAGGATAATAAAACCAAACACGATGTTTATCTCATAGGCTGCGATCATGACGGACTCCTTCGCCCCGATCAAAAATCAGTTAAGTGACCTTATGCAACGGTATCGCGATCGCGTCGATTACCTAGCTATTCGCCTCGAACAATCGGAAGGAACCAATATTTTGTTGCGGAGTGAAAAAATTGAAACCCTGAGTGAAGGCATTGCCATCGGGGGTCAAGTTCGAGCTTGTCATAATGGGGGTTGGGGATTTGCTACCTTTAATCGGCTTTCTACCCTAGCGGAACGGATTGAAGAAGCGATCGCCGCGGCGAAATTAATTGGGGAAGAAGAAACGATCCTCGCGCCCGTTGATCCCATTCAAACCATTTGCCAATTACCCCTCACCGGCACCGATCCCCGCCATATCCCTTTGAGCCAAAAGAAGGCTCTCTGCGATCGCTACAACGAAATACTACGCAGTGCTAGCCCCAAAATTACCACCACCTCTGTGCGTTACGGAGACACCACCCAACGGATCTTACTCGCCACCTCAGAAGGAACCTTCATTGAACAATCCTGGTGTGACATTGAAATGCGCTTTTCGGCCACTGCCAGAGACGGAGAAATTTTACAAACTGGACGAGAAACCACTGGCTCTCGCAAAGGCTACGAAGACCTAAGCAACTTGGATGAACAGGTTTTAGGGGCTGCCCAACGCGCCGTTACTGCCCTTACCTTACCCACCGTTAAAGGTAATACCTACACCATTGTGATTGATCCGATTTTGACAGGTCTCTTTGTTCATGAAGCCTTTGGCCATCTTTCCGAAGCCGATATGCTCTACGAAAACCCTGACCTCCTCGAAGTCATGAGTATGGGAAAACGCTTTGGCCCCGACGAATTACAAATCCTTGACGGAGCCGCCCCAATCGGCCACCGAGGCAGTTACTTCTACGACGATGAAGGGGTTCCTGCCACAACTACCCAATTAATTAAAGACGGGGTTTTAGTCGGACGGCTGCACTCACGGGAAACCGCCGGCAAATTAGGGGAAACGGCCACCGGAAACGCTCGCTGTTTGAACTATCACTATCCTCCCATCGTCCGTATGACCAACACTTGGATCGAACGGGGGAAAACAGCAGTTCCCGATTTATTTAATGGCATCACGGAAGGGGTTTATGCCAAAAATTGGTTAGGCGGCATGACCAACGGCGAAATGTTTACCTTTAGTGCAGGGGAAGCCTGGATGATTCGCAATGGAGAATTGGCCGAACCTGTCCGAGATGTGACTTTATCGGGTAACGTTTTCAAGACTTTAGCTAATATTGAAGGAATCGGAGACGATTTTTATTGGGATGAATCAGGAGGCTGTGGCAAAGGTGGACAAAGCGGTTTAGCGGTGGGGTGTGGTGGCCCCAGTTTACGGATTCGTGACGTGGTGATTGGTGGAGAGGCTGATTAATTTTTTGCGAATAAACACCGAATAGATGACGTTTATGGATAAAACAAGCAAAATATGACACAATCATAACCATTTAAAAGTAGCTAAACCAAGCAGTTAAGTTTATCTTGACTGAACCTGTTTGGGTTTAATTCCGTTTAAGAAAACTCATTTAATCCAGTTGAGCCAATATGTTTAGCTTTGTTTTGTTTTTAATTTACCTCGTTCTGGTTAGTCTTTTCTTGAATAACAAGCAAAAATGGTGGGTTAAGGTTGAAACCCAAGTTCCCATTTGCACCTACTATTTTGGGCCGTTTGATTCGGTTCAAGAAGCCGAAAGTTATCATGGTGACTATCTTCAAGATCTACGAGAAGAAGGAGCGCAAGGCATTAGTTATGTCATCGAAAAAGCTTGCCCTCGCAAGTTAACGATTGCAGAAGATGAGGCAGTGATTTAATAATGAATACTCAAGAAATTACCGTTGGAAGTAAAGTTCGTTTAGTGAGCCATCCGCCCTATTTAAAAACGGCTACTCCCATGCCGATGTTACGACCGGCTGACCTTTTAGAATTGGGGGCTGAAGGGGTTGTGATGGATCGTCGGCCAGGGGGCTACTGGGGGGTTCGCTTTGAGCGAGGAATGTTTTTAATGGAAACTCAATATATTGAAGTTTTGGGAAGTGAGAGCCAAGTCACAGCTTCTTAAAAATTGGAGTTTTCTCGACTGCGTTTTCGGCTGTAGCGGGTCTCCTGCCAAGTGGTGCCCACTCCTTGTAAGATGCCACGCACCACTAAACCAATGGCTCGGCCAATGACCTGAGTTAAAACGAACACTAAGCCATTCCCCGTAAAAGTTACCAGCGATCGCAGACGGGGGGATAGGGCATCCCGCAGTTCTAAAATAATGGTGGTTGCTAGAGGTAAGCCTTCGAGTCGAGTTAACTCTGCTTGACGGGGGAAATAAACCTGAGTCAGTTTGATACCTTGTAAGGTGAAATAAAACAAAGAATATTGACTTTCAAAAATATTTTCGGGTTCTAACCAATATTTGCTTAATTGATAACGCCAGGCCAAATCATTCCGAAACTTAGCGATTTCCCTAGAGGACAACATTTTTTCTTGGTAAAGAGCTTGCTTAATTTCTTCATTTTCTGAAAAATAGTTCAGGATAAACACCATTACGCTATTGGCTACTTGAATAATCAAATTTTGTAGGTAAATCTCGGCCCTTTCCCCTGCTTCAGGTGATTCAGAGCGATAGGAAACTTCATCAACAACCAAATTTTCAGCGAATAAGAAGTAAGATAATAGCTCTTTTGTAAACGGAATTTTACTTAGGGATTCTGCTTGAATCAAGTTTCGATAACTATTTAAAAAATCTTGAATTTTATCAATCTTAAAATTGTCTTTTGGTGAACAATATTTACCAAAAAATGTTAGAGTTACCGATTGCCAAATTTCTACTAAAATTAAACTCGTGTCCTCAGGTAGTTGCTCGCGGGTTACTTCCAAGGTTTTTAATTCATTTAAAAGATGCTGGAATTGATTTAAGACTAAAATTAAAAGTTCTTGTTTTCGATCAATTTTTAAAATATCTAACTCTAAGGGAACGTCGGTTAGATTACTAACGCTGGCTTGTAATTTAATGAGGGTAGTAGCAAAAATATTGGAAGTGCTACTAATTCCCGTAGGGACATCCACGCTAATAAGGTCAGCGGCGGGAGAAACAACGGGTAGGTTAACCGAATTCGACAAATTAGCAGAGGGGTTTTCTTCAGCCAATAATTGAGACATCATTTTCAATTTTTTCGGCATTAAGCGTTTGACTAACCATCGGGCGGTTAATAGTTCCCGCTTTTGTCCCTCTAAAAACAATTCATCGAAGGCAGATAAACGAGGGTTTTGAAGTTGCCCACTGAGATTATTTAAACTGTTCTCGATCTGGGATAACCCTGATTGAAAAGAATTTAAAAGCCAGCGATTTTGTCGATTTAATTTGATATAGCTTCGGAAAAAAGACAGGTCTGACCAACAGATTTGGTTGTCAGCAATTTGTTGTAGTCCTTCTAGGAGTTGATTTAAGGGAGTTCCCTTGGGAAAATAAGCTTCTACGCCCTGTTTTTTGGCTTGAATTAATTTGCTGTATTCTAAGGTTGCGGTTAACAGACAAATTTTAACGGCAGGATAATTTTGTTGAATGCGGCGACAGAGTTCCCAGCCTTGATTAGCATTTTCTAAAGACAGGGGATCAAGGATCACAATATCGGGTTGGGATTGATTTAAAGCCGCGATCGCTGATTGAGGAGATTCGACTTGGGCTAATACTTGAAAATGATTGGCAGAAATTAACGCTGTCACTAACCCTAATCGAAAGATCGGGTCTTCATCAATCAAAATCAGGCGGATAGGGCGATCGCTCACAAAAGTTAGCAGAGAAATTGGTTCAATAAGGGATCAATCTGAATAACAGCGTAACATTATTTCATTCGCATCCTTTCAATTCTGCCATCGCGAGCACAAAATTTTATCTGCTTAATTCCAAATGATCCCCAGTAGAATTGATTTTAAAACGAATTTATCTTTCTGACGAGTTTTCAATGATTTGACCCCTTTTTAAATACTCATGTACAATCAATAACAGGATTTAGTCCTGAAAAATCCTAGCACTTTTTGGTGGTAATTATCTAAGCTCTTTGGGTTTTTATAAGCACTTATTTCCATCTATTGATAATTTATTGATTTCTATAATCTTGGGATTCAATTGAATTGAAGAGAATTAACTGGCAACCTAAACATCCTTAAATTGCTCTTTTTTTACTCTGCTTTTTAGCCTATTTCTACTTATGTAGATTAATGTTTGAATTCATCAAAACTATTGTTTTTTGTTTTTTCGCTCAATCTATCAATAACCCTAATGATTATTTTATTTTTTCATACTTGTAATTTTGATGAGGTTGGCTAATCGTTTACGTCTAAATGAGGCGTTAGACAAAGGAGAGTTTAACGCCCAAAATCTTAAGCCTCGATGACAACCCGCAGATTACCTCGTTTTTTTGTGACCCGACAGCCGACAGCCCCATTGGATCGTTCAAATTCCAGATCTAAAAGGGTCTTACCCACTCGTAGATTTTGGATAGATAACTGATTCATGGAGGGTAAGATTGTCGGATCAATAATTCTCAGGTAATTTCCCTGGGCATCGGGCACTAAGTTCATCATCATCGTCAGAAACTGGAAAATAGTACCACTGGCCCAGGCTTGGGGAGAACAAGCGACTGGATATTGAATGGGTAAGCTATCTTCGCTACGTTCATGGCCACAGAACAATTCGGGGGGACGCTGATAGGGTTGGGTCATGGTCATATCAAAGATCCCCTGGGCAATTTCTAAGGGTTGATCAACAAAACCGAGAGAACGTAGCCCTTGAGCAATCATGCCATTATCATGGGGCCACACCGAGCCGATATGATAGCCCATGGGATTATAGGCGGGATTATAGTTACTTAGGGTGCGAATTCCCCAGCCACTAAACATATCGGGAGCTTTGAGACGATCCGCCACACTATAGGCCTTTTCAATGTCTAAAATGCCTAAATGGAGGCAATGCCCCGGATTCGAGGTAATACTATCAATGGGTTTGCCTTCTCCATCTAACCCCAAGGCACAGAAGCCTTCTTCCGCTAACCAAAAATCTCGGTTAAAGCGGGTTTTGAGTTCTCTGGCCGATTGTTGCCAGGTTTCGGCTAATTCATAGAGTTTTTTGGAACTGGCAATTTCTGCTAGGCGAATTTTGGCCGCATAGACATAGCCTTGGACTTCTACCAACGCGATCGCGCCCTTGGCTAATTCTCCCTTACTATCCACAATACAATTGCCCGAATCCTTCCAACCCTGATTCGTTAACCCTCGATAGGAGCGAGAAAAATAGCGGAGATAACCCGTTTCTTTAAGATTGCGATCGCACCAATCCATCGCAGCTAAGGCATTATCCCAAAGCGCATTTAAAGTTTCCTCATCACCCGTCCAGGCATAATATTCCGCATAAAGCATCAACCAAAGCGGAGTCGCATCAATGGTTCCGTAATAAGGCGTATGGGGGATTTCATTACAGCGGGCCATCTCCCCAAAGCGAATTTCATGGAGAATTTTGCCTGGTTCTTCTTCTCGCCAGTCATTATTCGTTTTCCCTTGGAATTGTGCCAAAACGTAGAGCGTATCGCGGGCAATGGACGGATCTAAAAGCAAGGTTTGGGACGCAGCGATAATGGAGTCCCGCCCAAAGAGGGTTGAAAACCAGGGAACCCCAGCGGAGAGAACCTTTCGCCCTTCGATAGTTTGTCGTAGCAGATAAATATCCTGCTCAGCCTGTTGGATAATACGATTCAGGGCTTTATTGTCAGATTCAATTTTAGTAATTTGCTCCATCCAAGCCTTCGATTCTAAGATTTCAGAGGCTTTGGCTTGCATTAAGGTAATGGGCACGTTATCCAGCGAAGCAGGACGATTATTGTTATAAAGTTGGATTTTATAACCCAGACATTTGCGTTCTCGGCCTTCTAAATGCACATGCCAAATCGCGGTATAGTGTTGGACTTCATCCGGTGTTAATGGGTGAAACTGGATACGGGATTCCAGAATTACGCCATCTTGTCCTTGATAGGCGAGGATAATTTCAGGGTTAGGGTGATTGTCAGCTTGCTTTAATTCATTCCGATAATAACCAGAGAACTGGAGAAGATTGCCCCGTTTTTCCCGTGCATAACCGCGAACATCAAAAATATCTAAAAAGTCGGCACCAAAGCTTAAACTAATGGTGAAGTCAACCGGAAAGGTATTGTAATTATCGAGGGTAATTTCTTCAAATAAATCGCCTTTAATACTAATTTCTCGTTGAATGCCAATGGTTTCTGCATCGATAGTTCTGCCCGAATTTGGATCAACTAAGCCAGGGTTAGCCGCGAGGATGGAGAGAAAAAAACCTTTTTGGGCGGTGCTACTGAGAAGGATTGGGGCTTGTTTATCAATCAATAGCGTTAAATGATTTAAATAGCGGGTATCTCGACAAAATAACCCCATACTCTTAACGACACTATTCGTCGTACAATCCGTATGTTCGATATTGCCTAAAGTATCGGTAATTAAGAAAATATCATCATTTTTGAGAGTCAATGTGGGGACAGGATGTTGATGATTAATGGGACATAACCATTCGCTGGTGGGTAAACTATCTAAGGGAAGAAATTTTCTGCCTTCAAATTCAAGGGTTTCAGTCATGTTGAGTAACGGGTAAGGGATTATTAGGGGATTTAGGGGTAAAAATCTAGGCTTATTCTTAATTTAGAAGCAGTCAAATATCGTCCGCGATCGCCGGATGTCAAAAACAGCGAAACGGGAAAATATAGGACTTTTAATTAAAGAGAAAAGCTCCAAAGCGGCTCATCATAAGCGGCTAGGAAGTTAAGGCTTCTATTCCCAATATAACTAATGGATTTTAAGCTTGAAATCTTGAAATATTTATTTATAACTAAGGCCCTGAGAAGACGGCATCTTCAATGTCTTGACGACTAAGCGAATACTTAAAGGTTCGTCTAATATCATTTTCCCCCGATTCCCCTTGAAAGTAACGCACCGTCAATTCTTCAATATCTAAACTTAGCTCGGCTTGCCAAGCGGGATATTTAACCTGCCAACAGTGGCGATTTTGGGGATCTTGTTGACAACCAAGATTAATTAACCAATTCTCAATGCTAGACAGGGGATGGTTGTAGAGGGGAGTATCAGCCGAAGGAAGATCCATAGGGTCAGAATTTAAATCTAGATCACACGCTGGATAGATATTTTAAGGCATTTTAGAGGATTAGAGTATGTTTGAAAAGCCCCCCTGACCCCCCAAAGTTGGAGGAAAAATCGTAAAAAGTCCCCCAGTGTTGAGGGATTTAGGGGGCAAAATAAGACTTTAACAAACAGTTTCTTAAAAAATTCAGGAAATCCATACAAATATTTCCGGTATATTCCAACTCGGTAAACTGGCTGCCACTTCCAACGGATCACCCCGCAACCAGGCGATCGCGAATGCTAACCCCAGACACCCTAAAAGCGTTAAAGCTAGTAAAACCAAGGAAAAAATTTCTCCCGCCGATAACGGACGATCCGTAGGGTCTAAATAGGCCACATTCGATGTTTTCCGAGTTTCGGGTTCGGATTGTTGAAGATGGGTCGGAACTTGGATCACATTCCAACGGGAATAACCAATCTGCAAATCGTACAGCGATCGCCGCTCAGGATTACTGAGAATGGCATAGGCTTCATTTAACTGCTGAAACTGACGAGTCGCCACTTCAGACGGTAAAGTAGTGGTATCGGGGTGATAGGCTTTGCTCAATTCCCGATAGGCTCGTCGAATTTCAATGACAGTCGCAGACGGATGCAGCCCTAACATAGCATAATGACTATTGGTTAATGCGTCTTTTAGGGGAATTGATCGGGATCTTGACTGTGAGGTCGCTCGTTGTTGAGTCACCAGACTTCCTAATCTCGCGTTTGTTTTTAAATATTTTAACGAAGTTTTTTTTTAAGTTAACAATGAATCTGAACCGTCTAACGTTTGTAAAAAGTCTCTCCCTACAGTCCTTAATTGCGCTGGTGATTGCCTTTGCCCTGAGTTTTTGGCTATTGAGTACCTCGCCTGCTCAAGCTAGCATTGATGATGATCGCTTAGACGGCAATATTTTTGTGGTTTATGCGGGGAATGGTTCCTTGGTTCCCCCCCGTTTAAGTTTGCCTGAAACCTTTGATCGCAAGCTTCCGGCAGTTTTGGTTTATTATCTCGACGATAGTAGCGATTGCAAACAATTTGCCTTTATTGTTTCCCGTATTCAAGAATTCTATGGTCGGGCAGCCAGCATTATTCCCGTTAGTGTCGATTCCATTCCCCTCAAATCTTCCTATCGTCCTGATGAACCGGGCTATTATTATCAAGGCGTTATCCCCCAAACGGTGGTGTTAGGAGCCAATAAAAAAGTGATTTACAACGGTAAAGGGGTCGTCAAGTTTGAAGAAGTGGATGATGTGCTCCGCAAAGAATTTAATTTGTTGCCCCGTTCTGAGTCGGTAGAATTGAAGGTACGCACCTTTAACGAATTTAATAGTGAATTGGTTCCTCAATAAGCTTTTTGGAGATCATTATGGGAATCCGCGATCGCTTTAACCAAATGACAGGCCGCACCCGCTATGTCGTCTCTCGTATTTTTATTCACCTCCGAGGACAGGAAATTGCCCCCATTTTAGGGGTTCTCAACCAGGCAGGCCGCGATAGCATTGAATCCGACGGCGATTTAGAGGTTACGGGAGAAGGGCTGGTCGAAATCTGCCAAAGTTTGCTGCAAATGAAGATCTATTGGGAATCCGCCGCCAATGAAGGCGATGTCTTTTGGAATGAAGGCGAAGCAGGGGATTTCGTCAATGAACTGTTTACCGACTCCGCCCAACGTTACCTCGCCGAAGTAGCAGGGGAAGAAATGGACGATGACGATTTGCCCTTAAGTCTGCCAAGTACCTCGAATATCGTTGTTATGCTCACTGTTGCTTTTACCGGAGAAGTGGCCGATCTCGAAACCAATTTAGGCGATCGCGAAGCCCTAGAGTATGGCCTTAAAGCCTTAATTAATCTGCACTATCAACACAAACTCGAAGCCATCCAAGTTCATTTCTCGCCTGCCCAATTAGGGGATGAATTAACCAACGAACAGGTTTTAATTAATTTCCCTGAATTGGTTCCGCTTTAAATCGAATTGAGAAAGGGGGCGTTTTAAATCAATACATTCTGGTATTCGCAGAAAAAGAGAGATATTGACAAAATTGTCGATCATAACAAGATATTAGGGGGCTTTGGCGGCGACTGTCCACCAACTCAAGGCATAGGTTTGGTTCACGGGATACCTTGCCTCACGATATTGCACCCGAATTTTATAATGTCCTGTTTGCGGAATCGGACAAAAAATCTGTTCGACGCTATCTACCCTACTCCGAGAGGCACAAATTGCCTTTGATATCTGGGTTTCGTTATGGGGTAACAAATAAATATCTAAATTATTTAAACCGCGATCGCGAAAACTTTCACCGAGATCGTAGCGTTGATTGGCATTTTTATCGTTGAGTTCAACCCACCGATCCCAAGTCAAGGTAATTGCTGCATAACTGCCTGCTTGTAAGGGTTTTTCTAAAACATACTCCTGAACCCCTTGGGGAACTAAGGCGTGATAATCCCAACCGACCGGAGGCACGGTTTGCGCCGCTTTCCATTGTCCGGCTTTGAATTGCTCATAGGCACGAAAGGCATTCAGTTGACCTGCTCCCATTTCCATATCGAGGGGAATGTCGGGATTGGCATAGGCTTCCGAATCTAGCCAGTCTTTATTCTGTTTCGTCAGGAGGGTACGGCTCATTCCCAGTAGGTTGCCATCACCCTGATCTTGTAATTTATCCGCCGAATTGAGCAAAACGGCTTTCATCACTTCATGGCGGCGAGAATCTAAGCTCCAGTGGGCTGCTTTTGTTCTGAGTTGGCGATCGCCGAATTCTTGCAGGAGTGCAACTGTGCCAGTAACGTGGGGAGCCGCAAAACTGGTGCCACTCACTTGAGTCATTTTTCCGTTGATATTGTAGGTTGATATTTTATTGCCAGGCGCGACCAAAGAAATTCCCCGCCGATTATTTTCATTAATTTCTTGTTTAATAATTTTTCGCCCCATCCCCTGGGGAATACTACTCAAATTAGCGAAATCGACCTTCCGAAATTGTTGATTGTGTTGGGTCGTATAGGCAACCGTAACGCCATTATAGTGATCCGTTGGGATGGGAATGCCCCCTTCTCCCTGATTTCCTGCAATCACAAATAAAACGTTCTGGGTACGGGCCAACCAATCAATACATTGGGTTAATAGGGCATTGCCGTCTAATTTTGCCTTAAATCGAGGATCACGGCTGAGGGATTCCCCAAAACTAAAATTAATGGCGCGGAGATCTCCCCCATTTTGTTGGGTCAAAGCTTGGGTGGTTAAACATTCTTCCGGTTGGGCATTCTGCTGTAAAGAACCGATCGCGGCGGCAAAAAGTCTAGCATCAGGGGCAACCCCTGGTAAACGTTTATCCCGTCCCACCATGACGGAAGCCACCATTGCGGCGTGATTATCTAAATTTTTATTCGGGTGGGCAGCGCGATCGCCGATCAATATCCCTGCTAGGGAAAATTTGGGTTTCCAACGGGCCAATTTATCAAAGCCAAATTTTGCGGCTCGACCAATTTCTAACTGTCCAATGGCGATTTTTTTACCCGTGAGAAAATAGGGGGCTGAGTGTAAACGTTCTGCATTAATGCCCCGTTCTCCCAAGGAAACTTGCTGAGCCGTAACAGGGTTAATGCTTCCCCAACTGAGGAAAGTCGCCCAAGGCGCGATCGCGGAGATCAAAACTTTAAATTTCACAGGTCATCCACAGCCAGAGTATAACAGTAACTTAAATTATAAAAGCCCCTTTCAGGTTGGTTACTTCCTCAGAACGTGCTATAGTCAGCCCTGGATTGGTTAAATTCACCCAACACGAAAAAGACGTTGAACGTTTTTGTTTACGGAACCCTCAAGCCTGGAGAGCGCAACTATCCCACCTATTGTCAAGGGAAAGCGATCGCCGAACACAAAGTCTACACCTACGGCAAACTCTATCATCTCTGTCTCGGCTATCCCGGCATGACAGCGGGGCAGGATAAAATCACAGGCTATTTATTGACCTTTGCGGATCAATCCGTCTTAGCGGAATTGGATGAATTGGAAACCTACGATCCCCAGGTTAAACCAGAGCAAAATGAATACCAACGTCAATTGATCCCCATTTATGACCTAGAGGATCACTACTTAGGGGAAGCTTGGGGTTACGTGATGACTCCTGAAAAAATCAAAGCTTTTCAAGGAATGTATCTGCCTTCCGGTTGCTGGACAGAATTGACAGACCCCAAAAAGCCTTTTTCAAAATGAGACTATTGCTCAACGGGGATCTCAAAAATGGGTTGATTTAACGCAATTTGTAAAGGTTCAGATTCAACCTCTAAAAACGCCGATTGCAGACTCGGACGGAAAGGATTTAAGATTTCCATGACACCGTTAGAAACGGCAAACACCCCTAACGCAGCCGCGGCTAACCCCCCACAGACTAATAAACGAAGTCGTTGTTGTTCTCGATCAATTTGGGAAAAGACCCGTTCGGATAATTGATGGGCAGAAATAGAAGGGGTAGGCGGCGTAATTTGAGGAATTCCTTGCTGTAGGCGCAATAATTTCAGATAGGTTTGTTTTAATTTGGGATCGGTATCTAACCATTCTTGAACTTGACGACGTTCTTCTGCCGTAACTTCTCCGTCTAAATAAGCACTTAATAATTCAAAACGCCCGATTCCTTCGTCTGAATAAAGCAAATCCTCTTCAGACCCTTCGTAATAATGAAATTCCGACTTCATAATAACCTCTCGGTAGAGCGAGATGACAACGGAAGGCTGGGAAATTTTCCCAAACCGAAATTAGCAACCATACTCCTCACCTGATAATAGGTTTCCCTAACCCCTATATTAATCTAAATATTGCTGTAAAACCGATTGTAGTTTAGCCCGCGCTCTGGCAATACGGGATTTGACAGTTCCCAAGGAAACGCCGGTCATTTCAGCAATTTCTTCGTAGGCAAGCCCATCAATTTCTCTCAAAATAATGGTCGTTCTAAACGCTTCGGGTAAATCGGCGATCGCGCTTCTAAGACGCTCGTAAAATTCCCGTGTTGCCAAGGTATCATCGGGGCTAGGGTAATCCGAAACAATATCCCAATCGATTTCACCATCTTCGACACGACGGGGAGCATCCAGAGAAATGGGGTGGCTGACGCGCTTGCGTTTACGTAACTCATCATAAAAAAGATTAGTAGCAATGCGACTTAACCAACCGCGAAACTTCACCGGCTCGTTGAGGCGTTTAATATTGCGATAAACCCGAATCCAAACTTCCTGGGCTAAATCAGCCCGATCCTGCCAATCGGGGGCAAGATGGTAGAGGATTTTGTCAACGTGGGATTGATAACGGCGTAATAATTCATCAAACGCTGCTCGATCCGGATGGAGTCCTTCTTGGCAGCGAAGAATTAAATCGTAACTGGAAAGTTTATCAGGGGATAGGGAAACTTGAGGTTGAGTGACCTCAATCCGTAACCATGATGCTGAAAACGCTTGACTCATGGGATTATCCAATTAAAATTACTCCTCACATCTAAGTTAAATTAGACGCTAATATCCCATAAAAAGGTTCCAAGACGAGCCAAGAAATTTTTAACACAGATATTAACGTTTTTGATCTTGTGACTCAACTGAGGCGGTTGAGAAAAAGATTGACGGACAGGAATTTATCAGATTTTCTCTAACTATTCTGTATAGAGTGAACAAAACTTAGATTAGATTTCCTTCTTTTGCAATGGCTTTAATCGGGAGCAAAGGATTTTAATAAGCCACTGACTTGTTCGAGCAGATCTTTACGCACGGGTTTGTCCAGAGGATTGCGATCCGGAATGCTGGGACGGTCAAGAAAGCGGTTAATTCCTTCTTTGACTTGCTCATGAATGAGCGGTTTCAATTCGGTTTGGGCGCGATCGCGTTGATAGGTAGCCCCTTCCTCGGAGGTCGCATAAAGGGGAGGAAGACGATTGAGGGCATAGGCAGCAATATCGGAAACATCTAGGTTCCGTTGTAACGGCAATGATAATTCTGCCACTTGAGTGATCACTTCACTGACCACTAACTCTTCCATAACATTAATAAATTGCTTATGGGGCATAGCCACCACTTCCCCCGTCAACAAAGCTCCCATCAATTGATCTAGAGCCATATACTCTTCGAGGGACAATTCAGAAGCGCCTTCACAGATTCGTCCAACTTCTGCTTCCATCGTGGGGGTAAGAAAACCGTCTGTTAAGGCTTGATGAACAATTTGTTGAATACTCATGGTGGCTGGTAAGGGAATGATTGTTTTGATAATTACTGAAACTGATTAACAATAAAGAGGTCAATCTTTGAATGAAAATGGAAAAGTTGGGGATTGATGATTGAATAAGGGATTAACATTGATTCATCTTCTTAGATTCAATAAGCAATAAACACCATTTGAATAATTAAATATTTCCATGATTGTTAAAGATTTCTTCGTTGATTCTCTCTCAAATAGATTTAGGTTTTAAAAAAACAAGAGAGTGCCGCCAAATCACGATCGGTTCATTAGATTGATTGATCAAACAAATACAATGGGGGTCTTGCCATCGAATTTTACCGCTTAGGAGATCATTGGTCACAAGTTTTGCTTCAACTTCTTTTTGCGCTTTGATCATTTCCTGAACTTGCCGTACACTTGGCAAACCCATATCAAATTCAGCCATAATTTTTAGGGATAATAATGCTTTTGGTTGATTATCTTCAGAATCTTGGTTTCATAATAACTGAATTGATACACTAAAAAAATTACGTAATTTGATAGTTTTGTCAAGTTCACCAGACAAAGGAAGCGTTCTGGGAGAGAATAGACAAAGCAATATCCGGGAGAGGAGTAGCCCCAATGACAATCAACTTTCAGGCCATCATCGCTCAATTACATGAGTTTTGGAGTGCGCGGGGATGCCTGATTGCCCAACCCTTTGATACGGAAAAAGGCGCAGGAACCATGAGTCCCCATACGTTTTTAAGAGCGATCGGCCCAGAACCTTGGTCAGTTGCCTACGTCGAACCCTGCCGCCGCCCCACTGATGGGCGTTATGGTGAAAATCCCAATCGAGTCCAACACTATTTTCAGTATCAGGTCTTAATTAAGCCTTCTCCCGATAATATTCAAGAAATTTATTTAGATTCCCTCCGCGCTTTAGGGATCCACCCCGAAGACCACGATATTCGTTTCGTCGAAGATAACTGGGAATCCCCCACGTTGGGGGCCTGGGGCGTAGGTTGGGAGGTCTGGCTCGATGGCATGGAAGTGACCCAATTTACCTATTTTCAGCAGTGTGGGGGGATTGATTGTCGGCCTGTGTCTATCGAAATTACCTATGGGTTAGAACGGTTAGCCATGTATCTCCAAAGCGTGGATGCAATTAATAAGATTCAATGGAATGACCAGATTCAATACGGGGATATTTTCTGGCAAGGGGAAATTGAGCAATGTACTTACAATTTTGAAGCCTCTAATCCAGAGTTGTTGTTAAACCTATTCAGTCTCTATGAACAAGAGGCGAAACAACTGATTGAACGGGGTTTAGTGTTGCCCAGCTTAGAATATGTCCTCAAATGCTCCCATTCTTTCAATTTGTTGGATGCTAGGGGCGTGATTGCAGTGACTGAACGGACTCGCTATATCGGCAGAATTCGTAATCTGGCTAGAGAAGTTGCCCATTTATATTTAGAACAACGGGAATCTTTAGGCTTTCCTTTAGCGGCTAACCAAGATCGCTTAGCTGGAGCTAGTAAATAGCTACTATCAAATTCGCGATCGCTTTTTTAATGCAATTTTCCTTTGTGTCGAAAATTAGCTAATAATTGCCATCAAAATTAGATGTTAAACTGGCAGTAAAACTTGAGGTTTAAACGATGTCTCCTCCCGATCCTCTTCTAAATAAAGATGATTTTCTGAATTCTAGCTGGCAAGACGTTGTTATCAATAGTGGCGATCGCGGATGGCTTGATTACTGGCAAGCCTTTAGAAAAAAAGCTCAAGTGGCCGAAACACAAGGCAATGTTAGAGAAAAAAACGTTTTTGAGTTATTAGCACGAATTACTTTTTCTGTAATTCCTCCAGATGGAAAAAGTGAGGAGCATCCTTTAGAAGTTTTTGAAACTCTCAGTCAGGCAGAATTAAACTTTTTATTTGAAATTGTTCATGAAATTTCTGATAGCAGATTTTCAGAGTTAACGGCTAGAATTGCAGATATTTTATGGATTAAAAAATTTCCTACAAACAAATGTCAAGAAATGGCTAAATTAGCTATTGATAGTTACTTAGAATCTGCTAAATTTCCAAATGTTCAATGCTGGCTACGACGTTTTGAGCCAATCCAAAGAGCATTTTGTTTAGCATATCAAATTAACGATCCAGCTAAAAAAGATAAAATTTTTAAGTATATTGAAGATGTACTTGATCATCATAAGGAAGAAGACTCTTTATGGCTGCCAGCAAAATTAATGGAGCTTTTAGTTGAGAAGAAGTTAGGTGATTCAAGTAAGTATTCTGCATTATCAGAAATCTTAGCTAACCTTGCGGAGCTTAACTCTGACTGGGAGATAGCAAGAGAATATTGGGAACTTAAAGCCCAATGGCATCGAATTGAAGGTAATAAAAGTAAAGAATTTGAGTCAAAGATGTTCGCGGCAGAGACTTATGTTAAGCAAGCTGAAGCGATCCAGAGAAGGGAAGCACCTAGTTATTCAATAGCATCTAAATTGATGGAAAGTGCCTATGTAGCTTTTAGAAAAATTCCAGATGAAAAAGCAAAGCTACGTGCTAACCAATGTCATAAAATTTTATTAAAATATCAAGAACAGTCATCTAAAGAATTAATTGCCATTAATTTTATTTATGATTCGGATCAAGAATTACAAAATAGAGCAAGAGAAATGGTTAAAAACAAAGATTTTCCAGAAGCGTTATTTTCACTGGTAATCAATATTCCACTTCAGAAAGTTAGTGATCTTACATTAGAAGCAGAAGAATATTTGAACAATAATCCTTTGACCTCTTCTTTTCCAGTTACTAAAAAAAATTTACAAGGAAAAACTACGGCAAAACAAAGACAAATTGATTTTAATAACCCAAATAATAATCCAAAAGAAATACAAGAATTAATTAAATTTCAAAAGAATCAATTTTCTGATAAGTGTTGTTTTTATACAACGGAGCTTATTCAACCAGCAAGACAACAAATTAACTTAGAGCATAATATACACATTAAAGATTTGCTTTTTCTTGTTCAAGATAATTCCTTTGTACCATCAGGACGCGAGTATCTTTTTGCTAAGGGGCTATATGCGGGCTTAATGGGAGACTTTTTTACTTCGACTCATTTACTAATTCCTCAAATTGAAAATTCAGTTCGTTATTTACTCTGGCAAAAAGGAATAATTACTTCTGGATTAGATGATCGTGGTATTCAAAATGAGCATAATCTTAATTCAACCCTTTATCGTTCAGAAATTGGTCAAGTTTTTGATGAGGATGTTTTATTTCATTTGAAATGTTTATTGGTAGAACATTCAGGATGCAATTTAAGAAATCGCATGGCTCATGGTTTAATGGACGATCAAGAATTTCAATCTGGAATTGTGGAATATTTATGGTGGTTTACTCTTCGATTATGTTGTTTGCCGATGCTTAATTATCAGGATAAACCAGAAAAATTCAACTCTTTTCTCCAATTGGCAGGAATGTTTAACGATGATCCTTTCTTTGAAGAGTTTGAAGAAGCGATGGCTAACAATCGTCAACAATTAGAAATCGAAATAGCTAATAGTGAGGACGAGGAGATCTCTGCTGCGTGACAAAATATATTCTCAATACTGATCATGTCACTGCACTCCAGCGAGGTAATCCTATTTTTTTGAAACGTTTTAGATTTGTTGATGACTCTCAAATATTTGTTACTGTGATCACTTTAGAAGAACAAATTAGAGGACGCTTTAGCGTGATCAGTAAATTTACTAATAATCCCGAAAAACTACCTAGAGCTTATGCCGATCTTCATGCAACTTTTGATTTTTTTACTCGTATGAATTTATTAGATTTTGATAATTTTGCATTAAGTTATTATCAAAAATTTCGTCAACAAAAGATACGAATCGGAACACAGGATTTAAAAATTTCAGCAATTACTCTTGCCAATCAGATGACTTTATTAACTCGTAATCATCGAGATTTTAGTAAAGTTCCTAACTTAATATTTGAAGATTGGACAATAAATTAAAAACTTAATGACTTGTTTTTTTAAATAATAATGAATCAACTTACTTATTATGGAAAGGTTTTGGGGATATTTTGGCAAACCGCGATCGCGGCGGAGTTGGAATATCGTCTCAATTTTGTGATTGCCTCGCTGAGTAGTCTGGCCAATTTAGTGGGGAGTATTTTTAGTCTGTTTTTGTTTTATCGCACCGGCTATACCTTTCAGGGATGGAGTTGGACAGAGGCCCTGATTGTTTTGGGGATGTTTACCCTATTGCAGGGCTTTTCTGCAACGTTGTTGATTCCGAATTTGAATCGCATTGTGGAATATGTACAGCAGGGAACCTTGGATTTTATTTTATTAAAGCCCATTAGTAGCCAATTTTGGCTCTCGACGCGAATTCTTTCTCCCTGGGGGATTCCTGATTTATTTTTTGGGATTTTACTGATTTTTTATGCCGGTAGCCAGTTAAACATTGCGCCTGTCAATTATCTTGTGAGTTTTTTGGCGATCGCGTTAGGAATGATCATTCTCTATAGTATCTGGTTTATTTTGGGTGCAACAAGTATCTGGTTTGTCAAAATCCATAATGTTACAGAAGTTTTAAGAGGATTATTAGAAGCAGGACGGTATCCGATTGCCGCCTTTCCCTTGGGATATCGCATCTTTTTTACCTTTGTCATTCCCGTTGCTTTTTTAACGACCATTCCTGCGGAAGCATTATTAGGAAAAATCGCATTCAGTTGGTTAGTTAGTGCCGCAATTTTAGCGATTGTTTTATTAGTAATAGCGAATTTATTTTGGCGTTTTGCGTTACGCTTTTATACCAGTGCTTCTAGCTAATTATAAAGACTTTTACAGATAAGCTTATTACGAAAAAGGAGGTAGAATTATCCCACCTCCTAATTAATTTTTTTTAAATGACACTTTCTTGAGAAAATGGTTAGAGTCTTGAATGAATTTAGCTAGCCGCAATATATTCTTCCACATTAGAACGTCGTCTCCGCAAATGCGCTAATGCTTGATGTTCTAATTGACGGACTCGTTCTCGACTAATATTGAGCCGTTGGCCAATTTTTGCTAGGGATAACTCTTTTCCATCCTCTAAGCCAAAACGTAGGGTTAAGACGGTCTGCTGTTGGGGCGTTAATTCCGACATCAGACTTTTAAGGTCTTGACGCATTAGCTCTTGGGTAATGTAGTTATCAGGGGTAATGCCTTCATCTTCCAGCAGTTCTGATAATTCGGTGTCTTGATTGTCTCCGACTCGTACATCGAGGGAAATGGGTTGCCGTGCCATGCTGAGATATTCCCGAATTTGGCCTGGTTCAATTTCTAAGGCTTCTGCAATTTCGGCAGGGGTGGCATTTCGTCCCAATTGCTGGGAAAGTTCCCGTTGGGTTTTCTTGATTTTATTGAGCTTTTCGGTGATATGAATGGGTAAGCGAATGGTTCGGGCTTGCTGGGCGATCGCTCTGGTGATGGCTTGACGAATCCACCAGTACGCATAGGTTGAAAACTTATACCCTTTGGTGGGGTCAAATTTTTCCACACCCCGTTCCAGCCCCAGGCTACCTTCTTGGATCAAGTCCAAAAATTCCATATTGCGCTTTTGGTATTTCTTGGCGATCGCGACGACTAAGCGCAAATTGGCCTCAATCATTTTTTGTTTGGCGCGATTACCCAGTTGAACGATACGATTCAATTCCTCAGGTTTCAGTTGAACAGCCTCTGTCCACTCCGCTAAATCCGGTTCCCGTCCCAACTTCTGAGCCAATTGATCGCGCTGCTCAATTAACGGCATCATTTTCTGGACTTGTTTCCCGTAGATAATTTCTTGTTCGTGTGTGAGTAGAGGTACCCGCCCAATTTCATGCAGATAAGTCCGCACCATATCGGCCGAATAGGTAGGCTGTTTAGCGGTTTTGTTCAAATTAGCGGTAGGCATTGAAGGGTTGACTCCTTAAACCAGCAGAAAGTCTGTCACTACTTTAATATTTCCCAAAATTCGCCGTAATCAATACGCAGAATCTTAAGGTGAAGTCGATATGACTTTGGCTAAATCCATGATAACGCACTTCTTTAGACTCCGGCAGATCTCAATGGGTTCAAGAGATAGGGAAGGGAACTAAAGAGCAAATTGCTCAGAATATTCAGCAAAGGTTTGTACAAGAATTTCAAGTACGATTGGTAAAGTGAGCGACTATTTCTATGATCCCTTAATAATCCTTTGTGGGTAAGGATTAGAGGAGAGAAATTCCCGAACGAAAGGGAGCGGTTTCCCGCTATTTCCTTCTAAAAATCTATCTAAAGAGGTAGTTTAGTTTATAGTAAAGAAGAGTTTCATCTTACTAGACTCTTTAATCTAATTGAAGAATTCCTATTGTTTTTAAGGATTCGCGATCGCTTTAAAAAGTGTCTACTCTTATTGTTTGGATTAGTAACCGATGACGACAATTCCCCATCCTGATGCTGAGGCTCTTTCCTTAAATTGTGCCGTGATTACTGTCAGTGATACCCGCACGCCCGAAACGGATCGCAGTGGTCAGATGATTCAACATTTTTTAGTTCATGCCGGTCATAATATTGATTCCTACCACATTTTGCCTGATGAACCGGCTCTAATTCGCTCCCATCTAGAGGCATTAGGTCGAGACTCCTTGGTTGAGGTCATTATTTTAAATGGCGGAACAGGGATTGCCCCAAGAGATACAACCTTTGATGCGGTGAATCGTTTATTAGAAAAAACCTTGCCTGGTTTTGGCGAAATCTTCCGTTTTCTGTGTTATCAAGAAATTGGTTCGAGAGCGATCGCGTCCCGTGCGGTTGCGGGAGTTTATCAACAAAAATTGGTTTTCTCATTGCCGGGTTCTACCAATGCCGTGAAATTAGCGATGGAAAGTTTAATTTTGCCTGAACTGATCCATCTCACCACCCAAATTAATCCGGCTTTAGACCGATTTAAATCCCATGCATGACAAAATCATACAAATTTTTCCAGTAAAACGCGATAAACTGGACGCTCTAGGTTAAAACACGCGGTTTCTCGTTCTGTTGGGACGGGTAAGAGGTTTTCAGCTAACCAGGTTTCTGGATGGAGTGGTTGAAACTGAGGATTTTCGGTAAAGCGATCGCGCATTTCGGCAGCGACCCTTTCCACATCGGATTGCAGTAACACCCGTCCATTCGGAACCAAAACCTGAGCTAAGGCATTTACTAACTCCGGTTGGACAACTCGGCGTTTACTGTGACGTTGCTTAAACCAGGGATCGGGAAACTGGATTGATACCCAGGTTAAGGGGCCAGGTAGGGATTCTAGTAAGCTCAATGCCGACGTATTCATATTGCCGAAGAGAAAATGCAAATTGGTCAACCCCAAGCGATCGCGCTGTTCATTGGCCTCAATCACTAAGGGTTCGCGAATTTCTACCCCTAAAAAATTAGTCTTTGGCTGTACCTGAGCCATATTTAATAAAAATTTTCCTCTCGCACAACCAATATCTAAATGAAACGGTAACTGTGGCTCACGGTAAACCGCTGCCCAATTCGGTGCGGCAATAACCGAACGATATTTCTGAGCAAGGGGATTAACGTGCTGACGAACACGAACTCTGGCCAAGATTGAATTCTCCTGCGTATGATAATAAAAGTACGTTCCTAATCCATTATTCCCGATGAAGTTTCGATTTGCGATTCTTAGCGATCCCCACATTGCCATTCCCGAAACCATTGACGCGATCGCTACTCGTTTTCACATGGTAGAAGTTAGCATTCCCGCCTTTGAAAAAACGATCAGCCATTTAGAGCAACTCAACTTAGATTTTTTATTAATTCCTGGGGACTTAACCCAGGACGGAGAAATCGTCAATCATCAATGGTTACAAAATCGATTAAAACAATTACCATTTCCGACCTATGTTATTCCAGGAAATCACGATGTTCCTACGCTTAACACCCAAGATCAATCCGTCGGTTTGACCGATTTTCCCCGTTATTATCAGCACTGTGGTTATGACAATTCTCAGCAATGTTATTACACCCACGAAATTTTACCAGGATTACAATTAATTGGTCTAAATTCCAATCAATTCAATGCCGCAGGAGAACAAATTGGTCACTTAGATGAAGAACAATTACAGTGGCTAGAAAATCTATTACCCCAACTGCAAGATAAACAAATTTGGGTGATGATTCATCATAATGTGATCGAACATTTACCCAACCAATCTCAACACGCTTTGGGTTATCGGTATATGTTGGATAACGCTCCAGAATTATTAGCGATCCTCAAAAAGTATGGCGTTAAATTAATTTTTACCGGCCATTTACACGTTCAAGATTTAGCCTATCAAGAAGGCATTTACGAAATGACCACCGGCTCATTAGTGAGTTATCCCCATCCTTATCGTGTTATTGATGCTGAATATGAACCCAATGGGCAACTTACATTATCGGTTCAATCCCATCGCATTGATTCTGTCCCCGGCTGGGAAAATTTAGCCCAAAAGTCTCGACAGTTTCTCGGCGATCGCTCAGCTTTTTTCATGACCAAATTATTGACCCTGCCCCCCGTCAATTTACCGGCTGCTGAAGTCGAACAATATATTCCCCACTTGCGCTATTTTTGGGCCGATGTCGCTGCGGGAGATGGCAATTTTGATTTTCCAGAGTTTCCCCTAAAAATGCGTTATTTCTTCCAACAATTTACCAGTTTTAATTTACCACCGAATGCTAAATCTGTAGATAATAACGTAACTTTATTGCTTTAATTGAAGTATTGAAGCATTAAATCAAGTAAAGCAATCAAATAACATTCCCAAGGATTTAACAGTGTTAGATCCCTACGAAAAAAATTCCTGTAGGGACATAATACTATTCTGTCCTTATCAAAAAAAACTATTTACTTTAAAATAATTTGACTTGTGTAATTGATTGTATTTATTGACTTTTTATTCCAAATAATTAAAATTGATGACGGCTTTAACGTTAACCCTAGAACCAATTTTTACGTTAAATAATGAACAGTTTCAACAGCTTTGTTTAGCGAATCCTGATCTGAAGTTGGAACGGACTGCAACGGGAGAATTAGTCATTATGCCGCCGACAGGGGGAGAAACGGGACGACAAAATAGTCAGCTAAATTTTCAGATTCAGCTTTGGAATCAGCAGTATCAATTCGGAGAAGTCTTTGATTCCTCTACAGGGTTTATTTTGCCCAATGGGGCGACGCGATCGCCGGATGTAGCTTGGATTGAGAAATCCCGATGGCAAGCCTTAACGCCAGAACAACGAGAAAAGTTTTTACCCCTCTGTCCTGATTTTGTCATTGAATTAGTTTCGCCCAGCGATTCAGTCCAAAAGGCCCGTCAAAAAATGGAGGAATATCGAGCCAATGCTTGTCGTCTAGGCTGGTTAATCAATCGGCAGGATAAACAAGTCGAAATTTATCGTCTGAATAGGGAAGTTGAAAGCTTAAGCTTACCCGTTATGCTAAAGGGTGAAGATGTTTTAATCAATTTTGAAATTCAATTGCTCTAATCGTTGCATTCTCTCCCCTCAGCTCGAAACAGCGCATTGAGCCTGGAGGATTTTAAGTTGCAAGATAGTTGATCAATTTTAGGCAAGTCAATGGCTTATTTCTGGATGATCAGTGGTTTTTTGTTAGCCGCCTACTCCATTGTGGGCAACGATGCCCTACAAATTTTGGGCCCATTTCTGAGTTCTAACGAAAAAAAGCCCTGGTGGGTACTATGGCTCTTTACCAGTACGATTCTTATCGGCATTCTCACCTATGGCTGGTTCATTCATCAGGGCGATATTTCCTATGGTCGTTTGAGTGCCTTTCCGTTGCCCGATCCCCTGAATGGGATTTATGTCATTCCCCCCTTAGCCCTGCTCTTTTTAACCAGTTTTGGCATTCCCGTGAGTACCACGTTTTTGATTCTGACGGTGTTTGAACCTGGGAATTTAACCGAAATGCTCACCAAATCCCTTTTGGGTTATGGGTTAGCCTTTGTCGTTGCTATGGGGCTTTATCAAGTGATTAGTCAATTGTTGGAGAAAACTTTTATTGAGTCTGCGGATAAACCGATCGCGACCTATTGGAGTTTTTTGCAGTGGGGAGCAACCGCCTTTCTCTGGAGTCAATGGTTAATTCAGGATTTAGCCAATATTTTTGTCTATTTACCCCGTCAGTTAAGCCTGGTATGGTTAGTCTTTTCTTTGGGGATGATGCTGGCATTACAGGCCATGATTTTTTATCAGCACGGGGGAGAAATTGAAAAAATCGTGACTTCTAAGACCAATACTCAAGATATTCGCTCTGCGACGTTAATTAATTTCATTTATGGTTTTATTCTGCTCTTTTTTCAGCAATACAGTCAAATGCCCATGAGCACAACCTGGGTGTTTATTGGATTATTGGCAGGTCGTGAAGTTGCGATCGCGTTCAATCTTCAAATTCGATCCTTGAGGGAAACTGGAAATTTAATTTTTAAAGATATCAGTAAAGCGAGCTTGGGTTTAGGGGTTAGCGTTCTTTTGGCCTTTGCCTTACCCTGGTTTTCTCAACAAATCCATTAAAAACCATGATTTGTATTGTAAAACAAGCCATAGAATCTTGTCACAAAAAGTTCATGCTGTTGTCATAACCTCGTCAAATGAGTTTCCTATATTAATGAATGTCAGCCCCAACCGTTTTCCCAGATGCTCCTCACCGGGCTGACTTTCTTCCTTATTGAAAGCTAAATATGATTAACGCTAACAAACAACCTATGAAAGACTCTATGTCAAAGACTAATGCCTCTAAAAAACCCTTTGCCTATCTCGGACTCGTGTTAATGGGAATGGGAATAGGAGTCGGCGGAACCTATGCGGTAACCAATCCTCAGTTAATGGCGAAGTTATCAGAAAAAACCGCCATTATTAAAACCGATCAGGAAATTCTTACCCCCAAAACGGCCGTAGCGGCGATTCCTGCCCCTAGTAATTTTGTGGTTGATGTGGTTAAGGAAACTGGCCCTGCGGTAGTACGGATTAATGCTCAAAAAACCGTGAGAACGCAAGCTCCCGAAATCTTTAATGATCCCTTCTTTAGAGGTTTCTTTGGGTCTCAAATGCCCCATTTCCGGGATAAGCAAGTACAGCGAGGGGTAGGCTCCGGTTTTATCCTCACTAAAAATGGCCAAATTTTAACCAATGCCCATGTGGTTGACGGCGCAGATGAAGTTACCGTAACGCTTAAAGATGGTCGTACTTTTACTGGAAAAGTGATGGGGAGTGATCCCCGCACCGATGTCGCAGTGATTAAAATCGAGGCGGATAATTTACCCGTTGTCAA
Source organism: Snowella sp. (assembly GCA_035285545.1). GTDB lineage: Bacteria > Cyanobacteriota > Cyanobacteriia > Cyanobacteriales > Microcystaceae > Snowella. The sequence continues at coordinate 32,705 of JAYKGY010000128.1, read as the reverse complement.
AGTGGGAAATTCGGATAATTTACAGGTCGGCGAATGGGCGATCGCGATCGGGAATCCCTTGGGGTTAGATAATACCGTTACGACAGGGATCATTAGTGCCAGTGGTCGCAGTAGCTCAGAAATCGGAGTTAGTGATAAACGGGTCGAATTTATCCAAACCGATGCGGCGATTAACCCAGGAAACTCAGGTGGCCCGCTCCTCAATGCCAACGGTGAAGTGATCGGCATGAACACTGCCATTATCCAAAATGCTCAGGGTATTGGGTTTGCTATTCCCATTAACAAAGCCCAACAAATTGCCCAACAATTAATCGCCACAGGAAAAGTCAATCATCCCTACCTCGGTGTGCAAATGGTGGAATTAACCCCTGAGTTGCAGAAACAATTACGGGAACGCAATGGCTTAGTCGTCAACGGCGATCGCGGTGTAATCATTATGCGAGTTATGCCTAATTCTCCCGCCGATGTAGCCGGTATCCGCTCTGGTGACGTAATTCAAAGTATCAACGGTCAAGCTATTAAAACCCCTAGCGAAGTGCAAAACATCGTTGAAAAAACCAGCATTGGTTCAGAACTTCCCCTAGAAGTTTCCCGTGATGCTCGTTCTATGAAAATTTCGATTAAAGTTGGGACTCTTCCCACTCAGACAATGTCCCAAAACTAAATCTAGCCTTTGTTAACTTTTAACCTCGTTTATAGTTGGGATTGATCTTCTTTTTTGATCAATCCTAATTTTTTATTGCTAGGTTTTCGTGTCTCAACCCAACCTACGCGATCGGTGATCTAAAAAAGTCTTGTGGTGTAATTATTTTGAGAATTGAAGTATGGTCGCGTTTTGGAGAAGTGTCGTCAGAATGCGATCGCGTTTTTGAAAAAATAGTTTTACGAAACTTGATAAATTTAGAGCAGGTTTTCATTGCGATCGCAGAAATTCAGGAAAATAAAGGTTTCATAATCATGCCAGAAATTTTTAGACTTGAAGGATATGTTTTCTTCTTCTACGCCAATGAAGGCAACGAACCTATGCACGTTCACGTTCGACGAGGTGGGGGATATGCTAAATTTTGGATAGAACCGCTAGAATTAGATTACGCCAAAGGTCTAAAAACCAAAGAAATTGTTCGGGCTGAATTTCTCATCACAGAAAATCTAGAAACAATACGGAGAAAATGAAATAATGTATTTGGCACATGAAAAAACAATAAAAGCCCAAAAAGCTTGGGTTGAAAGTGAATGGATTTGTATTCGTTTGGATGATGATAGAGAAATTCGTTTTCCTGCCGCTAAAAATAGACGATTAGCCAAGGCAACTCCTGAACAATTAGCGAATGTTGAACTAATTTGTAATGGAACAGGACTGCATTGGGAAGAATTAGATGAAGATTTATCGGTAATGGGAATTTTGGAGGGAAGGCTAGGAAATTGAATATTTAAACACTATTTATTGCGATCGCAATTCGGCTTCTTTAAACATACCGTAGTGTCAGGTTGAATTTCGTGGCTCAATTCAATCTACGCGATCAGCGATCGCACTCATGTAAGTCTATTTCAATTAAAAAACGGTCTTTCTGAGATATGGTCATAGCTTTCGTCGCGCGCCATCCATTGTTTCACATGTTCATCGGTAAGCAACCTTTTTGCTATACGCACTATCAGGTCATAAATAGTTTGTGGGTTATCAGTGCATCCGCTAAATTCGGACTGTTTCGCTGCATTTTTCGCTAAATGATACTTACTGAGGGTTTGTAATTGAAAAGTAAGTTGAGCAATACTTCGCTCCTCTTCTTCACTTAATTGACATTCTGCTTCAGCGAGCATTCTGGAAAGATTGTGATTTCCAGTTAAGCCTTGAATTTTATTACCCTCATCGATCTTAATCTTGCCGATGCTTACGAGGTGGGCTTTAATCAAATTTTCAAGTGCGAGACCAAGTAACAATGCAGCAGAATTACTTACGCTTGCCCATGCCTGAAAAGGGTGGTAATCAAATTCGGATGATGTAGTGCTGATTACGTCTTTGCCATTACGATACAGAGCCGCATGAATAGCAACTAAGTAGCGAGCAGCGATCATTAATTCCCGCGATTTTTTCAGCCATCTAGATGCATCGAGAATGTATTTGTTAAACAATTCCTGCTTCATTATTTTAGGGATGTAGGCATAACTATCAATTATAAGGAAACTTTCCATATATTACCCCAAATAAGAATCTTATTCAGAATCTTTCCGTGTAACACTCCCAAATAGCGCGATCGCAAGAATTTTTCCCTATAATATACCAATTCGATCAGCAAAATAAGCAAGCAAGCCAAAAAAAGCAGGACTAAATTCGTGATAAGATTGTTAGTTGGACTATCGAGACAAATCAGCCTCAAGATACAGCGAGGCTAAAGACTCCAAGCATTTGAGCGACAGTGACTCGTTTTGTCTTTAACTTTTGTATCAACGAACCATGAAACATACACTTTCTGTTTTAGTCGAAGATGAAGCGGGCGTTTTAACGCGAATTGCGGGTTTGTTTGCCCGTCGTGGTTACAATATCGAAAGTTTAGCCGTTGGGCCAGCCGAACAATCGGGCGTTTCTCGGATTACGATGGTCGTGCCTGGGGATGACAACACCATTGAACAATTGACCAAACAACTCTACAAGCTGATCAATGTTCTCAAAGTCCAGGATATTACCCAAGTTCCCTGTGTAGAAAGGGAATTGATGTTAGTAAAAGTGAATGCCTCGGCTTCTAATCGGGCTGAAGTGATCGAACTGGTACAGGTTTTCCGTGCGCGGATTGTGGATATTTCTGAAGAAACGGTGACCGTTGAAGTCGTCGGTGATCCAGGAAAAATGGTTGCCATTATTCAAATGCTCAATCGCTTTGGGGTGCGGGAAATTTCACGAACGGGAAAAATTGCGCTGGTGCGGGAATCGGGGGTGAATACGGAATATCTCAAATTATTAGAAACTAAAGTTTCATGAATTCGGTCTTTTTCTGAAGATAGAATAAACAATTCAGTTGAAGTTGAATAAGTCTAACGGGTCAAATAAATCCGCTCTCTTTGTGACAACTGGCAGGCTGGTTAGCTTCTCGCCAAATCAGTAGCGCAATCGGATTAGGATCAGGAAATCCAACTTAGGATAGTCGATTGAATTGTTCTATTAAGCTTAAGCTAATCATGGATGAAAACAGCTTGAGTTGATCTGAAGTTTTTAGGAAAAAACCATGCTTAAACCCTTTTTCTGCGGATTACTGAGTCTTTCTTTTTTATCCGTCGCGATCGCGTCTCCGAGCCAGGCCCAATCAGCAGCCCAAACCTTGACCCAAACGGCTTCAGTAGGGACTGTTCCTGCATTGGAATTACAGCAGTTTGTGCAAGTCCTCAAACGATGGAAGTCTATTGACCTAGAATCCCAAAGAAAAATGCTTGGTGTTATCAAAGCTGAAAAAATGGCTCCAGAACGGTTTATGGAAATCTTGAAACAACTGCAAGAGCCGAACGCCTCTACCAGTGAAATTTCAGCGGATGATAAAGCAAAATTTGAAAAAATTATGGCTAAATTCCAGGAAATTGAGCAAGAAGCCATTCCTAAAAAAGAAAAAGCGATTACCGCTCAAGGCTTGGAAGTACAACGATTTGCCCAAATTCAACGGATTATTCAACAAGATCCTACCCTTCAACAACGGGTTCAACAAATGCTCGGTGAGTCTCCTGCTGCCGCTGCTCCTACGCCATAGGCGAAGAAATTAAATTGATAATTAGTAATTATTAAGTTGAGATTGGCCCGAATGGATGCAAATAGTTCTTTGGATTGGGTTTTAGGGGGGTTAGCTCTACTGATTTTACTCAGTGGGCTAGTTATGTTGTTGAATGGAGTGCGAAAAATGGGCGATAAGTTTTAATTTTTGTGAACTAGCGAATACTTCAAATTTTGATGCCACAAGACTCTGTTCTAATCATTGGTTACGGGAATAGCCTCCGCAGTGACGATGGGGTGGGACGTTATTTAGCTGAAAGAATGGCAGAACGTCAATTTTCAGGCGTAAAAGTTCTGTCGGTTCATCAATTAACACCGGAGTTAGCGGCAGAAATGGCCCAGGTTCAGGCGGTGATTTTTATTGACGCGATCGCCCACACTGAACCCGTTATCACCGATGAAGAAGCCTCAACCGAACCTCCAATCCCAGAAATTATTGTTGAATCTCTAAGTTATTCGGCAGTAAAACCCGCTTTAGGGCATAGCAGTAATCCAGAGGCGTTACTCAAACTTTGTCATGATCTGTACGAACAATCCCCTATGGCCTGGTGGGTAACGGTGCCGACTCAAAATTTTGAATTTGGCGAAACTTTTTCTGAAATAACACAAGCCGCGATCGCGCCTGCCCTAACCATTTTGGAACAACTGATTAAACAATTAACAATTAATAAGTAACAGTTAATAATTGAGTAACAAATGTTATAAAAAAGAAAATAGGTTATTTTTGACGACCGATAAGCAATAAATCTTCAAACTATTAACTATTAACTATTAACTATTAACTATTAACTAACTTAAAAATGTTTTTTCCAGAGCTTTACTCCGATCATTACTGGCTTAAAAATGCTCATGTTCCTGCTTGTTTATTAGAGAAGAATTTATTTGCCAATGTGGGTCAAACGAGGGAAGGTTTAATTAATGTTGATGTAGAAATTTATTTTGGAAAAGTTAAACAGGTTATTCCCCATCATCCTGATTTTAGTTCCCACGTTCCTTTTGTCGATCTCAAAAAGCAAATTATCTTTCCCGGTTTTATTGATATTCATACCCACTTAGATAAGGGTCATGTTTGGGAGCGATCGCCGAATTTAGACGGAACCTTTGATAATGCCTTATCAATCATTTTTAACGATGCAAAAACCTATTATCAAGCGGATGATGTTTATCGTCGTATGGAGTTTGGTTTAAGGTGTAGTTATGCCCATGGAACGACGGCATTACGAACCCATATTGATGCTTTTGGTAAGCAGGGTGAAATTGGTTTTGACGTTTTTCAGACTTTACAAAAAGAATGGCAAGATCGAATTAATTTACAAGCCGTTTGCTTAGTTAGCCTAGATTATTACCAAATCCCAGAGGGAATTAAACTAGCGGATAAAATGGCAGAATTAGGAACCCTTTTAGGCGGAGTGGCTTATACAAATCCAGATTTAGCCAGTCAATTAGATAGGGTATTTCAACTGGCAAAAGAGCGGCAATTAAATCTAGATTTCCATGTTGACGAAAATAACGATCCTGAGTCTAATTGTTTACATCAAGTCGCTGAAGCAGCCCTCAGAAATGAATTTACAGGCTCAATTTTATGCGGTCATTGTTGTAGTTTAGCAGTGCAATCCTTGGAAACCGTTAATCAAACGATCGCGCTCCTTCAACAATCCAATATTGGTGTGGTTAGCCTACCGATGTGTAATCTATTTTTACAGGATCGACAGCCAGAGAAAACACCCCTTTGGCGAGGCATTACCAGAGTCCATGAACTCAAAAATGCTGGTATTCCCGTTACCTTTGCCAGCGATAATTGTCGTGATCCCTTCTTTGGGTTTGGCGATCATGATGGCTTAGAGGTGTTAAATCAATCGATTAGAATTGGTCATTTAGATACGCCCTATGCAGACTGGTGTACCAGTGTCACCCAAACCCCCGCCGATTTAATGAATCTTCCCCATTTAGGTAGGATAAAAACGGGTTTAACGGCAGATTTGATTATTTTTAAGGCGCGTTATTTTAGTGAATTGTTTGCCCGCGCCCAACGCGATCGCGTCGTTATTCGTCATGGAAAACCCATTGATACAACGTTGCCAGATTATAGTGAATTAGATGATTTAATCTTTCTTGATTGAAATATTTCCGGTTAAGTTCTAATGAAACAACCTCAGATTGGCCAATTGCTCAAAGATCCTTGGTTAGCGGTGAATCTATCCATGTTTTTTCCTGGATTGGGGCAACTTTACGGGGGAAAACTTTATCGGGGCTTAGTTCTCATTTTGGTGCAAGCCTTATTTCTGGGAACAGGGGTTTGGTCAATTCTGAGTCCAACGGGGGATATTGCGACGGGTTTAATCTTTCTCGCGATCGCGATTGGGATTTATATTTTTACGATCATGGATGCACTGCTCTTGGTTTATCATCAAGCTCCAGAGATTTACCAAGAAAAAATTCCCCGTTCTCGAAAAAATCCTTGGTTTGCGGTGGCTGTTTCTAGGGTTATACCCGGATTAGGCCATTTTTACTTAAATCAATCGGTTTTAGGCTTACTGTTATTTACGGCTGCCATTGTTTCTTGGCGGTTACAGGTCTTTTATTGGCCGCTGTTAATTCTCACGCCCTTAATTACGGCGATCGCTGCTTATCATGCCTATGTCAGTTTTTCCCGAACCACCAAGCGTACTTTGATTAGTATCCTGGCGGGACTGATTTTTTGCCTGGGTTTACTTGCTAACGCTATTCCCACTTGGCTTGATCGGCAACTCACGCTTTTTGTTATCCCTACCCCTTCAATGGTTCCCACCCTCGAAGTCGGCGATCGGCTTTTTGTGAGTGATAACCCCCAATACCAACCCCAACGGCAAGATATTATTGTTTTCCGTCCACCCGAAAAATTAAAACAACTTGATCCCAAACCCGCAGAATATTACACCAAACGCATTATTGGCTTACCCGGAGAAACGGTTCGTATCCAGGGAGGGCTGGTTTATATCAACGATCAACCCCTCGTGGAAGACTATTTAGCTGCTAATCCCGATTATGAACTAGATCCCCGCTTAGTACCGCCAAATCAATATTTTGTTTTGGGAGATAATCGCAATGATAGTTTTGATTCCCACGTTTGGGGATTTTTACCGAAAAACTATATCTTTGGAAAAGCTTACAAAATTTATTGGCCACTCAACCGCGTCCGTTCTCTCTTGATTTCCGATCCTTAATCAATGACTCCTAACGCTCTCCAGCAATTATTAGATTCCGTTGCCCAAGGCAATCTCAGCCCCCATTCTGCCCTCGATCAACTTAAACATTTGAGTTTTCAACCCCTAGATGACTTTGCCAAAATTGATCATCATCGACACCTAAGAACCGGCTTTCCAGAGGTTATTTGGGGGCCAGGAAAAACCACCGAGCAAATTGCTCAGATTATCCTCGCCATGAGCCAAACGAATCCTATTGTTATGGCAACCCGCATTGAACCGAATGTGGCGGAACAACTCGCCGAACAGGTTCCCCACCTTGCCTATTATCCGGTCGCTCGTATCTGTGCCCTGATTCAAGAAGAATTAACCGTTAAATTCCCCGGAACCATTAGTATTCTCACCGCAGGCACCGCAGACTTACCCGTTGCCGAAGAAGCCGCTATTACCGCAACCCTCTGTGGTTTTTCAGTGAAGCGATTATGGGATGTGGGCGTTGCCGGTATTCATCGATTATTAAATAACCGACAGGTCATTACCGAAGCCGATGTTTTAATTGTGGTGGCAGGAATGGAAGGAGCCTTACCTAGTGTAGTAGCAGGTTTAGCCGATTGTCCGGTGATCGGAGTGCCGACGAGTGTGGGCTATGGGGCGAGTTTTGGGGGAGTAGCTCCTTTGTTAACGATGTTAAATTCCTGTGCAGCAGGGGTGGGAGTCGTCAATATTGATAATGGATTTGGGGCAGCGATGTTAGCGGGCCAAATTTTACGCACGGCCCAGCGTTTAAACCAGAAGCGATCGCCGAAATAGACAACCGTTAGGGATTGAGATCGCCAAATTGAGCGCGATATTTCACTAATAAAGCTTCCATTTCTTCGGCTCGTTGTTTTTCAGCTTCCGCCCGTTGTCTTTCTACTTCGGCTCGTTGGCGTTCTTCCAATAACAAGTTATTAACTTCGCTATAGGAATGAAAAGGCGTTCCATCGGGTCGATAGAGTTTTAATTCTTCCTCTGACTCTTCAAATCGAATACCCAATCGCGGACTGTTCCAATTGTTCATTTCTCCGATATTCTCTAGCGTCCCGTTGTCTCCCCGTATCCATCCTTCTAGTTGATTGCGATCAGGATCGTAGATGTAATATTCCATTACGCCGTAGCGATCATAGAATAAGAGTTTTTTGTCCATTTCGACTTTGCTATTAGAAGGAGATAAAATTTCAAATACCACTTGAGGCGCGATATTGTCTTCTTCCCATTGTTTATAGGAACCGCGATCGCCTTTGGGTCTACCAAAAACGACTAAAACATCAGGAGCCGTAACAATTTGAGGACGACCTTCAACGGGATACCAAAGCAAATCCCCCGCAATAAAAACCTGAGAATCATCGGCGTATAGCCATTCCAGATTTTGTTCGATGATCTGAATCCAGCGAAATTGTTTGGTATTATCAGACATCGGCTTACCATCACTGTCGGGGTAATTAATTGTCGTTACTTGAGCAACCATTGTTGATTCTCTCTTTAAAATTTAAATGATTTTTTATTTTTTATAAAAATCCCTGATTAAAAATAATTCAAAATTGTTTCTTTACAAAGTTGATAACTCTAAGCCTGAGTAGTGACAAAACTGTGTATCATGACTTATTAAAATTAATGAGCGATTAATTGCCTGTGAAATCAACATTCGATCAAATGGATCTCTATGATTATTAATTAAAGGTAAACTTTTATAAGCAATGACATCAGAAAAAGAAATATAAATAATTTTAAAATCATTTTCTATTAAACTTGGTTTTAATTGGCTTAAATCGTTGTCAAGAGATAGTTTTCCAAGTCCAACTTTAATTGAGATTTCCCATAAGCTAGCCATGCTAACATAAAGTTGATTTTCTAAATTTTCAATTATGGGAGTTAGCCTTATATCTCCTTGTAAGTACCAAAGAATAATATGAGTATCTAACAGATAATCCATTAAAGATAACCTTTGAAGTCTTCAAGAGGTGCATCAAATTCATCCGTAATATGGATTTTACCTTTCCAACTTCCGAAACCTTTTTGCCTTCTTATAGCTTTATCTTCTAATGTCTCGTCTTTAATTTCTTTTTGATTAGCTGCTAAATGTTCTATATATTTTAAAGCCTTCTTTTGTGAAGACTCAGAAAGTTTTTCCAAAAGCTCCATAATTTTTTTATCTGAAGTCTCTGTCATTAGTGATTCTCCTTACTGACTTAGATAATTACATTTTAAAACTCATAGTAGTAGTTTAACTAGAAAGAGGTTAATCAGTTTCACCTAAATTTAAGGCTAACTGATAGAGATGACGGCGGGGAACTTGGGTGAGTTCTGCTAGATGGCGGCTGGCTTGGGAACGGCTCATACCTTGTTCTAGTAATTGCTCAAGTTCGGTTTTTAGGGTGTTATCTGAAGGGATGACGCGATCGCCGTTAATTTGTCCGCCGACGACTAGGGTAAATTCACCTTTAGGGGAAACTTGGGTGTAATGTTCAATGGCTTTTCCTAACGTCCCGTACCAAAATTCTTCATGCAATTTGGTTAATTCTCTAGCTGTAACTAGCGATCGCTCTGGGCCGAAAACGTGGGATAAATCTGTAATGGTTTCTAATAAACGATGGGGAGCTTCATAAAAAAGAATTGTACGGGGTTCAGTTTGTAAAGCTTGTAAACGAGCTTGCCGTTCTTTACTCTTTGTTGGTAGAAATCCCTCAAAAATGAACCGATCCGTCGGTAAACCAGAGGCAACGAGGGCAGTAATTAAAGCAGTCACCCCTGGAATAGGAATAACCGCTATTTCTTCGGCTAAACAAGCTTGAACCAGTTCGTAGCCTGGATCGGAAATGCCTGGCATTCCGGCATCGGTGACCAAGGCTAAATTTTGCCCCTGATTAAGATAGTTTAATAACGTTTGTAAGCGCGATTGATGGTTATGATCGTGATAGCTAATTTGGGGGGTTTCAATTTTAAAATATTGTAATAATTTTCCGGTATGGCGGGTATCTTCTGCGGCAATTAAATCAACTTTTTTGAGCGTTTCAATTGCTCTAAAGGTCATGTCTTCTAGATTTCCAATCGGTGTGCCAACTAGATATAATGTTCCTACTTTCATGATTGTTTTATAAATTTATTGATTAATAATGAATGGATTATTTGTCGGGTTAACAACCTTAGATTTTTTATATTTAGTGGCTCAGTTCCCCAGACAGAATGAAAAAATTGTGGCTCTTGATACCGAGATCGCGGCGGGTGGCCCTGCAACCAATGCAGCGATAACGTTTCAATTTTTAGGTAATCGGGCAACCTTACTGAGTATGATTGGGCATCATCCCTTAACATCTGTTATTCGTCATGACTTAGAAACCCATCAGATTCGACATCTTGAGTTAGATCCCCATTGGAGAGAATCCCCTGCGGTGTCATCTGTCATTGTGACCCAAAATACAGGAGAAAGAGCCGTAATTTCTTTGAATGCGACTAAATCCCAAGCTAAGATTGATCAAATTCCCCCTAATATTTTAACGGATATTGATATTGTTCTGATTGACGGGCATCAAATGGCCATTAGCCCAGCGATCGCGGAAGAAGCCAAAAAGAAAAATATTCCCATTGTCTTAGATGGCGGCAGTTGGAAACCCGGATTGGAGCAATTATTACCCTGGGTTGATTATGCGATTTGTTCAGCTAATTTTTTTCCTCCTCATTGTAGTAATTCAACAGAAACGTTAAATTATTTAGTGGCTCAAAATATCCCGTATATTGCCATCACAAAAGGCGATCAACCGATTCAATATTATACTCAGGCAGAGCAAGGTGAAATTTACATCCCTAACATTAAAGCAGTTGATACTTTAGGGGCAGGCGATATTTTTCATGGTGCATTTTGCCATTTTATTTTAGAAAACATTAAAGATTCCTCGATGAGAGAAAATGATTTAATAGAGGGGTTAACCTCTGCTGCTAAAATTGCGAGTCGAGCTTGTCAATCCTTTGGAACTCGAAACTGGATGAAAGAAAACCCTTAAAACTGACTGCTTATTGACTCGTTTTCGGGTCACAAATCTTGAGTTCATCTAAATTCCAGAAAGCTCCACCTAATGCCGAAAATTCAATGCCACAAAAACGATTTCTGACGGCAGATAAGGCATAGGGATTGACTAAATAAATAAAGGGTAAATATCTTTCTGTTAAGACTTGAGATTCCTTATAAATTGCTTTGCGTTTTTCCAGATCGAGTTCTTGTGATCCGTTAAGGTATAAATCCGCGATTTGTTGTTCCCAGTCTGCTACGACGCGACCCTCAATTGGCTGACTTCCGGGTTGTGGTTTCTGGTTAAACATGTGTAAATTACCGTCGGTATACCAGATATTGGGGGCATGGGGATCGTTCCCGCCCGTTAATCCTAGAATAATGGCATCCCATTCTAAGCTGTTACTTAACTTATCAACTAAAACATTAAAGGCAATGGGACTAAAATCAACTTGAATGCCAATTTTACCTAGATCTTCTTGAATTTGAGTTCCTAACGCTTCTCGGATTTTATTCCCTGCATTGGTATTTAAGGTAAAACGAACTGGGTTACCCGATGGATCCAACAATTTCTCCTGATCGTTATAAGTAAACCCTGCTGCTAATAGCAATTCCTTCGCTTTTTTAGGGTCATAATCATATCCTTTGATAGCTTGATTATAAAAAGGAGATTGAACAGAAACGGGAGAATTTTGAGGTTCGCCTAATCCTCGATAAATGTTATTAATCATGCGTTGGCGATCAATGGCATGGGCGATCGCTCGACGAAAATTGAGATTATTAAACCATTGGGATTTAATCGGATCTACGAGGGGTTTACCCTGACGTTTTCCTTGATTGAGATTAAACGTTAAATAGGTCGTCCCGTAAGCAGGCCCCCCATTATAGATAGTAAAATTTCCCCGCTTTTCTTCCTTTTTTAATAACGAAAATGATTCAGGACTCACCCCAATGGAATCTAATCCGCCAGAGCGAAATTGCAATAAAGACGTATCAGTCGATTCAACGATCGCTAAAACCACTTCAGGAATATGGGGTAAAGTATTACCGGCATCATCTTTTTTGTAGTAGTAAGGATTTTTCTCAAAAACAATGCGCTGGCTCGTCACATAATCTTTTAATTTATAGGGCCCATTGACAACTAATTTATGGGGCGGTGTATCGGTTCCCCAGGTACTCAGGAAAATGGGATTGCCCTTATCATCTTTTTTCTCAATCGTTTCTCGTAAAATATGTTCCGGTAAAATTGGAATTTCTGCACTATCTAAAAACGGCGCGAAAGGTTCAGCAATGGTAAATTCAATGCGTCTATCATCTAATTGGCGAATTTTTGGAAAAGCTCCACTTTGACCAATTCTTAAACTATCCCGATAATTGTTAGGAATTTTAGGATTAAGGTAAAGCTCGTTATAGCTAAATACCACATCTTTTGCGGTTAAGGGTTGACCATCTGACCATTTCAAATTAGGTCTTAGGGTAAAAATAATGCGTTTATTATCCTCAGCAACTTCCCAGGATTCGGCGAGGGCAGGTTCTTTTTTTCCCGTAATGGGATTTTCGGTAATCAATCCTTCATAGGTATAGCCGAAAATATTGGGAGATTCTTGAGATAGTACCGCATTAAAGGTTTTAGGGTCACTTAGAATGGAAAAAACGACTTGATTAGGATCGGTCGGCGGAGCGCAGGCAATTACAGAAAATGCTAGCGTAAAGAGCATTAATATACTCACCAAGCAGCGTTTCCCAGAGAAATTTAACATAAACAATTGCGATTTTTTAATCATTAAATCGGTTTAAATTTAAAGATAGCTGAATAGATTTTAGAGATTACGGCTGAACACTATCTTGTTTTCCGAGAGCATAAATTGCCCCTGAAATACACATCAAAATTCCGGTACTAATGCCCCAACTTTCTCCTAATCCAGCTTCAATGCCCCAATTACAAAGCCCCCCTAAAACAAGAAAAGGTACAATACTAAAAATTGACGCATAAAAAGTGTTTTGGGCTTCCCTTGCAGGCCGAGTTTTCTCAAATTCTTCTTCAGAAGTGTACAGCGATCGCTCAGCGAAATTAAACCAACGTTGTAACTGTTCAATTAAATTATTTTTTAGGGAAATTAAGCTTAAATATAAACCTAAAGACCATAAACAACTCCCTGCCAACATCACAGTATTAATTCGTATTTCAAAAGGAATCCAATCTATCAACATAACGAGATTTTACAAGTCCTTAATTTGGTTTTAAATGAGCCATCCTTATTGAGGTTGACTGGGGATTAAAATATTTATGATAAATATTTGATATATTCTAAAAATCGTAATAAACGCTATTATGCAACAAGAAGGACAAAAAGAAAATCTTTATTGAGAAGATAATTGCTGTTTTAAGACTTCATAGGCAGCATTAATTTCTTTTGTTCGTTGTTCAGCTAGTTGGATGAATTCGGGAGCCATACCTAATCCCATTAATTTATCAGGATGATAATTACGGATTGCTTGTAAATAGGCTTCTGTGACTTCTGAAGCGGTTGCATTGGGTTTGATGCCTAAAATACGATAGGGATCATTGTGGGGATAATGAATCATTTTTGGGGGATTCGGTGGAGATTTTTTATGAATCTCTGGAGAAATAGCATGGGTTAATTGAAAAAGTCGATTTTTATAGATAATCTCGTTTTTAACGGTCACAACATTGTCGTAATTATGCCCTAACGGGAGGGATACAGGACTTTCACTCCGAATGAGGATTTGATATTGATCCGAGGTCTGCTCTTTCAACAGAATAATAATAAGTTCATTCGTTAGGTAAGGATTTTTTAATGGCTTTCCCTGGGGATCTTTTTTCCGAATCAAAATCTTACCTTGCTTGTAATCAATTTTTTCAAAAAATGTTTTAGCCTGCTGTCCATGCCCCGGATTTGGCCAATGTATTTTGCGGGCAGACTCAATAATAATATCGATTACTTTTTTAAACGGTAATTCAACTTTTAAAAAATAGCTGATTTCGTGAAATTGCCCCATATAAATTTACCTTGATACAGATGAAAACGGTAATGCTTAAGGGAGATTTAATTTCCTGATCTTACTGCGCTCTATAATAACGAACAATCCCCTTTCCGGAGTCAGCTTTACTTGTAAAATGCAGTGGGGGAGGTGTATACTTACCCCGTCATTAATCTTTAAGAAATTGTAATAGACGGAGAAAAGTTGTGGATTTATCGCGTATTCCTGCCCAACCCAAGCCTGGTTTAGTCAACGTTTTAATTGAAATTCCCGCTGGCAGCAAGAATAAGTATGAGTTTGATAAGGATATGAATGCCTTTGCCTTAGACCGCGTTCTGTATGCCTCTGTACAGTATCCCTACGATTACGGTTTTATCCCCAATACCTTGGCGGATGATGGCGATCCCCTCGATGGGATGGTCATTATGGATCAACCTACTTTCCCTGGTTGCGTGATTACAGCGCGCCCCATTGGGATGCTGGAAATGATTGATGGCGGCGATCGCGACGAAAAAATTCTCTGTGTTCCCGACAAAGATCCCCGTTATGCCCAGGTTAAATCCCTCAAGGATATTGCTAGCCATCGCTTGGATGAAATTGCTGAATTTTTCCGCACTTACAAAAATTTAGAAAAGAAAACGACCGAAATCTTAGGCTGGAAAGATGTTGAATCCGTTCTGCCGATAGTCGAAGAATGCGTTAAAGCAGGCCAGAAATAAGCGTTGTGAAGACTAAAAAGGTGGGCCAGTCCCACCTACAGACTTTTGAATCCCGAATCCCCCAGAGAATTGTGAATTTGTTGTACAAATAGTTCAGCATCTTGATAATCGTGGATTTGCCCATCTAAAGTCGCTGAGAGTAAAGTCTCTAAAATTTGTTTAAAGTGGGGGCCAGGTTTATAGCTCATGGCTTTTAAATCTTCCCCGTTTAGCGGAGCCTGAACTTGAGAAAGTTGGGTTAAATAACGCCAAATGACATGACGAATGAATTTAGAACTTTTAACGGCCACTAAAATTAAGTGAACCGTTTTATAAGCTTTCAAGGTTTGAACAATTTTACTGTTGGTGGGTTGAGGGGTTAAGGCTTGCTCAATTTGCTGGGTAATCGGCTCTAATCGCTGTAATCCTTCGATCATTAATTTAGGGAATTGTAAATTTTCAGCAATGCGATCGCGTTCCTGAGGTTGCAGGGAAGCAATTAAAACGGCTAAACGAATTAACCAATGTTCCCACTGATTATCCGAGTCAAGATAGGCTAACCAACGGGAAACGTAACGCAACTGCCACCAGAGTTCAGACGTTAACACTAGCCGAGAATGTAAGCACTTTAACGCCCCTAAATTATCCAAGCGTTGCAGAGCCGATTTCCAATAGGGAGCGTCTAAAATAATTTTTAATTCAGCTTTTAAACGGGTGGTTAAAGCTGGGGCAGGGTGATTCTCTAGCAATAACCGCTCATAAACCCCACTTTCGATGGCATAGCGGATGTAAACTTCCGTTTGCGGTTCAATTTCAAAACCTAACCGCACGGCAAAGCGTACTGCTCGATAAATACGGGTCGGATCTTCGATGAAACTGTTGGCATGGAGTACCCGAATTTGACGCGATCGCAGGTCTAAAATCCCGCCAAAAAAGTCTAATAATTCTCCTGAACGGGGGGGAGTTAAACGGACGGCTAGGGCATTAATGGTAAAGTCCCGACGATAGAGGTCTTGGCGAATGGAACTCGCTTCTACTTGGGGATTGGCCGCCGGATAGGGGTAAAATTCTGTTCTCGCGGTGGCAATATCGACCCATAACGAGCCTAATTCAGGATCCTTATGCCAAAGTAAAGCAGCCGTTTGAAATTCCCCGTGAACGGAAAGTCGGGTTTGTGGATAATTTTCCTGTAACTGTTGAGCTAACGTAACCCCCGCCCCCACATCGGCTGAGCGGTGAAAGCCATCTACCACTAAATCAATGTCTTGTAATAACAGACTTTTTTCAGGAGAATCCAGCAATAAATCTCGAACAGCCCCACCCACTAAATATAAATTCCAGCCTTGTTGTTCCGCTTTAAGGGCAGCTTTTTGTAAAAAATCCCACAGAGCAGGATGGAGGCGATCGCGGATGGACGGCAATAAACAGGAGGTTAACGGGGCTTTCCGTTCTGGTCGATGATTATTTTCTCGATCTTGATGAATTTGGCGTAAAACATCAGTACGGGTAACAATACCGATTAATTTGCCACTTTCCACCACAGGCAGACGGCCCACATCGTAAGTGACCATCATTGACTCAATTTCTGTCAGCAGCGTATTCGGGGCAATGGTTTTTAAATAGCGGGTCATATAGCCTTTAACGGGAGCATGGCTAAAACCATGATGTAACGCCAGATCAATATCTCGACGGGAAATGATGCCGACTAACTCATCCTGTTCATCGACGACCGATAGGCCCGAATGGCCATAGCGAAATAACACCCGTTGCGCCTGCTCAATAGTCGTTTGGGGGCGAATCGTCCGCACGGGAGAAGACATAAGATCTCTCGCCGTTAAAGGATGGGGGACTTGGGCAATCAGATCTTGGACTAATTCCTGCAAAGTTGCTTCTGGGTCAACCCCCCGTAAACTTAAGGATGCCGCTTGAGCATGACCACCTCCACCCAGAGGAGCAAACAATTCATTTAAATCTGTTCCTTCAATGTGAGTACGACCAATAATCGTTAAACGTCCTTCGGGATAAGCAACCTGTTCTCGGCGTTGGGTGTAGTGATGGGCAAATAGCAGGGCATCACTTTCGGTTAATTCAATCAAACGTTCGGCTAAATTTGATAGGCCCGCAATAAACGATTCGGTTTTTAACAGTACGGCGGCAATGCGATAGCCATGAATAACCTGAGTCTGTAATTGCTCCATCGCTTCGGCAAATAGGGCCTGTAACGGGGGCGGAAATCCTGGATCAACATATTCCGCGATCGTCCGCACATTGGCTCCCTGCTCCATCAACCAGGCTAAAGCCCTTGCATCCCTCGCCGTACTTTGGGCAAAGGTCAAAGAACCTGTATCGACGTGAATCCCCAGAGCCATGACGGAAACTTCCACAGAATTTAAGCTTAAATCCGTTTCCTGTAATTTTTCCACCATTAAGGTCGTTGTGGCTCCTACAGCTTCCACTTGCCGAAAAGTGGCAGGAATATCGGATTCAATATTGAGATGATGATCGTAAAGTTCAATATGTTTAACCTGTTCTAGATCTAACCACTTCGCGGCTTTTCCCAAGCGATCGCGCTGTTGGTTATCGACAATAGCGACGGATCTTAGGGCCTTTTCATTCACACTCCGCATTTCTATCAGAGCCAACTCATCCCGATGTAGGGCCAAAAAATCCCGCACCGCCGGATGGGCCCCACCCGTTAAAACAATACGACTACCGGCTTTAAGACGCGACAAACCTACAGCCGCCCCTAATGCGTCAAAATCTGCGGTTTGATGACAGAGAATTACATCCATGTTTTCATTCTAGGCCGTAACGTTTATCCATTTAGTCCGAAATATTGATATCTAGGGTGTAGTTGGCTACTTCATTGCGACGAGCCGCACTCCGCATTAAATAAACCCGTACTTTATAATCACCTGTTTTGGGAAGTGTGCCTTCAAATTGGTTGTCATTCATTGAACCATTAAACATGGCAACCTCTTTTTCGCCAGGAGCCAAAATATTGAAATAGGCCGCAGTGTTTTTACTAGCCATGCTGATGTTAGCCGATTGATCTTTACGGGCATTGATTACGTAATCAACGGTTTGATAGCCCTTAATAGTACCTTTGATGACTTTGCCACTGGTTCCAGGTTTAAATTGAACCCGTTCTGTGCGAATATCGCTACCAGCCAGAGTAACAACGGGAGCAGCGACAACAAGACTGGCAATGAGTAAGGAGGCCGATAATTTAGAAGTTAACATTGAATCAATAAGACGTAAATTTGATGGGGTTGATTGAAATTAACAAGTTAAAAATAGATAAGCAAGTCAACTTAATTAAAAGCAAAATAGTCTTTTTTGCTCAGGACATAATGGTATTATGTCCCTACTAATTTCTAGGGATTTAAGACTATTAAATTTTTTAATGTTTTATTCGGTTGTACTAATTATTATCCTTCGCCACTGTACATAACACTCCCTTTTTTCACCGTACCGTTTTTGGTTGAGGTACATAACCAAGGTTTTTCGGCTCCGGGTACTTTTACTTGGATTTCTACACCCTTGGAGGTTTCTTTGGCTTGAATCACAGACAGTTTGCTGGCATTTGTATTGACAACTTTCGCTACTGCTGACAAACAGGCGGATTGAGCTTTGCTAGTCGTGGATGCGGCATGGCTGGGAATCGTTGTAATTGTGGATACTACAGCGATCGCGGTTATCGTAAAGGATGTGAAACAAGTAAAAGACTTCATTTTGAGTAAAATTAATTGATTTTATATTAGATTATTGATCAATTTTTCGCTCAAATTGTTTCTTGTTCACTTACTTTGTAAATTTTTACAGTTATTATCCAACGCTTGTCATTATCTATTGGATAATTATCCTGAAAAATATTTGAAATTCAGAAACAAAAGCTATGAACAAGCTATTAATGGCGACTTCGGCGATCGCGGTTGCTGCTTCCCAAATTGTCATGACCGCTACAGCCAGTCTTGCCGCTATTCCTTTGCTCAACTACACCTGCCCTGGAAAAATTGAAGTTCATGCGGATCAAGGCGGCCCCGTTTTTATTAATGGCAAAGAAGCCAAACTGAGAAAATTCAATAACAATGCTTACGAAGCGACAGGTTCAGGCGTAACAATTTCTATCACCATTAGCCCTGACGGGACACCCGACGTATCCTACACAGGGCCAGGCCGAAGTAATGGAATTTGTTCAGAATCGAACAAGAGCAGTACACACTCTTCTAGTTCTAGTGCGAAGAAAAAAGGTAAAACTCCTGAAAATCTCTATAGCACCGTTCCACCCGAATTAGAAGATCTCGTAGGCGCAAGGGCTGGGCAAGCCCAGGGAGACTTAGAATCACGGGGCTACACCTATAAAAATACCGTTACTTGGGACGGGGGGAAAACCTCCTATTACGTTGAAAACAAAACGGGTTATTGTGTAGAAGTGGGAACCGTTGACGGTCGTTTCAGCACCATTGTTTACAATTCCAGCGATCGCTGTGCTAAGAAGTAAATTTAAAATTTAATCTCCCCATCAAGGCGATCAGAGTTCATTAAATGAGCATTCAATGATTGCCTCTCAATTTTAATCCCCATAACAAAGCAAGGCCGCGATCGCTATTTTCCCGAATTAAAACTGACGTAAAAAGCGCAAATCGCTCGTATAAAGCCGACGAATATCATCAATTTGGTGTAAGACCATGGCAAAACGTTCCACACCGAAACCGGCGGCAAACCCCGTATAAATTTCCGGCTCATAACCTACAGATTTCATCACATTGGGGTCAACCATACCGCATCCCATGACCTCTAACCATTTGCCTTTCCACTGCACATCCACCTCAGCCGACGGTTCCGTAAAAGGAAAATAACTGGCGCGAAAACGGACGGGTAATTCTTCCCCAAACATCTGTTTGACAAATTCCTTAATCGTTCCCTTGAGATCGGTAAAGGTTAAGCCCTTGTCAATCGCCAACAATTCTACCTGATGGAAAACGGCTGAATGGGTGGCATCCACCGTATCTCGACGATAAACGCGACCAGGGGCAACAATACGGATGGGCGGCTCGTGGGTTTCCATATAGCGAATTTGGACAGGGGAGGTGTGGGTTCGCAATAATCGTCCATCACCAAGAAAGAAAGTATCTTGCATATCACGGGCAGGGTGATCGGCAGGAATATTTAACGCCTCGAAATTGTAGTAATCCGTTTCCACCTGGGGCCCGGTAGCGACGGTGTAACCTAGACCCACAAAGATTTCTAGTACCTTATCAACCGTACTGTTGAGGGGATGAATACGGCCGAGGGGACGATAAACGCCAGGCATGGTGACATCCAAGGTTTCCGCCGCTAATTGGGCTTGAATGGCTGCATTTTGTAAATTTTGTTTGCGATCATCTAATTGGGTTTGGACGGCTTCTTTAACCTCATTCGCGATCGCGCCGATAACGGGTCTTTCTTCCGCACTTAACTTGCCCATTGCCCGTAGAATTTGGGATAATTGCCCTTTTTTGCCCAGGTAATGAATGCGTAACTGTTCCAAGTCATCGAGATTGCTTGTAGCGGCGATCGCAGATAAAGCTTCTTGTTGTAGCGTTTTGAGATCCGTCTCTAACTGGGTAGTCATAATTTAGCAATAGTCAGGAAGTTAAAGTGAAGGGATAATGGAACCCGTTACTGATCTTTAGTTTACCGAACTCCCGCCATTCGGCAAAATAGAACCCTAACGCCTTTCACGAATTCCAAATTTATGACCCACACCCCTCTTAAATTACTTGTCAGTAATGATGACGGTATTTTTGCCCTTGGAGTGCGTACCCTCGCCAATACCTTAGCCGAAGCGGGGCATCACGTCACCGTTGTTTGTCCTGACCGCGAAATGTCGGCCACGGGTCACGGTTTAACCCTTCATCGTCCTATCCGTGCGGAAGTGGTAGAGGAGGTGTTTCATCCCCAGGTTACGGCCTGGTCATGTTCAGGAACCCCCGCCGATTGTGTCAAGTTTGCCCTCTCTGCGGTAATGCCAGAACAACCGGATTTCGTTTTAGCAGGGATTAATCACGGGGCCAATTTAGGAACCGATGTCCTCTATTCAGGAACCGTCTCGGCGGCCATGGAAGGATTAATTGAAGGGATTCCCAGTATTGCCGTGAGTTTAACCAGTTTTACCTTTAAAAATTTTCAGCCTGCTGCTAATTTTGCCAAAAGCTTAGTGGCTCATCTGTCCTTACACCCTTTGCCCCAACCGACTTTGCTGAGTGTCAATATTCCGGCAGTGAGTGAAGACGCGATCGCGGGAGTTATCTTAACCCGTCAAGGGCTGCGCCGTTATGTAGAAACCTTTGAAAAACGCCTTGATCCGAGGGGAAAAAGCTATTATTGGCTCGCAGGAGAAATTGCTAAAGAAATTGAACAACCCTATCACAGCCATCTGTCTCCCGCCATTCCGACCGACGTTCAAGCTATTCAATCCAACTACATTACCATTACCCCGCTCCAGTACAACTTGACCGATGTAAAAGGGTTTGAAGCTCTAGAACAAGCTCCCTGGTTGAATTCCTAAATCTGAAAAAGACAGGACAGGAACCTCAAATATGATATTCTAATTACTCACAGTATTCCTGAGTTCTATGTCTTCTTATCTAATTAATCCAGAAAACGAGCCAGACGAATCGGATAGCGTAACCCTCGTCGATGAGAAGGGACGGATGTTAGACTGCTATGTCGAAAATTCCATCGAAGTTGACGATATCAACTATTTATTGCTCATGCCTGTTGATATTCCCGTTGTGATTATCGCTTGGGATGACGAAGATGACGAAGATGATGAATTTTCCGACGCAGTTTTATTAGAAGACGAAGAAGAAATTGAACAAATTTTCCCCGATGCTAAAGCGGTTTTAGCGGAACTCGATCTTAGCCTCAAATATACCGCCTACAGTTTGACGGTCAGTGGAGAACTTCCTCCCATCGAAGATGATGATATTTTAACCCTAGAGTTGGAAAACGAAGACCAGCCCCTAGAACCGGAAGAACTCCAATTTCTCGTTAGTTTTTACCATAAAGAGCAACGCTATTCGATCTACACCCCCTTAGCTCCTTTGCTCTTTTTGGCCAAATCCACTGATGGGGATCAGGTAGAATTAGTCTCTCCTGAAGATGAAAAAATGCAGATGATCTTGGAAGAGTTGTTATTTGAAGAAGTTGAATAGGCAACTGTAATCAAATTCAGGGGTTAGAAGTTTATTTTTCCAAAAAATCTGCTTCGTGGTTATTCTGGTTTGGCGATCGCCCTGGCAAAATCACGTTTAAAACTAAGGCCGCGATCGCGCCTGCTGCGATACCTGAGGAAAAAACATCTTTAATAATCTGGGGCATATTAGCCAAGGATTCAGGCGAAAACGTCACCCCTAAGCCAAAGGATAAAGAAACCGCAACGATCATCGAGGAACGCACATCCATATCCACCATCCGCAGAATATTAATCCCCGCGACTGCCACCGAGCCAAACATAATAATCGTTGCGCCCCCTAAAACCGGCTTAGGAATTGTATTTAAAATTCCCCCAATAATGGGAAATAAACCTAATAAAGTCAAAATAACCGCTAGATAATAGCCGATATAACGACTTCCCACCCCGGTAATTTGGATCAGCCCATTATTTTGGCTCATAGTGGTATTGGGGAACGTATTAAAAATTGCCGCTAACAGGGAATTAACCCCATCCCCTAAAATGCCGCCTTTAAGACGTTTGAAATATAAACCCCCTTTAATGGGTTCTTCCGTTACCATCGAAGTTGCCGTAATATCACCAATACATTCGATCGCCGTTGCAATATAAATAATGGCAAAGGGAATAAACATCGCCCAGTCAAAGCTCAATCCAAAACGAAACGGGATCGGGAAATTAATGGGTGGCAACCCTTGTAAGGCACTAAAATCAACCATTCCTAAGGGGAGACAAATCCCATATCCCACAATTAGCCCAATCACAATCGATCCCATGCGGATATAACGATTACGACTCACACTCAAAAAGGTAATTAGCAATAAAACCGTCAGGGCCACACTCCAATTTTTGACACTTCCAAAGGCATCGGTTCCCATCGCCGAGAATCCCCCCGCCATATCTGTCACGCCGACTTTGATTAAAGTGGTGCCGATTAAGGTCACGACAATGCCTGTCACCAGGGGCGTAATAATTTTTTGTGCTAACTCTAAAAACTGACTCAGCAAAATTTCCAGTAAGGCTCCAAAAAAACACAAGCCAAAAACCAAACCTAAAGCAGATTCCACCGATTGCCCACCGGCTTTTGCTGCTAAACCGACAGAAATAATCGGGCCCACAAAGGAAAAACTGGTTCCCTGAATACTAAGTAACCCTGTACCGATAGGGCCGAGGCGATGGGCTTGAATAAACGTAGCAACCCCAGAAATGAGTAACGACATCCCGACAATCATCGCGGTATTGGTGGGATCCACCTGCAATGCACCACAAATAATTAATGGTGGCGTGACGATGGGGACAAAGATCGCCATAACGTGTTGAATGGCAACAAACAATCCCTCATACAGCGGCGGTTTATCATTTAATCCATAGATAAGTTTGCCAGCCGTTTTAATCGGTTCTGGTGTTTCTAATAAAGATTTTTCCGTATCCATAGCCAAGAATTAATTAACAAAAAAATAATCTTTAGAATTAAAAAATTATTATCAAGCCAAATTTAAACAGTAGAAATTAATCGATTAACGGAAGTCGGTTCCTTGAGAAATCAAAACAATTATTTTACTCAAAGAACTCAATAGCGACTGCTTAAAGGTCAATTGAATAAAATTTTTTCTAAACTTTATCTGTGAAATTCTAAACGATTAATTCTTTTTTTTTGTATCGAAATACACAATAAAATCGAATTTCGAGAATGTAAAAATAGGATTCTGCAAAAAATATTAATTTATAGAGATGAGGGATTGATGAATCCGCGGAAGTGTTTTATTGTTGCGTTAGTGTGCGCTATGGACGGGAAGACTTGATGATGAAAATAGCTAATTTTAAATCCTTAACGCTTAATTCAATTTTGAGTTATCTTGGTCGCAGCATTATTTTAGGTTGTTTAATTGTTAGTTTAAATCTTTTTTTTAATTTATTTTCATTGGGAAAGATTAATCCGTTCGTTGTCGCGGAAGCTGATGTTGCCGAGGCTCAAGAATTAGCAGTTCAAATTCATCCGTTAAGACCAGAAACACATCTCGTCTTTTCCCATCAATCATTAGCAGCCTATTCCAATGTTTCACAAAAAATTAGCGTTACAACGACGGAAGATAGCGATAATTCAGGATCATTGCGTTGGGCGATTAATCAAGCCAATCTGAATGCGGATTTGGATGTCATTGATTTATCGTCAGTCAAGGGTGTGATTACTTTAACCAGTCCCCTTCCTGCCATTCAAAGCGATTTAACGATTTTAGGAAATGGCGACGACAGTATCAGTGGGAACAAAACCTATCGGGTGTTAGAAATCGAAAAAGGGAATGTCACCCTCGAAAGTGTCAATATTGTGGACGGTTTGGCCCAAGGAGAATCGGGTAGAAACGGCAGTGGTGGTGCGGCGGGAATGGGGGGCGGTTTGTTGATGAAAGGCGGAAAAGTCAAACTGGCGAATGTTACTTTTGCGAATAATCAAGCCATTGGCGGTAGCGGAAGTCAGCAAAACCCAACGGAACGTACTAAAAGTTTTATCACCCAATCCAAAGAAAAATTTTATGTAAATCGGGGCGGCGTGGCGGGTTTTAATGGCATTACGTTAGGTGGTTTAGATACGGATCGTCTCAGTTTAGAAGGAATTAATATTACCAGCGAGGGGGGAGAACTGTTTGCCAATCGGGGCGCGATCGCGGGGGTGAATGGAATTGGAATTAGTGGGATTGGTAGTATTGTTTTCGGTGGAGGCGGGGGCTTCGGCGGTTTTGGAAATGCGGGAAATGGGGGCAATGGGGGTAATGGGGGATTAAACGGCGGCAATGGGGGTAATGGCGGGAACGGAGGAGATGGCGGAGTTGGCTATTTTGGAAGCTTTGGAACCAATAGCGGTACTGGAACGATTGGAAGTATTGCCTTTGGGGGCGGGGGCGGTTTTGGTGGCTTTGGCAATGCGGGGAATGGGGGTAATGGCGGTAATTTGTGTACCATTCCAACAACGGAAGAACCTCAATCAAGTCAAACTGCGGGTTATGGCTCCAACGATGAGACAGGTTTAGAAGCAACTTTAGATGAAAACTTTGATCTAGAAGCGAAACCAACTACACCAATGGCTAAACCCAGCCCGACGACGGGACAAAAATCCTTAAATCCAGTTTTACCGAAAAAAGTCAACAGCCAACCTTTATTCAATAAATCGACTCAAAAATCCTCTCAGGCTGAAATGTTACCGATCTTCTGTGGTCAAGGTGGAGATGGGGGCGATGGGGGGAATGGAGGCTTCGGTGGTGGTGGCGGTGCGGCGGGCTTCGGCGGAAATGGAGGCATTGCGGGTCAGGTCGGTATGGCAGGAAAAGGCGGCTTTGGGGCAGGGAATGGGGGCCTCGGTTTTGGGGGCGGTGGCGCAGGGTTAGGAGGAGCAATTTTTGTTAAAGGGGGTCGCTTAATTTTAGATACGACTACCTTTATCAATAACTCGGCGATCGCGGGAACAGGGACTCATCCAGGTTTCGGCAAAGGCGGCGCACTGTTTATTCTGACCGATGAACTTAAAACCCAAGCAGGCGTTACCGAAACGCCCCAAGTGATTGCGGTTAATAGCTTGCCCCAATTCCAAGGCAATAAAGCCCAAAATGCCGGTAATGAACCCACCGACAATAACGATGTATTTGGCAAAATTGAAATTCAATCTCGTGCTAAAGCCTTAGGCAGTTTACCCCATTGGTTGGAAAATACATTTCGAGCCGTTAACGGGTATAAACCCAACGCCAAACCGCTTTCAATGGAACTTTAACAGTAATAAAAATAAAAAACGATAAGCGATGGGATTAATTGAACTATTTGAAAGGATATTTTTAAAACGGTTGATTTTATAGGATCAATTGTTTTTAACATCCTAAAGAAAATCAGGAAATGTTATGCAAAGTACAGTTAAAAATAACGGAAAAATTTTATGATGAGCCAGTAAATTTTAAAGAGGCTTACTATGCTCGGAAAGATTACCCAATTTATTCTAATTATTACGATCGCTTGTTTTAGCTTTATGCTAACTCCCATTGCTTTAGCCGCAGGAAATCAAAGTTACTCCCAAGAAAGTACCTACAAACAAGATAATCAAAATTCTCAATCCGATTATCAAGCTAGTTATAAAAGCCAACAATCCGAAGAAAAAAAGGCCGACTATAACAACTCTGGGGGAAAGCAAGACCAATCTGCTTATCAACAGGAACAATCCTCTCAAACCAACCAAAATAAACAATCCTAGCTAGTTTTAATTGACCTCACCAAGCAGTTTCTATCTATACTTTTGAGAACCGCTACGGTCTTCAATAAATTGACGTTTTAAAGTGCCTCCTGTTTTGTAACCTTAAGGGAGGATTTTTTTAGATAAAAAAGAATTTTTTATAATGTTTACCAATTCCCCGAATACTTAAACCATAATCACAGTTTGCTTGATTTAAAATCCATTGGACATAGGTGTTACTATTGGGGCCAGGAAAATAACGGTATACGTATTTATAGGGGTAGGTTTCAGGCGTATTTTCAATAATTTCTGCTAATCGGATCGCCATTTCCTCCGTCCATTGGGTGGCTAACCAACTGTCCCCATTTCCGACTCCGCATTCAATCGGCATCAGGTTTTTATGTAAATGCCCCCAACTTTCTTGACACAAATAGGGCGTTTGCCAGACTTCCCAACGGGTTGCTTGATTGCCTCGTAAAACAGCGTACCAGTAATGAACCGCAATTTTGCCTAAAAATGGAATTTTAGCGGCCCTTAATTGAACAATCGTTTCCATTTGATTGATTAATCACAAATAAATACAGTATTATCGAATTTCAAACTGCGATAAAGTGGGACTTGACCGTCAGCAGACCAAACAAGTAAACAGAGCAGTGACCCCAAAATTAATGTATAGCCGTTTCTCTGGATTATATCGAGCTTTTTTAAGTTTCAGTATCTTGCCCTTCCTCTTGCTAGGATGCCAATCTGCTTCTGTCAGCCCTCCCTCTCCATCCTCTACCGCCAATAACGCCCAAACCCTCAAGCTACTATCTTGGCAAGCCCCGACTATTTTAAACCCCCATTTATCCACCGGCTTTAAAGATGCAGAAGCCAGCCGCATTACCTTAGAACCCTTAGCCACTTTTGACAAAAACGGTCAACTGATCCCTTTTCTCGCCGCAGAAATCCCTTCTTTAGCCAACGGGGGGTTAAGTAAAGATGGTAAATCGGTGATCTGGAAACTCAGATCAGATATTAAATGGTCAGACGGCACACCTTTTACAGCCCAAGATGTGGTTTTTACTTACCAATTTATTACCAATCCCAAAGTCGGTTCTACCAGTGCGGGAACCTATGAAGCGGTTAAACAAGTTGAAGCCCTCGATCGCGATCGCGTCAAAATTACCTTTAAAGAAGCGAATCCGGCTTGGTTTCTGCCCTTTGTCGGTAGTGAAGGCGTTATCTTACCCCGTCATCAATTTGCCCAATATAGCGGCGAAAAGGCACGACAAGCCCCTGCTAATTTATTACCTGTCGGAACCGGGCCCTATAAAGTCGTTCAATTCAAACCAGGAGACATCGTAATTTATGAACCCAATCCCCATTTCCGAGAGGCTAAAACGTTAGGATTTCAACGGATTGAACTTAAAGGCGGCGGAGATGCAACCTCAGCGGCGAGAGCTGTTTTACAGACCAATGATGCGGATTATGCCTTTAATTTACAGGTTGAAGCCCCCATTCTCAAGGAATTAGAAGCCGCAGGGAAAGGTCAAGTCCTTGCAAACTTAGGCTCCTTAAGTGAGCGGATTAGTTTGAATTTAAGCGATCGCGCTCAAGCCGCCCCTCAAGGCTCAAAGAAAGTAACGCCCCATCCGTTTTTAGAAGACAAAAAAGTACGAGAAGCCTTTACCTTAGCCGTAGACCGCCAGACCATCGCACAACAACTCTACGGTATCACCGGGCAAGCCACCAGTAATGTTTTGTTACTCCCGAAAGAATACGATTCCCCCCATACTCAATACGAATTTGATTTAAAAAAAGCGGCTAATTTACTCGATGAAGCAGGCTGGAAAGATACCAATGGGAATGGCATACGGGATAAAAAGGGCGTGGAAATGAATGTGGTATTTCAAACGACGGTTAACCCGCTGCGCCAGAAAACCCAACAAGTGATCAAGCAAGGATTACAAAGCTTAGGCGTTAATGTTGAGCTAAAAAGCATTGATGCCAGTATCTTTTTCTCCAGCGATCCTGCCAATACGGATACAGTCGAGCGGTTTAATGCGGATTTGCAAATGTACACCACCGGAAATTCTAGCCCCGATCCCGGAAAGTATATGAAAACCTTTACCTGTGCAGCTATTCCCACCCAAGCCAATAATTGGGCAGGGGATAACTACGGTCGTCATTGCAACCCTGAATACGATCAACTCTGGCAACGCTCTCAACGGGAATTAGACCCTAAAAAACGCCAACAGTTATTTATTCAAATGAATGATTTATTAATTCAAAATGCAATTTTAATCCCGTTAGTACATCGGGCGGATGTGGTCGGTGTCAGTAATCGTTTAAGCGGGGTAGATTTAACGCCTTGGGATCGCAATACCTGGAATATTTCCCAATGGAAGCGGAGTAGCTAGGCGACCGTCGAACTCCCTCTCCTCAGAAAGCGTTAACTCATGCTGGTTTTGAATGAATTGGCTAAATATCATCAATAGATGAAAAAGCCAGTTTAAACACTTTGGACAAATTACTGAAGAAACCGTCAGAAGATTGAGTTTTTTTTGTCGGTGGGTCTAGCGTCGGCTGGTTAGAAGATACTGGAATTTCGGTATCTACGGCGATTAAGGATTCAGATGAGTTGTTTTGGGGTAAAGAATTTAAGTTAAGCATTTTTTCTTCCTCTCAGACGTTCGATGGTTAATTTTAAGAATTTTCAATACTCTCAAAATTAATAAATTAATCACTTTAAAAAACGATTATCTATCAATAGGGCTATTCTCATCCAGAAAAAATTACTTTTCTTCCGTTAAACTACTCAAGTAGTGCTACTTATATCATTTTAACTTCTAAGGGATTTCCCTTAAGTCTTTTTGCTGGCTCGATAGGTTGACGGAGTGATCGTCTAAAGCACTTAAAATACTCAAAACCACTGCAAACACCAATTGGACAGATTTCTTAACCTTCTGAGTCGGGATTTGATCGGTTCGCGATCGCCGATATACTTAAGGATTAAGTTAAGATAATGAGTTAACAAAAATTCATCATGATCAATCCCCAATCTAGCCAATTTTTGACTGAAGCGGAATCTGCTGATGTGGATGCCGCCTTACTAAGCCAATCGGAGAAATTTCTAACTCGTTTGACGATTTCTTCCTTACGGTTGCTGATAGTCATTGCGAAAGATGCAGGGATTCCCATCGAAGAACTAACCCATCGGCAGGTCATTGCCTGGTTTGAGAAAGATGCTAAGATCAAGCGAGAACAGGGGGAAGAGGCTTCTGTCCTTAAATGGTAGCCGCCCGTTGCGATCGCCCAAATTGTCAATTCATTTTGCTTTTGTGAAAATTTGTTATGTCAGTTCAATTAACCGTTTCGAGTATTGCCTGTGATGCGTGTGCAACCGCCATTACCAACGCCATTCAACAACAATTTCCAGATGCCCAAGTGGATGTCGATGTTCCAACCAAGCTCGTTACGGTCAAAACAGCGGCTTCTGAAGCAGCCATTAAACAAGCCATTACTGAAGCGGGCCATGAAGTTGCTCAATAATCTAGGATTTTCGTTTCGCTAAAATACCGTGTTTGGGGGCAAAAATCATTGCTAATGCAAATAAGAGCGTTTGTAAAACCACAATACAGCCCCCCGTAGATCCGTCCAAATAATAACTCAGGTAGGTGCCGACCACGCTGGAAAAGACCCCCGAAATGAGGGCGATCCCTATCATCTGATCAAAGCGATCGCAGAGTAAATAGGCCGTTGCCCCTGGGGTAATCAACATGGCAACCACGAGAATAATGCCAACGGTTTGTAAACTCGCAACAGCCGTTAAAGACAATAAAGTTAACAAGGTATAGTACAAAAAAGTCGTATTTAACCCAATCGAACGGGCATGGATCGGATCAAAACAAAATAAAAAAAGGTCTTTCCGTAGCACCATCAAGATAACCAGGGTGATCACGCTGACGATCCCCGTTTGAATTAAATCACCATTAGAAATCCCTAAAACATTGCCAAATAAAATATGGGTTAAATCAATTGAACTACGAACCTTAGAAATTAAAATCAATCCAAATGCAAAAAAGCCCGTAAAAACGATCCCAATCACCGTATCTTCCTTGACGCGGGTTTGTTCTTGAATAAAACCAATGAGCCAAACGGAAGTTAATCCAAAAACAAAGGCTCCTAACGCAAACGGTAAATTAAAAACGTAGGCTAGGACAACGCCTGGCATAACGGCATGGGAAACCGCATCCCCCATTAAGGCCCACCCTTTGAGGGTAATAAAACAAGACAGAGCCGCACAGACCATTCCCACTAAGGCACTAATCCCCAAGGCTTTGAGCATGAAGGCATATTGAAAAGGAGCGATTAACCCTTGCATTAACTCCATTGCATCACCTCCCGATTGAGGCTCAGCCAGGAGGTCGGGGATGAATGGGGACGTTCTGAACTGCTAAAAGCCCGTTGTAAATTTTCAGGGGTAAAGACAGTTGAGGTGTCTCCGTAGGCCAACAGGGTACGATTAATCAAAATGACCTGATTACAAAAGGTTTTAATGGAATCTAGGCTATGGGTCGAAATCAGAATCGTATGGCCTTGATTTTGGAGTTCTAATAACCGCTCAATCATCATTTTTTCCGTTTTAATATCCACACCGCTAAAGGGTTCATCCAATAACAAAATTGAGGGACGCGGCGATTGATTGAGGGTCATAATTTGCGCGATCGCCCTAGCGAGAAATGTCCGTTTTTTTTGTCCCCCCGATAGTTCTCCAATTTGTCGATGACGTAACGACCAAAGCTCCACTTGCTCTAGACTTTTGCGGACAATGGCCCGATCCAATGACCGAGGAATTCTCAGAAAGTTTAAATACCCATAGCGACCCATCATCACCACCTCTTCGACACTGATGGGAAACTGCCAATCCACTTCTTCGGTTTGAGACATATAGGCAATTCGGTTTTGTTTTTGGGCATCGTGGCTAGGACGATCATAAATAGAAACCTGCCCCGATTGCAGCCGAACCAATCCCATCAAGGCTTTAAACAACGTCGATTTTCCTGCCCCATTCATTCCCACCAGTCCACAGATAGATCCCTGAGCAATGTCCAAAGATGGCACCTGAAGCGCGAGATTCCCATGATAGGAAACGGTGAGGTTTTGCAGAGAAATACTAAAATTCATAGGGCTAATACTCAATGGAATTAAAAGTAGGAGGTCAAAACGGTTTCATCAAAATTGAAAATAAAATTAAACATCGGTTCGTTAAGGGGACGGTTTCGGCGTGATCGCGGGTTCGTCGATGCTTGTTAAAACTGAGGTAACGACACAATCAACAAACCGCTAAGCAGGAGAATTTAACCCCTGAATTAAGGTCTCAATATTGTGTTCTAGCAGTTGTAAATAGGTCGGAGCAGGGCCCTGGGGAGGAGAAAGGGAATCCACATAAAAAACGCCCCCATACTGAGCACCACTTTCCTGAGCAACTTGACGTTGGGCCTGATCATTGACCGTACTTTCACAAAAAACTGTCGGAATTTGATTTTTTCTCACTTGTTCGATCACCTTGGCCACTTGTTGGGGGGTGGCTTGTCGTTCTGCATTAATGGGCCATAGATAAATTTCCTGTAATCCATAATCTTTGGCTAAATAGGAAAAAGCTCCCTCACAACTCACTAAAAAACGTTTATTTTCAGGAATTTGGGCAATGGCTTGTTGTAATCGTTCATCCAAGGCTTTAATTTTTTCTTGGTAAGTTCGGGCATTTTGAGCATAGAATGAAGCATTTTCGGGATCTAATTCAGTGAATGCCTGACGGATATTGTCAAT
Organism: Snowella sp.; assembly: GCA_035285545.1. GTDB lineage: Bacteria > Cyanobacteriota > Cyanobacteriia > Cyanobacteriales > Microcystaceae > Snowella. The sequence continues at coordinate 786 of JAYKGY010000128.1, read as the reverse complement.
GTAAATTAGAGCGTTTTGAGGAGACATCCAGGCGTGGGGGTTTGGTTTCCCTTGATAGCGATCAGAGGAAATTAAAAGGGGCGTAACGCCTTGGCTGAGGGTTTTATGGGGAACATTGGGGAAATTTTGGAGATATTTCTGAGACCATCGTTCGAGATTTAAGCCATTATCTAGGATCAAGATGGCGTTTTCTCCCCGTTGCAAATCCTGGGGGGTGGGTTCGTAACCGTGAATTTCTGCGCCGGGTTTGACTAAAGAGGTCACAACAAGGCGATCGCCGGCGACGTTTTGAGCCATATCGGCCAAGACCGTAAACGTGGTTAAAACGGTTTTTTGATTTGCTGTTCTCTCAGGAGTCGAAGCATCAGGAGACGCGATCGTTAAAGGAACAGGAGAAGGTGCTTGGCAAGCCGACAGCATCATCAGGGCTATCCCCAACAGGTAACGCCAGGATCGGGAAACTTGACAATTTTGCGGCATCTAACGATTTCTCATATTTATCTCATAATCTTCACTCTAACATACTGGGGTAAATTATGAAAAAATTATGAAACTTGATGTTTGCCCAAGGAGAACATAAGATAATGGCTTTCCTTCACTCCTCGAAAGGTTTGCAAATGGAAGAGGATCACGCCTATTGGTTGGAAAAGCAATTAGGATTAATTGGGGTAAAGGTAGCGAAGCTGCAACGAAGTGCCACTCAAAAGCCAGATTCAAGTGCTGGCAAAGGTTTCAGAGAAATTTTTGACGTTTCAATCTAACCAAAAATCCTTAAAACGTCCAGGC
>JAYKGY010000127.1:0-23730 GCA_035285545.1 Snowella sp. | reverse complement strand
CAGAAAGATTTTCTTTTTCACGGACTTCTAAGATTTTCTTTCTAAAATCTAATGAATAGGGTTTCATGGCTTTTGTCTCAAATTTAGTCCTCTTACTGTACCTCATTTATCAAGGAATTGCTATATGTTGAGCTTATTAGTGAGAGTTTGTATCGGTAATGAGTGTTATAATTTCCAAATATCTAATTTATAGAAATTAATATTTGTGATACATCTGTCAACCATCTCCAATATTTCTTCTACAAGAGAAAATATAACTCTTAAGGAAATTGACAGCCTTGACACACAATTAAAAAATCATTTTCAATCTAAGTTTGTAATTCAGCCTGAACTCACTAGGCTTTTGGTAAGTTTTCAAGCTAACAAAACAAGACCTATTTATCGGTGGTACAAATATAAAGAAGCTTTTTCTGCTTCTCTTGTTGAATTTCTGTTTCAAAAATATGGATTTGATCAAGGCAAAATACTAGATCCTTTTGCGGGTAGCGGAACTGCTCTATTTGCCGCTAGTAATTTAGGAATAGATGCCGATGGAATTGAATTACTACCAATTGGTCAGTATATTATTGAAACAAAAAAAGTCCTTGATACTCGATTTATATCTCAGGATTTGACACGTCTCAAAACATGGTTAAATTATCAACTATGGAAACAGTCTGAAAAAAAAGTCTGTTTACCCGAACTTAGGATTACAAAGAATGCTTATTCAACAGATAACAAAAGGGCCATTGAGCAATACATTGGAGCTTGCTATCAGGAAAACGCGAGAGTTCAGAAAGTTTTATTCTTTGCTTTACTATGTGTTTTAGAGTCTATCAGTTATACCCGTAAAGATGGACAATACCTTCGTTGGGATTATCGTTCCAATCGCGGGCAAGGCAAAAAGTCTTTTAATAAGGGTGAAATTCTAGATTTGGATTATGCTATTGCTCATAAAATTGAAGAAATTCTTAGTGATCTGGAGCCATCTACCCATCAAGTAGAACTTTTTTTGACTAAAAAAGTACAGGGTCAAATCGAGCTTTACAAAAGTTCTTGTCTAAAATTACTACCGACTTTACCCAACTCAATCTATGATGCTGTTATTACATCTCCACCCTATTGCAACCGATATGACTATACTCGTACTTATGCGTTAGAGCTTGCATTGTTAAGTATTTCCGAAAACGAACTAATCAATCTCCGCCAAGAAATGTTAAGTTGTACGGTCGAAAACCGCTCAAAAGACTTATTGACTATCAATCCAAATTGGAGTTTAGCAATAGAAATTGCCAATTCACAACCGCTATTGCAAGCTATCTTGAGCTATTTAGATAATCAGAAACTCCAAGGAATATTAAATAATAATGGAATTCCTAGAATGGTTAGAGGTTATTTCTATGAAATGGCTTGCATCATACAGGAATGTTCTCGTGTCCTCAAGCCTGGAGCACTATTATTTATGGTTAATGACAATGTTCGTTATGCAGGCGCAAGTATTTCAGTCGATATGATTCTTTCAGATTTTGCTGAAAAATTGGGTTTTACCGTTGAAAATATTCTTGTTTTACCTAACGATAAAGGTAATAGTAGTCAACAAATGGGGAATCATGGGCGTGATCCTTTAAGAAAGTGTGTATATGTATGGAAAAAACGGTAAACCAATTTTATGAGTGCTTACCTTAATCATCTTCAGTCTAGTAATGATCTTGTCACAACCTATGAAGCAACTCGCGCAGGCTTTGTAGCACTTGCACTTGAGAAAAATCGACGAGCGACTCCTCATGTTACAGAGGCAAGAGTACTTCAAGAAGCCGCAAATCGAGCAAAAAATCCTGTTGATCTATTCAACATCCAAGGTATTGAGATCGGTTTATTAACTGCGGCGGGGCTATCTGACAAATCCCTGGCTCATCTGATGCCAGAAGATAAAACTGATGCCATCAATGGTTTAATCAAAAATTTTCTTGAGCCAGCAGGTTCAAATTTTGTAGAGGAGTTGGTTTTTAGATTTTTACTGACTCGTGGTGATACGCTTGGTGGCTCAATGCGTAATGTTGGTGGAGCTTTAGCACAGAGAAAACTAACTCGTGCGATTCTTTCAACGCTTAAAATTGCAGGTCAAAGATATTACTGGCAACATTCAAAAACAAAGAAATGGATAGCGATGACAAATGACGATACTGACATTGAGTTATTTTTGCGTGGACTAAGTTGGGAGAACAATCTTGGCAAGCGTACTTTAATTTACAACTTGAATATTCCTTTGGTTAGAAGTAATGTAGATCTCTGCTTATTCAACCTTGCGCCAGAAGCACTGTCAGCTAATAGATCTAGCAAAATCGATCCTGTTGAAGTTGAGCCTTACACAATTGCATTGGGAGAACTTAAAGGTGGAATAGATCCAGCAGGAGCCGACGAGCATTGGAAAACAGCACAAGCAGCACTTAATCGTATAAGACAAGCATTCGCAGATTCGAGGCATTCACCACTTACATTTTTTGTAGGAGCAGCGATTCAGAGAAGAATGGCTAGTGAAATTTGGGATCAATTGGAGAGTGGGACTCTCAGTAATGCCGCAAACTTAAATGAGGAAAACCAAGTTGCGTCTATTTCTCGTTGGCTATGCAATTTGTAAAAGTAATAGGAACCTGACTTAGCCGTTAGTTGGAGTAAACTCATCCTTAAATTAGGCTCTTGCAGCCAATTCTAACCAGCGTTCCGTTGCCTCATCGATCGCGTGGGTTAAGTAAGCTAAACGTTCGGTTAATTTTTGCATTTCTGAAAATTCTACCGAGGAATGAGAATATAGCTTTTCTTCAATTTCGGCTTTTTCCGTTTCCATTTCCGCGATTTTATCCTCCATTGTTTCGTATTCCCGTTTTTCTTTAAACGAGAGTTTACGGGATTTATCGTTAGGTTGGGGTGAAGATTTTACAGGATTAGCTTTTTGGGATGTCGTAGAACGTTGGGCTTCGTTTTCTTTGGTTGCTGCTTCTTCCGCTTTTTTTACGTCCATGTAAAGGGAATAGTTGCCAGGATATTGACGTAACTTTCCTCCTTCTTCAAAAGCAAAAATCGTGTCTACAGTACGGTCTAGAAAATAGCGATCGTGGGAAACGACAATAACGCAACCATTAAAATCTTCTAAATAGTCCTCTAAAATTGCTAAGGTTTGCACATCCAGATCATTGGTCGGCTCGTCCAAAATTAAAACATTGGGCGCACTCATCAGCACTCGCAACAGAAATAAGCGGCGTTTTTCTCCTCCCGATAACTTATTAATCGGTGCATATTGCTGGTCAGGGGGAAATAAAAATCGTTCTAACATTTGGGAGGCAGTAATCACGCTTCCATCAGCCGTTTTGACCAGTTCAGCAACATCTTTGAGGTAATCAATAACCCGTTGCTCCCCGTTGGGCATTAAGTCATCGGAATGCTGATCGAAATAACCAAAGTGAATGGTTGAGCCAATATCTACTTTGCCGCTATCGGGTTCGACTCGTCCTGTAATGATATTCATCAGGGTGGATTTCCCCGCGCCGTTACTGCCCACAATGCCAATGCGGTCTTCGGGATTAAAAATATAGGTAAAGTCTTTTATTAAAACGCGATCGCCGTAGGATTTACTAATATTTTCCAAATCAATTACTTTTTTACCAATACGACGGCCTGCGGTACTGATATCAACGTTACCTTGATTCTGTTTGAAATCTTGGGATTGCATGGCCCGAATGCGATCGATCCGTGCTTTTTGTTTGGTACTGCGCGCTTTGGGGCCACGGGATAACCATTCCAATTCCCGTCGTAAGACCCCTGCAAATTTGCGTTGACTACTTTGGGCGGATTCTTCGGCTTCAGCTTTTTTGGTTAAGTAATAGGCATAATTGCCACTGTAAGAAAAAAGATCGGCTTGATCAATTTCTAAAATACGATTGGTGACTTGATCGAGAAAATAACGGTCGTGGGTAATCAGTAACAAGGCTCCCCGAAAGCGTTTGAGGTAACTCTGCAACCACTCCACCGACAGCGCATCGAGATGGTTGGTCGGTTCATCCATAAGTAATACATCGGGTTCCCGTAGTAGGGCGGCCGCGATCGCGATCCGTTTGCGATACCCACCAGATAGAGACCCGACTTTTGCCTCTAGGTTTTCAATGCCCAATTGATTGAGAATAATTTTGGCGTTGGTTTCTAATTCCCAGGCTCCTTCCGTGTCCATTTGTTGAGACAGGGCCGAAAGACGGGCCATTAATTTATCCGTATCGCCTTGATGGTGGGCTAATTTTTCAGAAACAGCTTCATATTCCCGCACTAATGCCATTTTTTCGCTACTATCGGCAAAAACCTGTTCTAACACCGTATGATTATCATCCATCTCTGGCTGTTGGGGCAGATAGACAATATTGGCAGCAGAATTCATCCACACTTCTCCCCCATCAATCGGTTCTAGACCTGCAATCATTTTTAACAAGGTCGATTTGCCTGAACCATTCCGACCAATCAGCCCCACCTTATCCCCTTCTTCGAGGCTAAAATTAGCGTCTTTTAAAACTTCTTTAATACCAAAGTCTTTTTTCAGCGATCGCAGGGTAAACAAAGTCATAAAAATTTAAAACGAAAATTAAGTACCGAAAGGGTTCCAATATTAAAACGCACTACTTCCAAATTATGGCTTACAACCCGATCCCATTGCTCAATCAATCCATATCGATGGGGTCAATAATGTCGCCATGAATGAGGACGCTACCTTGCATATAACCTATAAATGAACTTGAGCTTTTTTGCTGAATGGGAATAACTTTGGCAATTGGTAGACCATTTTCTGTCAATGTAATTTCTTCTCCTGTTTGTTTCATCTGTTCGATGAGTTGGAGAGATTGGGATTGAAATAGTTGAAGTTGAATTTCCATGCTTGATAATAAGGATTTAGTTTCAGATTAGTTTGTGTTGCACACCGCGTAAATACAGGGAGTGCTATAAAATCAACCTATGCTAGATCTCACGAAACTTGCGGGACAAATGCCAGGGATTAGTCAACACTTTAAAAAAGAAGTGGCGGCTAGTCGTCAGCGTTTGGAAAAAGCAGAGAATTTATTATTATCAGCCCAAAAAGCGCAACAGGATTTAATTCAACGTTATCAGACCTGGCGCGATCGCCTATTTTTTAGTGTCGCCATTCCCGTCGAACCGTTAGACACCCGTAAAACCATTATCGCTCCGCCTCAAAAGCATAGTGTGTTTGCCACCGATGGTTCCCAAATTGCGCCCTCTAGCCACGAAATCGCCTATTGTTATTTGATCAATATTGGTCGAATCATGCTCCATTATGGGCAGAATTTACACCCTCTGCTCGATAGTATTCCTGAAGTCTATTATCGCCGCGAAGATTTGTATATTTCTAGGCAATGGGGAATTCGTACCGAAGAATGGATGGGCCATCGACGCACCGTTTTAGAAGCCCAATGTTTAGCGGAAATGGCCTGCCGTTGGGTTAGACCCCCTGGCCCCCATTTAGAACCCAATTTAGCGATGATGGATGGTTCCCTGATTTATTGGTTTTTGGAAAATCTACCGAGTGAAGCCAGGGAGCAAATTTTACCGCCGATCCTAGAAGCCTGGGAAGATTTACGAAAAGATAAAATTCCGTTGATCAGTTACTTGAGTGCAGCCCGAAGTTCGGAAGCGATGAACTTTTTGCGGTTAGAAGCTTGTAGCTATGAACAACCCAATTGTGTACAACATTGTGAGGCGATCGCGGAGGAAAAGAGAGCTTGTCAAGTGTTTGATCCATTGCGGGATGCAACTTTTTGGAGTTATTTTCTCGAACCTGGTCAACGGAGTCCTATTTGGCAAAGTTCGGCGCGGATTTTAGAGCTTTATCCTGAATCCCAACGGATTTATTTTTGTTATGTCAATGTGGGCACGGAAATTGCTCGTATTGAGTTTCCTGCCTGGGTTGCCCAAGATAGCCATTTATTAGACCAATCTTTAGCGATTATGTTAGCCCAAGTGAATAAAGGCTATGGGTATCCTGTGGCCATTGCCGAAGCCCATAATCAAGCGGTGGTCAGAAGCGGCGATCGCGCCCGATTTTTTGCCTTACTGGAACACCAAATGCTCCGCAGTGGCTTGCAAAATGTCGGCATTTCCTACAAAGAAGCTCGAAAACGGGGCAGTATTATTTAATTCGCGATTTAATTGGCTAAATAGGTTGAATTTAGCGGACTTCAAAAAGATTATTAGTCGGCAAATTGCTAACAGCTCGTTGTAATCGGTTTAGCGACTGGTTATAACCAATAATTGCCTGGAGAAAACGACCCCGTGCATTGGCTAAATCCCGTTGAGCATTAATGACATCGGTTTGGGTTCCCACCCCAGCCTGGAAGCGTAAGCGGGCCAGTCGGAGGGCTTCTTCAAAACGGGTCACATTAGTACGGGTGCTACTAATATTTTCTTGAGTAGAAATTAGAGTGTAATAAGCTTCTTCCACATCAAAACGAATCTGGTTGCGCTGGCGGGCAAATTCCGTTTGGGCTAAATCCATATTGCGGTCTGCTCGTCGTGCTTCTGCAAAGGCCCGACCCCCATCAAAAAATGTCCAGCGAACCCTAGCTCCAAAGGAATAACCATCAACTACACCAACGGAATTATTGAAGTTATCTTGATAGTTATAGTTGGCCAAAAAATCGACTTTAGGCTGAATTCCCGCTAAGGCAATATAGCGTTCCTGTTCATAGATTTCGGCTTGGTTTAATTGTTGTTCAAGCTCGGCTCGATTTTTATAGGCTTGGACAATACTCTGTTCTAAGGTTGTGTTCCAGACTCCTGATTCAGTAATGGGATCGGCCGCAGTGAGTTCAACTTTTTGCCCGACGCTTAAAATTTGAGCTAATCGCCGTCTAGCAGTACGCTGGTCGGAAATCGCCCTGGTTAAGGCTTCATTAGCAGTCGCTAAATCCCCTTCGGCTCGCAATACATCAAAGCGTGTTCCTAATCCGGCTTGTTCCAATAATCGGGCATCCCGTAAACTTTGAGCCGCGTCTTCTACTGAGGCTTGCGCGATCGCGACCTGGGCATCCGTTCCCTGTAGGGCATAATAGCGATCCGTTGCTTCAAAGCGGGTTTGTTCCGAAGCGATTTCTACTTGTAAGCGGCCATTTTGAACTTGAATTTCTGATCGCCGAATATTGGCAGCCCGTTCTCCCCCCGAAAAAATATTGTAAGCCAGTTGTAAAGAACCGGTGGCATTGGTTGTTGATTCGGGTTGTAAATTAGGGGTAATGGGAACGGGAGAATTGGCAGCATTTTGTAGGGTAAGCGTATTTTGTAATTGTGTAGAAGCAGAATTGTCCCGACTTAACTCAAATTCCGTACTCAAAGTCGGAAAAAGGGCAGATCGGGCCGCTTCCAGGTCAGCTTGGCTTCTTTCTAAGGTAAGACGAGCGGCTTGTAAATCTTGATTATTGCGGAGAGCTAACTCAATGGCTTGATTTAAGGTAATCGCCTGACGAATGGTAGTATCTACCTCCTGGGGACGAGTCGGGAAAAGAAGCGGATTCCCACTAGAATTGAGTTCATTGGGAGCTGGGTTAGGGGGTAATTGTCTCGCCTCACTGGGGGTTGCTGGAAAAGCAGGGGATTGATTGGAGTTTTGCAGGGGATCGGGCGCGGTGAAGGGAGACGTGCTAGGGACAGTTGGCGTTGAAAAGGTTGGATTGTCCGTATTGGAAGGGGGAGCAGTTGCCGGTGTAGGAGTAGAATCCTGGGAAGGATTTTGAGCCTGGGCAACGGATAAGGATGGAACAGTTGATCGGGAATGGCGGAGTGTATGGAAAAGGGCGGCTGACTTGCTTTGAGGCGGGCGGGCGGCTGATTGATGACTAGGCGAAAGCTCAGAGGGAAAGGTAACGGGGCTGGCTTCAAGGGGTTGTTCAAAGGGAGAGTCGATCGAGGCTGCTTTGTCCACAACTTGCTCTACCCCTGCATCAAAACTGCTCTTTTCAGTCATAGGTTGAGTAGCTTTGGACATTTTTCCCCACGGAGAAGGGGGACGGGAAGGAGAAGTCTGGGCGGTAGTTACGATGCCAGAGGTCAGGACAAAAATGACGCTTGTACCAAGAGACATCAAATAACGAGTCATAAACATGAATTGTAGGGGGCTGTTTGATTTCATGGGTTAATTATCTAGGAAAGAGGAAGTCCTCTCTTAACTAGAATTGATGAATTTTAGACTTCTCTTAAGCAAGAATTTACCGTGACTGAACAGAGAATAAAATAGATCCTCTCCCAAATCAAGAGTATATCGCGACTCCTGACCTTCGTGGATCGCCGACACCCTCTAATTCGCCATTGTCTGATAGTCGGGTTGCATGTACGCCTCCAAAAAACATATTGAGATTATCCCAAAGATTAATTCGGGTTTCATCTGCAAATACTAACTTATTTAAGACTTCTGGGCAATTTAAAGGTTCCAAGTCTAGGGTTTGATTCTCCCAGTGGATTCGGGAACGATTTACCGCGATCGCGATCGGCAAATCAAAATCTAAACAATTGGAAATTACTTGTAAAATAGCGGTTCTAATGCGATTTGATCCCCCTGACCCTAAAACCATTTCTGGCCTGCCATTTTTTAAAACTAAGGTAGGAGACATCATGGAAGATAACCGTTGATTGGGTTGCCAGTGATGAAACCCTTGGGGATTGAGATCGGCTTCGCCTAGCATATTGTTGAGCATGATTCCTGTGCCTGGGACGATGTAGGAAGAACCTTCTCCGTTGGAAGTCGTCACACTCGCCGCATTCCCCAGATCATCCATGACGCTAATGTGGGTGGTGCTGCCCAATTTATTACAAACGCCTTGTAGTTCCTGTTGATAGGTCTGGCAATTGGCTGGGGATAAAAATTCTTCCACTAAGCTGGCTTGATAAATGGCTTCATCGTAGTGATTTTTCCTCGCCGTATTCGTACAACGCATCACTTGGCTGAGAAGGGTTAAATGTTCCGCACTGCCCCATTCAAGTTGTTTTAAATCAAGGCTTTCTAGTAGTTTCAGCGCAAAAGCAATCAGGGTTCCTCCCGAACTGGGTGGCGGATTGGTTAATAATTCGTAACCTCGATAATTCAGTTTTAAGGGTTTTCTGACAATCACTTCATAGGCTTGTAGGTCTTCTAAGGTTAAATAACCACCAGAGGAAAGATCCTTAACAATTTGATGGGCAATATCCCCTTGATAAAAGTCTTGAATGCCTTTTTCGGCTAAATAAGTTAAGGTTTGGGCAAAATTGTGATGATAGCTAATATCTCCTTGCTCTAAAAGCTTCCCCGATGGGGCGTAAAGTTCTTGACCTTCAGGCTCGCCTAGTAAAATGGGTTCTAGCAGTTGATGAGTAAATTCATTAAAAGAATTGAGAATAAAGCCATTTCGAGCATAGTCAATGGCAGGTTCAATCACAGTTGTAAAGGGCAGTTTTCCTAAACGTTGGTGTACCGTAAAAGCTCCCGCTAAAGCCCCTGGAACCGCGATCGCGCCCTTGCCGATATGGAAAATTTGTAAGGCTCCCCCGAAATTTAATTCAACGGGGTAAAACTCAATGTCAAATAAGGGTTTTGGGTAACGTGGCGTTTGACAGAAAAAATCAAACAGTAAGTCTTGATGATCCTCCGTGTGAGCCAATAAAAAGCCCCCACCTCCTGCTGAAGTGAGGGTTGATTCCACCACAAAGGCCGCAAAAACAGCCGCGATCGCGGCATCAAAAGCATTGCCCCCCAACTCCAACATGAGCCGACCGGCTTCTGCCGTTTTGGGATGACCCGCCGCAATCACGCCTTTGGTTTTAACAGCCATTGGTTTCCAAACCCTTTTTGATAATCTAGTTGCTCTTTGTACCTCATCCTAAGCAGGATTTTCGAGTTGAGCCGTTTGTACCGTTAACTCTAGACTGCGATCGCCGCGTTGAAGTTTGAGCCTTAAAGATTGATTTAAGCCTGCTTTATCGACAAGAGATTGCAATACAGCCCCGTCCTTAATCGGTTGATTATTCACGCCTGTAATCACATCCCCCCGACGAATGCCGGCCCGTTCTGCGGGCGTATTGGGGATCACTCGCACCACTAAAATGCCATCGACTTCCGCAATTAAAAAGGGTGAATTGGGGTCACGATTATTTTGCTGGGCGAGTTCAGGTGTTAGGTTAATCATCTGAATGCCAATGTAGGGATGGGGTACTTTTTGACCTGATGCCAGTAAGGTTTCCAAAGATTTTGCCTGATTAATGGGAATAGCAAACCCGATCCCCATTGCATCAGCCCGAATCGCCGTATTGATCCCCACGACTTCCCCTTTGGCATTGAGCAACGGCCCGCCTGAATTCCCTGGGTTAATGGCCGCATCGGTTTGAATAAATTCCACCCGTTTGTCAGGAATGCCCACTTGAGCCGAAGTTCGCCCAATGGTGCTAATAATGCCGAGCGTTACCGTATTATCTAGCCCCACAGGATTACCAACCGCGATCGCCCAATCCCCCACTTCCACGCTGGAAGAATCCCCTAAGGGGGCAACGGGTAGCTCAGAACCTAGGGCATTGATTTTGACGACTGCTAAATCCGTCACCTCATCTACGCCTTTGACCTCGCCTTTAAAAATTCGACCATCTTTCAACGTAACGGTCACCTTATTGGCATTATCGACCACATGGGCATTGGTCAGCACGACCCCACTTTTATCAATAATGAAACCCGAACCTTGCCCCACAATACGCTGTTCTTGCTGGGGATTCATGGGAAATTGGCCGCCAAAAAAGTCCCGTAAAAAGGGATCATTAAATAAGGGATCATTGCGACGAGTTACCACCGTTTCTGTATCGATGCGAACCACCGCAGGCCCAGTTTTAGCCACCGCGATCGCAACAAAACTTTCCTCTTGGGTTTTACTAATGGGAACCTGAGCTTGATTGGAATCATCCGTTGCGATGGGAAGGGGTGCTGCTAAGACAGGGTAATTAAACAAAAAACTAAAAATTAAAGCAAAACTCAATACAAAAGTCAGAATATAAGATTTAAAAGAACTCAGTAAAAATTTGCGTCTCATCTTTAAAAATAACGATTTTGCCACTATTTAAGGACTCTATGTTCTCAATCCTATCCTAACTGCTCAACCGTTTAATCAGCCCAAGGTTATTCGAGGTCAGGATCAATGCCCAGCGATCGCAGTTTTTCGGCTAATCGGTCGGCTCGTTGCTTTTCGGCTAACCAAGCGTCTCGCAATTCCGTAGAAATTAACAATTTTTCACCGTTATCTTGCCGATAAAAGGTCAATCGTTTATTTTCCACGACTAAGCGCAAACCCAACGGTTGACTTATTTGATCCGTAATCAGTTCATATTGCTCATTTCGCAGACGATAACCCCGTAAATGCCCCTCGATCCATTCTCCATTGGGGTCAAACAGCCAGTATTCAGTTACCCCTAATTGCTCATAAAGGCTTTTTTTAATAAACTTGTCTTGATCCTGGGTACTTTGGGAAGTCATTTCAAAAATAACCGCAGGAACTTCCCCTTCTTCCCAAATTTTGTAATTATCCCGTCCGCCTGGGGTGACATTAAAAATCACCATGACATCGGGTGCAACCCGCAGTTTTGGAAAACCCTGGGCATAATACATAAACTGATTCGCTAAAACTGTTGCCTGTTGACCGCTTAAATATTGGCTTAAAACGTCTAGGGTCGTCGCGATCACCTGTACATGATCGTAGGATTCTGCCAAGGGTTCACCATCCTCACTGGGGTAAATGATTTCATCAGTTCTAGGGGAATTTTCTAGGGAAATTGTCATAGTTGACCACCTATTGGATTTAGCCTAACTTTATCTTCGTTTTTCAACTAAGAAACTTAAAAGTAAAAGTCAATTAATTTCAAATATTATCGAGTTAATAAACGACTAGCAAATTCGGTTACAGCCCCTAAAACGGGACTCAAAACAATAACGGAAGCAGCCGCAATAATAATAGTTCGGGCTGTTTGCCCTTGTTCTTTGACAAGCTGAAAAAATCGATCATCCCAACGTTTAATTTCGGTTTCTAAGCGTTGATTAGCTGCTTTTGCCTCGTCTTGAATGCGCTGGTTAGCCGTCTGGATATCTTGATCGAGTTTATCAAGCCGGGAATTGGTTAGTTCAACTAACGTTAAAATACGGGTGAGTTGCTCTTGTTCAGTCATAGTAAGGGCTTTTTCAAATCATTGCTGTTTGTAGAATAGTTTACGACAAATTTGTAAAAAACGTTTTATGATTACTCTCTACATAGCATTTAACGTTAAAAAATTGACTTTATAATTTAATCTTGGGTCTTAGATCGACAAACTTGCTTAATTTTTCATTTTAGCGTTCCACAATCGCGATATGCCATTGACCTAGTTGACTAGTTTGAAAAGCAACCCGTTTACCGTCGCCGCTAATACTGGGATGGCTGACAGAACCGCGAATATTAGCGGTTAATAATTCTGAGCGTTGGCTATTGCGGTCATAAACCATGATGTCAGATTTTCCCCGTGCGGTTGAAACGTAGGCAATGAAGCGACCATCAGCACTCAAAGACGGTTGATCCTGACTGGCATTGGGTTGATTAAGGTTAGGTAAAAAGATTAAATTCCGTTGCTGTACATCATACAAAAAAACTTCGCGGCGGCCATTGCGATCTGAAGCAAAAGCGAGATAACGACCATCGGCACTGTAGGCAGGGTGTTCATCGGGAGCGAGGCTATTAATACCCCCACTGGGCAATTGGGGATTGATCAAGACGGCTTTACTACATCCGGTCAATGCCACCATTCCCACTATCAGTAATAAAGAAAACTTCCTCCCGATTAAAAAAATCCTCGACTTAATAGCTGTCTTCTCCAACAACGTTCTTTAAGCCGAGTTTTTGATTGGCTTGCATTAATAAGTCAGCGATCGCGGTACGGAGTCTAATAGCAACGGACGGATTCGCTAGGATTTCTTGCGCCTCGGCTCGACACATTGCCCCTTTAACGGGATCAACCTGATCCAAATTTTCCAATTCAACGAGACAACTGGTATCTATAGATTGTACAGATTGTTCAGACATGAAGTTTCACCTCCCATAATGTCTGTGCCAATTGTACCGCGCCAACTTTCACCCAGATATTAAGATAGACAACAAATGAGCAAATGTTAACGCAATAATACCTATTAAATTCTCAATTTTTACTTGAAAAATAGATGTTTAACTGAATACTCTGGAATTAGCAACGAAAATCCGACACGCTTTAATCCTCCGACTCTTAAGCCGCGATCGCGTATAATATGCCATAACGTTGCTTAAACTCTTCATTCTGACAAACACGCCATGACACAAGCAAAAATCGGCATTATCGGCGGTAGCGGTCTCTATAAAATGGATGCTCTGAAAGACGTACAGGAAATCCAAATTGACACCCCCTTTGGTTCTCCGTCGGATGCATTCATTGTGGGAACGTTAGCGGATGTTCCCGTTGCATTTTTAGCCCGTCATGGCAGAAATCACCATTTATTGCCGACCGAACTCCCCTTTCGTGCCAATATCTATGCCTTAAAAAAATTAGGTGTGGAATATATTATCTCTGCGTCGGCTGTTGGTTCCCTACAGGAAGCGGTTAAACCCCTGGATTTAATGATTCCTGATCAATTTATTGACCGTACCCGCGATCGCATTTCGACCTTCTTTGGTGATGGCATTGTTGCCCATGTTGCTTTTGGCGATCCCTTTTGTAAAAACCTATCGCAAGTCTTAGCGGATTCTGTAGAAAGCTTAAACCTACCCGATATTGGTTTGCACCGTAGCGGCACCTATATCTGCATGGAAGGGCCCGCTTTTTCTACCATTGCCGAATCCAATTTATATCGCAGTTGGGGAGGAAGTATCATCGGTATGACCAATTTACCCGAAGCCAAATTAGCCCGTGAAGCAGAAATCGCCTACGCGACCCTTGCTCTAGTCACAGATTACGATTGTTGGCATCCCGATCATGATCATGTCACCGTTGAAATGATTATTGATAATCTGCACCGTAACGCCGTTAATGCCCAAAAAGTAATTTACGAAACGGTACGCAGAATTGGCGAAAATCCTCCGACTTCCTACGCCCATCGTGCCCTAAAACACGCGATTTTAACGCCCTTGGATAAGGTTCCCGCCGCAACGAAAGAAAAATTAGCCGTTATTTTACAAAAATATTTATAGTTTTTCTTTAAATCCTTGGTAGGCCAAGAAATCAAGCAATTAATCCCCTTGCCTGTAACTAAGACACTGAAATAACACCCAATATTGAGACTTAAAAAAGCCTATGTTGAAATTATTTTGGAAATTTTTATTCATTACTCTCGTTTTTGTTACAACAATTTGTTTTAATCCGGTTCTAGCGGATCCGATCGCGACCATGACTGAAGTGAAAGTCAGTTTAGGCAATAGTGCCGGGGAATTAAAATTTGTTCCCGATCATTTTGATTTTGTCGTCGGTCAAAAATACAAATTAATTTTAGAAAATCCTAGCCCGACGAAGCATTACTTTACGGCAAAAGATTTTGCAGATGCCAGTTGGACACAAAAAGTTCAGGCAGGAAAAGTCGAAATCAAAGGGGCGATCCATGAACTGGAACTAAAACCCACAGGGCAAGCCGAATGGGTGTTTGCACCGATGAAAGCCGGAACCTATAAACTGTATTGTTCGATTCCAGGCCATGCGGAAGCCGGAATGACGGGGGAAATTGTCATTAAAGCCAGTTAAACCCTAGAGGGACGCATTGACTACGCCCCTAAGTTACGCAATGAATAAGGATTAATTAATCTGCTTCGCGACCAACGGGAACAACCATACCGGGCATTGGTGCATCGTAGGAATCAAATTCGCTCTTGGGCGCACCGCATTGGGGGCAATTCCAATCATCGGGAATGACGGAAAAAGGGAGTCCTGCATCAATGCCTGAATCGGGATCGCCTTCTGCGGGATCGTAGATATAACCACAAACTTTACATTGATATTTATCCATCGCTATTTACCTCAATCGTTTTCAACGTGAAAGGGAATTAAAGTCCTGTATTGGGATCGTGGGGATTCGCATTGGGATCTACGCCCATATTGGCCACGAGATCCCGTAAAACGGTAATTTGTTCGGAATTTGGAATTTGTTGAATTTGCTGTAAGCATTGCTGAACTTGCGGTTCGCGGGGGTAGTTGGGCGGCATGGGGACAATTTCTGTCCGATCCATTCCCTGGGCAAGTAAGTACCAGAATAAAAGCTTGGTGGTATCACTCAATGCCCCATATTCACGACTAATTAAGGTATTTCGGTGTTCGACTAAATCCCGTTGAATTTGGAGTTGTTCTTCGTGGGACATCTCTTGGACTTGTTTAAATAAGCCTTCGGCGATCGCGGTTCCGGCGGTGCTGGCATCGGGGGCAGCGGGAGTCACACTTTTTCCCACTTCTTCATAGATAAACCACAATAATGCCAATTTTTGATCGGTTGATAAAGCCGTAAAAGAAGCTAGGATATCGGGATTAAGGACGGTAGTAGGGATTGCCATATAACGGTATAAAAATTTACATTTGTTTTTTCTACCCTACTCACTCAAATCTTGAACTCACACCGACTAGGGAAAGATCTGTTAATTTTTCTAATCCTTCAAAAGGAAGATCCAACCGATAAGGATTGATGGTTTTATCAGATAAATTTGATTAATATTTTTTAGGTTTAATCCCCATAGACAATGACCTGATTTCTTCCTGCTTCTTTCGCACGATAAAGGGCCATATCCGCAGCGTGAATGACTTCATTAACGGCTGTTCCCTGCTCAGGAAAAGTTGCGACTCCCAAGGATGCGGTTAATTTCTTCATAGGCTGTCCTTGATAATTGAGTTGCAGTTGGGCGATCATTTCTCGGATCGTTTCGGCTTTTTGGGTCGTGGTTTCTAACGAAGTTTCTGGTAAAATAATGGTCATTTCTTCTCCCCCATAACGGCAAGCCACATCGGAAATCCGAATCATTTTTTGGAGGAGATAACCAATTTCTTTTAAGACATAATCTCCCGCATCATGGCCTAAGAGATCATTAAACTGTTTGAAATGATCAATATCGAGCATAATAATGCCGATGGAATATTGGTGACGGATAGCCCGATGAATTTCTTTATTTAAAAATTCTTCCAAATAGCGACGATTAAATAATCCGGTTAACGGATCTCGAATACTTTGATGTTCTAATTTTTCCCGTAGGATTAAGTTAGCAATAACCGCGCTAATTTGTTCAGCGATCGCGCAGGCGAGTTGACGTTTAGCCTCACTCAATTGGTCAGGATGGGAGGAGCAGAGATAAAACAGCCCCAAGGTTTCTCCCTGGGCAACCATGGGAATACAGAGTGTTTCGACGGGGGGATGGGTCGGCTTAATGTGGTTACAGCATAAATGGGGAGATTGTTCTGCAACAAAATGGAGTTTACCGCGACGCAATGCCCAGCAATCATTAGATTCAAATAAGCTAGCAGAATAGGTATCCATGCCCCAGGTTGACAGAGTTTCTAAATAATTCCGAGAATTGTTAATCATGGCAATGCCGCCTGAACAGTGGGGAAAAAGGGGCGGAATGAGGCTGGTAACGGCTCGACAGGCTTCTTCGACAGTGATGCAAGCTTGCAGGAAATCACTCATTTCACTGAGTAGGGACATTTCGGAGTTGCGTTGTTTTAATTCTTCTATTCTTTCGGCTAAGGCTTGTTCTGCTTGTTGACGTTCTTTCAGTTCCTGCTGTAATTGTTCGTAGAGTGCGGATTGTTGAATGGCGATCGCGAGTTGAACCCCAATTTGTTCTAACAATTCAATTTCCCAGGTTTGCCAGTAACGGGGAGCCGTATTTTGATAGATGGCGAATAGACCCCACAAAGACTCTCCTGAAAAAATGGGAGAAACGGCACAGGCTTTAGTTTGTAAGGATTCGAGTAGATTAATATGACAGGGATGTAAATTATGCGCGTAAATATCGGATACAAAATAGGATTGTTGCTGACGGAAACGCCCCCCCTGCGTTGTTTGTAAACAGGTATCTTTCCAGGTGAGCGTCTTATCTTTCTCGATTAATTTAACCCACGCTGGGCCGACGGATTCGACGATAAAATCCCCACTCCAATCGGCATTAAAACGATAAATCGTCGCACGATCAACCTGGAGAATTTCCCTCACTTTTTGGGTGGCAGTTTCTAAAATAATTTCCAAATTCAACGATTGGCGAATGGCTTGACTCACCGCAAAGAGTAGCTGTTCCTGTCGGGCTTGTTGTTGTAAGGCGGCTTCGGCTTGTTTGCGATCGCTGATGTCTCGGACAATGGCTAAGACCTCTTCGTCATTTAAGGCTAAAATTCTGACTTCTTCGTAGTGGGTTTGGCCGTCTCGAACAAATTCGTGTTCATAGACCTGTAATTCTTGGGTCGCGATCGCCTGCTCGATCATGTACAACTGTTTCTGTAACAATTCAGGCGGCAAAACTTCGGCAATATTTTCCACAATCGGGAAAAATTTCTCTAGTTCCGTTCTCGGCTTGATAGTATTGAGGCGAATTCCTTGGCGATTGAGGTGCAATAACAAATCGGGGATAGCCTCTAGAATCGTTCGATTGTGTTTTTCGCTTTCATGGAGAGCTAATGTCCGCTTTTTAACCTGTTTTTCTAAGGCTTGATTGAGTTGCTGGAGAGCTGCTTCTTTTTCCTGTTCCGATTGTTTTAACTGTTTTACCAATTGGAATTGTTTCAGAACGCCCCAAATTGATCGCTTGAGAATATCTTCCGTCAGTTGATTTTTATCAAAATAATCTTCAGCCCCATTTTTGAGTAATTCAACCGCAATTTCCGTGCTGCCTTGCCCCGTTAAAATAATAGCGGGAATTTTATCCAACTGAAATCGAACTTTAAGTTGTTGTAATAGCTCTAGCCCCGTCATATCGGGCAAGTTATAGTCAATCAGCAATAAATCGAATGAATTTTCTTGACACCAAAGCAGGGCTTCCTCTCCACTTTCGACCTCAATTAATTGATAGTGGAAGGGTTGCGATTGCTCCTTAGTAAGCCAGCGTCGATAGATACGGCGATCGCTCTCAGAATCATCCACGATCAAAAAAATATATTCGTTTGTTTGATCCATACGACGTTTTGATCACCTATTCTCTTGATCCATTTACCCAAGAGGAAGACGGGAATGACGATAGCCCCTAAGTCCTATTAATTCGGATTAATGGGGATGAATTGCTATTAGCCAACTGATTATTCTATTATCCTGCTTCCGGTGACCTTGTTGCCATAATTGTTCTTTTTATTTACAAAAAAACAAGAATTTTAGCAATTTTCTCAATAAATAAAGCTTTATCAAAAATTTGAGCAGGGGATCATTATTTAACTCGCGCACGGAAAAAACAATTGGATTTATTGTCATCCGCCATTAATGGGGTTCAAGTGCAAACAAAATTTTCAATATAATTTTTTCTTAATCAGAAAGAAAGCTGTAGATGAAAAGATTCACGAAAGGCAATAATTACTATTGCTTAAACTTTGATTTAAACTTTTTCATTCAAATATCGGGAAAGGGCGCAATCTAAATCGGGCATCAATTCCCCGCGATCGCTGCCTAAAACGCTATAGGTCGGACGAGGAGCCGCTAACCCTAACGCTTCACTGGGCAAAGCAACTAAACTATTAACGCTAATTCCTGCTTGTTTAGCGGCCAATCGAGCTAAATCTGCCCAACTAATGCCATCAGATGATCCCTTATTGGCCAAATGCCAGAGGCCGCTTTCCCTATCCACTAAAAGATCTAAACTCGCATGAACCAAATCAGGAACATAAGTGGGAGAAATAACCGTATCCTCAGCCGCAATGAAGCGATCGCCGACACTGAGATGGCGCAGGGCAATGGTCACAAAATTATATTCATCCCAAGGGCCAAAAAAGGCACTGGTACGGATCACCAAGGATTGGGGATAGGTTTGTAAGACTTTCTTTTCCGCTAAAACCTTACTGTGTCCGTAAACATTTAAAGGAGCCACATTATCCGTTTCCACATAGGGATTAGTAACCGTACCATCAAACACTAAATCCGAAGAAAAACTGAGTAAAGCCGCCTGATGTTTCGCACAAGCCGCCGCGAGGATTTCTGCCCCTTCCGTATTAATTTTTAGGCAGACATGGGGTTCCCGTTCTGCATCATCAACCCGCACATAGCCCGCCGCGTTAATGACCGCCCAGGGTTGTAATTCCGTTAAAAGCGTATTCACTGAATCAGGATCGGTAATATCCATCTCCTGACGACTCAATAAACGGTAGGTAATGCCCCGCAGTTCACACAATCGCGCAAAAGCTTGTCCTAGTGTTCCTCTGGCTCCTACGATCGCTAAGGGACGAGAGGGAGAGGAAAGAGATAGAAAGGGGACTTCTGGATCAAGGGTTGAGAAGCAACGGATAGGGGGATAGGCAAAGCGATCCGATCTGTGCCACCACCCAGGGGTTTGCAGTAACGGATGATCGGGTTGATGGCCTGAGGTTATGGTTTGAATGAGTTTCGCGATCGCGGTCGGTCGGGGTTGGGGAGAACGCAGATCAAACACCCCCGATTCGTAGTAGCCCATAGAACGGGTGACTAAACTATTCCAATCGTAGCTACCGAGTAAGGCCCAAGCAGTTACGGCTCGGATATCCACTCCTTCAGTTTGCAACTGTTGGGCAGAATTCCAAATTTCATAAAACCACCGTAACTGTTCTTCACGGGTACAACTGAGATGAACTTCTGTAATGGCTAAAGGGATGCCGTATCGTTCCCAGGCTTCTTGTAATAGGTTATAAGGGCCTGCAATATTATCAGCACAAACCCTGACGGCTTCTACATCGGCGTAGCGGTCTTTTCCATTGCCCCCATGTGTCCAAATCGGATAATTTTCTAAATGCTCATCCAAGAAGCGATCGCTGGTGAGATAGTGATTAATGCCCAGAATATCGGGCGGACAGTAAACCGTTTCTTGAAATTTCGTTAATTCAGTTTCACTAATGCCACAAAACTGTAAATATTTCCCCATGGGATGATCAGGACTAATACGACCACAGAGTAAATCAAAGCTCAACCAACGGCGTTCATTTTCAAAATCTGCTTGATAACGGAGTTTAGGGGTACTGTAAATTTTTCCTAAATCATCCGTTTGCACCAGCTTGGCATCGGGGTTTACCTCTCGAATCGCCTGCATCGCCAACGCAACCCCTCGACATTGATTCAACAAGGCACGAGCAAAGGTCAAGTCATCGCGTCCATGCGGATACCAATGGCCATACATACCGCTAAAACGGGCAGTGGTTAGGGGTTCATTGATGGGGGTGTAATAAGTAACCCAGGGGTAACGTTCAGCGACAGCACGGGCATAAACGGCCAATTTTTCAGGAAATTTAGGATCAATCAGGCTCGTATTTCTGGGGCCGCTGCCATGATGGACTAAACCAACAATCGGATCAATTCCTGCTTCCCGCAATCGACTTAAGCGTTCATCAGGCCATGACCAATCGGCTTTTTCTATCCCATTCGGTGCGATTCGTTCCCACAGTACAGGATAACGAATTTTTTCAATGCCTAATTGCTGAAATAAGGTAAGGTCTTCTAGGCGATCGCCGTGGCCATTGCGTTCTAGTTGATCAAAATACTGCTCACCCACTCGATTAACGGTACACTCCACACCCGCCCAGATTTCTACCGACTGCTTTGCTAACACCATAAGTCCACTTCTCTTTTCTTTTTCTAATCTTGCGATCTCACCTAGCTAATCCCCCCGTCTTCGACTTCCCCCCTTATTAAGGGGGGCTAGGGGGGATTCAAGGATCAAGCTTTAACCGCAATCTGTTTGTAAACCGATAAAGCCTGGGCAACACACTGATCCATGTTGTAGTACTTATAGGTCGCTAGCCGTCCCACAAAATGAACACCAGATGTTGCATCGGCAAGTTCTTTATATTGCTTATAAACTTCCTGATTTTCGGGGCGGGGTATGGGGTAGTAGGGATCGCCTTCTGCCTTGGGAAATTCGTAAACAATACTGGTTTTATTGTGTTCTTGCCCTGTCAGGTACTTAAATTCCGTCACACGGGTATAGAGATGCTCATTGGGATAGTTAATAACAGGGGCGGGTTGATAAATGGAAACGTTATGGGTTTCGTGTTTGAAGTCGAGGGAACGATAGGGCAATTTACCGTAGCGATAATCAAAGAATTCATCCACTGGCCCTGTATAAACCATTTCGCGGCAGGGAATCGCTTGTTCCACTTCCCGATAGTCTGTGTTGAGCATCACCTTGATATGGGGATGGTTCAACATATTTTCAAATAGGCGAGTAAATCCATAAAGGGGCATGGCTTGATAGCTATCGGTAAAATAGCGATCGTCCCGATTGGTGCGGGTGGGAATGCGGGCAATTACCGATTTATCCAATTCGGAAGGATCCAGACCCCATTGTTTTCGGGTATAGTTGCGGAAGAATTTTTCATATAACGTCCGCCCCACTTTACTGATCACCACATCCTCAGAGGTACGGATATAGTCTGTCGGCTCAGCGAGGGATTTATAAAACGCTTCTACCTCAAAGGAGTTGAGCTTCATTCCGTAAAGCTTATTGATGGTGTCTAAATTAATGGGAATGGGGACTAACTGACCATCAACGCTGGCTAAAACCCGATGTTCATAGGCTCGCCATTGGGTAAAGCGGGAAAGATATTCAAAGACTTCACGGGAATTGGTATGGAAAATGTGGGGCCCATATTTATGAACCAGAATGCCGTCGTCGTTGTAGTGATCGTAGGCATTTCCGCCTATATGGTTGCGTTTATCAATTACCAGAATTTTTTTTCCTAACTGACGGGCTAACCGTTCAGCAATGACACATCCTGAAAAACCTGCACCAACAACCAGATAATCGAAAACAAAGTCTTTTTTGGCAATACTAGGAGCCTGGATACCTGAACTGATAGGGGCGGGACGATCCGCGATCGCTGTTGAGCTTCCTTTACCATTACTTAGATTTTCCGGTTTACCGTTGTTTTTACCATTACTGTGACCCTTAAGGGAATTCTCGGCCTGTTCAGTCGCGATCGCCGAATCAATGAGCTTAATCATCGAGGCTAAGGTTCGATCCCAGGAAAGCTTGTTTAAAAAGGCATCAACCCGATCCAACCAACCGGAAGTGGGGGTATCTTCCTGCATCGCTTTTTCAGCAGCAGTTACAAACTCCTCAACCGTATCCGCAATGCGGACTAAATTTAATTCTTGATAAGGACGCACCACATCCCGAATGGAAGTAGAAACAACGGGTTTAGCCGCCGCTAAATATTCAGGCGTTTTAGTGGGGCTAATGTAACGGGTCGATTCATTGCGGGCAAAAGGCAACAGAGCCAAATCCCAACCCGCTAGGTATTTCGGCAAGTCTTGATAACTTTTGCTGCCGAGGTAATGAATGTTATCGCACTGGGGTAGGGTAGCTGGATCAATTTTCACCACTGGCCCTAAAATCACTAAATGCCAATCGGGCCGAGCTTCGGCCACTCCCTGCAACAGTTCCAGATCCATCCGTTCATCTATCACCCCAAAAAATCCGAGACGAGGGTGGGGAATATCGGCTTGATCGGTGGGTTCTTCAACTTTTCGAGCTTGGGAAAAATGAGCGACATCGACACTACTGGGAAAAGCGTAAACATGGGGATGTCGATTCACCTTACTTTCATAAAGGCTTTGTCCGCCAGTAAAAACCAAATTGGCTCTGCGGAACAGTTCGGCCTCATATTCTTTGAGTTGCGGGGATGCACCTTTAAAGGCTGATAGCTCATCCATGCAGTCATAAATTACCGCTTGGGGTTGCAAATGTCGGGTAAAGGCGATCGCTAACGGTGTGTAATACCAACAAATATAATGATGAATCTGATAATCAACGAGCAGATCACTGAGTAAACCTTCTAAGGCAGCATTTATTTCTTCCTGAGCCATCCCTTGCAGTAAGTAGGGCACCACCACTGTCACTCCGCATTGATCGTTGCTAATGTCTAACCGTCCGCCTGGTTCGGGTTTAAAGATGGGTTCTTCGACAAAAAATACCCGTCTTTCTTGGCTACAACGACTGAGGAGGTGTTGGGGCCGTTGAAAAACAAAATTCCAGCGTAAATGGGATAAACAAACAATATCTGGTGAATTACTGTTTAAATGGGTGGCTTTTAAGACATTATGAGAAGTGGGTGATGAAATACCAGAAGTCTGTCGTTCGTTGCCCTCGTCTAACTTCTTTTCACTCACACTCGACAGGGTGATCGAGGTGAATCTATGATTGGTACTTTCAGATTTTTGGGATTTCATATTTCAATGATTTTATAAGTGTTGTGATTTAGGAGTAAGAACCCGTCAAAACGATCCAAAAATTTATTAATAATATTTGATAGGCAATCGATTCTAATCTTGAAGAACGGATAAACAAGACAAGGCAATTCGGATAAAATCCCGATCGTTCAAGATAGTAATAATTAACGGTAAATCCTATTTTTATTTTTTTCTTCCACTGGAGATAGAGTTTCTTGGGGTGCATCCCATTTAGGATAGTTTATTTGTACTTAAAGAAGGAGAGCGGTTAAGATAAGCACATCGAAGACGTAAGATGCGAGAAACATTATTACGGTTCCAACGTGCCCCTGCTAGCTTGACTC
>JAYKGY010000126.1:0-44568 GCA_035285545.1 Snowella sp. | reverse complement strand
CAGAAAGATTTTCTTTTTCACGGACTTCTAAGATTTTCTTTCTAAAATCTAATGAATAGGGTTTCATGGCTTTTGTCTCAAATTTAGTCCTCTTACTGTACCTCATTTATCAAGGAATTGCTATATTACTTTCTATTGTTAGCCTTAATTTTCTAGCATCTAAATCACGATTCAATTGATCTGAAGAGTTTTCAGAGTGGGGTTGATGTTGATAAGGTCTAGAAATGGAAAGAACCATAAATCGCTTATTGCTTATTGATGTGATCCTAATATTCTCAGTATTCCCTATTTTCGTCAATAACTATAAAAATTTTCTAAGCTTTGGGTCGGCGACCGCTTATTCACGTCCAAAGACCTAGAAGGGTGTTTCCGGCATTTGTTAGAACGTCGTCAAGATATCAAAACTTACTTAAATCAGAGCATTCATCCTGAAAACGATAGCGATCGCGTCCGAATCGATCTTTTACCAAACACTGAGCGTTAATTGATAATCAAAGGGAGCCTTCGCCTTGGAAGCAACAATAATTTCATAATAGCCCGTTTCCGGTAACACCCCTGACCATTGGTGGGTGCGCGAATTATCGAGTAAAGTCTGTTGCCCTGTCGGAGAATAAATGGTTAATACCGCATCGGGATCGCCTTCTAGCTTAATCTCCATCGGTTTAGAAGCCGGTAGGGAAATGACATAGGCTTTTCCTTCCCCTGGCGATAGTTTTCCCGTCACTTGTTGGGTGTTTTGGGTACTATTTCTGGCTAACAATTCATAGTTTTTTTGTTGCTGTAAAGCCTTAACCGTATCAAAGGCGATCGCGTACCAGACTTGCTCTAAGGGTTGACCTTGAAAATTTTGACTCTCTAACTCAGGAAAATCCTGAAAAAAACGCACATTCACTAAATTGGTCAGCGATCGGCTACTCAGACGCAATTGATTGACCTGTCGAACCCACTCATTCCGTTGTGTCCCGCTATAGCGACCCAATTCCTGTAATGCTTCTGGGCTAAGCAGACTCAGTTTATCCAATAGCGTATTCGCCGCCTGTTGCCATTGCTGGTCACTGAAGGGGGATGGACTCGCCTGAGGGATCTTTGTAATGGGAAGGGTTAAACTTTGATCAACTAAACGGCTAAAAAATAGGGGATCAATACCTAACGATTGCAGACGCGTTCGCAGGCGATCCGTCATTTTGGCGTTATTAGCCATCGAAACAGGGGATGAGTTGGAGGGAGATTCAGTTAAAATATCCGAACTTGGCACAGGTTTTGGTGTTAAAACTTGCTCAAGCCATGCTTTTCCGGCAAACCAGCCCAGGATTCCCGAACTCAGGATGAGAACTAAAAATACGCTTAACTTTCCTATGCAGCCCCAAAGAACATTTTTAGAGGAGGAAGATTTAACCGCCATATCATTTTTCGGCTCATTCGGATCAACAGGAGGCAACGAATCAGGTGGGGATGCAGTGACGGAAGGATTCTTGCCAGTGGTTTCCGCTTGAGCTTGGGCAGAAGGGGATTCGGGCGACTTATCCGCCACTACGGTTAGACAATCGAGAACTTCCTGAACAGAGAAAAAATGTGGCTCCGATGGATCAGCGACCAACTTTAACAGAATATGGGATAGTTCTGCGCTAATCCCCCATTGTTGCAAATCCTCTCTTATCTGCTCGGAGGAAAGGGCCGGCGAGGAAATCTCTTTGCCTGTTAATAATACAATAGCCGTCGTGCCCAACCCAGAGAGATCTTCTCGAACCAATGCGGTTATCGTTGGTTGACGAGTAATTTGCGCCTGGGATTCTTTTTCAGCGATCGCGGTAACTTCCTTAACACTACTAAAATCAATTAAAACGGGTAACTGGTCGAATTCTCGCTGAATAATATTTTTGGGACAGATATCACGATGAACAATGCCTTGCTCATGGAGATATTGCACCACAGACAACAATTGCTGTAATAAAAACCTCACTTCCCCTTCCGTAAACCGCTTTCCCTGGCGTTGGCGCATCGTTAGGAGATTTTGGTAGGTTTCTCCTTCTACGTAATCTTGAACCAGAAATAAAGAAGTGTGACTATCTTGAGAAAGTCGAAAAAATTCGCGAAAATTGGCAACTTGAGGATGGTAGATCGTGTAGAGAATTTCTGCCTGACGCTGAAATAGTTCGGTGGTTTTTTTGAGAACAACCGGATCTTGAATCTGAGGGGCAAATTCTTTAACCACACAGGCTTCATGAAAACGATGGGTATCTTCTGTTAAATAGGTACGACTAAATCTTCCCTCACTCAGGACACGATCCACTAAGTAACGATTATTAATTAATTTGCCGGGCTTGATGGACTGTTTCATCGGGGAAGATGGATCGGGTTTGCGCGTGTCTCTGCTCCATTATCCATTATCTTTAAACGTTCCACTGGATGAATTTAAATCATTAGCTCAACGGTCATCCTCAAAATCCAGTAGTGAGTTGAAAAAGTTACTGATACAGTAAGGAGTGTTCAAACATCGACGGGGCAAGAGAACGATGGGACGGATTTTACTCACGGGGGCAGATGGGCAAGTCGGGCGGGAATTACAGCAGGTTTTACCCCGATTAGGAGAAGTGGTCGGTGTAACTCGCGCTCAGTTAGATCTCAGCCAAGGGGAGCAAATTCGTCAACTTATTCAACAAATTCAACCCGATGGCATTATTAACTCAGCAGCCTATACCGCCGTTGATCGGGCCGAAAGGGAACCCACCCTAGCCCAAGCAGTAAACGCCTTAGCTCCAACGATTATGGCCGAAGAAGCAGCAAAAATCGGAGCTTTCCTATGTCATCTTTCTACGGATTATGTGTTTAACGGCCAAAAAAATACGCCTTATGGAGAAACCGATCCGACGGCCCCCTTGAGTATTTATGGTCAAACCAAATTAGCGGGAGAGAGGGGAATTGAGCAAGTCGGCGATCGCTATCTAATCTTAAGGACAGCTTGGGTTTATGGGGTTTACGGGAAAAGTAATTTTGTCAAGACCATGCTGCGTTTAGGGCAAGAGCGAGAAGAGTTAAGGGTTGTGGCTGATCAAGTCGGGAGTCCCACCTGGGCAGGCGATATTGCCTCAGCGATCATTCAATTACGCCAAACCGAAGCGACCGGAATTTATCACTTTACCAATAGTGGTGTGGCCAGTTGGTATGATTTCGCGATCGCCATTTTTGAAGAAGCCCGATCCCTCGGATTTCCGTTGAAAGTTCAGCGAGTTCTTCCCATTACCACCGCCGACTATCCAACCCCCGCAACTCGTCCTGCCTACTCCGTTTTATCCAGCAAAAAGTTCGTTGAAACCGTTGGGAACTATCCTCCCTACTGGCGTGCCTCCCTAAGAAAGATGATCCAACAACTTCAAGAAATTAACTCAACGCCGAGCTAATCACTAATCGTTCACACCGTTTGAGAAAATTAGGATTTTTGGACTCCCCACCATTTTTTTAAAGGAAAAATCAAGCGTCCTGATAAACTCTGGAAGAAGATGCCGCCGACCGTAATCAAGAAAATTCCATAACCTAACGCTTGAACCACATAGAGTCGTTGGGGATAACCAAACAGGGCATTTAAGACCACGCCTGGAAATTTATCTTCGGGTAAGACCTTACTAAAATTCCAAACCATCGGCCCTAAAATACAATCGCGGTCTAGGGGTTTGGCAAAGGGTTCGTAGTAAAAACATAAGGCTTCGGATTGGCGATCCAGTTGGGCAAGAGCATGAATAGCCGTATCAAAATTACCCAATGCTTTAACGATTAATCCGCCGACAATGAGCAGTAATAAAATCCCCATGACCTTAAAGAAGAGGCGAATATTGAGTTTTACACCCCATTTAAACAGCAAAATGCCGATCCCAGCAGCAACCCCGATCCCCGCGATCGCGCCCAAAGCAGGAAAAAGACCCTGTTGAAACTTAGCCGCAATAAATAAAACCGTTTCAAACCCTTCACGAATAACGGCTAAAAAGATGAGGGTAAAAATTGCCCAACCGCCGCCCATTTCCTGTTTTAAAGCTTTTTTTAAATTCCCCTCTACCTGTTCGCGCATTTGTCGAGCTTGTTTGGTCATCCATACCAACATCCAACTGAGCATTGCTGCTGCCATCACGCTAAAACTCGCTTCTAATAAGGGTTCAATAACAGGTGCGTACTTTTGATTAACCGTTGATAAATCCTGAATCAGCCAGCTAAAAAAGACCCCAATCATGGCACTGGCTATCAGACCAATGGTAATTCCGCCATAAACCCATTTCGTTAAACGACTTTGACCCGCTTTTTTGAGATAGGCAACCACAATTCCCACCACAAGAGCGGCTTCGACTCCTTCGCGCAGGGTAATGATAAAGGTCGGGAGGGCAACACTATAGTCCATATTATTTTTGTGCCATTACTTGGCTAGTTTCTTCAATTTCTTTGATCAGTTTTGAGACCTGTTCTGGAGCTTTGACAGGAGTGGCGGGGGGATTAACGGATGGCCAAACCGTTTTCAAGATAATAAGGTTCGCTTGAATCGATTTATTGGCTTTGGGATCGGCTTTTTGCAGTTGGGGAGCAATCCCTTTATAAAGTTGGTCAGCATAGATAACAAATCCCCGTGAATCCTGATATTCAATGGGAGCAGACACCTTACCATTGATGACGGCTGCGCCATATTCCGAATTAGCAGTATCCAATAAACCATTAATGACAGGCAATATAAAGTCGGGGGATGTTAATTCTGTTGCAGGTAAAGCCGCGATCGCGGTGTCAATGGCTTTGACCGAATCGGTAAAGGCGGCATCGACTTTTGTTTTATCCTTTCCGCCTGCTTTCACTAAATCCTGGAGCGTGATTAACGTTGTTTTGAACTCAGGGACTTTACGTTCCGATAATTGATCTTCGACATCGGCATAAATTTCTTCAACGGGATGGCCAATATGGGGTTCGGCTTGATCGGAATTTCCTTGGGCTAACAATTCCTGCGCGACGATCAGATGCCCCTTCATTAAACCGAGTTTGATCAGGTAATCAATATCTTTTGCTTTGCCTGCTAAGACAATATCTTCAACGGTGACGAGATCTTGAATTTGGGAAAGTTGGTCTTGGGTAATGACATTTTTAGAGACCAATTCGTCAACTGATCCATAGGGGCGACTGGCTTGAATTTTATTGGATAAGGCAGGCACACCCAATTTGGCTTCCAATTTATCTAATTCTGAAAGAATGGCATTATTAATATTGATTTTTTTCCCCATCGTGTGACTAGGGAACATCGTATCAGGTGTTGCCGAGGCGTTAGTAGAGCTACTGGCCATCGTTGTAGAGTTAGAATTTTGATTGCTATTACAAGCACTAAGAAGGGAAATTGCCGTAATTAATGCCCAAAAAGTGTTACGTTTAGACTTTTTCATAGGTTAGTGAGGATTGGCTTAACAAGAAGGTTAGAGATAACGCTTCTCTTCAATTATTAGCTTTGATATTATTGCAAATGATTTTTAATATCCAATAATAGGTTACATCCTTATTGAGAATAAATAACATTAAAATTTATGTGAAATATTTTATTCGGCTTGATCCCTAGTTCCTCAAGTTCAAATTTAATTAAATTTGCTGAATAAAAAAGAATTTTGCTGAAAAGTTATATTAAAAGAATAATTAACGAATAAATTTTATAAAATATTTCGTTTTTTGCAAATTTAAGCATTTTCAACTACTTTAAACATTCCCATACAACCCGATTCGGCAATCCAATCTTGATGGGGATGAAACATATACATTCCAGGCTCACGGTAACTAAATTCCAAAATATGTCTTTCCGCCGTCCCCATCGTAATAACATCCGTAGTTTGAGATGGGTTTTGAGCCATACCTGTTGGATAAACTTGAAAGAAATTCGCATGAATATGGAAAGTCACTGTGGGGTCATATTCAATCATATTCAGCAAATATAGGCGGACTAATTGATTTTGCTTAATAGCAATGGGGTTATCATTGTAGTAATTCGGTAAACCATTAAAGGCAAATAATTCGTTTTTGCGGTCTTCGTTAACGTCATATCCCCCCATAATCATGACCATTTCATCAGCTTGGGGACGGGGTTGAGGCGGATCGACAATAAACATGCCGTACAGCCCCTTACTAATATGACGAGTGACGGGAGAAATATGACAATGGTAGAGATGCACGCCATAGGGTTCTGCGTCAAATTCGTAAATAAAAACTTGATTATTGCGAACGGGTTTAATCCCATCCATCGCGGCCGGATGTACTCCATGAAAGTGAAGGGAATGGGAATGGCCGGCTCGATTGGAAAAAATAACGCGGATGCGATCGCCTTCTGTGGCTCGAAAGGTTGGCCCAGGCACTTGACCATTGAGATTCCACGTCATCATGGACACTGCCTTATTCAGTTGCAGGGGAGACGTGCGGGCTTCTACACGAAATTCTCGAATGGTACGCCCATTTTCTTGTTTTAAGGTTCCGTGATCAAAATTACGCAGAAAAATAAGGGGATTCTGTAAGTCTTTTGAATTTTTTAATAAATTACTTTGAATCTCGTCAGGTACAACGGATTGAGAAGAACGGGAGTTTTCTAAAAGATTCCAAGCTGCGACCCCTGCCCCCAGCCCTGCGCCGACTCCTAGCCCCCATTGAAGAAATTGGCGACGATTGGATAACCACAAATTCTTAGGTTCAATAGACATGGGACAATGATCACAAATGGCCTTTCCTTATCAGTTTAAAGGAAATGCAGCATTTATTTTAAGAATTATTCTCAATTATTAAGGTTAAGCGATTAACTGACCATGACATCTTACGGGCATTTTGCGGAAACCCGCGATCGCCGAACTTAATCACAAACTCAATTATCTTAGTACGGACTGAGCCGACCACAAAAAGCAAAATATTCAGGAAAAATGGCGTTTTCTCCCAATCTTTCCTGACATTAGCTAAATTTTAAAATTTTAACCGCTCAATTTTTTTAGACAATAAGTTTAACGAGTAGCTTGATTAACTAGGGCTAAAACATCGCTACGGCTGAGTTTTTCTTTGCCCAAAGCCATTACCTCTAAGGTTCCATAGGCAAGGGTTAGGGGAATTTTGCAGAAATTTAAGGCAGGCCCAGCAGATAAGGATTTGGTGTATTGGTCAGCGAGTTTTAGATTGCGGCGGGCATATTGGTGCATATCATTAACCGTCCATCCTTCGGGAAAGAAACTAACACCGCGTTTTAAATCTTCCCGATAATTGCGAATAATATTGACGGATTGCAGACCCCGACCAAAGCCAATGGCATGACTCCGATTGGTTTGGGTGCCATCATACCAAGCCCAGAGGTCGGACAAGAGTAAGCCGACGGCTCCCGCAACGCTAAAGGTATATTGATCTAAATCAGCTTCGGTTTCAATTTTCCAATTACTTTCTGACCAATAGGCCATGCGATCGGCCATTGCGGCAGTGGCATCCCAAATGCGGGGCGCGATCGAAGTCGGAGATAACATTGCCCACTCGCCAACCCGCAGGGTTACATCGGGTAAAACGCCACGATACAGGGATAATTCATGGGAAAAATCTTCAATCGTCGAATTTTCCGTTGCAGCTTGTAAATTTAAACTAATCCGACGCAGAATCTTCGCTTTTGTGATGCTATCCAAGTCGGGGTGATCTTCGACCTCATCAATGGCCCGCATACACAGATAAGCCGAAGCCACTGCTTCCAGTAATCCCGACGGGAGAATACTGATGGGGATGTAAAATGTCCGACTGGTTTCTTTAAGAACCTCAAGGGCATTATGACGCAAATTCATTCCTCAACTCCTCACACCAAACTTATGCAATAGCATACACTTAACTTACAGAGAGATCCTAATTACTGAGCAGGAAGTTCCTGAACAGGGCAAAAAATATACAAAAATGTATCCAATTCAACAATTGTTAAGAAAATCTAAAATAGTTCGTTTATTGTATTACGTCTGGGTTCATTTTCCGCAATTGCCCTGAGTCGTCGTCATCTTAGCGATACTGAAGTTTGAACAAAAAAAAAAACCTATCCTAATCTATTTCTGAAAAAAATATCCTGTCTTGAGAAAGAAAGATAACCCTTTATAAATACTTGACTGTAAAAACTGTCATTGCAAGCATTCCGCCATTTTGAAACTTTAAATTTATTTGTTACGAATATTCCATTGCCCGATAAGATAGAGAATCGATTGATACTTTTTTAATGAATTTAACGCCTTAACCATAGTGGAACTATTCATCTATCATACGCCTGAACTAACGCCCCCCCATACCCTTCCTGACTGTGCAGTGGTTATTGATGTTTTACGGGCAACCAGTACGATCGCGACAGCTTTAAAGGTAGGTGCAGAGGCCGTCCAAACCTTTAGCTCCTTGGATGAATTAATGGAGGTCAGTGAGCAATGGCCGAATGACCAACGGTTACGGGCAGGAGAACGGGGAGGTGCAAAAGTCGAAGGCTGTGATTTAGGGAATTCCCCCTTAGACTGTACGCCCGAACTGATGGCAGGTAAACGATTATTTTTAACGACCACCAATGGAACCAGAGCATTACAACGGGTTGCCTTGGCCAAGTCTGTGATCACAGCAGCGATGATCAACCGTCGCTCAGCGGTTCAGTATCTTTTAGATCAACAACCTGAAACGGTATGGCTACTTGGCTCAGGTTGGGAAGGCGGTTATTCCCTAGAAGATACGGTCTGTGCAGGGGCGATCGCGGATTTACTATTACAAAGTGGCAAAGTGACGGTTGGCAATGATGAGGTATTTGCGGCGATCGCGCTCTATCAACAATGGCAAGATAATTTATTAGAATTGTTCCACAAAGCCAGTCATGGTCAGCGATTATTGCGCTTAAACTGCGATGAAGACTTACGTTACTGCGCGACACTAGATCTGATCGATATTTTACCAATTCAAAAAGAGCCTAGTGTTTTGGTGAAATGAACGCTCTACTGCGCCTTAGGACGGAGTATCATGACGCAAAAAAATTGAGTTGATGAGCTTGATGAAGGGGCTGATATTCTTTCCCTTGATTCTGGATAAATTAGGACTGAATCATTGAAGCGCGATCGCGCTCTCGGCGTTTCTAATTGTCACCCTATCAGCATTAAGGATATGCTAGTTAAAGCTGCTTTAAATTCCTTAACCGAAAGATTATGTTTGATGCTCTCGCTGAACGCCTAGAGGATGCCTGGAAAAAACTCCGAGGTCAGGATAAAATCTCTGCTACTAATATTCAAGATGCGCTACAGGAAGTCCGTCGTGCCTTACTGTCGGCGGATGTTAACTTGCAAGTGGTAAAAGCTTTTATTGCAGAGGTCGAAAAGCAAGCCCTGGGTGCAGAGGTTATTTCAGGCGTTAACCCAGGTCAGCAGTTCATCAAAATTGTTTATGACGAATTAGTCAAAGTCATGGGGGAAAGTAACGTTCCCCTGGCGCAAGCAGAGAAAGCACCGACCGTAATCCTGATGGCAGGGTTACAGGGAACAGGAAAAACCACCGCAACGGCCAAATTAGCCCTTTACCTCCGCAAAGAAAAACGGACTGCCCTGATGGTTGCCACCGATGTGTACCGTCCTGCGGCAATTGATCAGTTAATTACCCTGGGGCAGCAAATTGATGTGCCGGTATTTGAGATGGGAACCGACACCGATCCGGTTAAGATTGCCCGGCAAGGGGTGGAAAAAGCGAAGGAATTAGGCGTTGATACGGTTCTAATCGATACAGCAGGGCGTTTACAGATTGATCCAGAAATGATGGCCGAATTGGCTCGCATTAAGGAAACCGTAAAACCCGACGATACCCTGTTGGTTGTGGATGCCATGACGGGGCAAGAAGCCGCTAATTTAACCCGCACTTTTCAAGATGAAATTGGCATTACGGGAGCCATCTTAACCAAATTAGACGGGGATACCAGGGGGGGGGCAGCCCTATCGGTGCGTCAGGTATCGGGTCAACCCATTAAATTTGTTGGGGTTGGGGAAAAGGTCGAGGCGCTACAACCTTTTTATCCCGATCGCATGGCCAGCCGTATTCTCAACATGGGAGATGTTTTAACCCTGGTCGAAAAAGCCCAAGAAGCCATTGATATTGCTGATGTGGAAAAAATGCAGACCAAGATCATGGAAGCCAGTTTTGACTTCGATGATTTTCTTAAGCAAATGCGCTTTATGAAAAATATGGGGTCATTGGGCGGCTTACTGAAAATGGTTCCTGGATTGAATAAACTGAGCAGTAGTGATATTGAAAAAGGCGAAACGGAACTGAAACGCACCGAAGCGATGATTAATTCTATGACGGTAGAGGAACGGAAAAATCCGGATCTTTTGGCTAAATCTCCTGGTCGCCGTCGTCGGATTGCTAGTGGGTCGGGCCACAGTGAAGCGGATGTTTCTAAATTAGTGACTAACTTTACCCGTATGCGAGGGATGATGCAGCAAATGGGACGGGGGAATTTCCCTGGTATGGGCGGAATGGGAATGCCCGGAATGGGGATGCCTGGCATGGGTGGCGGAATGCCTGGGATGGGAAATAAAATGCCGCCTGGTTTTCGGGGTTACAATGCCGGTGGTGGCGGCAAAGTGAAGAAGAAAAAGGAGAAAAAGAAAAAAGGGTTTGGCTCGCTTTAGAAAATAGGAGATCAAGCGCGATCGCCGTAACTTAAGTTAAAATGACCAAACTGTAGGGTAATCATTAGAGTAATTAATAATGACGGATTCTCCCTGGTTTCAAAACAGAACTATTGTTATCGCGACCAAACATCAAAAGGAACAAGTAATTGCTCCCCTATTAACTGAGGCTTTTAACCTAAATGTCATTGTTCCCCCAGATTTTGATACGGATCAGTTTGGGACATTTACCCGTGACATTAAACGTCGAGGCACTCAGATCGAAGCAGCTCGATTCAAGGCAGAAGCGATTCTAGAACAAACAGGGGAGTCTTTAGCGATCGCTAGTGAAGGGAGTTTTGCCCCCCATCCGGCTTTTCCGTTTATTTCTGCAAATCGGGAAATTGTTTTATTACTGGATAAAAAGCATGATTTGGTGATTTACGGAGAAGAGTTATCAACTGAAACGAACCATTATCATCAAACCGTTAAAACAATTGAAGAAGCATTAGTATTTGCCGAAAAGATAGGGTTTCCCGAACATGGTTTAGTAGCAATGTTTGATCCGGATACACAGCATCCCGAACAAATTTTTAAAGGAATTCAATCTCAAGAAGAATTCATCAAAACCGTTCAGTTCGTTTTACAAGAATCTCTTACTAAAACAGCCCATTTAGAAACCGATATGCGGGCCATGTGTAACCCAACTCGCATGAAAGTGATTGAAAAAGCAACCCAAAATTTAATTCAAAAACTCCGTCAATATTGTCCACAATGTAACATTCCTGGATTTGATGTCACTGAAAAAAGATCCGGATTACCTTGCTCGTGGTGTAATGCGCCAACTTCGTTAATTTTGGCAGAAGTCTATCAATGTCATCGTTGTCATTTTCAACAAGAGCAACGATTCCCGACTGGCATTAAAGCGGCTGATCCGACTTACTGTTCCTATTGCAATCCCTAAAAATCCTCAAATAAATGATGCTCCATAAAAATGAAATCAGATAATGTTTTTATCGCCATCTTTTACACTGGTGATGATTACCCAGCTTAGTTTGAATAACGATATGTATCCTATGGCTTCCTTGGGGTTACACAACCAATAAGACCCAAAACTAGGCATAAAATCCCAATCTTAGATCTTATTGCTATTGTATGGAAATTAAAAATTATTCTTGAACACCCGTCAGCGATCGCGTAGGACGAACACCAACGGAAGAACCGATTAAAGCTGCAATTAAACCAATCAAAGAACCAATGGTAAAAGCCCAACCCCCTGTCGCAGCATTGGCCGCAATTTCACGGGTTTGCTGGGCGGTAATATTAGGTGCCCTGACGGCCTCTTGTTGTACTCGATTCGGATTAGGAACAGCCATCCCTGTTTGATCCACAAATTCTCCTGCATTAGAAGCAACGATCCCAAAAGCCCCTGATACACCACTCGACAGTAACCAGGCACTGATCGCTAGCGTGGTCGCCCATAAAACCGCACCATTTAATAAAGCAGTACTTTTGTTTATGGGGCCAGAGGTTCTACTGGTTACCCATCCTCCCAAAAATAACGAAATCAATAAGCTAATAATTGACCAAATCCCCACGGCTGAAGCAACTCCGCCAATATTAGAGCGAGGAGCACCTGAACCTGCAATATTCGTGAGACCAATTGAAGCACCTAAAGCACTCAAAATTAACTGAGTACTCAGCGCAATCACTAAACCGGCAAAGATAGGCCCCCAACGAACGCGATCATGGTAGCTGGTGACTGCAACAGGAGTCGTTGGCCGATCCATACCATAATCCATTGGACGATTATCTGCAAATCCCATTTTTATTTACTCCTTTTTATGAAAAATTACTGGTTTAAAATCCAAAAGATTAAGTAAAGTGTGTTTTTTGTTTATTATGTAACTTTTGCTTTGCACTTTAATGCATATTGTTTGTCATCTTGACATATTTTTTGAGAATCGACTGCTCAAAATGATTAATTTGATTGAGATTGTAACGATTATTTATCTTTTTAAGATTTCAATAAAAAAGAAGACAATTGATTTTTTGCTAGCGTTTATAAGCACTGAATTTTTATCATTTTACTTCTTAAAATCTATCTATCAAATTAAATATTTTTCCTGATTAATTGACAAAAATTGAAATGAAAGAGGATAAAGCCTGACTGACAAACACCAATAGGTAAAAGTGTGATGAGACAAGGGTTAACCCAAAAATCTGGGTAAGTTGCTCATTTTTGCACTAGTGCGAATGAACTACAATCGAAGAAGTTTCAAGATAAATGCAGAAGCGAGAAAAGGTGTTTAGCTTGCAATCATAAAAACTGACATTGGATACAAAAATGATGCTCTCTTCTTGAGAAACCCTTGTTATTTCCTTGCTGGGATGGGAATTGGGTTTTTATTTTTTGGAAAAATTTGATTTTCCCTAATCCTATCCACAGAATAACGCGATCGCGCGATAAATTCATAATTTTGTGATTTAAAAAAAGTGGATCTAAAACCGTCATTTATCGTTTCTCTTTTCTAATAAGCTATAAATGATTATTTAAAAAATTCATTTTTGGTTAAAAGTTGTAAGTAATTTCATTGTAAGATTAGCTTGTGAAGTTGGAATAAATAAATGATCATGATAATAAGCAGAAACAGGATTTACACTAATACCAAAATCCGCCAGTTTGCTAGTAATAGCCGCTAAAAAGCCAACAGCTTCTAAACTAGAATGTACAGAAAGCGTAATCATACAAAACACAGATGAGTAAGAGAAATTATTCACATCGGCTTTTTCCCGTTCCAGAATTAAGGTTAATCCTTCGTCTTCTTTAAAGATACAAACTGGATCTAAAGGTAAATAGTTAGTATCATTATGGTTAATCGTACAAAAAACATATTCTTCGGGGTGAAGAATGGGACTCATTGATTTTAATAAAGTATCTAGATTTGTTTCCCCTACCATGAGAATTAAGGTATGATATAGCCTAATAAATTTTAGTTTAAACTAAAAATATAGTTTTAAGCTCAAATAATAATCTTTTGTTAATAATTTAATTGGATTATTTTAAGTATTATCTTTATAAATGTACGATTTTATTAATCCCTTGAAAGGAGAAATTGCGGCCTTAACTGCGGCTTTTCTTTGGGCAGTCTCCTCAATCATTTATGCTGCGCTAGGGCAACGCATTCCCCCCTTACAATTGAATTTTTCTAAGGGATTAATTGCCATTGGGCTACTGATTTTTACCCTATTTATTCAAGGTCAAGCTTTCCCTACGATTGGCTTATTACCCCTTAGCTTCCTACTCTTAAGCGGAGTTATTGGCATTGGTTTAGGCGATACGGCTTACTTTTCTGCTCTGAATCAATTGGGAGCCAGACGAACCTTGTTACTGGAAATGTTAGCTCCTCCCTTATCGGCTTTGATTGCTTTAATTTTCGTCGGGGAAAGATTAGGATTAAATGCCTGGTTGGGAATGGCGTTAACCCTTTTTGGGGTTTGTTGGGTGATTGTCGAGCGATCGCCGTATTCTGTTTCGACTAACCCCCATCCGATAAAAGGCATTGTTTGGGCATTACTCGCCGCGATCGCGCAAGCAACCGGAGCCGTTTTATCCCACTATGCTTTAGCGTCATCAGACATAACCCCACTATGGAGTACTCTCTTGCGGTTAATAGCAGGAACCTTCATCGTATTTTTATTATTATGTTTTCCCAATTCTGAAAAGAAAAGCATTACCCGACAATTTCAGGTTTTTCAATCAGCCAAATCGATGGGAATTATTACCCTAACTGCCTTTGGTAGTACCTATTTAGGCATTTGGTTACAACAAACTGCCTTTAAATTTTCCCCTGTTGGCATTGCCCAAACGTTAACCAGTACCAGCCCCCTGTTTGTTTTGCCCATTGCTTTTTGGCTAGGGGAAAAAATCAGCATTCGAGCCGTTTTAGGGGTTTTAATCGCATTGATGGGAATTGGGGTTTTATTTTTTGGAAAAGCTTGATTTTCTTCTATACTATCGACAAAATTAGGTGTAGGAAGCCTAAAAAACATTTTGTCTCAAAAACACGAATAGCAGTATGACTCGGATTCTTTCTCCTTCCCTGAGAGATTATAATCAGTAAATGATAGTTAGTTTTAAACATCGAGGTTTAGAAAAATTCTTTGAATCAGGAACACTTCGAGGGATTCAATCGACCCAGGCAAATCGTATTCGGATGATTCTATCCCGTCTCAATGCAGCGACTTCACCGCAAGATATGAATTTACCTGGACTAGCCTTACACGAATTGACAGGACAACGCCAAGGAACTTGGTCAGTGAAAGTATCTGGAAACTGGCGAATTACATTCAGGTTTGAGAGCGTTGATGCTTATGACGTTAATCTTGAGGACTACCACTAATGAGAATGCACAATCCCCCCCATCCAGGTGAAGTTATTAAAGAACTTTGTCTCGAACCTCTCAATATGACCGTGATAGAGTTTGCCGAAGCATTAGGAGTTAGTGATCAAAACCTATCTGCAATTTTGAACGGCAGAGCAAGTATCACTCCTGAATTGGCTATTCGATTGGGAAAAGCATTTGGAACTTCTCCCGAAAGTTGGCTAAATCAACAAATGCAATACGATCTCTGGCAAGCTGAAAAAACAATAGGAAATATTGAGGTTAAGTGTTTATCTGTTGCCTAATTTTTTAGACAATCATTTTAATAAGCTTTCCTAATATATCCTTTACTGAAAAGCAGAACATATTATCCAACAATAGCTTGAAACTGTCCAAGAATTAGAAAGGCCAATTTCTTAACCAAAAGGACGTTTATTATTAGCCTAGTAATCTCTTTTTAGTTGATAATACGATCACTTTTTATTTTTTAAATTATGTTATGAAAAGATGCGAACACTTTTCTATTAGGTATTAGTATTTGTTGATCTGAGGAAATGAATTATGCGTATTGAACAATTAGAAATTAAAAATTTTCGTTGCCTAGAAGACATTACAATAAAATTTCCTGTTAATAATTTAGCCGTGATTATTGGCGTAAATGGAGCGGGGAAATCATCATTGCTTGATGTGATAGCTAAATCATTAAATTCTATTGTCATAAAAATAAGTCAAATAGATAAAAGTCTAAATAAAAATAAAACATCCAGAATGACAGGATTTTCATCAAATATAGATTTTGATGATATTCAAACTTCTTACTACTCTTGTCTTATTAATTCAAGATTTAAAACAAAGTCAGAATCTTTTGAAGTTAGTTTAATTAAAGATATTAATTCTGAAAAAAAAAGAATAAATCAATTATCATTGGATAATTTTATTTCTAACCTCTTCAATAAAACTGAAGATATGCCTTGGACGAGTTATCCCTGTTTTAGTTATTATAAGGCATATCAAAAAAGTAAATTAGCGACAAAATTAGGGAATAAGACAATCCCAAGAATAACCCAAATGCTTTCTTATTATTCTTGTTTTAGTATTGCTATTAACGATTTTTCTGACTTTAAAGCGTGGTACGAATTCGAGGAAAATATTGAAAATGAAAGGCGAGTAAGAGAGAACGATTCCTACAGAAATCAGAATATCGTTCTTGTCAAAAAAAGTATTGAAGAGTTTTTTGAGCATTTATTTATTTCGGATTTTTCAAATCTAAGAATTGAACGAATAGAGATTCGACCAGATACTTACTTTACTAAATTAAGTCAA
The DNA here is from genome assembly GCA_035285545.1 of Snowella sp. GTDB lineage: Bacteria > Cyanobacteriota > Cyanobacteriia > Cyanobacteriales > Microcystaceae > Snowella. Next base: position 28,238 of record JAYKGY010000126.1, on the reverse strand, counting down.
AATTCAATCAAGTCTGAAATTTTTATTGATAAAAAAAATCAATCTTTCAAACTTGAAAAATTATCAGATGGGGAAAAAAGGTTGTTAATGTTAGTGACTGATCTTGCTCGACGCTTGGCGATCGCTAATCCAGGATTAGGAGAAGATGCCTTAAAAGGCGCAGGTATTGTTTTAATCGACGAAATTGACTTACATCTCCACCCTCAGTGGCAACGGCGAGTATTGCCTGCCCTTACAAAAACTTTTCCTAATTGCCAATTTATTGTTACGACTCACTCTCCTCAAGTATTAAGTGAAGTTCCGCGAGAAAGTGTTTTTATTTTAGAAAATGGAAAATTATTGGAATATTCTCCCCATACTCTTGGCCGCGATAGTAACTCAATTCTTTCTGAGATATTTAATGTTAAAGAAAGACCTGAATGGTCTCAACGAAAAATTGACCATTGTTTAGATTTAATAGATGATGAAAAATGGGATGAAGCAAAAGAATCTCTAAAAGAATTATCTAATCTTTTGGGAGAAAATGACACAGCCGTTGTACGGGCTGAAAGCGTATTTCATTTTATGGAGAATTAATAAATGAAAAGAATTCATAAACAACCTAATCCTTTAGTAATTCAGTCTCTTCATAGCTTTATTTTATTGGAAAAAGCTGCTGGAAGAACTCCAAAATATAAGAATTTCCGTGAACAAAAAGATGGTGAAGTTACATTTGTAGGTAAAGATGAACTTCGACAATCCTTGTTAAAAGAGCAGGGATATATTTGCTGTTTTTGTATGTGCAGAATAAAAGATAGTAATGAGACAACAAAAATTGCCCATATATTTCCTCAAAATCCAGTTTCAGATGAAGATAAACAAAAAGTAAAACAAGAAAATTTAGATTTAAATTATTATAATATGCTTGCTGCCTGCAATGGTGGTAGCGGTAAACCGCTTGATTCACAGCACTGTGATACTAAACAAGGAAATACGATTTTAAAAATTAATCCAGCCGACTCTGTTAGAAATTGTGAAATATTAATTGAGTACACATCTAGTGGTGAAATTTATTCCAATAATGCTGATATTAATCACGACCTGAAAGAAGTTTTAAACTTGAATTTAAATGCTATCAAAAAAGCTAGAAAAGAAGCTTATAGTGCAATAATTATAAAGCTTGAAAGCAAATATCCGAATAGATCTTGGTCTAAAAGAAGCATCGAAAATGAAATTAAGAATTATTCACAACTCAAAAATGGTAAGTATGCGCCCTACTGTCAATATGTCATATATTTTTTGGAAAAAAAACTTAAACAACTCTCGTGAACAGCGCGATCGCATTAAGTCACTCTACAATAACAATTTGACTGGCCGCATGAGTCGCTTTAGCACGGGCCAACTCAGTCGTTTCAGCCTTAGCGAGAGCAACCCCCATCCGACGGTAGGGACGGGAATCGGGCTTACCAAAAAGACAAATATCCACATCAAAAACACTCAACGCTTCGGCAACGCCTAGATATGGGGTACTTGACAGTAATGCATTTGACATAATAGAAAAATTAAATTTAATTTAGATGCCCACCGTCAAAAGAGCTACTGTACAGAAAAGTGGTTAAATTTGTCAACCGTAAAATACCTGTTAAGATCGTCAAGAAAGATTAAGACATATTTTTAAACGCGATCGCCCATGCCCGAACTCAACACTATTCGCATCCGAGGAGCCAGACAGCATAATCTCAAAAATGTGAATCTAGACCTCCCCCGCGATCGCCTCATTGTTTTTACGGGGGTTTCAGGTTCAGGCAAATCTTCCCTGGCGTTTGATACCATTTTTGCGGAAGGGCAGCGGCGTTATGTAGAATCCCTCAGTGCCTATGCGCGGCAGTTTTTAGGACAGTTGGATAAACCGGATGTGGATGCGATTGAAGGGTTAAGTCCTGCGATTTCTATTGATCAAAAATCCACTTCCCACAATCCCCGTTCAACGGTTGGAACCGTCACCGAAATTTATGATTATCTGCGGTTACTGTTTGGCCGAGCAGGTAGCCCCCATTGTCCCCACTGCGATCGCAATATTGCCCCCCAGACCATTGACGAGATGTGCGATCGCGTCATGACCCTACCCGACAGAACCAAGTTTCAGATTCTAGCTCCTGTGGTTCGGGGGAAAAAAGGAACCCATAAACAATTATTGTCGAGTTTAGCTTCCCAGGGTTTCGTTAGGGTGCGAATTAATGGGGAAGTGCGGGAATTATCGGATTCTATTGAGTTACCGAAAAATCATGCCCACCATATCGAAGTGGTTATTGATCGACTGATTAAACGAGAAGGCATCGAAGAACGCTTAACCGATTCCTTGACCACCGCATTAAAACAGGCAGAAGGAACCGCCATTATTGAAATTCTCAACGATACTGAGGAGAAGAAAACCGAAACGCCTGAAAATAAAACCTTATTAGCGGCTGAAAAACCTGAGCTTTATTTGGTTCCCGACAGTAAAGAAATTGTTTTTTCGGAAAATTTTGCCTGTCCTGAACATGGGGCAGTGATGGATGAATTATCTCCCCGTTTATTCTCTTTTAATTCCCCCTACGGTGCTTGTCCCCAGTGTCATGGTTTAGGCAATTTACGCACCTTTTCGGCCGATTTAGTCATTCCCGATCCCTCTCAACCCGTTTATTCCGCGATCGCGCCCTGGTCAGACAAAGAAAATTCCTATTATTTATCCCTGCTTTATAGTTTGGGTCAAACCTTTGGATTTACAATACAAACCCCTTGGAATAAATTAACCCCAGAACAACAGGAAATTTTATTACACGGCAGCGAAGAACCCGTTTGGTTTGAAGAAGATTCCCGCTATCAAAAAGGCAAAGGTTACTATCGCAAATTTCCAGGCATTTTAACCACCCTAGACCGCAACTATCAGGAAACCACCTCTGACGTTATTAAACAAAAACTCGAAAAATATATTGTTCATCAACCCTGTGAAACCTGTCAGGCCAAACGATTAAAACCCGAAGCCCTTTCCGTCCGTTTAGGCCAATATCGCATTACGGATTTAACCTGTGAATCAATCCGCGAAAGTTTAGAACGGGTGAATAACTTAAAATTAACCACTCGTCAGGCATTAATTGGCGAATTAGCCCTAAAAGAAATCAGAGCCAGATTACAGTTTCTGATTGATGTGGGGTTAGATTACCTCACCCTCGATCGCGCTGCCATGACCCTTTCTGGGGGAGAAGCCCAACGCATTCGCCTAGCCACCCAGATTGGTTCGGGTTTAACGGGAGTGTTATACGTTTTGGATGAGCCGAGTATTGGACTCCATCAACGGGATAATGGTCGCCTTTTGGAAACCCTCAAAAAACTGCGGGATCTGGGCAATACCTTGGTTGTGGTAGAGCATGATGAAGATACCATCCGTATGGCCGATCATTTAGTGGATATCGGGCCAAAAGCCGGTATTCATGGCGGAGAAATTGTTTGTCAGGGTGATCTCAAAAGCTTGCTCAAAAGTAAGGAATCCTTAACCGGAGCCTATTTATCGGGAAAACGAGTGATCGAAACGCCGCCTGTGCGTCGCTATGGCAATGGCCTTTCCTTAACGCTCAAAGATTGTCATCAAAACAATTTACAGCATATTGATGTCGAAATTCCCTTGGGTAAATTGGTTTGCGTTACAGGGGTTTCCGGTTCGGGGAAATCAACCTTAATCAATGAATTGCTCCATCCTGCTTTGCAACACCATTTAACTCGTCAAACGCCGTTTCCCAAATGTTTAGGAGCAGTTGACGGTTTAGACGCGATCGACAAAGTTATTGTCATTGACCAATCTCCCATTGGCCGCACACCCCGTTCTAATCCTGCCACCTATACAGGCATTTTCGACCCAATTCGCGATATTTTTGCCCAAAGCATTGAAGCTAAAGCCAGAGGATACAAACCTGGTCAGTTTTCGTTTAATGTCAAGGGCGGACGCTGTGAAGCTTGTGCGGGTCAAGGGGTTAATGTCATCGAAATGAATTTTTTACCGGATGTCTATGTTCAATGTGATGTTTGCAAAGGCGCAAGGTACAACCGCGAGACCTTACAGGTTAAATATAAGGGTTTATCCATTGCGGATGTGTTGGAATTAACCGCCGAAGAAGCGTTAAAAGTATTTGAAAATATTCCCCGTGCCTCCAGTCGCTTACAAACCTTGGTAGATGTGGGTTTAGGTTACGTCAAACTCGGTCAACCGGCCCCTACCTTATCAGGAGGAGAGGCGCAACGGGTCAAATTAGCAAGTGAACTCTCTCGACGGGCGACGGGTAAGACCTTGTATTTAATTGATGAGCCGACAACGGGGCTATCCTTCTATGATGTTCACCATTTACTCGATATTTTGCAACGTTTAGTGGATAAAGGCAATTCTATTTTGGTGATCGAACATAATTTAGATGTGATTCGCTGTAGTGATTGGATTATTGATCTAGGGCCCGAAGGCGGCGATCGCGGCGGCCAAATTATGGCCATTGGAACGCCCGAAACCGTTGCTCAAAATCCGCAATCCTATACAGGACAGTATTTAGCCCAAGCGTTGCAGCAACACCCTGCCCATCAGGATACATAACGTTAAATGTGTTGTCTTCGCTTGCATCATCCAATCAGTAAACTTAGCGATTAGAGTAATACTATTAGGGCGTTTCTAAAATTATTTTCTTAAAGTTCAAACAATCTCTAAATTCTCAACAAAGTAAGGGTTGAACCCCAAAAATACCAACAATATTGAGCGTAGGGCTAGATTCATGGTTAGATTGCGATCGCCGTGGCGTATATTAATGATTCTCCTGATGGTGGGAATTGGCATTGAACTGATTGCTAACCTCTCGGCTGAAATTTTATGGTTTCGGGAGTTAGATTATTTATCAATTTTTCTTACACGGTTAAGCTGGCAAAGTATCTTATTAGCCGTAACGACCGCTTGTTCTTTGGGATTTTGTTGGCATCATTTGGCGATCGCCCAGCGTTTGTTAACCCCTATCCCGACGGAGACTCCCGCCGAGCAGTTAGTTCTCCCAGGGGTCAGATCCCGATTTTTGCCCATCCCCGATATCCCCCCAACGATCCCTCAGTCTCAGACTCGTCCTGTTAATTTGCCCATTCTCTTAACGCTCGTGATTGGGATCAATCTCGTTATCAGCTTAATGGTGCTCTATTACAGTAAAGTCGCGATCGCCGATTGGACATCCGATTTTACCCTTCCCGATCTGACTCCCCCTGTTCCGAAACCCTTCAGTCTGGCTCTCTTTCCCCGTTTCCTCAGCAATATTGAACGCTACACCTCTATCCTGATCGCTGCGTTAGTTTTATTAATCTCCCTTACTCTAAAGCCCCGTTTCTCACTCAAAATTATTTCCTTAGGATTTAGTTTTATCTTAGGAAGCATCGTTGCCGGAAACTGGACAAGAGTGATCAAGTTTATCTATCAAACCCCCTTTCTTAATAACGATCCCCAATTCCATCACAACCTTAGTTTTTATGTTTTTAGCCTGCCTTTGTGGAAACTGTTAGATGTGTGGTTAGGGGGGTTATTTCTCTTTGCTTTACTTCTGGTTTCAACCCTCTACTTACAAGGCAATAATCATTTATCGGAAGGGCGTTTTCCCGGTTTTAATCACTTACAATTGCAACACTTAGCCCGTCTGAGTGCATTTTTGCTGCTGACCATTGGAGTTCGCCATTGGCTCAACCGTTATCAACTCCTCTATTCCCGCCATGAAGTCTTTTATGGGGCAGGATATACCGATCTCCATGTTCGTTTACCCCTAGATACGATTTTGGCTTTCTTCAGCCTTGGCTTAGGGGTTTGGTTACTGTATCAAAGTCGATACGGTTGGCAAAATCAACCTCCGGCATTTTGGAATCGCCAATGGATAAATAAATTACCCACAGTTAACAAGCGACCCGTTGTGGGAAAAAAATATTTAAGACTTAATTTAGTCCCTATTTATCTTTATATCGCCTTAATCATTTTTAAATCGATTCTGAGTGTCAGTGTTGAATTATTAGCCGTTCAACCCAATCAATTAACCAGAGAAGCCCCCTATATCGATCGCAGTATTGCCGCAACCCGTGATGCCTTTAATTTATCTGCTATTCAACCCTTAATGTTGTCAGGAAAAGGGACGCTAACCCAAACAGATTTAGAGAATAATCGTTTGACGTTAAATAATATTCGGCTTTGGGATCCCTTACCGTTATTAAAAACCAATCGCCAACTCCAACAAATTCGGCTTTATTATCAATTTCCTGATGCAGATTTAGACCGTTATACCATTAAAGTTGAAGCTGAGGATGGAAATGTTTCCACTACGAAACAACAGGTTTTAATTGCGCCCAGGGAGTTAGATTATAATGCGGTTCCTCCTGAAGCCCAAACCTGGGTCAATGAACATTTAACCTATACCCATGGTTATGGTTTTACCCTTTCACCTGTTAATTTAGTCGATCAAGGTGGGTTACCCTTTTATTTTGTAAAAGATATTGGCACCGCCACCGAAGAATCTGCATTAAAAACCTCTAGTGAGTTAATCCGCACCAGTATTCCCATTGGGAAACCCCGTCTTTATTTTGGGGAATTAACCGATACTTACGTGATGACGAATACGAAGGTTAAAGAGTTTGATTTTCCGAGTGGTCAGGATAATGTTTACAACATCTATGATGGAACGGGGGGAATTCGCTTAGGAAATACGTTAAATCGCTTTTTGTTTGCCTTTTATTTAAAGGATTGGCAAATGCTTTTTACTCGCAACTTTAACCCCGATACTAAAATTTTATTTCGCCGTAATATTAATCATCGTATTCGGGCGTTAGCACCTTTTCTCCGTTTTGATCGCGATCCCTATCTCGTCACAGCTAATACAAATTCGGTGAGTAAAAGTACCCTCTATTGGATTATTGATGCCTACACTACCACGAGTTATTATCCCTATTCGGACAGCGGCGATCGCAATTTTAACTATATTCGTAATTCCGTCAAAATTGTTGTGGATGCCTACAATGGCGATGTTAGGTTTTATGTCATGGATGAAACCGATCCCTTAATTCAAACCTGGCGTAAAATTTTCCCGACCCTCTTTAAAACCTTTGCGGAAATGCCTGCGGGTTTAAAGGCCCATATTCGGTATCCCATTGATTTATTTAGTACCCAATCCGATCGCCTATTAACCTACCACATGACCGATAGTAAGGTTTTTTATAATCGAGAAGACCAATGGCAAATTCCTCAAGAAATCTATGGCGAAAAACAAAAACCGATCGCGCCCTATTATTTAATTATGAACCTAGCTGGGGTGGGAGAACGCGCCGAAGAATTTGTCCTGTCCCATGTCTATACTCCTATTGCGCGGAATAATTTAATTGCGCTACTGTTTGCCCGTTCTGATCAGGAAAATTACGGGAAATTAATTCTCTATACCTTGCCCAAGGATTTCTTGGTGTATGGGCCCGCCCAAATTGAAGCCTTAATTAATCAAGATCCGGTGATTTCGGAACAAATTACCCTTTGGAATCGGGAAGGTTCACGGGTATTACAAGGAAATTTATTAGTGATTCCCATTGAGCAATCTTTGTTGTACGTAGAGCCGTTGTATTTAGAAGCTGAGAAAAATAGTTTACCCACCTTAGCCAGGGTGGTCGTCGTTTATGAAAATCAAATTGCCATGTCTAAAACCTTAAATGGGGCACTGAATGCGATTTTTTCTCCTACCGAAACTGCTCCTTCAACGATTTTGCGAAAAGTGAATCCTGAAGCCAGTTAAAATTTTTGTAATGATTCTGTTTAAGCCAGACTAAACGATAGAGATGAATCACTCATCACCCTGCAAATTTTTCAATCTTTTATTGGTACAGCATTCATAAAAATTAATCTTCCCCCAATTATCAATTTGGTTGATCTGATTTATCATGAATGAGTCTGCTGTCATGGCGTGAAAATTGAATCTTAAAATATAATATTTATTGGCTTTATTGGCTTTAATCCTCATTATTTCGCTTTACATGGGAAGTCCCGCTATTTCCAAAAATCCTTTCAAAAATATCCCACTCAAATGGGTTTTGGTGCTTCCTTTTGTCTTACAAATTGTTGGGGCAGTCGCTTTAGTTGGATATTTTTCCTATCGCAGTGGACAGGCTGCTGTTGCCGATTTAGCGAAGCAGATGATGGATCAAGCAACGGCCCGAATTCGCGATCGCCTCGATATTATTTTGCAAGAACAACAACAAATCGTTAAAGCGAATGCTCAATCCATTCAACAGGACAATTTTAATATTCAAGACTTAAATTCATTAAAAAAACAGTTATGGCTACAAATTAACACCTGTTCCCTATTGTCGATTATTAGTATTGCCAATGAGCAAGGTCAAGAAATCGCCTATATGCGTCTCATTAGCCCAGAGATGTTAAAACAAGCCGAAGCGGTATCTGGAAAAAACTTAAAACTGGGTAGCGTAATTCTGAGTGAAGTCCGTGGTAATCCGCCCCGTCAACGAATTTATTATTCAGTTAACGAAAAAGGTCAAGCGGAACAAGTTATCTACCAAGTTTCTCTCGATCCTCGTCAGATGGACTGGTATTTGGTGGGCAAAAACTTTAGAAAACAAATGTGGTCTCCCATTTATTTTTATCGGGTAATACCCTCTTTGGGGCTTAATGCCGTTAACCCGATTTATGATGCCCAGCAAAACTTACAAGGGGTGTTGAGCACTAGCGTTCCCCTATCGGATTTAGGGCTTTTTTTAAGTCAACTCGATTTTTCTCCGTCAGGACAGGCTTTTATTCTGGAACCATCGGGGGCACTCGTCGCAACTTCAACGGGAGAATCGCCTTTTATTCCTTCTGCCAATGGTCAACTCCAGCGTTTACCGGCAACCCAGAGCCAGAATCCGGTCACGAGAGCGATCGCGTTGCAACTTCAGGAACGATTTGGCAACCTGTCAAGCATTCAGAGTCATGAAGGCTTCAAAGCTTCTCTAGACGGGAAAAATTTATTTGCTCAAGTAGAACCCTATCAAGATAGTTACGGTTTAAATTGGCGGGTTGTTACCGTCATTCCTGAAGCCGATTTTATGGGAGAAATTTGGGGAAATTTGCGGCGGACTTTGATGTTATCGGGATTAACCTTATTGAGTACCATCCTGATTGGCTTTTTGACCGCCCGTTGGATCGCCCGCCCCATTAAACAGTTAAGTTTGACCAGTGAAGCCTTGGCTCAGGGAAATTGGCAAGATTCCTTATCAGAAGATAGCGCGATCGCGGAGTTAAAAAGTCTGGCCCATTCCTTTAACCAAATGGCTATTCAAGTCCGCCAATCCTTTCAGCAGGTAGAGGAAGAACTGCAAGGCTCTAGGGTGCTTTATCAACAAGTTGTCCAGACCCAAACGGATTTTATTTTGCGATCGCAACCGGATACCACAATCACCTTTGCTAATCCCGCTTTGTGTGATGCCTTGGGGTGTACCTTAGAGGAAATAATCGGGCTAAAGTGGATTAATTTTGTTGATCCCGATGATTTAGAAATCGTTAATCAAAAAATCAAGCATTTAAGTCCAGAAAATCCCAGTTTTGTTGCGGAAAATCGCGATCAAAGAAAAAATTACCAAATAGGTTGGACACAGTGGATTAATTTAGGGCTTTTTAATGAGCAGGGGCAACTCAGCGAAATTCAGTCAGTCGGGCGAGATATTACCCCCCTAAAGCAAACCCAACTAGCTCTCCAAGAAAGCCAGCATTTTATTGAACGAATTACCCAAATTACGCCGAATCTTCTCTATATCTATGACTTGGAAGAACAACGCAATATTTATGCCAATCGCACGGTGGGTGAACTGTTGGGATATTCGACCACAGAAATTCAATCTTTGGGAGCCGATTTATTTTCGACGATTTGTCATCCAGAAGATTTACCCCGCGTTTATGCCGCGATCGCTGACATCCAGAAGTTGCCTAGTGGGGAATTTTTAGAAATTGAATATCGCATTAGGGATAGTCAAGGTCATTGGCGTTGGATCTACAGCCGAGATACGGTTTTTGCGAGAACCGATGAGGGGAAAGTTAAACAAACCTTAGGCACCTCCCAGGATATTACCGCCCGCAAGCACGCTGAAATCGAAAATCTTCGGACACAAAATTTCCTCCACTCCATTATTGAAAATCTGCCCGACATGGTATTTGTCAAAGATGCCGAAACCCTTAAATTTGTTCGTTTAAACAAGGCAGGGGAAGACCTCTTAGGCTACGAGCGAGAAGAACTGTTAGGCAAAAGTGATTATGATCTGTTTCCACCCGAACAAGCCGAGTTTTTTATCGCCAAAGATCGAGACGTTTTAGCGAAAGGAACGGTTTTAGAAATTGACGAAGAATGGATTCAAACCCGACATCAAGGACAACGGTTATTGCATACCAAAAAAATTCCCATCCTCGATGAATCAGGAAACTCCAAGTATTTATTGGGAATTTCAGTCGATATTACCGAACAAACCGAATTAGCGAATCGCTTAACAGAGCTTGCACGGCATATTCCGGGGATGATTTATCAATTTAGGATGCGAGCTGATGGCAGTTTTCATTTTCCCTATGCCAGTGAAGGCATTTGGGATATCTATGAAGTAACACCAGAGGAAGTTAAAAACGACGCAAGCCAGGTTTTATCAGTTCTCCATCCTGATGATTTAGATCGGGTTTATCAATCTATTTTGGACTCGGCGGCGAATTTAACCCTTTGGCATTGCGAATATCGAGTCTGTTTAGCGAATGGCCAATTAATTTGGGCCTTGGGGGAAGCTAGCCCGCAACGAGAAATCGATGGCAGCACCATTTGGCATGGTTACATCAAAGACATCAGTGATGCTAAACGGCGGGAAACAGAACGTCAACAAGCTGAAATGGCTCTCCAAAAAGCTGAAATGGAACTCAGACAAGCCAATCAGGAATTAGAGCGGTTAGTAAATATTGATGGATTAACCCAAATTGCCAATCGTCGCTGTTTTGATCGGTATTTAACTCAAGAGTGGCAACGGTTGTGTCGAGAGCAGCATCCCTTATCTTTACTCTTAATTGATGTGGATTTTTTCAAAAGCTATAACGATCATTACGGTCATTTAATGGGAGATCAGTGCTTAATTCAATTGGCTCAGACCATACAGCGGAGTGTTAACCGTTCAATGGATTTAGTTGCTCGTTTTGGCGGAGAAGAATTTGCTGTAATTCTACCTAATACCCCCTTAGCCGGCGCGATCGCGGTTTCAGAACGAATTCATCAAGTTATCCGTGACTTAAACTTAGTGCATCCTGTCTCAGCAATTAGCCAACAAGTCACTCTCAGCTTAGGGGTTGCCAGTCTCGTTCCCCATAGCCAGTATTCTCCAGAATTATTAATTGATCAAGCAGATCGGGCTTTATATCTCGCCAAACAACAGGGGCGCAATCAATCCGTCATTTTTTCGTAAAAGTTAAGAGCCAATTATTCCCAAAACTTTTCGGTTAATAGGGAAGCAACGTCAGCAGGAAAAGGGCAAAATTCAGGAAAACTCGTATCAGGGTAGGCATCCTTAACATTGTCTAACGCCATTTCATAACTTTTGGGCAAAATCTCTACAATAAAATTTTTCAAACTCGGAGAATCTTCCAATTCAATTTGTAGCCGTTGCCGAAAATTGCGAATTTCCACTTCCCAACCGCGATAACAATCGGACATCAACACATAGCGACGCTTTAATAAATGTTCCAAAAGACGAACTAAATAGCTCCGTACAGAACTGCGTTGACTTTTGCCCAACGATTCGATCTCCTCAATTAAATGATCCCAATCGACCTGATTAAAGTTTTTCGCCTTGAGGTTGTTGAGGGTGTCTTCAATCCAAAGTGCGAAATCTGTTTCATAATCCGTTGTTTTAATTTTTTGCAACATTTTAATAAAACGTCCAAAGGATTTAACAGTGTTAAATCCCTACAAAGGAAAAATTTATGTAGGGACATAATACTATTATGTCCTTAGCTGTAGAATCTATCGAATCTATTGTTTTTTTAATTAAATTGACTTACTTACTTACTTCGTTAGTAATTTATCGTTGGATTTATTCAATATACAAAGGGTCAACATCAAGACTAAAACTGACCGAAGTAGGGCAAATCGCTTTGAGTTTTTTGAGGTCAGGAATTTCAGCCAACCTGTCTGGAAACTTTAACAAAATATGCCAGCGAAACCGCCTTGCAACTCGCATGATACTGGCCGGAGTCGGGCCTAAAATTTCGGCTTGCTCACCCAACAGAATCTGGCATTCTTCGGCGATCGCGATCGCGGTTTTTTCCACTATCTCAGACTCTAAACCACTCAAGCGAATCAGAATCAGACGACCATAGGGCGGATAATTTAAAGCTTCTCGTTGGGGAAGTTCCTGTTCCACAAAGGTCAGATAATCATGATCTTGCACCGCTTGGATGACCGGATGTTGGGGGGTGTAGGTTTGGATAATCACTTTGCCTGAATCTTCGCCCCGTCCTGCCCGTCCTGCCACTTGGGTTAGGGTTTGAAAAGCCCGTTCCCCTGAGCGATAATCGGAAAAATTGAGTAAACTATCGGCTGCAATCACACCGACTAGGGTGACCTGTTCAATATCTAAGCCTTTGGTCAGCATTTGGGTTCCCACGAGAATATCCGCTTTCCCCTGACTAAACTGTTCCACAATCTGACGATGCGCGCCTTTTGTCCGAGTCGTATCACTATCAAAGCGCAACCATTTCAGTTCAGGAAATTGTTTACTTAAAGCCTCGGTGACTTTCTGGGTGCCACTCCCAAAAAATTTTAAATAGGGCGATTGGCAACTGGGGCAGACCTTGGGCTGACGTTGGCTAAAGTTGCAATAGTGACAGCGTAATAGTTCCGAGGCTCCTTCGTGGGTGTAGTGATAGGAGAGGGATACATCACAATGGGGGCATTCCATGACATAGCCGCAGCTACGACAGGAAACAAAGGTGCTATGACCACGACGACTGATAAATAAAATGCCCTGTTTCCCCTGGGCTTTGAGTTCTCCTAAGTTTTTTTGCAAAGAGCGGCTAAAAATTGAATAGTTACTTGCTTTTAATTCTTGTCGCATATCCACAATTTCCACGGGGGGCAGGGGACGCGATCGCACTCGTTCGGGTAGGGAAAGATAATGCGAGGGGACTTTCTGGGCTTGAGACGTTGAATGAATATTGACCCAGGTTTCCAAAGAAGGAGTAGCCGATCCCAAAATTAAGGGACAATTTTCCAGTTCGGCTCGCCATTGGGCAACAGTGCGGGCATGGTAAGCCGGCATTAATTGGCTTTGTTTAAAACTACTGTCGTGTTCTTCATCTAAAATAATCAATCCCAAATTCGGCAAGGGAGAAAAAATGGCTGAGCGCGTTCCAATCACGATCTGGGTGGTGCCGCTGAGCATTTGTCGCCAGGTATCGTATCGTTCGCCATCCGATAGGGCACTGTGATAAACACAAATTTTATTCCCAAATCTGGCCCGAAAGCGATCGGTTAATTGGGGCGTTAAACCAATCTCTGGGACTAGCACTAGGACGGATTTTCCGGCGGTTAAAAGGGGCGCGATCGCCTGAAGATAGACTTCGGTTTTTCCCGATCCCGTTACACCATGTAATAACACTTGAGCATAGCCTGACACTTGATTTAAACGCGCTAACGCTTTGGACTGATCCGGCGTTAAGGGTTTGGCTTGATCCCTGATAACTTCTCCTTGGGATAAAAGACGTAATCGTTCTTGCGGTTGAATCGCGAGATAGCCTTTTTTCGCTAAAGATTCGATGACTGAGCCGCTACTATGGGTTAATTTTTGAAGAGTACTGAACCACAATTCCCCGCCATGGCGACGTAGAACCTCTAAGACTTCACGCTGTTTTGCCGTTAATTCGCTATCCGTCGGTGAGGTTAATAGGGTAACGGCTTTTTGGTGTTTAACTTGAATGGTTTTGGGATCTTCTAAATAACTTTCAATCCATCCCCGTTGAGTTAATTCCCGAATACCCCGTTGTACCCCTGGAATTTGACGCTGTAAATGAACATAACTATAATTTCCGGCTTTTTGTCCTTTCAACAATTGAATAATGCGTTGAGCTAGCGGACTGCAAAATACTTCGTAACCTGGGGGTAATGCGTCGGCTTTGAGGCGGATTCTACGCTGCGATCGCTCCAATAGACCGGGGGGCAATGCCAGGCGAATCACACTCATTAATTCCGTACCATAAGAGGTCGCCACGCGATCCAGTAATTGCCAATAGGTAGGGGCAAAAAAACTTTGCGTAATCACCTCTTCAATGGCTTTAATTTGCCCTGGAACTAAGTTTTCCGGTAAATCTTGCCTTAAATTAACCGCAATCCCCCCCATCAGTTGGGAGCCAAACGGGACACTGACAATATCACCGACTTGTACCGATAAACCCTGGGGAACGCCATAGGTGTATAAGCCTTGAATGCCAGGACAATCGACTAATACTTCAACCCATTGTTGGCCAGTCGCTTCATAGGGTAGCGCTCGTTCCATCAAGGTTAGATTAGGCGCAACGTTAGACATTCAAAAAACGTTAATAACAAGGGTCAGCTTAGTTAGTATAGCGTCATCTCCCAAGTCGATTGCAGATAAACTGAGCAAACAATCCGCCAAGCGACAGACTATCCCTGGTAGGCAATTAAAAACTTTTTCGCTAAAGTGTGATCAATCCCCAAAATTTATTTTTGAAATTTGTTTAACAATCCCGTTAAAATTCTTTGTTTCTTGCCCTTTCTAGCCAACTATCCGCCTTTTACTTTAATTTTTTGTTTTGTAATCAAGTGAACAACATCAAGATTTTATTTTGATAATCTGGAGATTACGCCCTTTAGCGATAAGGGTTTCCTTGGTTAAGGGATCGGTTTCAAAACGTTGATCAGGTTTGATATGTATAAACTGCTCCGTCTTTTTTCCATTGTCAAGATTTCTGAAGGCTGAGGAAAGACCCAGATTCATTCTTTAGATAGATTCTTAATAGTTTATGAAGAAATAAAAATCATCTTTGTAAACATTCTGTTATCTTTTCTATTAGGTTGAACGGTTGTTTTGTCTCAATTTCTTAAGAAAAATTGAAGTCCAATCAACTTTTGACTTTTATCAGTTTTAATGTCATAATCAGCCCAAACCAATCCCTGGCTTTTAACATTTCTTTTTAATATTTTTCTCTTTTTCTAATTTCTTTATACCCCTTTGATAAAACGGTTTAAAACGATGTACAACACTGAGCTTGTCACCGATGTCTCCAATGGAAATCTCAATCATTTGGATTCGCGATCGCCGGAAGAATTCGACTTGAATACCATCGAGGTAGACTTTTCAGACCTCACCGATGAAATGGGGAACCCGATCGCTTCGGGATACAGTAAATCCCTTTCTGACGATACTATTGGGGCATTTTTCAAAGAGATGGCTCGTTATCCCCTCCTCAAACCCGAAGAAGAAGTGGAATTGGCTAATAGCGTTCAATTATTAGTAAAAGCTGAAGAAAAACGACAAGAATTAGCCACAACTCTCAAACGTCCCCCCACAAAGCAGGAATGGGCCGAAGCCTTAGGATTTACCAATGAACGTCAACTAGAGAATTGGCTCCATCGGGGTCGCACCGCTAAACGGAAAATGATTCGCTCCAATCTCCGCCTCGTGGTCTCCATCGCCAAACGCTATCTCAATCGCGGTGTTCCCTTTTTAGACCTCATTCAAGAAGGCGCGATCGGTTTAAATCGGGCTTCTGAGAAATTTGATCCCAATAAGGGCTATAAATTTTCAACCTACGCCTATTGGTGGATTCGTCAAGCCATTACCCGCACCATTGCCAACGATGCCCGCACCATTCGTTTACCGATCCATGTGGTCGAAAAGCTCAATAAACTCAAAAAAGCCCAACGTTCCCTCAAACAGCAATTACAACGCAACCCCAGTGAAGTGGAATTAGCCGAAGCCTTGGAAATTCCCCCCTATCAACTGCGCCAACTGTTGCAACTCCGCCGTCAATCCCTCTCTCTCAACCATCGGGTGGGTAAGGGCGAAGACACCGAATTAGTGGATTTACTCGAAGATCAAGACCTGCAACTGCCGGAAGACCGCATGAATGAAACCATGTTACGGCAAGAAATTTCTGAAGTATTGAGTGATGTCCTAACTGAGCGAGAAAAAGAAGTGATCTCCTTACGCTATGGATTGACCAGTAGCCAAAGTTACACCCTAGAAGAAGTGGGGGTGATGTTCAACCTCTCGCGGGAACGGGTACGCCAAATTCAAAGTAAAGCCATGCGAAAATTACGTCGTCCCCAAGTGGCTCGTCGTCTCAAAGGTTGGTTACATTAGACCGTAACTGCCTCCTGAGCCATCGTTCTAAGCGCGACCTAATCTAATCTAAAGTCAATCCCCTTTCCCAGGTCTTTAAAAAACAGGTGAAGGGGGTTTTCAATGGGGATAGTAGCCTCCGCGTTGAGCATCTGGGCCCAAAATTTATTCTCGATCAACACTGCCAAAGAAGATAGGTTCAACCCGAATCGCGACGATACTTGCTGGCCGAACGACCATATATTCCCCTTGAATATTTTTTATGGGAACGGTGATAAATTCTTCTGAGTCAAATTTAGGAACGACATCATTGCTATACCATTTTTGAAAATCTTGAATATTGAGAAATCGCACTTCTTCTCGATGTCCACTTTTGAGAAAAAGATGAATTGCATATTCGTCGGGTTTTCTAGGCATAGTAACTATTTTTAGCGTTGTGATTAATAATTATGACGGATTAGGGGAAGAAATTAAACCGTTGAAGTACGGCTTCTACTAAGTTCGGTAAAGTCTGACTCAGATCCGTTACGTCGGTAAAGCTTAACTGTTGGTGAGTAGCGACATCAAAGGGAAATTTACCCGCAAATTCGGGCCGTTCCCGATTAACCAGTAAAATTTGTCCCGCTTTTTTACATTGCAGGGCGTAACCTAATTCCACGCAAACCGTTGGATTCGGGAGCAAAAGGCTTTGTTTTTTTTGTTGAAGTTCACTAATAGCGGTGATATCGACAATAATCAGTAAACTTTTGCGGAGTTTTCGCAGTTGGCTATCACTCAAACGCAGGGGAAAGTCTTTGGGACGTTGGGTTTCTTCAAACTCAATGGGAAAACGCGATCGCGGATTAAAGTTTTCAATCGCCTTTTGTAAAACTGTTCTTAGGGCTTCCCTGGCTAGGGGATCATCGTTTTGGGTACTGAGTAAAATCAGGGGATCAACATTGGCGATCGCGTCTTGTTTCGTAAAATAAATCTCTTGAGAAATTAGATCCAGATTGGAAATAACGTAATGGCCGCTCCCTTCAAGGTAAAATTCGACCGAATCTCCGGCTAGATACCGCTCAAACTAGGGGGCAGATTGAACCGCTTCGACATCATCCAAAAAATCAGCCCGCAATGCCGACTTTAATAAGCTATTACGATTGAGTCGCAGGTCAGGAGAACGCTTGATAACGTCGCGAATGGGTTCATACTGAGCCAAATACCAAGCTTTGAGGGCCAGAATCGCCATGAGAGTCCGCTAATAGAAATGATCAAGAAGGAATTAACCCGATCTCAATCCTAGCTAAATTTCTCAGTCATGCTGAAATTCTTCAACATTTATTGATAATTGCTCACTATTAACTATTAATTATTAACTATTCACTCCATTAGCAATATTGACTAATATCTTCCCCGCATTCGTCCGCTAAATAGGATAAAGCACGGAACCGTAGCATCATTAATTCTTCGTATAACGGATTAATTTTGCACAGGGGAGGAATGGAGAAAAGGATCTGTCCGGCAAAGGTGATTTTACGAGCAAAGGGACATTGGGCAGGAATTAACTGACAAAGGCGATGGGCTAATTGGGGGTTGTTAATTTCTAAGTGATTAAGCCATGCCTTGACGGGAAAAAGAAAATCAGGGAATAAAGATTTATTGAGGGGATTGGGTTTTTGTCCGGAGTTTTCCGTGAACTGATTGCCGAGAATCAGGTGGCGGATCGTATAAGTGTTTACACTCATAAAAGATTTCGCTCTTAACAATGGTTCAGCTTCGCTGTAATCGATGACATGAGGAGGAGTATCAGAATAAGTGGTTATTCTTAATCCAAAAGATAGGTTTCTCTATATGGTGATAACACAGATAGTTTTAAATAGCCACCGTAAATCAAAAGTTTTTTAAATCTGGTTATAACCTAGAGCTAGCAAGGGTTTGCTTTTTGTTGGGCTATGGTAGAACAACCGTTTTTGTCCTCTTATGTTCTATCATCCCTTCGATCCTAACGAATAAATGTGAGATAGGTCACATCCTGAACCAACAATCCTTCTAAAACTGCATCGATTTTGGGCATTTATGTGTTTAGAAATACCCCTTTCATTTACTGGGTACCACAGAGCGCGTAATCCACCAGGTTAAAATCCCCCCCGCGATCGCCATGACCGATAAACTCAACAACACAGGACGAAGACCAAATAAACTTTCTGCCACCCCCGCTAACGCCAACGGTAGAGATAGGGCAATATTATTGACATTATTTTGTAACCCAAAGACCTTGCCATGCATAGCTGAAGGCGTTTCGACTTGGATCATCGTTTGCATCGGCACGCCCACCAAAGCAGCAAAAATGCCTAACACCAAAATAATCAGCAAGGTCATGACTAAGTTAGTCTTGAAAAAAGTCAGCACGGCTAAACAAATCCCCATGCCGAGCGATCCCCAGAGTCCTAACTCCGTCGGCGAAAAACGTTGCCCCCAAGTTCCTAAACTGAGTGCGCCGATCGCCATCCCCACTCCGCCAGCAGCCAACAGAAAGCCAAATTGGGAAGCCTTAAGATTGGGGATATTGGCCGCCATACTGACAGCTAAGACAGATAAAGCCGCGAAAATCGAAAACAAAATAAGCAATTGAATGACTGCATTACGAACGCGATGATTTTCCTTTAAATAATTGATCCCATCTAAAATATCTGCAAAAATATGGGGCTGATCGACGGTGTGTTCAACATACTTTTCTCCCGTCCGTAGCCAGAGCAGAATTAACCCTGAAATGAGGTATGATCCCCCGACCACGCTCACTTTTCCCAAAGCCCATGGTTGATCTCCAAACAAACTATCCGCTAAAGCAAGTAGGGGTTCTCCAATGGCAAAACCGATAATTAAGACCCCCATTGTGGTCAACGTATTCAGGGAATTAGCCGCTAGGAGATGACGACGACGAACGACTAAGGGGAGGGTCGATTGTTCAGCAGGGGCGAAAAATTGCGTCAAGGTAGAAACGAGGAAAGTGACGGCTAATAGGATGACAAAGCCCAACGGGACATAAAAGGTATCATGTTCCACCGATCGCCATCGTCTGAGAAAATTTGGTAGCCAGGCCACAGATAAGGCTAAGGTTTGTTGTTTGGTGAGCCACAATAACGGCGGTAACATCAGTACCAACCCGCCTCGAATAAAGTTAGAAATGACCAAAACTTCTTTCTTTGTCCAGCGATCGACAAAAACCCCGGCTAACGATCCAAACAGAACAGCGGGGATCGTATTAGAAATCATAATGGCAGAGACCCAAGCACTGATCGACTGCCCTTCATTTTGATAGTGGGTAGAAATCAGCGCAATCATCAAGACTAAATAAAATTTATCCGCGAGCTGCGAAAAAATTTCTCCAATCCATAACGCCAGAAAGCGAGGATTCCTGAGAACAGGGCCAAAGCCTTGATTAGAGGAGATCAAATGGGGTTCCATGACATTAGCCAACGATTGCTCAGAGAGAAAAGATTGAGTCAGTATATATTGGGATTCAAGCGGAGCGAAAAAGGGCGAGATCCGTAATTTTTCCCTTCTTTCATTAAACCTTAAAAGATTCCTTAAAAGATGGATGCTAAAAGTCTAGTGTCAATAAACTATCGACTAATTCAGCAGAACGGAATGTCTTCCCTAGATGGAACTGGGCATAAGCACGCAATAAATGTTCCACATTCACCCAATTTGCTTCCCGGAATGATTTTAAAGCCATGGGTGGCAGAATGGTATCGGGCTTTGGGAGCGTATTTCCGCTTAATTGTTGGAGCAAAGTCACTTCTAATGCCTGTATCTGATGGGGTTTTGCACCAGGGGCGTTCCCATTTCTAGTATGCGTTTTTTTCGGCAGATTTAACTGAACGCCTCTTTTCAAAGAACGATTACCCCCTAACTTAATCAATCCCCCCATTTCCACACTAAACGCCACTTGCCATTGGGGATCACCATAATCCGCCACTAAATTTGTATTGGTTAAACAGCAATAGTGAACTTGGGGGGCGTAACCAGCTAAGGCTAGCAGATGAAAAACGGCGTGAGCAACATGGGCATGGAGAGATTGTTCAGAATTTAGGCTTTCTAGACGATGGAGGTGTTCATTCAAGAGGGCAAATAGTTCCGTCTGGGGTTCGTCATCGGCTGCTAAACAGAGGACGATTTCAGCTAAATATTGGGCTGCGGCTAAGGTTCCAATATTACGGCTTAATTGGGGGTAGGATTCGAGGGTGTCAATTTGAGCAATTTTATCCAGCGATCGCCCTTTACTGATCAAAAATTCATTGACCACAAATAACTCACAGCGTCCCCGTAACAATGATTTAGGCTTTCTGGCATTAGGCGCAATGGCCCTAAATAATCCCACTTCAGGGGAAAGGATCGTTAACAGGCGATCGGCTTCTCCAAAGGGCATTCCTTTTAAAATGATTCCTGTCGCTTTATAAACTTGACTCATCGAGACAATAACTGAAATTTAGCCTAACGGTATATTACTATTGTCACGTTTTTCCAGCATAACCGCTTCGTATAGTTGCTCAATTGGACATTCAAAACCAATACTCGATAAATGGATGATTTCTCCTTCCGTATAGGCAGAATACAGCCACAGCCGACCTTCACCCCGTTGATAAATTTCCACCGAAATGCTTTCAGGGTCAACTAAAACATAAATTTGGGGATTTTCAATAAACTCACGGGCTTGTAAATCTTGAGAATTACAGGTTACAACCACATCAGGATAAAAATAACAATTATTTTGGCGATCGCGTACTTTCACACCTGATACATTAACCCGACATCCTTTTTTTCGTAAATAGGGTCTGAGAAGAGAATAAAAATTAAGCGCAATATCGTTATGGGGAATGGTTCCACCCGTCATCGCAATCAGTTCTCCATTTAAATATTCGTAGCGAAGTTCCTGTTGCGGTTCCCAGCTTAAATATTCGCTAATCGTCATTTTTTGCGGGGATTTTTGTTCAGAAGCAAGCATTTTAAGTATTTATCCTGATGGTCATTAATTAACTTTTAATTCTGCCAAATAATTATAAAAATCTCGAAAAATAGGACATTTTTGACAAACGTTATCTTTTTCAATACGAAGAAGCAATTCGGGGCTATCAACGCCTTTCTTATATTCTTTGCCTTGGTCTTCAGGCTGCTGAGAACTGGCTTCAATTAATAGCTCGGACAGTTTTTCTTTACAAGCCTTTTTATCGCGATCGTATTTACCAAAGCTTTCAGGCTGATCAAATGGAAATTGTCTTTTAGAACTTAGCCACCAACGCATTCTTTCATGTCTTGCTCTAAATTTTTCAGCTTTAGCTAAAGTATGTTCCCAATCCGCCATAATCCAAGCTTCAATTTCAGGCGCAGCGAAAGCAATATATCGATTAACATTTTCAGTATTAGGAATTTTATCAATACAATCTAAAAACTTTTGCCGTTGCTCTTCCAAATTACAGCAGTCTAAATCATCAACGACTAAAATTAAATTAGGTTTTTCATTTTCTTTTAAGAAAGCAATTGGCAAATACTTTTTGATAGATTCAATTAAACTTTTATTTGTAATACCAAAAGTCGATTTTTTATTGGGTTTAGCTCCTTTTTTTGTGCTGTCAAAGGGAGTATACTGCTTAAAAACATACGACGGAAAAAGGCTTTCTAAAAACTTCTTCAATCCATAGCATTCTGTTTCACCTCCTCCAGAAAATATCCAAACGATCATGGCCAAGCTCCTATCGTGGGATCTCCTATGCGATAAAGATCCCCTAATTCCCAACCTTCATCCAATTGAGGTTGCAAAATTTCTCGTGATAAAGGTTTTAATCCATAATGGGTTGCATCTACTTGCTCGAAACTATAAACATTCTCTACATAGTCTGTAAAATGATCTAACAAATCAGGACTATGGGTTGTAAGAATAATTTGCGTTTTTTCAGCAGCTTTTTTAATCCATTGAGCAAGTACCGATAACCAAGCAGGATGTAAACCCAGTTCAGGTTCATCTATGACTAATAAAGCAGGCAAATAAGGTGAATGTAATATCACTGCCCAACATAGCATTCTAACTGTTCCGTCAGACATTTCATTAAGATAAAATGGCTCATTATTTCCTTCTAAAAACCATTCTACTGTTAGGGATAATCTTCCAACTCTAGCCGATCTAATTCTTCTCGTTTTAGGAAATATAGATTTCATTGCCAAGTTTAAAAACTCTTCAAAATTTATATCTAATTGAATTAGACTATCTATTACTAACGCTAAATTATCCCCTTCTGTAGATAAAATAACATCATTAGTTCCTATTTTCGGTTCTGTAGTTCTAATTTTTTCTAAATTCATGTTATTAGAGTTATAAAATTGCCAACTTCTGACCACTGCTATAATCCAACTTTTTACATTGTGACTTTGACTGAAGGGACTGTTTGAAAAATAATTTTGATTATTGTTTTTATATAAAAGCCCTTCTCCAGTTTCAGAGCTAGGATAGTTATAATAAAGCGAAGAAATATTTAAATTTTCTTCTAAATCAGTTCCTTTGTACAAACAATCTTTCTTAACATTAATTAAGGTTTTACCAAGAGGTTGATCAATGTACAAATTCGTATCTAAAACTATTCCCTCACTATACTCTGTTTGATTAGAAAATCCATAAATAAAGCGTACTTGCGAAGGTGTAGGTAGATTAGTATCTAAAATTCGTCCTAACTGAGAAGCCGCAACATCAAAAGCAGTAACCTGTCTTATGGGATCAGGAGAGCCAACTAAGCATTGATTTAAGAATTTTAAATAACTAATTAAATTGCTTTTTCCCGAACCATTGGGGCCAATAAAAATATTGAGATTTTTAAGATCAACTTTGCCATCAAACTTAAGATTTTTATAATTTTCTGTATAAATAAAAGACAACATAATTAAAGCCCAACAAGATAATTAATATTGGTCAGAAAAACTGCATCGTAAAAACCGTTAATTAAATCTGACACATTTCCAAGCGAGAGGCTAAAACTGCAAACCAACCTGTAAAACCCCAAATTTGCAATCCCAACATGGGTAAATGACCTTCCGGGGCCCAGAGGGTGAAATTTAAATCCTTGTAGGACAACATTTTATTATTCTGTCGCCAGCCAACGCGATCGCAGAATTGCTTCCAGGTTTCATTATTATGTTCTAAGGTTCCACCAAAGCTTTTATAAATCCGTTTTTGCCGACTAAAGCCAAAGCGACCATTACTACACTGATGCCACAGTTGATTAATCGTCCGTAAATCTTCACAGGGCAAATTATCAACATGAATCTTATCAAGCCACCCCGCTTTTTCCCGATTCGCTAATTTCAGCAACATTCGAGCCGTTTCTTGATCGGCTTCTTTAAATTTGGCTTGACTCAGCAGTTGCTGTAACTGGGAGTAATCAACCCCAGAAATAGAAACCAGAGAAATCGGCTGGACAGGTGCGACCGTCGGGCTAGAGGTATCAATCAAGGGAACTGGTTGCTGGCTAGACACACGAGGCGATGAGGAGGCGATCGTTTCTTGAGTATCCAAACTTAATAACAGGGGAGCCGGCTTACTCGGTGGTGGTGGCACAGAATGAATAGGGGCTGCGGTGAAACCGTTGTTAGGAGGAGCAGGGATAGGCTGCCGTTTTGAAAACGTCGAAGGAGTTGAAGTTGAAGCGGTTAACAGTTCCAACCAAGCCGGAATAGAAGGAGGACGATTTTCGGGGAGTAACTCCATCCCTTTGAGAATGGCTAAATTCACGCGATCGCTGATTTGGGGATTATGCTGTTGGGGAGCAATTAAATTCGCACCTTGCCGACGAAAGGGAGCAGGAAAGGGCAGTTGCAAAGTTAAAACATAGTAAAACGTTGCCGCTAACGCATAAACATCCGTATAGGCTCCCCGTTTAGCCCGTTTCTCGTATTGTTCAATGGGAGCAAAGGATTCGGTTCGAGAATTGGTATGGGTTTGAATTTCATCCTGCACAAACTCCCGTGCCAAACCAAAATCGATTAAAACCGCTTCCATTGTTTGTTTCCGCAACATAATATTGGCGGGTTTAACATCACGGTGCAAAAAACCTTGTTGGTGAATATAATCCAGGGCCGAACCAATTTGTTGAATATACCGTAAAGCCTCCGCTTCTTTGATTCCTCCTTTAGCCACCGCATATTGCCGTAAATCACCGCCAGAAACACATTCCATCACCATGCACCAGAGCGGCCCTTCCTGACAAATATTATCAACCCGAATAACGTGAGGATGGGTACATTTAGCCAAGCGAAAAGCTTCTTGCACAAAGCGTTCTTGCAACTTACTAAAATCAGAGCGGGTTTGTGTTAACGCATTTAAAGTTTTGATAGCAAACCATTCTCCGGTATGCTTCTCTTGAGCGCGATAGGTTACGCCTGACCCCCCATAGCCCAGGATTTTGGTGATGGTATATCGACCACCTTGTATATTGGTGCCAGGTTGCCAATGACTCATGGCGATTGATGAAGAGACTAATGTACTGGTATTGTACTTGCTTCTGTTAAATCGGTTAAATCAATATTATGATTCCTCTATCTTAGTCTGAACTTGGATTGAAGTTGAATTTCATTGCGGCATTCTCAGATTACGTTCTGTAACAATGGGATTTCATCAGTTGGTCAATGGATAAGGGGTAACCGAACGCTCTAATCTAGATCTAGAAAAACTTACAATTTCCTTTTGTCTTCATTCTCATGGCTCCCGCTGACAGATCCGTTCTTTCCCAAGTAACTGCTAAAGATTGGTCATGGCCATTTTGGTACTTGGTTCCCATTTATCCCTACGGACAAAAGCGGACATTGCGGGTAGAAATCGTTAAAGATTGGGTCTGGACGTTTGAACAGGTGCAGGGCATCTTCTATGTGGTAGTTCCGATTCGTATGACGGTCATTCGTTTAGAAACAGGCGGATTGCTGGTTTATGCCCCTGTCGCCCCAACACCGGAATGTATTCGTTTGGTACAGGAATTGGTTAATCAGTATGGAGAAGTGAAATATATTATTTTGCCCACCATTTCAGGCTTGGAGCATAAGGTGAATGTGGGGCCGTTTGCTCGTCGTTTTGCCAAGGCGCAAGTGTTTGTTGCCCCTGGACAATGGAGTTTTCCGGTTAAATTGCCCTTAAGTTGGTTAGGCTTTCCCCGCGATCGCACCCAGGTTTTACCCACTGATAGTCGTCAGGCTCCCTTTGGGGATGAATTTGATTACGCCATTCTGGGCCCGTTGGATCTCAGATTGGGGCAATTTGGGGAAGTAGCTTTTTTCCATCGGCGATCGCAGACCTTATTAGTCACCGATTCGGTCATTTCTATTCCAGAGAAACCCCCTGCTATTTTGCAGCTTGATCCCTATCCCCTCTTATTTCACGCCAAAGACCGCGCCCTAGATTATATTGCTGATAATGAACGCGATCGCCTTAAAGGGTGGCAACGAATTTGTTTATTTTCCTTATATTTTCAAGCGAGTACCCTGGAAGTTCCGAATTGGGGTAACGTTTTTCAAGAAGCAGCCCAAGCTCCTGATCGGTCAAAAAAAGCCTATTTTGGCTTATTTCCTTTTCAGTGGAAATCCAATTGGCCAGAAACATTTCAGCAATTACGGGGAAATGGGCGGTTATTGGTGGCTCCTATCCTGCGGCAATTAATTCTCAATCGTGCGCCTCAAGAAACCTTAGCCTGGGCGGATCGGGTGGCTCGTTGGGATTTTACCCGCATTATTCCCTGCCATTTTGAAGCCGCGATCGCTGCAACGCCCACAGAGTTTCGTCAAGCTTTTTCTTTTTTAGAAAAGCCCTGCTTAGAAGCGCAACGTTTACCCAATGAAGACTTGGAAACTTTACAAAAAATTGACCGATTATTAGTTAAATTTAAAATCACACCCTCTCCAAAAGTCTAGGCTTAATCATTAATGTCGATTGAGTTGGGCAAGCTCGTTTAAAGAAGCCAATAATTTAATTTCTAGCAAGCTAATTTCTGGGGTTGGCGTTAACTGAAATACCCAATTGACATTTACTGTAAATTGATGGGTAATTACCTTGCCTTGAATTTGAACTTGACGGTGGCTATTGTCAGCTTCATTAAAGCTAATTTCTTCCCAGTTAGGACAAAATTTCATGCCTACAGCTTCTTTCTGGAGATACTGCGCGATCGCGGGTCGGCCTTGTAGTATTTTGCCAAAAGGTGGCTGTAAAATTCCTTGTTCCGTAAAGAGTCCGGCTGTTTCTGGGAAATTAGCGTTGTTTAATTGAATAAAGTATTCATCAATAATCGGTTCGCTAACCCCTTTAATTTGGCAATCTAAATCCTTAAACTTACGAGGAGGTATCGTCATAAATACGATTTATTTTTATGAATTTTCAGCACAAAATTTTGAGGTTAAATTTGCCCTCAAGTTCAAGTTAAAAATCTACAACTTGATTTTATATAAGCATAAATAACTCGGCTTTTTAATCTATCTCTTGAAGGATTACCTAAATAAAAAAATTCTAATAGCTAAAACAGAATTTGGTCGATAAAGTGGTTACTCTAACCCAATTTTTCGCCAACGGTTAACCGCATTCCATTCACAAAATCCCAACCCGATCGCGCAGGTTTACCCGCCACTTGCACTTCTCGTAATAGCAATAAACCGTCACCTGTTTGTACAACCGGGCCAAAATTTTTAATTAGACTAACAATCTCTCCTGTTGAGCCTGTTAAATGCTCCAAAGAACTTCCTTGGGACGCTAACTTTTGTAATTCATCCGGTAATTGAGACCAATAGCGATCGCCGAGGGGAACCGTTGCAAAGACTTTTAAAACGTGATCGCGAAACTGAGTAACGCAATTGGGGAAAAAACCGCGCACTTGATTATGAATCTCCCCAGCAGAACGTGACCAATCAATTTCAAAATCTTCCTTACGAATTAAGGGGGCGTAGGTGGCTTCTTCGTTATTTTGGGGAATGGCTTGGAGTTGGCCGCTCTCTAGCTGCTGCAAGGTTTCAATTAATAAATCTGCGCCCTTATTCGCCAAAGCTTCCGCAATATGGGTGACATTATCCAGTAATTGAATGGGGGTATAGGCTTTTAATAACATGGCTCCGGTATCCATCCCCTCATCCATTAACATCGTGGTAATGCCCGTTTCCGTTTCTCCGTGATATAAACTCCATTGCAGGGGAGCCGCTCCGCGATATTTCGGCAAAATCGAACCATGCACATTAATACAGCCCAATTTTGGCATAGCGAGGATTTCACGGGATAACAATTGACCGTAGGCAACCACCACAAAAAAATCAGCGTTGGAATTTTTGAGAATTTCTAGGGTTTCGGGGTCTTTTTTTAACCGTTTGGGTTGCCAAATGGGGAGAGAATGGGCCAAAGCGACTTGTTTAACCGCAGAAGGGGTTAATTGATTGCCCCGTCCCCGCCGTTTATCGGGTTGGGTGATTACGCCTAAAACCTCAAAATCAGGGTTATTCAGCAATTTTTCTAGGATAGGAACCGCAAAATCAGGGGTGCCAAAAAAAAAGACTTTCATCATTCAAAATGCTTAGGTTAGAGGATCACGCAATGAACAACTCAGAAAACGTTCTCAGGAGATCGGTTAATCAAAGCGAAAGGGAAAACCTAATTTTATTGAGAAACAGGATTGAGTTACTGGCGATCTTATCATTGCCCCCTTTTCATTCGTCGTTGACTAAGCCGCGATCGCTGTAAAGAATTTTTAACTCAGGTACTTAGAACCTATCCGAAAAATGTGAGAAGTTTGCGGCCGATGATCAAACAAGCAGCAATCTGAATAAAGCCCAAGTAGGATTGAGAAGATTTGGCCCATCGAATAAGGATGCCTCGGAAACGATTA
>JAYKGY010000125.1:0-5966 GCA_035285545.1 Snowella sp. | reverse complement strand
TTCTTGTATGATATTTTGTACACTAATTTGAGGCAATTTAAGAAGATTTTCGAGAAAGTACAACATAGTTCAGTCCTCATACAATGTATACCATTATACACTTCTCACTGCTAACCGCGGAGAACCTTGAGTTTGTTCAATCTTTACAAGCTAATTCCCTTTTTCAAAAATGGGTAATATTTCTGAGGAAGAATCTCAAGCCTTAAAAGCAGAATTTGCTCAAGAGGATATTGATTTTTCAGAAAGTATTTTAACGAATTATTTAGCTCAGTTAAAGGAAGTAGAAAAGGATTAAATGCGTGGTGATATTTATTTAGCAGATTTGAATCCTAGTCGCGGTTCAGAACAGGCTGGGGTTCGTCCTGTTATTCTTGTTCAGCGTCAAAATCTGGATCGTTATCATTAAGCGCAACCTGATTTAACATTTTGAGGGCTGATCTTCAGATTTTTCATGGTATTATCGCTTTAAAGTTTTTAATCAACGGCAAAAGCTAGAGCGTTTAGATTCATGGTATCTAAATCTGATTGTCCGTTTTATGCAGGATCAACCATTACTGATCCTAGTTTGTTTGTGGGTCGTCGGGATTTGCTGAAAATTTTGTGTGATCGCCTGACAGGAGTGCAACCGACCAGTATTAATATTGTGGGTCGTCACCGTACAGGTAAATCGTCACTGTTATTGCATTTTGTTAATACCTATCACCAACGGATTGCTAATGCGGATCGCTTTATTGTGATTTATTTGTCTCTACAAAATGCAGCCTGTGAAACCCAGGAAAGATTTTATCGAGCAATAACCCAAGCCTGTTTAGGAAATATTCCATCAGGATTAACTTCAGAAGTGCAGGAAAATATACAAACTCGTTTAGCTGAGCTGACTTGGGATCAATTGAAATTTAACGAATTAATTCAGTTTTTAAAACAGCAACAGCTTTTACCCGTTTTATGTATCGATAATTTTGAAGAATTGTTAGAACGAAAAGAGCAATTCCCCAATAATTTTTATGATAATCTTCGTTTTTTAATAGACAGCAATGCTTTGATGTTAATCCTAGCTTCCCGTGAAAAATTAGATGATTATAGTAAGAAGAAGCAGATTACTTCAGATTTTTTTAATTTGTTTCACTGCCATGATTTAAATGAAGGATTAACGCCATCAGAAGCAGAGGAGTTAGTTGCTTTAGCCAATTCATTAGGTAACGCTCTTAGTTCTGAGCTACAAAAACACGCATGAGCTTGGGGGAAACGAGAACCCTATTTATTACAATTAGCAGGCCAAAACCTTTGGGAAATAGAAGCTTCAGGAAAATCTTTACGGTGGGCTAAGCAAAATTTTGAAACTCAGTCTAAGCGAGTCAATTTTCAACCGAAATCACCTTTATTATCCACTTTGTATCGATGGATCAGTGAATTTGGAACAGCCTGTCTTTGGTTTGTTCAAAATTTTGAGAATAACAAAAAGTTTTTATTTGGATTATTTGTTCTGCTTGTTCTTGTTTTTATTCTACTGTCTCTTGCCTATGGCTTGCCAATTATTGATTTAATTAAAGCCATCGCCAAAAAACTATTAGGAGGCTAATCATGGTGTCTGCTTTTTTACAATACCTCAAAGATAGTTTTCAATTGGTTTATTGGTTGGTCTTTAAACCGATTAGTTTTAAACGCAAATATGATGCTTTAACTGATCAAAAAGATGATGGTAGAACTCGTTTCAACTATACCAGCCAAGCCTTTGCTCAAGTCTTATTCCCGATGGTGTTGATAGTGGCCACTTTTGGGGTACTTTATTCTCATTTTTCGCTGAAATCTTTCGATTGGGGTGGTTCGGCGTTCGGTTTGGGATTAGGTTTGGGATTAGGTGTAGTGGGATTGGTCGTGAGTGTAGCGTTCGGTTTGGCATTAGGAGTAGCGGGAGGTATAGCATTGGGGGGAGCTTTAGGGGTAGAAGGATATTTTGTGGGGGATATAGCATTAGGTGTAAAAGGCGGTGTCGTATTAGGTATGGCGTTAGCCGTTGTAGGAGGTATGACGTTTGGTTTCGTCAGATATATGCAGGGACGTACGGTTTTAGCTATGGATGGAGAAGTGGTGGGAATAGAGTTTGTTGTAAAAGGTATGGCATTAGGTATGGCATTAGGTATGGCTCTGGGTATTGCGTTAGGTATTGCCGTAAGTGGGATATTAGCCGTGATCTTATTAATCGTGGCTGTAAGTGTCGCGTTAGGTTGGGTGGGCGTGATGTTAGGAGTGGCGGTAAGTATTTTAGGTGTTTTGCGATTTTATTTGTGGTTGCCCGAACTGGCTTGGCTTGGTTTACTTTTCCTACAAAAAATTTTGCGGGGTTCCCCTCCTCCCCTCAATTGGCTACCTTTTTACTACGATGAACAGATTATTTTTCCCCTACCGTTTCTCGAAAAATGGTTAGTCGAAAATTATTTCATCTTTCCCAAAAGTACCCTCCAAACCCTCGACTATCTCACTAATAATACCAACCAACAAAACCTCGCCGCCAAAACCAAAATTAGAATTGTAGTTGAGGCTCTGAGTAAAGTCCAAAATTTTCAACAATTAACCACTATTTATCAAGAATTTAATTGGCTACCCGATCCTCTTCCCCCCGAATTTGATCCCCAACTGGCCCAATTCCTAGAAATTAGCCAGGATAGCAACGCGGCTAAAACAGCGACTTCTACCTATCGCACAGTGGAACTATTCAACCGTCCGATTCAACGACTTAGCGAACTGCAACAAGCTCTCGCTTTTAACAAAAGTCGTTATCGTCCTATCTGGGGTCAAACCTGTCAATGTTGGTTGTCTATTCTCACCACTGCTCAGGATAATTATCGCCAACAAATCAGCCATCAAGCAGAAATTCCCCAAGCTTATATTGCAGGTAATGCCCTCAGTCCCGATGATGCCAAAGAACGCTTCAAAGGCCGTCAGGATATTTTCCAACTCATTGAAACAATTTCTCTGTCTGATAGTCCTCCTGTTTTGCAGCTTTACGGAGGAAGACGCACAGGCAAAACCTCTTCTCTTAAATACTTACCGCGAAAAGTTGACTCTAGCCTCGTTCCGTTACTGGTTGACCTACAAGGAACAGCCCTGAGTGACCAAATGAGCAGTTTTGCCCAAACCTTTGCCGATCAAATCATTACTTTTGCTCGCGCTAATCACCGCCTAACGATTTCTCCCCCTCCTCCTGATGATCTCAAACAAGATCCGTTTCCGACATTATTAAAATGGTTTACCGAAATTGAAACCTTAAAACCCCATAAACGCTTTTTACTCTGTCTAGATGAGTTTGAACGTCTCAGCGAAGTCATTAATGCAACGAATAATAAAGCTCCTCTCCATTTTTTGCGTTCCGTTATGCAACACCATAAACGCTGGGTTTTACTATTTAGCGGCTCCCATACCCTCGATGAACTGGAACCCTATTGGAATGATGCCCTGATTAATGCCCAATCGATTCGCATGACTTACTTGCAACGTCCTGAAGCGATCGATCTGATTCGCCATCCTGTTCAAGATTTTCCCGATATTTATAGCGAGGTAACAGTACAACGAATTTTGCATTGGACAAATTGCCAACCCTATCTCATTCAACTTTTAGGAACGGTTTTAGTCGATGATTTAAATCAACGTCCTGACCCCTTAAGCCAACGCCCTACCCCTGACGATATTGATCAGATTATTCCGAAAGTGATCGAACGGGGTTCTAATTATTTTCGTGAACTCTGGCGTAATACAATTACCGAGCAACAACGGGAAATTTTAACGCAACAGCTTACGGAAGGTCACTTAAACAATGTTCCGAAATATGCCCTAAAAACCCTCATTGAAGACAAAGAAATTTTGTTCAAAAGCAATGAACATTATGCCTTTCAAGTCCCGATGGTAGAAACTTATTTTTGGCAACAGGTTGAGTAACAATTGAATCTTTTTGAGGTTTTATTTAATTGCCCTATCCTAATACTTGCGTTGAAATCTTCCTGCGCGTGAAAACCTCCGATTTTTGAAAAAAATTAAAAACCTCGTGCCAATAAAGCCGCAAACAAAGGAATCAAGGCTAATCCCAATAATTCCAATCGAATAACCCAACTTAACCTTTGAACTTGGGGCAATTCTAATTTGGGCGGTTGGTTATTGCGTAACTGATTAATCCAAGAAATAAAGGAAAACGTCGGATACAAAGACAATGCGCCGACAAAAACAAAAAGCCCGATTTTGGTATAGAAAACCGAATTATTCAAGTAATAATCAGCCCCTTTACCAAAATACATAACCCGCAAAATGCCCGTAACCAAAACCATTACAGCAGATAAACCATAAATCGTATCAGCAATCACCAATCGCCAAGCTTCCTCCAAACTCAGGTCTTTCTTTAGGGTCAAACTTTCCACCGTTAACGCCCCAAACGCCAACATAAAACCGAGATAGTGTCCGTAAGCCGTAATCGCACTGTTCCACATAGTTCCTATAAATTTAAGAATTTAATATGCTTTTATATCCATATAGTTATAAACTAAAAGCAGTCGTTTTAATTTTTAGCACGAGGGCATCCACAATGTTTCAACCTCAAAACACTCAAACCATTGATTTTTATAGCGATAGTTATCGCCAAGCATATAGCCGTATTAATGGGATTGTGATTGAGGGAGAGCAGGAAGCCTACGATAATTTTCTCTGTTTGGCGGAACTTTTGCCAGAATATCAAGACCAGTTAACACGACTGGGAAAAATGGAATTTCGCCACCGCAAGAGCTTTGAAGCCTGTGGACGCAATCTTCAGGTAACACCCGATCGCGATTTTGCTGAATCCTTTTTTGCCGATCTTCGCCAAGCCTTTCAAGATGCTGCAACCCAACAACAAATTGCCAGTTGTTTATTAATTCAAGCTCTAGTGATCGAATGTTTCGCGATCGCGGCTTATCACAATTACATTCCCGTTGCCGATGATTTTGCCCGAAAAGTCACTGAGTCGGTCGTTGCCGATGAACATTTACATCTGAACTTTGGTGAAAACTGGCTTAAAGAGAATTTCATTAAAGTCAAAGCAGAACTAGAAGCCGCCAATGCCAAAGTGTTACCCATTATCTGGCGAATGCTCAATCAAGTGGAAACCGATGCAAAACGAATTGGCATGAGTAAAAAAGCATTACTGCAAGAGTTCATGGTGCGCTATGGGGAAGCTCTCAATCAGATTGGCTTTACTACTCGTGAGATTTTGCGCTTATCAACCCAGGGTTTAAAGGCCGCTTGAAAATAAAAACTTAAATTATTTTATTAATCAAAACTAGCAATCGAAATGGCTCATATTGTTATTGTTGGAGCAGGTATTGGAGGATTACCGACCGCTTACGAATTAAGACATCGGCTTTCCACTAAACATCAAATCACCTTAATTTCTGATACGTCTTTTTTTACCTTTATTCCTGCGCTGCCTTGGGTTGCCTTTGGATTAAAACCTTTATCTAAGATCCAAGTAGCGATCGAGCCGTTGTTGCACCGTCGCAATATTCAATGGGTGCAAGGTAAAGTCAGCCGCATTGATCCTGTTAACAAAGAACTTTTTATTGGTGATGAATCCATTGCTTACGATTATGTGGTGATTGCAACAGGGGCTTCTTTGAATCTTCAGTCTGTCCTTGGCTTAGGCCCAGAAACGGGTTATACCCAATCGGTTTGTAATCCCCATCATGCAACCTTAGCAGCTAATGCTTGGCAAGATTTTCTCAAAAACCCCGGCCCTATCGTCGTGGGTGCTGTTCCTGGTGCCAGTTGTTTTGGCCCGATTTACGAATTTGCACTGTTGGCAGACTGGCATTTACGACAGTTAGGATTGCGCGATCGCGTTCCCATTACCTTAGTTACGCCTGAACCTTACGTCGGCCATTTAGGAGTCGGGGGAATGGCCCAATCTCAAGTTATTGTTGAACGGTGTTTAAAAGAGCATCAGATTG
>JAYKGY010000124.1:0-6089 GCA_035285545.1 Snowella sp. | reverse complement strand
ATCGTTTCCGAGGCATCCTTATTCGATGGGCCAAATCTTCTCAATCCTACTTGGGCTTTATTCAGATTGCTGCTTGTTTGATCATCGGCCGCAAACTTCTCACATTTTTCGGATAGGTTCTTAGGCGAGGTAATTTTCAATAATCAATCAAAGCCACTAAATTATGACAGCATTAACCATTAACTGTGATGTCTTAAAAATGACAGACGAGCAATTCTTCCAACTCTGTCAAGATAATCGCGACCTGCGCTTTGAAAGAAATGCTAACGGAGAAATTATCATTATGCCTCCCACGGGTGGAGAAACCAGTAATCGTGATGCAGATATTACCTATCAACTCCAAGCTTGGAATCGTCAGAAAAAATTAGGCATTGCGTTTGACTCCTCCTGTGGCTTCAAATTACCCAATAAAGCAGATCGATCGCCGGATGCCGCTTGGATTCCCCTAGAAAAATGGAATGCGCTAACTCTCGAACAAAGAACGCGATTTTTACCCTTAGCTCCCGATTTTGTCATTGAACTATTATCGCCTACTGATTCTTTGAAAGTAACTCAAAATAAAATGCAAGAATACATTGAAAACGGAACCAAATTAGGATGGCTAATTAATCGCCAAGATCGACAAATTAAAATTTATCGTCAAGGTCAGGCAGTCGAAATATTAGAGAATCCTCAGACGCTATCAGGTGAAAATGTATTACCCGAATTTTCATTAGATTTGGAAACGGTTTGGTAAATCGCGATCGCGCTTTATCTTTTCACCCTGATTTATCATCAAAAAAGAATCATTAAAAAGTTATTTTTTTGTATTTTTTCTAAATCATTGATCGTCAAATTATGGAGAAAATCTTTATTAAATCAGGGATTGATAGAAATTTTAATCAACCTTAAAGGAGTAAGGAGTATTATGGAAACACAATCTTCAGCTCTAGTTATTGCTAAAAAAGGAACATTTCTTGCTAATGTAGCAACTATTATTAATCCGTTACGATTAGTGATTAATCGAGGAGAAAGTGAGGGTATTCGTTTACAATAGCGGGTGCTTGTGTATAGTATAAGTAGTGAGGAAATTAAAGACCCTTATAAAATTTGGCGATGAGCGATCGCGTTAGAACTTAATTATTATCATTAAGAGTTTCAAGCAAGTAATAAAAATATAAATTTTAGATTGCTAAATCATCAATAGAATAACTAAAGAGCAAGATGTTGCCATAATTTTTTTGTTTCTTCGGTTAAGCCAAATGCATTTGGCCATTTAACCTATAATTTAGGAGAAGAGTTAGAAAATTTTGTTAAAATAGAAATTGAGCAAATACTATTGAAATTACTTTTCAAAACAAAAATTTTAAAAGTATACTAAATCAATAATTTTTTATATTATCATTTGATTTTGTATAACAAAAAAAGTTGCCTATATCATTAGGGTGAAAGACTAAAAAATTTTAACTGATCTTTAGTGAGAGGGAACCACTTTTATTACTGCCTAGAATTTAGTCATGGCTTAGGCAGAATTAATTTAATAAAAAGAAGAATAATTCAGTTATTAATAATTTAAGTGACGGTTTGACACAGAAAATAAGTAATAAATCTTGCTCTTTCTTGTTTAAGCCGTTATTTTCAAAAATTCTTCTCTGTTCAAGTCTGTTCGGCATTCACTTTGTTGAGTAACTCAGGAGTCAAAATTATGGCAGGCACAAGTAAACGCGGATTTGCCTCAATGGATCAGGAAAAACAACAGGAAATCGCCAGCAAAGGCGGTAAAGCGGCCCACGAAAAAGGAACAGCCCATGAATTCACTTCAGAAGAAGCCAGGGAAGCTGGTCGCAAGGGTGGGGAAGCTGTCAGCGAAGATCGGGAACACATGGCTGAAATTGGCCGTAAAGGCGGTAAAGCAGCCCACGAAAAAGGAACAGCCCATGAATTCACCTCGGAAGAAGCCAGGGAAGCTGGTCGCAAGGGTGGGGAAACCGTCAGTGAAGATCGGGAACACATGGCTGAAATTGGGCGGAAAGGAGGCAAAGCGTCCCATTCTGGCAAAGGTAAGAAAAACAGTCACGATGATGACGATGATGAATAAGTTTCAGACATTGAATGTTAGCTATTCATTTTTTTCTCTTTGGATTGGTTGATTATACGGCTCTGTCTTTTTATTTTGGAAAGATAGGGCTTTTTTATGGAATTTTTGTGGGGAAATGGACAAAAAAGAATAGGGGTCAACCGGAATTAAGGATTTCGCGATCGCTGGCTATAATAAATAACGGTCTTAGCAACAATAGCAACCATGACGAATACAATAGGGACTCTCTACGGTGTCAGTGTGGGAACAGGAGATCCCGAATTAATTACCGTTAAAGGTTTGAAATTATTACAAAATACGTCCATTATTGCTTTTCCCGCAGGCATTAATCAGCAGTCTGGGGTGGCTGAAAAAATCATTACGCCTTGGTTAAATTCCCAACAACAAAAAATTCCCTTAAATTTTCCCTATGTGCAAGAGCAAAGCATTCTTGAACAAGCTTGGCAAGGGGCAGCCGAAACCCTGTGGACGTATTTAAATCAAGGTCATGATGTGGTTTTTGCCTGTGAAGGAGACATTAGTTTTTATAGTACCTTTACCTATTTAGCCCAACGTTTAGAACAACAGCATCCTGAAGCAAAAATTGAACGGATTCCGGGGGTTTGTTCTCCCATGGCAGCTTGTTCGACCTTGGGTATTCCCTTAACGGTTCGAGAGCAACGATTAGTAATTTTACCCGCTCTTTATACCATGAGTGAGTTAGAAAAAGCTCTAGATTCGGCGGAAGTGGTGGTATTAATGAAAGTTAGCTCCGTTTATGAAAGCGTTTGGAAAATTCTGGCTGACAGAAACTTATTAAAAAATGCCTACATTGTCGAAAAAGCAACTCACCTGGAGGAAAAAATTTATCGAGATTTAGAACAATCTCCCAATCTAAAATTGTCCTATTTTTCGATTCTGATTATTCAGATTTAACGACTTAATCCGTGATTACTCAGTCCGATTCTGACTTTTATTTATTTGAATATTTTGAATATTTAGTGTGACACCACATCTGGCAGCGATCGCTTAACTTGATAAAGCCAAATTAATCCTAAACTTCCGATAGCAATAAAAACCAAACTAATGATTTGAGCCATCTTTAAAGGGCCTAACATTAAACTGTCAGTGCGTAACCCTTCAATCCA
Source organism: Snowella sp. (assembly GCA_035285545.1). Classification (GTDB taxonomy): domain Bacteria; phylum Cyanobacteriota; class Cyanobacteriia; order Cyanobacteriales; family Microcystaceae; genus Snowella. The sequence continues at coordinate 2,885 of JAYKGY010000124.1, read as the reverse complement.
AAAACGACCAATACTATAGGCAATTAAATAAATAAAAGTTAACGTTCCTGATTTTAAATGATTTTGTGGTTTTAATCCCCAGAAAAATAGCCAAAGTAATAAACCTAATACCCCTAAATTCCACAGGGATTCATACAAAAAAGTGGGGTGAAAATATTCAAAATTTACATAATTACTGGGACGCATATTAACAGGAATATACAGCTTCCAAGGTAAATCTGTCGGATCACCAAACGCTTCCGAATTAAAGAAATTTCCCCAGCGTCCAATCGCCTGTCCTAACGCTAAGGAAGGAACTAACACGTCCGTTAATTGCCAAACAGAAACTTTTTGAAAACGGGCAAAAAATATTGTTGCTAAAGTTCCGCCTAAAATCGCTCCATGAATCGCAATTCCGCCTTTCCAAATAGCAATAATATCCTCTGGTCGATTAACGTAGGATTGCCACTCAAAGAGAACATAATATAACCTCGCGCTGGGAATCGCTGCAAGCACTAACCAAATGGCTAAATCCGCAATTAATTCGGGATTCAAGTGACGACGTTGGGCTAAAAATTGGGAAAAACTCACCCCAATTAACACAGCCGATGCAATTAATAATCCGTACCAACGTAGGGAAATTGGCCCAACTTCAAAAAAGATTGGCCCAGGAGATTGAAAGGCTAAAAACATATTGCAATTCATCATCGCCAGAAAGGATCAAGCTAAATTTTACTTGTATTCAGGATGTTTTTCAACGACGAAACAGTCACCATAACGGTTGATTTCATTAATGAGTTGATATAAACGACCCGATCGCTGACGATTAAATTTAAAAATTAAGCGGGGTAACTGTTCGGTTGAATCTCCTTTTTCTGGGGGGAGTGCCGCACTTTTTTCGATTTTTCCTGATAACAAAATATCAGCGTAATTTTCATTGAATTTTTCGATAACATGATTTTCGAGTTCCCAATTGAGGCGCATGACTAAGGTATCATCAACGTAGCGGCAAGAATGATAAACACAATAAAAATTTTGAATAATGGAACAGGCATCTTCGACATTATCCGTAATCGTAAATAGGCTGAAATCATCGGGGCCAATTAAGCCACTAGCTAATAGATTTTCCTGTAAACAAATTTGCCAATTTTTCCAGTAATTTCCTTCCGGTTCATCAATTAAAACTAAGGGAACTGGCCCGTATTTTCCTGTCTGACACAAAGTTAAGGTTTCAAACGCTTCATCCTGAGTGCCAAATCCTCCTGGAAAAAGCGCGATCGCGTCACTTTCTCGTAGGAAGAAAAGTTTACGGGTAAAAAAGTATTTAAAGTTAATTAATTTGGGATCATTGGCGATAAATTCATTGGCAGAATTTTCAAAGGGGAGGTCAATATTTAAGCCAAAGGAATATTCCCGTGTCGCACCTTCGTTGCCCGCTTGCATAATGCCGCCTCCAGCACCTGTCAGTACCATAAACCCTAAATCCGCCAGACGACGGGCAAATTTCACCGCGAGTTGATACTCTGGATTATCCGGTGGGATACGGGCAGAGCCAAAAATGGTCACTTTACGGGTGTGGCGGTGGGGATAGAAGGCAGTAAAGGCTTTTTCTAAATCTTTGAGGGTCGCTGAGACAATTTTCCAATCCGCACGATCAATTTCTTCATTAGCCATCCACATCAGGACAGACAGCGATCGCTGAATCAGTTGGCTATGGGGATGATCGGGTAATTGCGCCAAAAATTGCCCCAAGGATTCTAAAAATTGGGGATCACGGTTAGACTCTAAAGGGGGGATCATTCGATAATATAAACAAATTTTAATGAAACGTTGATATATCTAAATTATAAGAGCTTTTCTAAAAACCTAAGCGTATGTTTGAAAAGCCCTCCTAGCCCCAGGTTTCGTGGGAAATCTTTATAAGTCCCCCAGCATTAGGGGATTTAGGGGGCAAAAAAACTTTATAAACAAATTCTAAGGTCTAACACTTTTTTCAATACAAATAAAATACGATTTACTATTAGCAATTCCAACAATTGTGTTAATAAAAAAAGCGTCAACAGCCGACGCGAGTAATTCATCAAAAGTTAACACCTTGAATGCTTAAATTTTTTATGCTGACAGCCAGTCTAATTTAATGGTTATGGCTATCGTGGGAATGGGGTTTAGTTTCAGGCGTTACTACGGGTGCAGAAGTGGGAGTCGCTTTGTGTCCACCCTGATGGCCAGTGAGATTAGACATACTCACACCCCCAAAGGCCACCATCCCCATTGAAACAAATCCCGCCGCGATCGCGCCCATCGCCACTGCACCAATCGAAATCACGCCCATTGGAACCACCCCAATTGCAATGACTCCCATCGGCACAATCCCAATCGAAATATAACCTGTGGGCGTTACCCCAAAAGAAATTAACTTCGCATTTTGCCACTTGAAGGGTTTACCTGGGGTCACTTCTCCAGAACAGGAAGAAGAATCGGAGTCTTGGGGAATGGAAGTTTTCATAACTTAATTGCTATCGTTTTTCTAGTGATAAGTAAGTCAACCTTATTTTTTATAAAACTCCCCCGCCTATCGGCTCTCCCCATAAATAAGGAGGGTAGGGGGGATAAAGCTCAAAAAGACTTTACACTTTATTTACGTGTTTTACTTACTTAGTCTGTTTATCTTAGAAAAACGAAGAACATCCCGTCAAAAGACAGCCTGTCAAAGTTTTGCTTTTTACGAGCCTACATGACTTAACATTAAATACTCATTATCTTTGGTCATCAAAACCATTTTTGGTTCTCCGCGGTTAGCAGTGAGAAGTGTATAATGGTATACATTATATGAGGACTGAACTATGTTGTACTTTCTCGAAAATCTTCTTAAATTGCCTCAAATTAGTGTACAAAATATCATACAA
>JAYKGY010000123.1:0-51307 GCA_035285545.1 Snowella sp. | reverse complement strand
AGGACTCATTTGAGAGATAGTTATCCGAGCATTTGCTAGGGAAATAACCGTCCACCTAGCTAGTGAAGTTAGCGTTCGCTAAAATGTACCAATTTCGTTCCTATTGACTTTTCGGATAGGCTCTTAGGAGGTTGTTATTTTTTGACAATGAATTTATCGTAAAATGATAAGAAATAATCGACATCAAAAGGTTAAACTAATCGAAGAAGTATATTCAGAGTTTACTATGGATATAATTAGCAATAATTTTCCTAAAAAAACATTGATTTGAACTTCTTTTGGGCAATTTAAGGTCAACCAAAAGTCCTGCCTTGAGGCTGAAGTGTCGTCAATTTAAGCTCTTTTCCCTGTATAAACTTTTAGAGTGTAAAATCATGTCTAAAAAACAATATATAAAACAATTTGAAGATTTTCTTACACGGCAAGAATTTGAAAACAATGAATCTCTAGCGATTGACGATGAAAAAGATAAACAGAAATGGGTTGCTGAAATTGATGATTTTTATGAAATTATTCAAGGATTTATTCATGAATACTTAAAACAAGGAAAAATCAGACAAGAGTGGCAAAAAATTCAACTTCAAGAGGATTTTTTCGGAGAATATGAAGTTAAACAATTAATGCTAAAAATAGGTAAAAAAAGACTAATCTTTAAACCAATTGGCAGGTTTGTTGTTGGGTGTCGTGGACGTATCGATCTCTTTTCAGATTTAGGTAGCATTAGATTTTTGTTAGTTCCTCAACACTTTGATAAGCCTCAAGATTACTTTTTAGGAGAGTTATTAAACCCCAATATTAAATGGACTTGGAAAATTGCAACTCCGCCTCCTAGTACCCAATATTTAGAAATTACTGGAGAAAACTTTTTTAATGCCTTAATGGAAATTGTTGATGGCTAATAAAGTATCATTTTCTGGACAGAATTTGCCATTAACTAGTATTGCTGCTTATTACAACGATTGCGAGCGATCACTAAGACTGTATTTTAGTGATAAAAATCCTGAATATAGTTTGAGATTTAATGGTTATACCAGAAGTGAAGTCGAAGAAGAATTAAAATTAAGATTGCAGGAATTAGATAGAGCAATTTCACTTTCAGTTTTGTCTGCCTTAGAAGCTTTATTTCGTGTTGATTATTTAACCCGATGTTATAACAAAAAGAAAGACCATTTATCTAGAAAAATGCGAGATGTTTACGGAAAAAAAGGCGTTAGAGCTTCTTTAGAAAATGATATCTTACAACTATGGAAAGAAAATTATCCAGAATATAAAAGCTTTATTTCAGAGGTAATAACTGCTTTGAGCTATCGAAATTGGTTAGCTCACGGTCGCTATTGGGAACCTAAATTAGGCAAGAATTATGATTACCAATCCTTATACGATTTAGCGTACTCTATTGAGGAATTATTGAGTTCTTCTCTCACATAAAGGCAAGTAATAATCGCGGTTTTGCTGTTGATGAATGAAAACGACTCACGGAATCTAACAAAGAACATCAGCAATCCGTTCTAAAACGTTAGATTTTTGAGTTATTTAAAACAATTTTAAGACTTCTTGAGCAATGGTTTCCCCTCCATTTTTGTCTAACTTTTCAGCTTTACGAGGAGGCGTTAGGGGTTGATGGAAAAAGTTCCAATTATCGGTAAAAAATTCTTCTGGGCGAATAATTTGGTGATAGGAATAATCCTGTAAACCGTCTAATAAAACCGTTGCTTCTGAAAAGTCATCGCGCGTTAAAGACATGACCGGAATTTCTAACCGCATAGCTTCGGCGAAGGTACTAAACCCAGGCTTAGAAAAAACGCGACCACAGAGGGGCATAAAATCCACAGGACGATATGTTTTATCGGTGATTTTTACTAAATTGTCAGCATTGGGGGCGTTGGGGTCAAAGGTGATAAATTGCCAATCGGGAAATTGTTCTAAATTGCCGTAGGGAATGGCTTGTAAGCCTAAGCCTCCAAAGGTTAATAAAACGGTTTTTTCGGTAGGTTGATTAATCCCAAATTGTTGACGTAATTCCTGTTCTGCAAAGCGGGGATTCCCTCCCGTTAGCCCAACATCGGTGATATGGGGAAAGGCAGTCATCGGTTCAGACAAGGGAAAACGAAATAGGCGATCGCTGCGTTGATAATCCCGTTGCATTTGCTCAACAATATCCTGAAAATCTGCGCCCCAATCTTGATAAATAAAATCCCAACCGAAATTACTCATCATATAACAGGGAATCTCGGCTTCTTGGGCAATGGCGGCCATTAAAGGGGGGATATCGGCTAATACAACGCCAACCCGATTCGTGCGTAAAAAATTCGCCTCACTAACAATCAGCGATCGCTGCCTAGCATAAATATCCTGCAATTCCTTTAAAGTGGCTTCCTTGTCCATGCGTAAACTGTCTGCTTGAATCACCCCCACATCAAAGGCACGGGAACGGTGAATAAAATCGCCCTCAATATAGGATTCCAGCAACCATCGGGGAGCCGTCGTCGTTAAAATTAAGACACTTTCTGGACAGCATTTTTTGAGCGTGGCAGCAACTGAAGCAACCCGCACCGCATGACCAAAGCCGTGCCCCGTGGCAGCCAGATAAATAATCGGTTGAGACATGATGAAGAGGAGGATTAGGATTGGATGCGGAGATCGATAACACTCGCATTGAAATTATAATTTTTGCCTTCTAACTCTAATACCGTTCCAATTTTGATTTTTTGATTACCCAGTACGGCTCCGGTGGGGGTTAATTCGGCTTTGCCACCCAGGGTCAGCACCATATCCTGGCTAAAATTATCAGGACGGGGATCGGGTAAGGATTTTAAGGTTCCATCGGGTTGGGGAACGGCTAACGTGCGGGATAATTCCCGAACATTGAGGATATTAACCTGGCCTGCTGGTTGGTTACGGATAATAATATTTGTCTTCTTTTCTTCTTTAAAGACTTGCATCAAAGACTCAGGATTAGCGACATTTAAGCCCCGTACCATTGCATCTACTTCAATCGTTTTCATTTGGGCTTGGGCCAACATGCTTTTCCCCGTTGTTCCAGGGACGACAAAGATGCCAATGATGACCAACAGGATGACTACGGCGGCTCCCACATCCAAAATGCTAAATTTACCGAATAAACGCCCTTTAGAATCAATTATTTGCATAATAATTTGATATTGAATACTAAAAATGAAAAGGATCGCCTAGAAAACCAGGCAATTGTATCACAGTTTACTCGTAAACTAGGTTAGGACTCTCACACGTTAAGATTAAGGAGAATGTGCATGTCTGGGGAATCTGTTATGGATGTAGAAAATCAATCTGAGTTAGCCGCATTTTCAGAAAATTCTTCCCCGACTGTCGAAAAGCCGATTAAAAAATCTAAAAAAGAAGTTCCTCCTTGGAAGATTGAAGATAGTGAAAATTTATATCGCATCCAAGGGTGGGGTGACCCCTATTTTTCCATTAATGCGGCGGGTCATGTGACGGTTTCTCCCCAGGGCGATCGCGGTGGTTCCTTAGATCTCTGGGAACTGGTGGAAGCTCTGCGAAAACGCAAATTAGGTCTGCCGATTTTGATCCGTTTTTCCGATATTTTAGCCGACCGGATTGAACGCCTAAATGCCTGTTTTGCCAAGGCGATCGCGCGTTATAACTATCCAGGCATTTATCAAGGGGTATATCCCATCAAATGTAATCAGCAAAGGCACATTGTTGAAGCTCTCGTCCGCTATGGAGAACCCTATCAATTTGGTCTGGAAGCGGGATCTAAACCAGAGTTAATGATCGCCCTGGCCAGCCTGCCGCCTCAGTTGGAACGCAATGAGAAAAAGTCCAAAAGTTTGATCATTTGTAATGGATATAAAGACCGAGAATATTTAGAAACAGCCCTATTGGCGAAACGGTTAGGGCACAAACCGATTATTGTCATTGATCACTTAGAAGAACTGGATTTAGTTATTACCATTAGTCAGCAATTGAACATTAAGCCCATTTTAGGAGTCCGCACCAAGTTAAACCTCAAAGATTGGAACCAACCGAAGACTTCCATTGGCGATCGCGCTAAATTTGGCCTCACTATTCCCGAAATCCTCAAAATGGTCAATAAATTAGAGGCCGTCGATATGCTGGAATGCTTAAAACTCTTGCACTTCCATGTCGGTTCTCAAATTTCTAATATTACGCTCATTAAAGATGCTATGCGCGAAGCCAGCCAAATCTATGTGCAGTTGGCCAAAATGGGGGCAAAAATGCGCTATCTCAACGTAGGGGGCGGTTTAGCGGTCGATTATGACGGCTCCAATACCAATTTCTACGCCTCAAAAAACTACAATATGCAGAACTATGCCAATGATATTGTTAGTGCCATTCAGGATGCCTGTGATCAAGCTAAAATTGCGGTTCCTACCTTAGTGAGTGAAAGTGGTCGCGCGATCGCGGCCCATCAGTCCGTTTTAGTCTTCGATGTGCTCAGTACCAGCGACATTCCCCATAATCCCCCCGACCCAGTTGAAAAAAAAGAGCATTTAATTATTCAAAATTTTTGGGAAACCTACGCTTCCATTAGTAAGAAAAACTATCAAGAAGCCTATCACGATGCCATTCAATTTAAAGAAGAAGCCATTAGTTTATTTAATTTTGGGTATCTCAGTTTGCCTGAACGGGCGAGGGCAGAAAAATTATACTGGGCCTGTTGTCAAAAAATCCTCGAAATTACCCGCAATCAGGAGTATGTTTCCGATGATTTAGAAGATCTGGAAAAGATCATGGCTTCGATCTATTACGTGAATTTTTCCGTCTTTCAATCGGCTCCTGAATCCTGGTCTTTGAATCAGCTTTTCCCCATTATGCCCATCCATCGGCTCGATGAAGAACCTACAAAACGGGGAATTCTGGCGGATTTAACCTGTGATAGTGACGGGAAAATGGATCAGTTTATTGATCTGCGTGATGTCAAGTCGGTTTTAGAATTACACCCCCTGCGATCGCCGAAAAAAGCCCATCCCGATGCCAACAGCAAAACTTCAAAAGAACTCGAAACCGAACCCTACTATTTAGGCATGTTCCTAATCGGTGCTTATCAGGAAATTATGGGCAATTTACATAATTTATTTGGGGATATTAACGTCGTGCATATTGCCATGACTCCCAAAGGCTATCAAATTGAATCCGTTGTTCGTGGGGATACCATGACCGAGGTTCTCAGTTACGTGCAATACGATGCGGAAGACTTATTAGAAAGTATGCGTCGCTATACCGAATCAGCCCTAGCAGAACAAAAAATTACCCTCGACGAAGCCCAACGCCTTCTAGAAGATTATGAGCAAAGCCTGAGACGTTACACCTACTTAGTCGCCGAGTCTCTATAACTGGGCCTGTTGGGTATACATGGCTTGCAACACTAACGCGGGATCAATGTAATTTCCACCATACTTTAATCCCCAATGTAAATGGGGCCCGGTCGTGCGTCCAGTCATGCCCACTCTAGCAATTCTGGCTCCGGCGGGTATGGCTTGTCCCTCTTGAAGAACAATTCCCCCTTCTCGGTCGATTAAGTAATCAATATTGCCCTCTTTTTGAACCCGACCCATTAAATGACAGTAAACATGTTGCCATTCCCCCGATTGAATGCGAATCATGGTGCCGCAAGCCGTATGATCAGATAACTCTACAACGCGACCTGTCCACCAACTGCGAACATAACTGCCAATGGGAGCAGCCAGATCCAAGCCGTAGTGAAATTGACTTGAGCCATCCACGGGGGAAGAACGATAGCCAAATCCAGAGGTATAGGCTTGAAAATTTTCGACGGGGAAGGAGGCGTATTGCCAAGGGTTTGTTGGTCGGGTGGCAGTAGGGACGTATTGAGCCTGTAATGTGGGCGGAATAATCGCGCTAATCCCTAAAACAGCGACTAAGCCTGTCGCCAAGAATGTTCCAAATTGTTTAATCATGCTAACTCCTCACACATAATCTTTTCGGAAAGTTCCGCTAATGTGCGATAAATTCCTATAGACGCTAATCAATATTGGGTTTAATTCCGTTAAACCATGTCTAGGGAAGGATGATTCAGACTCTTGATGAAGCAATGGGAGTTATTTCATCAGATATGTCAATATCAATATAATCAATATAAATGATCGAAATGGTAACGTCAAAACTATTTGAGACTCATTGAAAATAATAAGTTCTATCAAAAATCAACAACCAATATGAAAAATACAAGATTTTAAAAATAAAATTTGTAAATTGCATGTTGTACAAGACGGGTAGTATAAAGACTTTTACTCTCAAAAGCCCTAAAGCAGAGAATTCACCAACTTAATTGATATTACTAACTTATGCAATACGTTAAAGGTGATAACGGTTTTTGATGAATTTTCGCCAACTGCTTCTTACGAGGAGAAAAACGTCAACGTTTCTAACTTTATTGCTAAATAGACAACTTGTTCTAAAAGTCAGCAGAGGGCATCCTACTTAAAATAGTACATCCCTTAACAGAAACCTATTGATACTTTCAGAACTCAATTCTTCCATAATCTCTTCTAATCCCACACAGATTACGTACTTGGGTTCTGCCATCAAAAATAATTTGTACTGATTACAATCACATTTGGCAGTTGAAAGCTGTGATGGTTTTCTGAACACTGAAATTTTTGCTTGAAATTTCCCTGTCACTCTTATACTTTAATTTTGTCAATGCGTAACGCCTAATCTACTGCGACTTCATCGATAAATTTCGCTTTTTTGAAAAGCAAACCTAAAATTCCAAAACTATAGTAATCTCAATATCTAGAATATTTTTTATCTTCTAGCCAGCATTAAACGAGTTTTAGCAAAAACAATATTTTACTTTTCAAATTAGAGAATGAAAAATATTCCAGAATCAAATAACCCCCCGATTATTTTTCCCCGACAACCAGAATTAAAGCAGGTGCTTTTTATCATTCCGGTTTTTAATGATTGGGTCTCATTCATAACCTTACTGGAGAATCTTGATCAGGCGTTAAATAATCAGGGGATTTGTGCAGAAATATTAGCAGTAGATGATGCGTCGATCATTCCAGTCAACGATAAAGTATATCAACTAAATTTGATCGCAATTAAATGGGTAAACGTACTTAAGCTCAAGCGAAATTTAGGTCATCAACGAGCCATTACCATCGGACTAGCCTATGCAGAAGCCAATTGTTCCGCTGATATGGTAGTGGTCATGGATAGTGATGGTGAAGACACGCCAGAAGATGTCATTCGGTTGATCTATGCTTGCACAGAAGCAAACTACGCCAAAATTGTCTTTGCTCGTCGTAGCCAACGCTCAGAGTCCTGGCTGTTCAAATTTTTTTACCGCGCCTATTGTTTTTCCTATCGCCTCCTGACAGGCTTTGATATTCGGGTTGGCAACTTTAGTGCAATTCCGTTTAAGATGATGCCCAGATTGCTAGCCGTCTCAGAAATTTGGAATCACTATGCCGCAGGTATTTTGAAATCTAAATTACCTCATTTTGATATACCAACTCGCCGAGGGTATCGCTATCATGGCAAATCGACTATGAACTTTACCTCGCTTGTGATTCATGGTTTGAGCGCAATTTCGGTTCATGGTGAGACAGTGGGAGTGCGACTGTTAATGGTCTCCTTCGGGCTAATGGGTTTTATAACAACCATCCTTTTAACCGTTATTGGGATTCGTTTAATGACTAATTTAGCCATTCCGGGTTGGGCATCCTACGTGGCAGTGGCTCTGTTTTCCGTCATTTTACAAGTCTTTATCATTTCACTGTCGTTTATCTTTTTAGTTTTAATTGGCCGAAATAATACTAGTTTTTTACCCAAGCGGGATTATCATCATTTTGTTCTCACATTAGAGGAAATTTTTTCTAAAACATGAAAAATTATAATTATGTTGGTACGGAATTAGAACTGTTTAGTGAAGCCAAAAACTGGAAAAACTATTACTATCAAATGATTCGCCGTTATCTTGGAGCCGAGGTCTTAGAGGTAGGAGCAGGGATTGGTGGCACGACCAAGGTACTCTGTCGTCAAAAGCATGAGCGTTGGGTGTGTTTGGAACCGGATTCGATGCTGGTGGATACACTTAAAACAACACCTGATTTACCCCCAATTTGTGAGATTCAACAAGGTATATTAGCTGAATTGCCGGATGGGGAGAGCTTTGATGCAATTCTTTATATTGATGTGCTAGAGCATATTGAAGCTGATCAAAGAGAAGTTCAACGGGCAATGACCCATCTAAAACCAGGGGGATTTTTAATTGTGTTAGCCCCTGCTCACCAATGGTTATTTTCGCCGTTTGATCGGGCCGTTGGACACTATCGACGTTACAATCACTCGATGATGAAAAAACTTACACCAGAGGGACTCAAGATTGTAAGGTTAAACTATCTCGATTCGGTAGGATTATGTGCTTCATTGAGTAATCGCTGGTTGAAGCAACGAATGCCAACTCAGGGACAAATTAAATTGTGGGATACCTGGATGGTTCCTCTTTCTAAGATGATTGATCCGATATTGCAATATACCATCGGCAAGTCAATTTTGGGAGTATGGAAGAAAAATAATGAGACGAATTCATATTAGACGAGATGCAATCAAGAACGACAGAATCAAGCTTCCAGATAATTAGCAAATAAACTAATTTTGTTAATTTCCGAAAGCTTTATAAATCCAAATAAAAAATAATTGTATATTGGGTTACTCTCATGATGAAATGAATCATAAGTTATCCCATTGCAACTTTTTACTTAAATTCTTCAACTAACAATAAAAGATTAAAAATGATCAAAAATAAATTAATTAATCACAATTTTCCTATTATTTTTTTGTTATTATTATGTCTTTCTTGTGTAGTATTACATTCCTCTTTTGGCCGACCGCTTTGGATCGATGAATTTTTACATTTTGCTTTTGGTAGCTATAAAACAACTCCCGAAGCTTGGGGGATGATCAGTCAGTCGATTTTGGGAGTGAATCATGGACAAACGGGTATTTATATGCTGATTAACTATTGGTTAATGCAGCTTTTTGGAGCTAATACTTTTTGGTTAAGATTCCCTAGTATCATCTCTGGTTTGTTCTTATTTTTAGCAACACTTTATCTTTTTCGTCTTTGGGGACTGCCTTTTTTATGGCAAGTCATGGGCATTCTTGCTCTTGCTTCTCAAACTCAGTTAATGTATTTTGTGGGGGAAGCTCGTCCCTATATGCCGTTGGTAACTGCTGCTGTTTGTACCTTGGGGTATTACAGTACTCCCTTGTCCCAAAGAAGCCGCCCAATTTTTACATTATTTGGTTTATTTTCTATTTTAATGGGGGTGCTTTTCCATCCCTATTTTTCTGTTTATTGGTTGGCAATTATTGTGTTTACATATTGTCAAAAATTAATTGAAGCCGGAGAAAAATTTTCCGTTTATTCTGTTCTTGAGCATGTCAATATTCCACTTTCTGTAATGGGAACCATAGTGTATTTCTACTTAGGATCGTTGACCTGGTTACGAGGTCGGCCAGATTTTGAATTTACACTTGATCCTTTTCAATTTGTAAAAAAAGATCAGTTGATTATCCCTTTTATAAAATGGGGACATTTTGAATTTTTACAAAAACTTTTATATCCCTTTTTTTTATACCCCTTTCTTATTGTTACGATTCTTATCTTAATTGTCATATTCTCTAAAAATCACCAAAGAGTCTATTTGAAAAATATTATAAGCCCTGTTCTTTTGATAATAATGGCGTTGAGCATATCCATTTTTTTATCTTATATCTCTTTTCGGAGTAACTATTGGATTTTGACTAGACAATGGGTCGCTTCAATTGCTCTGGTTTCTTTAGGTTTTATTTGGTTTGCCTATAAAGTTTCAAAACTTTTGTGGAAAAATCATGTCATCTTGGCGTTCCTATGGATGATTCTTTGCTTTGCGCCTATCGGCATAAAATTTACTGAGGTAGCTAAAACGAACTCTCAATTGATGGGAGAAAGATTAGCTAAAACTGCGACTCTATCGCCAGAATCTCAAGATTCTTTTAAAGATTTAGAGTCGATAGAATATTTTGACAAACCTGAAACGCTTAAAAGTTGGCTTTCAAAAATTAATGCTGCCAATAATTCTGGTAAGCCTACCAGCGACTATTGGGTGTCTTTAGCCAATAAAAATATTCAACAAGGCGGTAAAGTTTGGAAAGGTTTTAGAAGTTTTTATGACGACTCCAAATAAAGAGGGCTTTAATACCCATTCTGTCCCAACAAGCTTGTAAGGTGAGGGGGAGTAACGCCAATATTCCTGGGTAGGGGAACGCGATGAATGCTATCAAGCTTATTACTGATCAGTTATGCCTGCTAATTGACTCATTATTCTGGGAATAAGGCGCGATCGCCGGAGCAGAATCTTAATCTCTCTCTTTTTTTAGCAAGATTTTTGTCGTACCCGATCCAAATTGATCTCAATTAATTAGAAGGACAGTGTATGATGGGTGATTAATTTATGTTAACCTGTGTCCAATTTCTGTTGAGAGGATTAAAGAAAATTGTCTAAGCGTTATTTATTTACCTCAGAGTCCGTGACAGAGGGGCATCCCGATAAAGTTTGTGATCAAATCTCTGACACGATTATTGATGCTCTACTCGCCCAAGATCCGGCCAGTCGGGTTGCGGCGGAAGTTGTCGTTAATACGGGTTTAGTCTTGATTACGGGAGAGATTACCACCAACGCCCAGGTTAACTTTGTTGATCTGGCTCGTAAAAAAATTGCAGAAATTGGTTATACCGATGCCGATAATGGCTTTTCCTATAATAGTTGTGCGGTTCTGGTTGCCCTAGATGAACAGTCTCCGGATATTTCCCAAGGGGTTACCGCTGCCCAAGAACAACGTCACGCCCTGAGTGATGATGAATTAGACAAAATTGGTGCAGGGGATCAGGGGTTAATGTTTGGCTTTGCTTGTAACGAAACTCCCGAATTAATGCCCTTACCCATTAGCTTGGCTCACCGTATTTCCCGTCGTTTAGCGGCTGTGCGGAAAACAGGAGATCTGCCCTATCTTCGTCCAGACGGTAAAACTCAGGTTTCCGTTGCTTATGAAGATGGTAAGCCCGTTGGCATTGATACCATTCTGGTTTCGACCCAGCATGATGCAACCATTGGCGAATTAACCGATAATGATGCGGTGCAAGCCAAAATCAAAGCTGATTTATGGGAAGCCGTCATTCAACCCGTTTTTACTGATATCGACATTAAACCCGATACCAATACTCGTTTCTTAGTTAACCCAACAGGTAAATTCGTCGTTGGTGGCCCCCAAGGCGATGCGGGGTTAACAGGACGGAAAATTATTGTTGATACCTACGGCGGTTACTCTCGTCACGGCGGTGGGGCTTTTTCGGGTAAAGATCCTACCAAGGTTGACCGTTCTGCGGCCTATGCAGCCCGTTATGTGGCTAAAAACATTGTCGCGGCTGGTTTAGCAGACAAATGTGAAGTTCAGGTCAGTTACGCGATCGGGGTGGCTCGTCCCGTTAGTGTTATGCTCGATACCTTTGGCACAGGTAAGGTTAACGAAGAAGCATTATTGGAAATCGTTAATCAATTATTTGAACTACGTCCTGCGGGGATTATTCAAACCTTTAATTTACGCGGGTTACCTGGGGAACGGGGTGGTCGTTTTTATCAAGAGGTGGCTGCCTATGGTCACTTTGGACGTTCTGATCTAGATCTGCCTTGGGAACAAACCGATAAAGCCGCAGCACTGAAAGAGGCTCTTTTATCTAAGACTGCTTCCTAAACCGCGATCGCGCTCAAGAATCAACCCTATTTCGATTAAAGATTGAAGGTATTTGTCCCAAGCTTTTTTGGTAAAGATTAGGATAAATACTTTTTTATTGCCCTGATTCGGAATAAGTTCAAACGATTTTCACTGAATTTAAAGTCAAGTTAAGCCCCGATTAAAACTAGGGAAATCAACTTAAAATTACATTTTTTTACAATATATTTCGTTTTGTAAAGAAGGCGTTAAATCCTTTGCATACTAGGTTGTAGGCATTTTTGAGTGCAGCCACCAAGTTTGTTCTCAGATTTCGGCCTCCTTAGAACGCAACTCAAGATACACTACATTTATGATATGAGATTTATGTTGATACTATGAGTGTAGTTAGCCAAGTTATCCTCAAAGCCGATGATGAACTCCGCTATCCGAGTAGTGGGGAACTTCGTGGCATTGAAGAATTTTTAAAAACCGGCCAACAGCGTATTCGTATCGCTGAAACTTTGGCAGAACAAGAAAAGAAAATTGTTGATCAGGCTCAAAAACAATTATTTAAAAAACGTCCTGATTATCGTGCCCCAGGGGGCAATGCCTATGGTCAACGTCAGTACAACCAATGCTTGCGAGACTACGGCTGGTATTTACGCCTAATTACCTATGGTGTCTTAGCGGGGAATATTGAACCCATTGAGAAAATTGGTTTAATTGGCGTTAAAGAAATGTATAACTCCCTCGATGTCCCTGTGCCTGGGATGGTGGAAGCGATTAGTTTCTTAAAAGAAGCAGCGTTAGGCCAACTCAGTAGTGAGGATGCTCAAGAAGCAGCTCCTTATTTTGACTATATTATTCAGGCGATGTCTTAAGGATATCCCACTGAATTGAGCCATTTTTAGGAAGACGGAGAATAAGGAATTGAATATACCCTAGCGTTTAATTTCTGGTTCTTTGTCTTTCCTAACGCCTTTCAAGCAACTTAAATACCGAAATATTCCCGATTGTTTAATGATCTGGCTAAAAACGTTTCCTTGGGTATCCCTAAGCATAGTGCTGATCACCTATGGGGTTTTTGGCTGGCATATTGCGGCTTTAAGCGTTCACTGGAGCCATATCTTAGCCTTACAAATTCATAGTTGGGGCATTCTCCTTCAGGACGAAGTGGTGTTGCTTGCCATTCATGGGATGGCTATTTTGATGATTGCAGTCACTGCTGTTGCGTTAACGGCACCTTTAAACTTAATGACCTTTTTTATCGGAACCTGCATTCGCTCCGACGGCCAATCGGTTGTGGCCATGGTTATTTGGACGTTTATTTTTGTCTGTATGCTGCGCTGGTTCAATATCTCGATTCATTTTGTCGTTTTACTCTGTGCTGCTATTTTAGGGCGATTAGAACTCCGCTATCTCGGTTTGACTCAAAATAAAACGGTTTTGATGCTAATGTTACTGGGGACGTTGGGTTTTGGCAGTGGAGCGGTTGCTTATCTTACTCTCTTTGATCCCAGTCTTTTAAAGTTTTTCCAATTATAAGCCAACTTAGCTAAACTGCTGATAAAGTAGTGTTGGTTATCGTTGAATCATGGGAAAGATATGTCAGAAAATAGCACGAAGTCTACGATTCAAAAGGTTTTTATCATCGGCTCTGGCATAGCCTTTTTGGGGATGATGGTTTTGCCCATGTTTGAGATGCTTCAACAACCGGCACCCCAGACTCAAGCTGCTTCTTCTAGTACCAATCCCACAGAAGAGTTACAGAAAATTGCCGCTGGCTATCAAAAAGTGTTGGAGCGAGAACCCAATAATCCGACGGCATTACAAGGACTGGCAGAGGTTCGTTTAAAAATGGGGGATCTCCCTGGTGCCGTTCCGCCCCTGGAGAAATTAGTACAACTCTATCCTCAAGAAACCCAATTAAAGAGCCTATTAGAAGCCATTAAACAGCAGGTTAAGACAGGAAAAGCTCCCAAGGAAGCGACTCAACCTAAAAAATAAAATAGGCGTTATTATTAACGAGCTATCAAAGTATTTACTGATTATTCCTGCCCAATTTCTCTTTCTCTTCACACATTATTCCTAATGAATCAATTACACCAAGCTTTTACGATTTTTTTAAGTTTATTGGTAGAAGCGATTCCTTTTTTAACTATCGGTGTGTTATTATCCAGTGCGATTCTGATTTTCAGTGATGAAAAGAAACTAATTGCTGCCTTACCTCGCCATCCCATTTTAGGCTCCATCATGGGAAGTATCGTGGGATTTTTGTTTCCTGTTTGTGAATGCGGAAATGTGCCCGTTGCCAGACGTTTTTTGACCCAAGGATTGCCCACCTCGGTCGCCATTGGCTTTCTCTTAGCGGCTCCGACGATTAATCCGATTGTGGTTTGGTCAACCTGGGTTGCTTTTCGAGATCAGCCAGAAATTGTGATTTTTCGGGTGATTTTTTCCCTAATTATTGCGATTAGCATTAGCTGTATCTTTAGCTTTCAACCCGATTCTCGTCCGTTGTTGCAGCCCTTACTTGTCAAACAGTTAAATCGATCGCTGGCTCGTTCTTCCAAACCGGAATTATCCACCGATACTCCTGCTTTGTTGCAATCGGGAACTTTCTGGTTAGACAAACCGGGTCAACCGATTGCCCTAGAAACCTTGGCGAGTAGCGTCACCCTCCCCTCTCCTCTGCGTCCTCAGCGATCGCAGTTATTTTTTGAGAATGTTTTACAGGAACTACGGGAGTTAGGGGGAATGCTCGTCATCGGTAGCGCGATCGCCGCCTCCATTCAAACCTTTGTCCCCCGTGAAATCATCCTTTCTTTGGGACAGGGAACCATTAGCTCGATTGTGGCGATGATGATCTTAGCTGCCGTCGTTTCCGTCTGCTCGACCGTTGATTCCTTTTTTGCCCTTTCCTTTGCTTCCGCCTTTACCAGTAGCTCGATTCTGGCCTTTCTTGTCTTTGGCCCGATGATCGACCTCAAGAGTATTGGGCTGATGCTTTCGATTTTTAAACCCCGATATATGATGTATTTGTTAATTTTAGCGGCACAATTAACCTTTACCCTGTCGCTCATTCATAGTTACTTTTTTTAAATCTTTAAAACCCTTATTTTATCAAACAAAGCGTTATGAATGCTGCTTTAAAATCTAAACGATTAGCCACTCAATTCATTTTTCCCTGTCTGGATATTTTGGGAATTTTAGCCTGGGGTTTATTGCTATTAAAATACAGCTTTACGGGTGAATTACGGCTTTTGATCCATCCCAATTATTTTGGCTTAGTCTCTTTTACCGGCGTTGTGCTGGTGGTTTTATCCCTAGTCAGGGCTTGGCAATGGAGTCGTCGGTTTGCTCGTCGTCAACGGGAAGCGGAGATTCAAGATACGGTCTCCCATATTACGCTCTTGCCGACTGGGGTTGGCAGTATTTTATTGTTAGTTACGGCCATTTTAGGATTTGCGATCGCGCCAACGGTTTTTAGTAGCAACGTCGCCCTTCAACGGGGGGTAAGTAATACCTTACCTGCAACCCAATTGCAAACCCAAAGTTTTCAAGGCAATATTAAGCCCGAAGAGCGATCGCTGATGGATTGGATCAGAATTCTGAATGCCTATCCTGAACCGGATGCCTATGCGGGACAAAAAGCAAAAATCACCGGTTTTGTGGTTCATCCCGAAAATTTACCCGATAACTATATTCTATTAACCCGCTTTGTTTTAACCTGCTGTGCTGTCGATGTTTATCCCGTTGCCTTGCCCGTCAGACTCGAAGGGAGTCGCGCTCAATATCCCCAGGATACCTGGCTAGAGGTACAGGGCATCATGGAAACCGACACCCTCAATGCCAATACCCAAAATTTCAAAGGGACAGAATCGTTCAAGCGTCAATTGGTGTTAGTGGCAGAATCTGTCAAAACCATTCCGACTCCCGCCGATCCCTATAGCTATTAGTTTTTCTAGAAGTCAGCAATTAAATCCATAAGCCTATTTCCGCCGGATTGGAAACCCTCGTCCATAGATTGAGCGAATTTTGAACCCCCTGATGATTAACACCGACCGCTGAGGGCAACCTTCTTGAGAAGTGACGATCGCGGCCCGAATCCGTTATGGTAAATAAGGTTAACAATTAGTAACAATAGGTTTGAAAATCTAATGGGGGCAATTCACGCGATCCGAGGAACCCGCGATATTTTACCCAGTGAAATGGGGTATTGGCAACAGGTCGAATCTGTAGCGAGTATTATTTTGCATCGTGCCTTGTATCAGGAAGTTCGCTCACCCATTTTTGAAGACACGGCCCTATTTAAACGGGGGATTGGGGAAGCTACCGATGTGGTCGGCAAGGAAATGTACACCTTCAGCGATCGCGGCGATCGATCTTTAACTCTTCGGCCCGAAGGAACCGCAGGGGTAGTCCGGGCCTTTATTGAACACAATCTCCATGCCAGTGGGGGAGTGCAACGGCTTTGGTATAAAGGCCCCATGTTTCGCTACGAACGTCCCCAGGCAGGTCGTCAACGGCAGTTTCACCAAATTGGGGTGGAAGTCTTAGGGAGTGATGATCCCCGCGCCGATGTAGAAGTGATCGCCCTAGCAGCCGATATTTTGAAAGAATTAGGGCTAAAAAACCTACAGTTAAGCTTAAATTCTGTGGGTAATGGAGAAGACCGCCAAAATTATCGAGAAGCGTTGATTCATTACTTAACGCCCTATCAAGCCGACTTAGATGCCGATTCCCAAGACCGCCTCACTCGTAACCCATTGCGAATTTTAGATAGTAAGGATAAAAAAACGCAGAAAATTACCCAGAATGCACCGAGTATTTTGGATTATTTAAGCGAAACCTCTCGTCGTCATTTTGACCAAGTACAGCAGTTATTAACGAATTTAGGGATTGATTATCAACTGAATTCCCGCTTGGTTCGAGGTCTGGATTATTACACCCATACAGCATTTGAAATTCAATCCGATGATCTGGGGGCCCAGGCGACTGTGTGTGGCGGCGGTCGTTACGATGGGCTAGTGAGTCAACTCGGTGGCCCTGAAACCCCTGCGGTGGGTTGGGCGATTGGGATGGAACGATTGATTTTGCTCTTACAACAGTTACAATCCTCACCCTCTATAACACCCGATTTTTACTTGGTTTCAAAAGGAGACAAGGCAGAACCCCAAGGCTTGATTTTGGCTCAGAAACTTCGTCAAGCAGGCTTTAGTGTTGAATTAGATCTCAGTGGTAGTGCTTTTGGGAAACAATTTAAACGGGCAGACCGTAGCGGCGCGATCGCCTGTTTAGTCTTAGGAGATGCGGAGGCAGAAGCAGAAACCGTGCAATTAAAATGGATGAATAACAAAGAACAAGCTACCCTTTCCGTCGGTGAATTATTTTCTCAATTAGGGGAACTTCGGGAACAAATCGAGCGACATAAACCTTGATTGACTAGGCATTTTCGGCCCCAATCCCTTCAAGTAATTTAATAATTTCTTGGCTTTTAATTTAAAGATGAGTAAATAAACTTACTTATCTTTTTTAACTATTAAAGACTTGTTACTTGAAAACAGGAAAGGATAGCCTATCTCTTACTTCCCCTATCGCTTCCTCAAAACACATGAATACTTGGGACTTTCTCATTCAAGCAGACGGTGAGCAAACTTGGATTTCTTTGAGCGATCGCGCTCCTGTGACGGAAGGAAAATATCGTTTGATGGCGCAGACAGGGAAACCCCATGCAGAAATTGATATTGGGATTGCCTACTATAGCGGTTCGGAGAAAATTCCCCAGAAAAAACGGTATTCGCGCTTGACGGATGCGGAAGGGGCATTGATGATTTTTCCCTGGTTCTCTTTAACGGTGGGACGTTGGCAGATTTATTGTCGTCCCAATATGATGGAGCAATTGTGTGGAGCGAATTGGAAACAAACCCTGACGGTTGAAGTAGCCGCAAAATCAACTGTTACGGGGGCGATCGCGTATCCAACGCCAGCAGAGCAGCCAGAAACGGTAATGATCCCCACTGTTGCCCTTGATCCTGCACCGGAGATTGAAATTCAGTCGGTTAACTTAGAAAAAAGCCAATTTTCGGAGGTTTTAGACTTAGAAAAAATAGAACCGAGTGAGCCAGTGGCAGAAATTCCGACATTGAGAGAGGAGACAGAGGAAACTGAGCCTATTTTTCAGGAAGATTTAAAGGAAGAAAGCCTTAATTTCACGGATTCGGAAGACGGAAGCAGTGAACCTGAAATTGATTTCGAGCTTTTGTTACAACAAAACGCAGAAAACGGCACATTTTTAGAAAAAACAGGCTTAGAATTACCTGGCTTTGAAGAAGATGAAATTAGCTTAGAAATATTTGCCAAACGGGATCTACCCCTCGAACATTGGGAACCCTTGCCAGAAAATAGTTCCAGCCTAGAAGCTCTAGAACAGAATTTAACGGAATTGGTGCAGCGTTTAATTCCTCCCCCAAGCGAGATCGCCATTGCCCAGTCCGATCCCGACGTTTTGCCCAGGGAAACCCTGGAAACCATTCCCGTTTTAGAAGCCTTTCATCCGCAACCAATGGCAGAACCCGTTCTTGAAAAAGCCTCAGAGCCAATGGCCGAGAAGGACGCGATCGCGGTTATTGATACCCATAACAACAGAGAACTTGAAGAAATTGCAGAAGGGGAACTTGACACAAATAAAACAGATTCTGCCTTAGTATCCCTCAAAATGCAGACGAAAACCTATGTGGTGGAATTAATTGATTTAGAGAATAATGCGGCCTTTACCCTGGATATTGAGATTGCAGAAGTCGAAAATGGACACTTCGGAAAAATCGATCTCCCCCAACCCGATCGCATGAGAAAAATGCTTTATAAAACGAACTATTTCAGCCATCGAAAAATTTTACCGCCCAAACTTTATCCCCATCGTCCAGCGAGTCAGCGCAATAAACCCATTCAGTTAGCGAAGTTTAAACCGTGCCCCATCAGTGCTTAATAACGAAGGAAGAATTGATCTGGCTGGATCGCTTTCCAGACTTTCACTGTGTCAGCGAATCAACTGGCCAGGAGACAGTACAATTACTTAGGAAAAGCTAGATTAAGATGGAAAAATCCGTTCCTTTTGTCATGTCTGAGTGTCAATATTTTTAGCAAAATTTGTATGAAAAGCACGTTTTTATCTTCTTTGGGTATAATTATTAGTCTGACTGCTGTTCTGTCTCCCTCTCTTGCTCTAGCTGCCCAAAAGCCCAGCAAATCTCCGACGGTTACGCCGACTGCAAAAGTCACTTCCTTTGATCAATACCAACAGGATTGTGTGGCACGAGTCCAGAAACAGGGCTTAAAAGCCGATATCGCCAAGGATGTGTGTAATTGCACAATAGGTCAATTTAAAAATCAATATAATCTCCAGCAATTTAATGCCGTTGTTCAAAAATCGAAGACCGATAAAGTGGCTGCTCGTAAATTAGCCAATGTCGGTGAAAGCTGTTTTGAAAAGGTTTTATATGAATAGTTACGAATGAAAATGCAGCAATCGATCCGTAACCGTTATAACCTTTCTCGTTGGGCGATCAATCATCCCTGGCTAACCATTAGCTTTTGGATTGCGATCGCGGTTGCGGGATTATTGGCTTTTAGTTCTTTAAAATACGCCCTTTTTCCCGAAGTTACCTTTCCTGTTGTTATTGTTAATGCCACTGCTCCGTTAGAATCGGCTCAAGCCACAGAAAGCCAGTTAACCCAAGTTTTAGAACAAAAATTAATTCCTTTAGCTCAAACGACTCTCTATTCCTCGACCTATGCCGGGCGTTCCGTGGTTAGTGTGGCCTTTGATGCGGGATTAAATTTAGAAAACTCAACTAAAACCGTTGAAAGTGCTTTAAAGTCAGTTAAATTGCCCCAGGGAGCTAATATCGACATTTTCCCCTTTAATTTAAATGAATCCAGTGCCGTTACCTACGCGATCGCGGCTCCGACCCAATCCCTCGAAGACTTAAGGAAACTAGCAAACGAGAAAATTATTCCCGAATTGAACAAACTGCCTAGGGTATTAAGGGTTAACTTACTGGGGGATGCGGATTTTCGGGAAGTGGCGAATCGTCAAACCCCTGAAGCCAATCCACCGACCTTAGTTCGGTTTAATGGGGAAGATGTTCTCGCCGTTCAAGTTATTAAAAAAGGTCAAGCCAATACCCTAGATGTGGTTAGAGCCGCCCAAAAAGCTATTGATCGCTTACAAGCCCAATTCCCCGACGTTAAATTGATTCTCGCGGAAACTCAAGCCCGTTATATCCAAGAAGCCACCCTCGCCACGATTGAAGCCTTATTAGGGGCAATTGTCCTAGCCGTTTTAGTGATTTTTCCCTTTTTGCGGAGTTGGCGTGCGACCCTCATTGCGGCGATCGCGATTCCCTTGTCTTTGTTAGGCACATTTATTGTCATGGCCATTTTGGGTTTTAACTTGGAAACCTTGACCCTATTAGCCCTCGCGTTGGTAATCGGGATTGTGGTCGATGACGCGATCGTCGATGTGGAAAATATTAGCCGTCATATCGAACAGGGGGAATCTCCCCGTCAAGCGGCTATTCATGCAACAGAAGAAATTGGGTTGACGGTTTCTGCAAGCACTTTAACGATTGTGGCGGTCTTTTTACCGATCGCGCTTATGGGGGGAACCCTGGGGCAATTTTTTAAACCCTTTGCGGTTACAGTTGCCACTGCTGTGATTGTTTCCCTCTTAGTTGCCCGCACCCTATCCCCTGTTTTAGCCGTTTTCTGGTTACGTCCCCAACGTCATGCTGATACTCCTACCCCATTACTTGAACAGTATTTAGAAAAACTCACCCAAACCTATCGTCGTGTCTTGCAGTGGTCATTGGGGCACCGTGCGGCTGTCATGGGAATCGCGATCGCCAGTTTTATCATCGGTTTAGCCCTCATTCCTTTTATCCCCCAGGGCTTTATTCCGGTATTGGATCGCGGTGAATTTAATGTGGTTTATACCTCGGCGGTTCCTAATTTAGCCGATAAATTTCAGACCGATCCCCGTTCAACCGCAACCCCAACAGAAACAGGAGGAGCCTTTGGTTGGATGTCGGACTTAAGCCAATCTCCTGAAGGCTTTTTTTTAAGAAGAACCCGTCGCGTGGGAGAGAAATTAGAACCGACCCTTTTAGAACGACCCGAAACTCAGTCAGTATTTAGCATTGCAGGCGTTCAGGGAAACCCGTTAAAGGGAAAAATGTATGTGCAGTTAAAGCCAGAACGGGACGTGAGTACCAGCCAAATTCAAACACAATTACGCGAAACTTTACCGAAACTGCCCAAAGTTAGCACAAGTGTTGAAGACATTTTATTTGTCGAAACCGGCGATGATAGTCCATTAAAACTCACGTTAACGTCTAATAATCCGCAAGTTCTTGAAAAAAGTGCAGAAAATTTAAAATCTCAAGTCGAAAAGCTTCCTGGATTGATCCAGGTCAAACTGACGGGAATGACGGCTAATGGGGATGGGATCGAACATTTTCAAGGAGAACGGGCCGTTTACCTGAGTGCCAATCTTGCCCCTGATTATGCGTTGGGAGAAATGACCGAACAGGCAACAGCGATCGCGAAGTCATTATTACCAAAAGAGGTTAAGCTCCAGTTACAAGGGGATTCCGCCAGACTGGGGCAAGTTTTTACCGAATTTAGCGTTACCCTGCTGTTATCGCTAGGAGGGATGTTATTAATCTTTCTGGGGATCTTTAAGCGACTTTTAGAACCCTTAGTCATTGCCCTCTCTCTGCCGCTTTGTATTGTGGGTGCCATGTTAGGACTACTACTCACCCAAAGCGATTTTGGTATGATTTCCCTCATTGGCTTAATCTTCCTGTTGGGGCTATTGGATAAGAACGCCATTTTACTGATTGATTATGCCAACCAGTTGCGATCGCGAGGACTCAGCCGTCATGAAGCCTTAATTGAAACAGGGACAGTTAGATTGCGCCCCATTATTATGACCACCGCTTCAACGATTTTAGGGATGTTACCCCTAGCGTTAGGGTTGGGAGCAGGGGCCGAACTCCGCCAACCCATGGCTGTTGCTATTATCGGCGGATTGCTGACTTCATCCCTATTAAGCTTGATTGTCGTGCCGGTGCTTTATAGCCTATTGGAAGATGTTTGGGCAAAAAGACGGCTGAAATCGTCCTAAACTGCCAAAAATCGTTGAATCACTTCCTGACTCAGTTCACGAGTCGGGCCAGAAGCCACAATGCCGCCTTTCTGCATGGCGTAGTAGCGATCAGCCTGACGAACAAAATGTAGGTGTTGCTCGACTAATAAAACCGAAATTCCCGTCGCTTGAATAATGCGTTTAACGGCCGCTTCGATTTCTAAAATAATCGAGGGTTGAATGCCTTCGGTGGGTTCGTCCAACAGCAAAAGTTTGGGTTTACCCATCAAGGCCCGCGCGATCGCCAATTGTTGTTGTTGACCGCCACTGAGATCCCCCCCCATCCGAGACAGCATGGTTTTCAGAACCGGAAACAGATCAAAAATTTCGTCAGGAATACCCACATTTTTAGGTCTGCCTGTTGGCCGTGCTTCTAACCCTAAGAGTAAATTTTCTTTCACCGTCAAGCGAGGGATCACATCTCGTCCTTGGGGAACGTAGCCAATGCCTAAACGGGCCCGTTGATCCGTTGTGATTTTATTAATATTTTCGGTGCCGTAAATAATGCTGCCAGTGCGGGGTTTGAGCAGACCCATAATGGTTTTGAGTAACGTGGTTTTTCCTACTCCATTACGACCAATTAAACACACCATTTCACCTTCAGGAATGGTCATATCCACATTTCGCAAAATATGGCTTTCCCCGTAATACACATTAAGATTGGTCAGTTGTAGCATAGTTTTTTTAAAGTCTGAGCGTAAAAATTTTGTAATTGTTGAGAAAAAAGTAATTAGGGGAACTTATGAATTAAAGTGATCAAAAGTCCCCCAGTATTGGGAGATTTAGGGGGCAATCCCAAATTAATGAAATAGAATTAATAAAGTTCATACTTTCATTCAGTAATGCGTTAAAAGCTTTATTGAGCAGCAGACTGTTGAATTTGCTCAACCGCTTCCGGTGATAGGTTTAATAATCCGCCTAAACGCTGATAACTTGTGTAATTCTGACCCATGACTTGATAACAGGTTTTGAGGACTAACTGCTGTTCTTCGGGATCGGTAATTTCTGCGGTTAAGGTGGCTAAATCACTATCGACTTCCTGCAATAAATAATCGGCTAGCTCATGGGCTAATTTTTCTTGATCTTCTGGTTTTTCAGCAAAAATAAGGCTTAATTGTTCGACAATTTTCTGCTGCTCTTCTGTCGATAATGCGCCATCTTCCGTCGCTACGGCCTGCACAATCCGCAAAATTTTGACCTGATGGGGAGATAAAGAACTTTCTTGACCCAGATAAACTTCAATGACACGGGGATCATTTTGTACCTCATCCATCGTTCCTTCACAAAGAACGGAGCCTTGATGTAAAACCGTTACCTTACGGGCAATCTGGCGTACAAACTCCATGTCATGCTCAATCACGATAATGGAATGGCTCTCTGCTAAGGCCAACAGTAAAGCCCCGACGTTTTCCGTTTCCTCATCGGTTAAGCCAGCGACAGGTTCATCCACCAGTAATAAATCAGGGGATTGGGCGACTAACATCCCAATTTCTAGCCGTTGCTTTTCGCCATGAGATAGCAAGGCAGCAGGTAAAGTTGCTTTAGCCACCAGACCAACGGTTTCTAATAACCCTGCAACGGTTCGAGTTTCCGCAGAAGAGGCTTTGCTAAACAGAGTTGACCAAACGTTTTTTTGACGATTAACGGCTAAATCTAAATTTTCACTGACGGTTAAGTTGAGATAGACGCGGGGGGTTTGAAATTTACGACCAACGCCTAAACAGGAAATTTTATATTCGGGAATATTGCGTAAATTTTTGCCTTTAAAGAGGACTCTCCCTTCGGTTGGCTGGACTTTTCCGGTAATGATATCGAGAAAGGTGGTTTTGCCTGCACCATTGGGCCCAATGATGACCCGTAACTCTCCCGTATCCATACTAAAGTTGAGGTTATTGAGGGCTTTAAATCCATCAAAACTAACCGTTAAATTTTCAATTTCCAGAATTTTTCCAGCCATTGGATATGTTATAAAACAGTTGGGTTAAATACACAAAAAGACTTAATCATCATACGGTATCTGGATTGACCAAATCGTTAATTCAGCTACAGAAGATATTGACTCAATTGATTGCTTTACGGAGAACAAGGGGTCAAACCCAAGAAACTCAACTAAAAGTTAAATATCATCTTTCTAAGGCTTCTAAAACGGACTTAGGGCTGAGCTTATCTTTAAACCAAAGAATTCGGGCAGGGGTATCGGCTAATTTAACGCCAGCTTTTTCTAGATTCAGTCGTTCTGAAATGGCCAAAATGAGGTTATCGACTTCGGCACGGCGCACTTGATAAAACTTTTTCTGTAAGTATTCAGGTCGCCAATAACCGACGATTTCTAATAAAAAGGTGCGGCCATCGGGGTGAACTAGACGGAAATCAGGGATCATGACGCTACCTGGGACGGGGATCAGGTCTACTTCTCGTTCTAATCGCCATTCGGTTTTCAGTTTTTCCCATCCGTTAGCAAAGGAGCTTTCCAGCATACTGTCGTAAGGTTTTCCAGGCGGATAGTGGGTGACTAAATCGCAGCGATCGCTTAACTGAAAATAGGTCATTCTGGCTTCACCGCTATAACTGTCTTGATGACTTAATTTCGCCTGGAGATTCCATTTGCTGACGTGTAAGAGAGCAGGAACTAACTTGGCCAGGGCTAAACCATAGCGGGTACTGGCTTTAAATAAACTGGTGGGGCCATCAATGGTAATGGTAAAACCCGTGTCGGCATCGCCTTCAATATAGGCCATCAATTGGAATAATTTGAGGTAGCGAAAAAGCAACTTATATTCACCCGGATCATTGCGGTGGGCATTAATGATAATGTGATTGGCCCGATAGAAAACCCCCTGGACTTGGGAAAGATTATATCGATGAATTAAGGCTTCAGGCAGGGGCGGATCAAATTGGGTAAAAATCCGATTTTCTGGTAAATCGGCATAGAGTCCCCGTTCAATTTCTATCGGCAAAACTTCGCGATTCAGTTCTTGGCTGAATTGATGGCCTAATTGGGTTAACAATTCCGCTTTTTGTAGGGCAGTAAAAATTTGAGCAGCCGCTTGACTAAACACTTTTTTGCGAAGATCAATGGGGTCGAGGGGACTAATCACTTCAAAAGTGGAAAAATGATTTTTTAAAAGATGGGCTAAACCGCGGATCACTTTGTAATGGGGGCTATCTCCTTCTAGATCGGCTAATTTTTCATCTAATTGCCCTTGGGTTTCTCCTAAACTCTGTTGAAAAAGCTCAATTTGTTCCTGAGCCAGCTTCAGGACGCTATTGTCAATCAGGAGACGTTTAGGGATAATAGTTTCACCACTACGCCGATGGATGAGTAATTCGGAAGGCAGCATGATCGCTAACTCATCATTGGTAATTCAAGAATTATTTGTTTAAATTTCTGCATTGTATCAAAATTCTATAACCTAAAAATTGTTACGATTACGATTAACCCTTTTCAATTCGTATGGCTAGAAATCCCCAATTAACCGTTTATAATTCCTTAGAATGTCGCCCCGATAATTACCAAGGTTGGTATCAACAGGCGAATGTTTTGTTAGAAGAAGGTCGGTATTTAGAAGCCTTAATCAGCTATGAAAGAGCCTTAGAATATTATCCGCAAGATTATTGGGCTTGGTATAAACGCGGGATTATTTTAGATGAATTAGGCCGCTACGAAGACGCGATCGCGAGTTATGAAAATGCGCTGACCATTGAACCCCAAAATTATTGGGCCTGGTACGATCAAGGTTACGTTTATTTTGACGGTTTAAAAAATTACGCCAAAGCGATCACCTGTTTTGAAAAAGCCTTATTAGCCGTTCCCAATGATTATTGGGCTTCCTATCGTCTGGCCGAATGCTACCGTCTATCGGGTCGCTATTTTCAAGCCCTAGCCGCCTATGATCGCACCTTACACATTCGTCCTGAGGATTATTGGACAACCTATCGACGGGCAGATTGCCTACGGGAGTGGGGTCGCTTTGCTGATGCTATTCGCAATTATCAACAAGCGTTGCTGATTAAACCCAAAGATTATTGGTCGTGGTATCAACAGGCGCAGATTTGGCAAACCATTGGCCGCTTTGAGAACGCGATCGCCGCCTATCAACAAGCCTTAACCCTTGATCCCGATGATGATTATGCCTGGTATGACCAAGCCCTCTGTTATGCTCAACTCCAAAATTGGGATCAAACCCTCAATTGTTTAGAGAAAGCAATTGACTGCTTCCCCCAAGTTTATAAAGAATTGGCGATCGCAGAACCGCTGTTTGAAACCTTAAAAACCCATCCTCGATTTCTTCAATTCCTAGAATAAACAAGCCTACTCCTTAGAATTGAGACAACGGGATCAAAAAACTGTCCGCTTGCGGTTCCCCAGAATTAGTATCCCAATGAATCGGCACCCGATCGGGATCAAATAAAGGGAGGCTCCCCCTGGGCTGACGGATTTCATAGACCGACTCTTCAACTTCTTCATCATCACCCCCACCAACGCCGCCAAACCAAATCAGAGAATTGCGAGGGCGAATACCGCGTAAATCGTCCGCTGTTCCTCGATGAGTCGGCAAAGGAGCCGTTTCGGTTAGGGGACGAGGGATCAGAGATTGAGCTAAAACCGGCGTTGTTACGCTTAGCGTTAATGCACTGAGAGATAAAACGACAGCAGAATTCCGTAAATTCAACAGATTCAACATATTAGTAAGCCTCATCTAGCCTGAAAATCAACAGTCAATGGAAAGGCTCACTCCTCTGGGCATAATGCCCACCACCTTTGCAAACAATCGAATTTTTAATTAAAAATATAGACCTTAGCGAGTAATTAACGAATATTCTTTCTATTATTTTAATCTTACTTGAAATTAGACCAGCTTTGTTCTATCTAACCGCGTAAGAATTGTGATGATTCGTGAACACGGAGTCCAGCGATCGCGATCGCTTGAGAAAGAGCGGTGTAAAATTATAATTCGGATGATAGTTCCTGATTCGTTGAAGGGAATGTTAGGTTACAGCTAAGAATTAGAAACCGATCCCTATTGATCTGAGTCTCTCAATTTATCTTGATAGGGAGGGAAATGGGTGATTGCTCAAAATGGAGACATTAAATCTGAAGACTTCATCACAACTCGACGATACCGTAGCCTCGGATACGAGACATTTCCAGAAAACTGAGCTACCGTAAGCGAGGGAGGGAACTGGCACTATCGCCAAACCCGTTCAAAAAGAATAAATTATTTTCCTAAAAAAAAATCTTAAAAAAGTATTAAGATTTTAACTAGGTATTTTTTACAGGAGGCAACGTGTTTACACGACTCGCACAACAACATAAAGACTTTGTTCGCGACTTGGTTATGAACTTGCAGGCTTTGGCGATCGTTCTGGAGAACCGGAACTATCTGGCATCCTGCTATACCTGCGGCGGACAAATGAATAGTGCATCTTTTATGGTTAGCTTGGGAGAAAATCATCTGATTCGTTTTCTGGTGTCGGACTACGGTATCACCTGGACAGAAATGCGCGACGATCGCGAGTTAATGAAATTAGAAGGAGCAGAAGCTATCAGCCAATTACAAGAGTTGGCTAATTTGGTTAAAGAACCTGCCTTGATTGGCAATTCCACTGAAAAACCCAACTATATTCCCCAGTTTCAATTAAATTAAATTAAATTAAATTAATTTAACTTAAACCAAAAGCCATAAGCAAAGGGTGAGGGTCATTGACTCAATTTGTAGTCGATATCCACCGCTTAGATTCATTCACTCGTTTGTAGGTCTTTGTTTTTCGCGATCGCTTGATCCCAGAATGTAATGACATGGGGAATGATAGTTAGCAAAAGAGAGAGGAAAAGCGATGTTTTTTTCGCGGTAAATTCCTTTCAGTAAGCTGTAATCGATAAAAATAGGCCCACTCGAAGTTACGATAGGATATCGTATTTATTTAATATTTCAAGTTAAGATTCAGGATGGTCAAAGCTACTGTTATCGGGTTAGGACGTTCAGGCATTGCGGCAGCGAGAGTTTTAAAACGGGATGGATGGGATGTTACCCTCAGCGATCGCAACAATAACGAAAGTCTACAAACCCAGAGCGCGCCCCTACGACAAGAAGGCATTGACGTTCAGCTTGGCCACTCTTTGAACTTAGCCGCAGAAGACCGACCCGACTTAATTGTTGTCAGTCCTGGGGTTCCTTGGGATGTTCCTGTTTTAGGGCAAGCGCGAGAGTTGGGGATCGATGTAATCGGAGAAATTGAACTGGCTTGGCGACACCTCAAAAACGTGCCTTGGGTCGGAATTACGGGAACCAACGGAAAAACGACTACTACCGCCTTAACCGCAGCCATTTTCCAAGCCGCAGGATTAAACGCGCCCGCCTGTGGCAATATCGGCTACGCAGCCTGTGAGTTATTTTTACAAAACCAGTCCTATGATTGGATTATTGGGGAAATCAGCAGTTATCAAATCGAGTCGTCCCGTGAGCTTGCCCCGAAAATTGGACTTTGGACAACCTTTACCCCCGATCACCTCAGTCGTCATAAAACCTTAGATAATTACTACAACATCAAAGCTTCCTTATTAAAACGAACAGAAAACCCTATTTTCAATGGTGACGATGCTTATTTGTCGCAAATTGGCAAAGCACAATGGGCCGATGCCTACTGGACAAGTGTGAAAGGGAAAGCGTCTCTCTTATGTGAACCCAGCAAGGGGGCATATCTGCAAGATAATTGGGTGTTTACTTTTGGGGAGTTAATTCTACCCCTTAACCTGTTTAAAATGGTGGGCAGTCATAATCATCAAAATCTCTTAATGGCGATCGCTGCTGCCCGTTTAGCAGGGATTGACAAAAAAGCGATCACAGAGGCGATAGTCAGTTTCTCTGGTGTACCCCATCGACTAGAACGAATCTGCACGTTTAACGGCGTTGATTTTATTAATGATAGTAAGGCAACTAACTATGATGCGGCGGCGGTTGGTTTAGCCTCAGTGGACGCACCTGTTATTCTCATTGCAGGGGGAGAGGCAAAAGAGGGAGATGATAGCCAGTGGATTGCGGAAATTAAAGCAAAAGCGGCAACGGTGTTATTAATCGGAGACGCGGCCCCTGCGTTTGCTCAACAGTTTACTAATGCAGGCTATAACGATTACGAAATTGTTGAAACGATGGCGAATGCGGTTAAACGGGGTGCAGAATTAGCTCCGCAAAAAGGGGCAAAAGTTGTATTACTTTCTCCTGCATGTGCCAGTTTTGATCAATATCAAAGTTTTGAACATCGGGGCGATGATTTCCGCGCTTTAGCTTTAACGTTAGTTTAAGGTTGGAGCAAAAAAGAGTATTTTTTTCAGTTCTATATCTGCATAATACTCTTTTTAGGGAGATTTTACGGAATTTTTCTTGCTGTCATTTTATTTGAGGCAATATACAAAATTTTTTCAATAAAATTTGTACTTGGGCTTACATACGGAGATTTTCTGTATAATCCATAGTTAGAAAGTCTATGGAGAGATTACAGTGTACTTTGATCGATACGAACGTCAGCCGTGGCGCGATATTATGCAGGTATGTTTAAACGGACACGTAATTAACGAAAGCTATAAAAAATATCCTCAGTACAATAAAGATTTCTGTACTGAGTGTGGTGGAAGAACAATAACTCAATGTCTGAAATGCAATAATCCAATACCTGGCGCAATGCAAGATACTGGTATTGCTGTACTTGGAATTACACCTAGTGCTCCCGAATTTTGTCAGCACTGTGGAGAAAAATTCCCCTGGGTGCAGAATAAGGAATTATTTTCTCAGTCGATCAAAGAAAGAGAGGCAGTCGAAGAACTCCAAAACTTATTTTCAAAAATTCATCGTATTGCTAAAGCCCTTAGAAAACGGCATGACAATCGTGCCACTCTCGATATTAATGATGAATATGATGTTCAGGATCTCCTTAACGCACTACTCCAAATTTATTTTGATGATATTAGAACAGAGGAGTGGACACCAAGCTATGCAGGAAAATGTTCAAGGATAGATTTTGTTTTGAAAGAACAGGAAATCGTCATTGAGGTAAAAATGACACGCAAGGGCCTTGGAGATAAAGAACTTGGAGATCAACTTATTATCGACATTGAAAGGTATAAGTCTCATCCTGACTGCAAGACGCTTGTATGTTTTGTCTATGATTCTGATGGGCGCATTGCAAATCCACGAGGTCTTGCTAAAGATCTTGAGAGTCAATCTAGGGATGAGTTAAAAGTCTTGGTATTTATCAATCCTATTTAGGTTTAGTGCGATCGCCGATCTTGTAGGGGACGTTATTAAGCGTGCCTTTTTGCTTTATTTTTCACGCACTATACAATAATTTGTCGCCAATAATCTCTGAAATAATTAGTTAAGTGCATCTAACTCCAATAAATTACCCTCTAAAATAGAAAAAAAGCTAATTTTTCCCTTCAATCAAACAAAGAGTAAAGGAAAGATAACTCATGGCAACCACGATTGAAACCGACCTTAAAGAAGTATTGGGTGATATTCAAAAAGAACTCAAAGAAATTCGAGGCGACTTAAATGACCTCAAAGTCTCTCAGGCTGAAACTAGAGGCGATTTAGCTGCGCTGAAGGTAGAGGTGTCTCTCATCAAAGACGACGTGAAAGACCTCAAAGGAAGTCAACGATTTCAGATTTGGGTTCTCATTGTTGCTGTTATTGGAGCAATTATCAAATTCGGATTTTTCCCTAATCCCTAAACCCGCTATCATCCAGTTGCCAAGCGATCGCACCTAAACCCGATAAATTAACCTATAAAATAGAAAAGAAGCTAATTTTTCTCTTCAATCAAACGAAGACTTAAAGGAAAGATAACTCATGGCAACTTTTACCGATACCGATCTTAAGGAATTAAAAGACTTAATCACATCTGGTTTTAGCCGTCTTGATACTGAAATAACCGACCTTAAAGTCAGTGTTGGGAAAATAGAAGCAACTCTACAATCTCAACAACCTAATCTTCAAAAAATTCCAGACCTAGCCGAAAAAGTAGGAGAACTGAAAAATTGGAAACAAATTGGTTTGATTATCGCTACTGCAATGATTAGCTCGATCTTTAGTGGAACTATTGGAGGAGCCATCGGCTGGTTGCTTAAAAGCGCGATCGCCGATCTTGTAGGGTACGTTATTTAACGTGCCTTTTTGCTTTATTTTTCACACATTCTACAATTAATCATCGCCAATAATCTCTGAAATAATTAGTGCAATCTTGATCGTCGCAGGATACATTAATGATCCGTAATACGTCTTAATTGTTTGAATAAAAATATTCTTTGGAACAAATAAAGATCAGGGAGATCCTGTCGGTTAAGTCTCAAGAATTATTTAAGCTGATTAAATTGCCCCTCTGTAATTCCGAGTTGATCGAGGATTTCTCGAAATAACCAACCCCCAATTTCAGCATTTCCGTGAATAGGAATAGTCGTAGAACGACCGTCGGGATGCTGCCAGCGAGCATGACTGCCCTTTTGACGAGTCTTCTGAAAACCCAACTTTTTGGCCACTTTCTCTAACGTTTTCGCTTTAGCAGGCATGGGCAATTGTCAATTCCACATCATTGGGTAAGGATTGTCCTACTTCGAGGTATTCTTCACAAATCATTTCAAAAACATGATTAAGTTCTTCCCGTGCCTGTTCAGGAGTTTCTCCCCAAGCATGACATCCCTTAATTGCTGGAATATGGGCAACAAAGGTTCCGTTATCATCAGGACGTAGAATAATTGTGTAGTCATTCGTCGTTTTCATCTTTCTTGTCCCTAGAGCCGTTATTAGCAATTATAACCAGTTTAGAGTATAGCTAAGATAAGGGCGATCGCCGATCTTGTAGGGGACGTTATTTAACGTGCTTTTTTGCTTTATTTTTCATACATTCAACAATTACCCATCACCAATAATCTCTGAAATAATGAGTAAGCGCGTCTAACTCCGATAAATTACCCGATAAAATAGAAAAAATAAGCAGCCAATTTATCCCTTCAATTAACGGCTAAAGGAATCTACATCATGGCAAACCCCGTTATCATCGAAACCGATTTAAAAGACATCCTCGATAAAATAGACAAGCGGTTAGAGCGTATGGATGATAGGTTCGACCGTATGGATGATAGGTTTAACCGTATTGAACAAAAATTAGAAGCTTTACCCAGAATAGAAGCTAGACTTGACGGTTTAGATAAACGAGTTGAAAATCTTGAAAATTCCCAACGTTCCCAGATATGGGCACTAATTATCACCGTCATCGGAGCCACTATTACCGCCGTTGTAAAATTTGGATTTTTCCCGAATCCCTAAACCTTCGCTCATCCAATGTCAACCCGCGATCGCGATAGATTATTCTATAAAATAGAAAAAATAAGCCAACTTATCCCTTCAAACAAAAACTAAAGGAAAGATAACTTATGGCAACCGTCACCGATACCGACCTTAAAGAATTAAAAGACTTAATTACAGCCCAATCAAGCCAACTTGCTAGGGTTAATGATACATTAACTGAAATTAAAATAAATCAGGCACGAACCGAAGAACGATTATCAGGACAAATTGCTGCCCTTGACGAAAGATTATCAGGACAAATTGCTACCCTTGATGAAAAAGTATCCGGTATTGATAAACGCTTAGATATTGTTGAAGGTCGAGTTAATGGCTTAACAGGTTGGCTAATCGGTGTTCTCTTTGCTTTAGTTGGGGGATTATTGGGTATTCTTGGCAAAATTACGTTTTTTCCTAATCCTTAACATGGCGATCATTACCATACAGCGCGATCGCGTTTAATCCCAATAAAATAGACAAAATAAGCAGCCAACCTATCTCTTCAATCAACGGCTAAAGGAATCTACGGGATGGCAAACCCCATCATCATAGAAGCCGATTTAAAAGACATCCTAAAAGCGATTAGACGATACGTCTTAAAATGAAAATTCGCTGAAACCCTATTGAAATACGAAAATAATTTTTACAATTTACTCACAATGCGTTGAACAATATCCATTCCAGTGACAGCTTGCCAGCCAAATAAGCCGATAATGATAATATTTAAAGTTATATGGGTGTAACGGGCTAATTCATTGCCTTTTTGCATGAGGGGAGATAATGCAGCCGCGATCGCGATTAGACTGGTCATTGCCAAACCAACTAATAGATGAGGGCCAACAAAGAGTTTTCCGTTGTTAATATAGGTAACCGCCATCCCGCCAATATTTCCCACTATCATGAAAGCAAGTAGCAGAGAACCTAAAAGATAATGCTTAGTACGGACATCTTTTTTAATGAGATCTTTGCGTTCATCCTTATCTGCCGTGCGAATCTTACGGGATTGAAAGCCTAAATACATGGCATACAGCGATAGACCGAATAAACCCCACATAATAATCGGATGTCCAAACTGTGACCAAACCTTAATGGATTCAGGTATCTCTAAGTTCATTGCTACTGCCCTAATTAACACAAAACTTTATAAAAGTTAACATATCACGAACCTGACGCGATCGCTGTTGTCCTAAAAGACAATCACAAAAATGAAAAAATCAATCCTGAGCTTTTCAGAAATTATTGCCTAGCGAAAAATTTTCAGAGATCCTGTATCAATCTCTACTAAAACCTTTCGAGAAATCCGCTATCGTCAAAACTTAATGAAATAATGTAATCGAATTATCATTATCCATGCGGATTGAGCAATTGCAAGCTTTTTTGGCGGTCGCAGAAAGCGGAAATTTTGGGCAAGCGGCCCGCAAATGTGGTATTACCCAATCAACGGTAAGCCGACAAATTCAATCCCTGGAAAGTGATTTGGGATTTCCTTTATTTCATCGGACAGCCCACGCCAAGTTAACCGTTGCCGGAGAAAAATTATTGCCCCGCGCTCGTAAAATCTGTCAGGAGTGGAGCCTCGCTAGTCAAGAAATTGCCGATTTGCAAGCAGGAAAGCAACCTGAACTTTGTGTTGCGGC
Organism: Snowella sp.; assembly: GCA_035285545.1. GTDB lineage: Bacteria > Cyanobacteriota > Cyanobacteriia > Cyanobacteriales > Microcystaceae > Snowella. The sequence goes on along the minus strand of JAYKGY010000123.1, from coordinate 17,378 downwards.
CATTCATTCGGTTTGTTCCCATTACTTACCGCCGGTTTTACAACGCTTTTGCCAAGACTTTCCTCAGGTGCAACTGCGGGTTACGGCTCTAGGCAGCGATCGCGCCCTTAAGGTGTTACGGGATGGGCTGGTGGATGTGGCAGTGGTGATGAATAACCGCTTTTTAACCTCTAGTCCCGATATGGCGGTAGAACTGCTCTACGAAGAACAGATTGAAATTCTCATGGCGGCCAATCATCCCCTGACCCAATATCCCAAAGTGCCCTGGTCAGCGTTAGTCAATTATCCCCAAGTTGTTTTTAAAGATGGCTATGGGATGCAACGATTGGTACAAGAATGGTTTTCCCATCAGGATATTTCCCTGAAAGTGGTCATGGAATTAAATACCCTAGATGCCTTTCGCGGCGTGGTTCGTCAAGGAGAAATTATTGCCCTTTTACCTCAAACTGCCCTACTCGAAGCCCGCCATGACCCCAGTTTAGCGGTGCGTTCCATTGCCGATTTGCCAGAATTGGCCACAACCTCCTTGGCTCCCAAGTTTAAACGGGGTTTTACTCGTCAAGTCGTTTTGGTCACCACCAGCGATCGCCTCAATATTCCCCCCATTGCCCATTTTTGTGAGCTAGTCCGCAAGTACACCCCAAATTTTTTAGAAACTGCGAGTTAAATGATCGATAAAGCTTGTTAAACGTAAGATAAGACCAAATTAATTTGATTAAAGTGCAGATAAAATCCTCGATATTATCCCCCCTAGCCCCCCTTTGAAAGGGGGGCTAGGGGGGATTAACTAAATGCAATTTTTTCTATCAAATTTGGTGTTAAAAATGTTATGCAGCCAACCATTATTACTCAAAACCTCCTAAAACTTGCTTCAGGAGATGATTTGGCCTTACAAATTTATCAATTCAAAGGCTCAACGGCGGGAAAAAAAGTTTATATTCAATCCAATTTACATGGGGCTGAAATTGTCGGTAACGCAGTTATTCACCAATTAATCCAAGACTTATCTCAATTAGATCCAGCACAATTAGTCGGGGAAATTTGGTTAGTTCCTGCCTGTAATCCCTTAGCAACCAATCAACGAAGTCATTTCTTTTCTACAGGTCGATTTAATAGCTATGACGGCATTAATTGGAATCGCATTTTTTGGGATTATGAAAAAGAATGTCTAGATTTAGCGCAATTTGCCCAGTCTCAACTCCAGTTAAATGACACTGAAACTCGACAAAACTTTTTAGCCAAAATCCAACAAGCTTTTCAAAAACAAAAGGAGAAAATTGATTCAGCCGCGAGTGTTCCTTTTCGAGAGCAATATCGCTATCAATTACAAAGCCTTTGCTTAGATGCGAATTACATTATCGATATTCATAGCTCTAGTAATCGTTGTTTAGATTATCTCTATTGTGTTGCCAGCAGAGAAGAAAGCGGCTCTGCTTTTGGATTGGATTATGGAATTTTGATGACCCAATATGATGGGGATGCCTTTGACGAAGCGTTTATTAAACCTTGGTTAGCCTTAGAAAAAGCCCTGATGTTTCTGGGAAAATTCGTTTGTTTTGACGTGGAAGCGTATACCTTAGAGCTAGGGTCAGGAATGGAGATGAATCCGGCCTCAGTTCAACGGGGAGTCAACGCAATTAAACGTTATTTAACTTATAAAAACGTGGTGAATTTGCCAACTCCTCCTGTTACGCAACTCACTCAATTTTTTCCGAAACAACAGATGCAACCCTACTATGCACCCACGGGCGGCATGGTTCAAAATCGTTTACCTTTAAAGCATCCGGTCAAAGTCGGCGATCGCCTCTACCAGATCCTGAGCTTTAACAAAACGGGAGAGTTACCGACAGTGAAAGACATTTTTTCTGAACATAATGGATTTATTTGGGATGTGGGCATTAATGAGGCAGTGAATCAGGGAGAATACGTTTTAGAAGTCATGGTGGAATCGAATGAATGAGCTATTAGACAATTACGCAACAATACCTATTGCCCCAGCAGGCTTTAAATCCGGCTTTATCGGCATTGTAGGACGAACCAATGTGGGTAAATCGACCTTGATGAATCAATTGGTGGGTCAAAAAATTGCCATTACCTCGCCTGTTTCCCAAACGACCCGTAATCGACTTCAGGGCATTCTCACCACCGAGCAGGCCCAGATGATTTTTGTAGATACGCCTGGGATTCATAAACCCCACCATGAATTGGGCAAAGTCTTGGTCAAAAATGCTCGGAGTGCGATCAATTCCGTTGATGTGCTGCTGTTTATTATTGATAGTTCCTTACCCGCAGGGGGCGGCGATCGCTATGTGGTGGAGTTATTGGATAAAACGGAAACCCCCATTATTTTTGGCTTCAATAAAATTGATCAACAGCCTGAGAATGAACAGGAAGCAGAAGCCTTAGACCGTACCTATCACGCCCTTGCCTTAGAGAAAACTTGGCCAGTGGTGAAATTTTCGGCCTTAACGGGTGAAGGATTGGATCAATTACAAAGCCTAATTTTAGAATGCCTGGAAGACGGCCCCTATTACTATCCCCCCGATTTAGTCACCGATCAACCCGAACGCTTTATTATGGGCGAGTTGATTCGGGAGCAAATTTTGTTAAAAACCCGTCAAGAGATTCCCCATTCCGTCGCGATCGCCATTGAAAAAGTGGAAGAAACCCCAACCTTAACCCGTGTCTATGCTGCCATTACCGTTGAACGAACCTCTCAAAAAGGAATCTTAATCGGCAAACAGGGCACCATGTTAAAAGAAATTGGCACAGCCGCCCGTGAACAAATCCAAAAATTAATAGCCGGCGACGTATTTTTAAAATTATTTGTCAAAGTTGAACCCCAATGGCGACAATCCCGCCAACAATTGTCAGAATTCGGTTACCGATTGGATGAGTAAATGGTCTTTAATCTCTATAAAATATTGACATAAACAGTAATTTTTGCAGTAATCTTGGGTACATTGAATCCATGAGCGTTAGCGGCTGCAAAACCAGCACTTACCCTCCTCAACGTGGCAGGCAGAAGACATGATGAGTCATGACCAAGGACAAAACCAGGACACGGATAACTGGTTTGACGATGATATTGACGGACTTCTTAAGGATTTAGAGTCAGAGGATGCTGAGTCTAATGGCGATAGTGGCTTAGATGAGTTGGTCAATCTTTTTGATGAGGATTTTCCCGAAGATGGGCCCGTAGCTCCCCTATCGTCTCAAGGGCCGCAACGAATGACCCTCTCTTTAGATTCGTCTAATGCTGAACTCGAAGCTCTATTTGAGGAAAGTTCGGATCTGGAAGAATCGGAACTCAATCCCTACGAAACTGCCAGTTGGTTAGATTTTGATCAGGTCTCGGTTGAGCCATCAGATCTTGCCATTCCATCCCTTTCTGCTGCGCCAGAAGATTCACTATTTCAGATTGATACGTTATTTGATGAGGGGGATGCGGGTGAGCATCATTCGATTACTGCCGATTTAGCCGCTGATGGGAGCCAAGATGATTTAGCGGATTTACGGGATCTGTTGGGGGGCGGTTTTACGGAAGAAGCAGCCCAACCCGTTACCGCCAGAGTTAATCCGTTTGAAAGCTTATCCCAAAACTTTAATCGAGAAAAAATTCCCGTTATTGACAGTACCAGCGATCGCGCCAAAGGCAATGGGGCTGGATCGATCATCAACGAAGGCTTGACCCCATCCGTCTTCTTCTATGAGAATTTTGAGCAACTCGACAATTTGTTGGAACAACCACCAAGTTTACCCAACCTGACAAAGCTCAATGTTGAAGCCCTAGAAGCTCTCATTGACGCGCCCTGTCGGGTAGCTGAACCAATTAAATCTTCATCAACCGCTCCCCTGCCGATTGTGGCCTTTAGTTCTTCGGAAACGGAAGATGAATTTAAAGATTTAGAGGCTTTGCTAGAACAAGCGGATCGCACGATGGGGGGCCCACCAACGATGGTGGCAGTCGGGGGACAAAGATTACAACCCCGTAGTCGTCCGGTTAAGGCGAAAAGCTTTGAACAAACCATGCGGGTTCCGGTAAAACAACTGGATAACCTCAGTAATTTAATTGGGGAACTGGTGGTTAAACGAAATCGCCTAGAGCAAGATCAAGAACGTCTGCGCCAATTTTTGGATAATCTGCTGACCCAATCCCAAAACCTCAGTGATGTGGGAGGACGGATGCAGGATCTCTATGAACGAACCCTATTAGAAGGAGCCTTATTAGCCAGTCGCGCACCGGAGCGAGTTAATGCCAAAACCACCTATTCGGGAGCCTATACTACCTATTCGGGCAATAGTAATGACGGTTTAGATGCGTTAGAGATGGATCGGTTTACGGGATTCCATTTGCTCTCCCAGGAAATGATTGAACTGATTGTGCGGGTCAGGGAATCGGCATCGGATATTCAATATCTGGTGGATGAAACGGAACAAGTGGCGCGATCGCTACGACAGGTTACCACCCAACTGCAAGAAGGAATGACCCAATCTCGAATGGTCGCCTTTGCCCAAACAGCGGATCGCCTCCCCCGTGCGGTACGAGAAGTCTCAATGAAATTGAATAAACAGGTCAAACTGCAAGTAGAAGGTCGGGATGTCTTAATTGACAAGATGATTTTGGAACATCTTTATAATCCCATGACCCACCTGGTCAATAACGCCATTACCCACGGAATTGAATTGCCTGAAGTCCGCCGCCAAAAAGGGAAACCCCCCGAAGGAACCATCAGTATTCGCGCTTTTTTACAAGGGAACCAAACCCTGATTACGGTATCGGACGATGGGGCAGGGATTGATCCCGAAAAAGTCAAACGCAAGGCCGTGGAAAAGGGATTAATGAGTCAGTTAGATGCGAACTTGCTCACAGAACAAGAAGTTTATGATTTGCTATTTAATGCGGGGTTTACCACAAAGGATCAAGCTGATGATTTTGCCGGTCGCGGCGTGGGCTTAGATGTAGTCCGTACCAGTTTGATGGATATTCGCGGATCGGTAATGATCGATTCCACGCTAGGGCAAGGGACAACCTTTAATATTCGGCTTCCTCTCACCCTCAGTATTTGTAAAGCCCTCTGTTGTCTCAGCGATCGCGCCCGTATTGCCTTCCCAATGGATGGGGTCGAAGATACCAAAGATTACCTACCCAGCGATATTATCACCAATGAAGAGGGGCAAACGGGTATTTCGTGGAATAGCACTTTCCTCCCCATTTATCGCTTAGAAGACTTACTGAGCTATAACCGTCAATTAAGCCGAGGCAATGTCTATGGCGGTCAACCCGAAGATGATTTAGTCTCCATTATCATTTTGCGGGGGGGAAGCAATCTCCTAGCCATCCAGGTGGATCAGGTACTCGGCGAAGAAGAAATCGTGATCAAACAGATTGAAGGCCCCGTTCCCAAACCGCCTGGCATTGCAGGGGCAACCGTTCGCGGGGATGGAAGTATCATGCCCATTGGGGATGCCATTGAGTTAATTGAAATTGCCCACGGTCGGATGCGAACTGATACGGGTAGTAGCCTCTGGCGTAAAACCATTCTGCCGACAACCAACGATCTCCAACTCGAACCCACTGTCTTGATCGTCGATGACTCAATCACGGTACGGGAGTTACTCTCCTTGAGTTTCAGTAAAGCGGGATATCGGGTCGAACAAGCGAGGGATGGGCAAGAAGCTTGGGAAAAACTTCGGTCAGGGTTACCTTGTGATCTCGTTTTCTGCGACATTGAAATGCCTCGGATGAATGGGTTAGAGTTCCTTTCCCACCTCCAAAACGATCAACAATTTGCCAATATTCCCGTCGCCCTCTTAACTTCACGGGGAGCAGACCGTCATCGTAAGGTTGCTGCAAAACTGGGAGCCAGTGGTTATTTCACCAAACCCTATACGGAAAAAGACATTCTGGATGCGGCGAAACGCATGATCCAAGGAGAAATTCTACTTCAGGGAAGTGTTAAACAACCCCACTCCTTTATTTCCCGCTTCAAACAAAATCAAGCCAAACAAACGATTCCTGGTCAAACTTCGCCGCCGATTTTAGATGATGCCGATATTACGCCTAAGGTGTTGATTATCGATGATTCGGTCATGGTCAGGGAAATGTTATCCCTCACCTATCGAAAAGCGGGCTATATTCCTGAAGTGGCCAGGGATGGGCAGGATGCGTGGGAGAAATTACGCTCTGGCCTACTTTGTGATCTAATTTTGTGCGATATCGAAATGCCACGTATGAACGGTTTAGAGCTTTTAGACCGTCTTCAAGAAGATCCCAATCTGTCTAAAATTCCCATTGCCATGATTACCTCACGCGGGGCCCAAAAAATGCAACGGTTAGCGGCAGAAAAAGGTGCAAAAGGGTATTTCGTGAAGCCTTATATTGAAGATGCCCTATTAGAAGCCTCCCAACGATTAATGGCGGGAGAAGTCTTGCTAGATGTTTCGTCTTTAGTCGATGATTAATCTATTCCTTGTCCATTCGGGTAATGGGGTGCGTTCAAGGAAAGTTCTCGTTGAGAACCGATTTAGGGTCAAGTCCGTAAGCCTGTTGAGATTCATTTATGTTGGAATTGATTCAAAAACTGCGTCACCTAACCCAACGAGATATTCAGGCTCAATGGTATCGAACAGCGCAAAAGGTTTTAACTGAGGAGTTTCAAGCTGATCAGTGGGAAATTGCACCGCTCAACGAAAATCAGTATATTATTTGGGCCAAAGGTCGTCAGATTCAATGGTTGACCCAACAAATCATCATTCCCCATGACCTAGCAGGTTACCCGTTAGCGGGTCTAAGTTTGCGTTTGGCCTTAACCTGGTGGGCAGAAGATGCCAAGATTTACGTCAATGGTGAATTGGTACAGGAAGGGGATCTATTTGACTCGATGGCTCGAATTTTACTCACTCCTTCGGTTCAAACTGGCGAGAAAATTACTGTTACTCTGCGTTTAGTGAGTCCTGCCCATGATATCGGGGGACTGATGCGATCGCGGCTGCTTTACGAAAGAAACTATCCTGAACTTGACCCAGGGTTTATTGCCGATGAGTTCGAGGTTTTACATAAATATTTGGAAGCTTTTGAACCTGAGCAGTTACCAATCTTAGAAAACGCGCTCCACACAATTCCTTGGGACAAGGTGAATGATGCTGAAGCATTTGATCAAGCTCTTTTAGAACTCCGCGAACAATTAACACCTTTAGCTCGAAACATTACAGACCGCCAGTTTCATTTGCTGGGCCATGCCCATTTAGACATGGCTTGGCTTTGGCCCTTAGCGGAAACCTGGGAAGTGGGAGAAAGAACCTTTCGTTCCGTTTTAACCTTGCAACAGGAATTTCCCGACTTAAAGTTTGGTCATACCAGCCCTGTTTTATATGAATGGATAGAAAAGCATCGTCCCGAATTATTTTCCCAAATTCAACAAGCGGTTAAGGCAGGACGTTGGGAATTATTAGGCGGAATGTGGGTTGAGCCTGAAGTTAATTTAATTTCAGGAGAGTCCTTTGTGCGTCAATTTCTCTATGGTCAACGTTATTTTCAAGAAAAATTCGGCAAGATCAGCAAAGTCGCTTGGCTTCCCGATAGTTTTGGGTTTACGTGGCAGTTACCTCAATTTTGCAAGCTTGCAGGGATTGAATACTTTGTCACCGGAAAACTCCATTGGAACGATAGCACAAAATTTCCCTACGGGGCGTTTTGGTGGCGATCGCCGGATGGAACCCAACTATTAACTGCCATGTCTCCGCCGAATGTGGCTGGGGTGATGGATATTAATCCGATCACGATGGTGAATTATGCGGTTGAATGGGAAAAACAAACGGACTTTCAGGATAGTTTTTGGTTACCTGGGGTGGGTGATCATGGCGGTGGCCCCAGTCGGGATATGTGGCAAGTAAAACAGCGTTGGCAAGCTTCGGAATTTTTTCCTAACATTTATACCACTACGGCATTTTCCTATTTATCTAACTTGAAATATCAACAGTTTTCTGAAAACAAAAAAATCCCCGTTTGGCAGGATGAACTTTATTTAGAATTCCATCGCGGTTGCTATACGACCCATGCGGATCAAAAGCTTCAAAATCGGCGTTGTGAAAATTTATTATACGAAGCTGAATTGTGGTCATCCATTGCCCATTTAGTAACAGGCTTAACCTATCCCAAAGCGGAATTAGAGCAAGCTTGGAAACTTGTTTTATTAAATCAATTTCATGATATTTTACCAGGAACTTCGATCCCTCAAGTTTTTACAGACGCTAATCAAGCTTGGCAACAAGTTCGGTTAATGATTAAACCAATCCTTGAAAATGCTTTACAGGCGATCGCGTCTCAAATTAACTTATCTCAACCTCTTTCTAAACAGGCAAAACCGATTGTTGTTTTTAATAGCTTAAATTGGCAACGCTCAGAAGTAGTTACTTATCCCATTGAAGATAAAAATTTCCAGATTTACGATATTTCAGGAAATCTTATTCCATCCCAAATTACTAACGATCAAAAACTTTGCTTTTTAGCGGAAAATATTCCTGCATTCGGTTATCAAGTCTTTTGGCTTTTTTCTACCAATAATCAATCTTTTTCTAAGTCTATTAATCATGCTGAAGATTTTATCTTAGAAAATCAATTTATCAAAGTAATGATTAACTCTGAAACAGGAGAAATTGATAGTATTTTTGATAAAATAAGTCAACGAGAAATCTTAAGTGATGCAGGAAATCAACTTCAATTTTTTGAAGATAAAGGTCAATATTGGGATGCTTGGAATATTGATCCCAATTATGCTGATCATCCTTTACCAACAGCCACTTTAAAATCCATTCAGATTATTGAATATGGCCCAATTCTACAAAAAATTCGAGTGATTAAGCAATTTAACCAATCTGAATTTTGCCAAGATTATTGTTTAGAAAATCATTCACCTATTCTTAACATCATTACCCAAGTCGATTGGCAAGAATCCCAGGTTTTAGTCAAAGCGGCTTTTCCCCTTGCCCTCGAAAGTGATGTGATTCACTATGAAATTCCCTGTGCCGCGATCGCGCGATCCACACGACCTGAAACCCCAGCCGAAAAAGCTAAATGGGAGGTTCCTGCCCTCCAATGGGCTGATTTAACGGATACTGAGCAAAATTATGGGATTAGCTTACTGAATAATTGCAAATATGGCTACGATGGGCAACCCAATCAACTCCGTTTAACCTTACTACGGAGTCCAAAATGGCCCGATCCCCAAGCCGATAAAGGAATTCATCAATTTACCTATGCCATTTATCCCCATTCCGACACCTGGCAAACCGCAAAAACAGTACAGCGTGCCCATGAATTGAACTGTCCGTTACACGTTATGAGTGTTGGGCCAAGTACCGCAAACTTATTACCGAAAACCTTACCTTCTACTCATCAATTCTTAGACTTAAATGCTGAAAATGTCTGTTTAATGGCGTTTAAACAAGCTGAAACCGATCCGAGTTGTTGGATTTTACGATTTTATGAATGTGAGGGAAAAACGGCGAATTTACAAATAACGAATCATCTTAATTTGGCGATCGCGGATACGGTTAATTTACTCGAAGAATCTATTGATCCCGCAACGGCTATCGCCCCTTGGAAAATTGTTAGTTTAGCTTGGCGATTAACAAATTAAACGGGAAATTAGAACGTATTTCGATATTATTCCAACAAAGCGAGAATATCCTTTAGCCATTGTCGATGTAGAGGGCTGTAATTTCCGTTATTATCTTCTTTCTTCCTCTCTAGATTCTTTTTTTCTGATTTTAACTGCTTGCCTTCTCTTTTTGCTTTAATCATTAGCAACTTGAATCATCCAAATGAGACATGGGCGCAATGCGTGGATCAATAATTTTCTGTCCAATTCCCTGAAATTTAACAGCTAAATTGGCTCTTCGTCCTGTACCGATAATGTGGGTAACGGTTCCCTCTCCAAAATTGCTATGTTGAACGCGATCGCCGACGGCATAACCCAGTTCCGCATTGATCGGGCGTTTCGATTGTCCCACGGGCTTTTTCGTATGGGACGTAAGTTTTCGTTGAGTCGTTTTAACATTGGTGCTAATCAACTCAGGCGGCAACTCTTGAAGGAACTGAGACGGAATTTTCGTTTCCCGTGACCCCCAGACAAACCGTTCTCGCGTGTAGCTTAAAAATAATTGCTCCTGCGCCCTCGTAATACCGACATAGCACAAACGGCGTTCCTCTTCCAACGCCAACGGATCATTTAAACTGCGGATATGGGGGCAAATTCCCTGCTCTAAACCCACCAAAAAGACCACCGGAAATTCTAATCCCTTAGCCGAATGCAACGTCATCAAGGAAACCTTGTCCGGTTCTTCTTTTAAATCATCCAAATCCGAAGCTAAAGAGGCATTGGATAAAAAGCCCGTTAAACTACTATCCTCGTTGTCTTGTTGAAATTGCAAGACGGCATTGTACAGTTCTGCAATGTTAGCAATACGATTATCCGCTTCTTCCGTTCCTTTTGCCTTTAATTCATCCAAATAACCCGACACCTTCATCACCTGATCCAAAATATCAGCAGCCGGTAAATCCTCCAGCTTTTCTTGAAACGATTTAATCATTTGGGCAAACTGATTGGTTGCTTTTGCGGCACGCCCCCCTAAGGTATTGACAGAGGTTTCATCGCTTAAAATTTCCCATAGCGGAACGCCTAATTGTTTAGAAGCTGTCACGAAAGCATCTATGGTTGTTTTGCCGATACCGCGTCGAGGTGTATTAATAATTCTTAGTAAGCTCACAGTGTCGGAAGGATTCGCGATCGCCCGCAAATAGGCCAGACTGTCCTTAATTTCCTGCCGGTCATAAAACTTAAAACCACCGACAATACTGTAGGGAATGTTATTATAAATTAGCCCGTCTTCAAAGGCTCTGGATTGGGCATTGGTACGGTAGAGAATCGCAAAACTCCCCCAATTCAGTTCAGGATTCTCCGCCATTAAGTCCTGCATTTTATTGATGGTAAAATTCGCCTCTTCCCTTTCGTCATCTGCCTTATAACAATAAATCGATTCTCCTAACCCCCGTGTTGGTTTAAGAATTTTATCAATCCGTTGGCTATTATTTTCAATTAAATGATTAGCCGCCCGTAGAATATTTTCACAAGAACGGTAGTTTTCTTCCAATTTAACCATTGTGCGGGTATCTTCGTCGGGTAAATCGTCGCCAAAATCCGACTGAAAATTCAGTAGAATAGTAAAATCTGCCATGCGGAAGCTATAAATTGATTGATCCGCATCTCCCACAACAAAGGTTGATCTCCCTTGCCAGTTCCAATCTGCTTTACGGGTTTCTCCATTCGTACTGAGTAAACGAATTAAATCGTATTGAATACGATTAGTATCTTGATATTCATCGACTAAAATATGGTGAAATTGATTATGCCAATACCCTAAAATCGATTCGTTTTGCTGGAAAAGCCGAGCAGGAATAAAAATCAAATCATCAAAATCTAAGGCATTATTGGCCGCTAACTGATTTTGGTATTCTTGATAAATCTCTGCAATCACTCGCCCTTTATAGGTGGGATTCTCCTTAAGATAGGTATCTGGGGTTAACCCTAAATTTTTAGCATTGCTAATTTGGTAACGAATAGAACGGGGATCGAACTTTTTCTCATCTAAGTTTAATTGCTTAGTAACAATATTTTTAACTAGGGTTTGGGTATCGGATTCATCAAAAATTGAAAAATCTCTTGTCCAGGTTCTGCCTCGCTCATCTTGATATTTATTAATATCGAAACGTAAAATCCGAGAAAACAAACTATGAAAAGTGCCAATCCACAGTTTTTTCGTGATGGTTCGATAAACCGTTGAGGATAAACTTTTTTGCTCGTACTCCTTTAACATTTCATAGTGTTGCCCATAGTTTTTCTGGGCCATCTCTTGGATAAAAATCTTTTCAATACGTTCTTTCATTTCCCTAGCAGCTTTGTTGGTAAAAGTAACCGCTAGAATGTTTTCGGGATCAATCTGATGATGACGAATGAGGTGAGCAATTCGACAGGTTAATGCTTTAGTTTTGCCTGATCCAGCCCCTGCAACTACTAATAAGGGGCCACAAAAATGTTCAACGGCACGACGTTGCGAAGCGTTTAATTGTGATAAAAAATCCGATCCTGCTGTCATAAATTTTGTCTTTCCAAACATAGACTGCTTGGTTGAGCTTGCTCTAATTCTGAACTCAAATTTTGTTGATTAGGGAATAGGTATTTTACTGATAGTAATTTTTTTATTTTATCATTCCCTAGCCATCACAAAATCTATGGAACTCTTCAATAAAACTTTCGTCAAAAGCCAATTTCTCCTTTACAATAGAGATGGCGGAGACAATAGTTTCCGTTCACTCCTCACACCACGCTCCGCCTGGACGACGTTCGGGCGGTTTCTTAATTGACTATTTTACTCGGTTTGTTAATTTGTTGGTGACGATTGTTACTAGACTGTTAAAAAAGATAAATTATTCCTAAGATTCTCTTGACTTTTGGTTTAGGAGGCGAGGATTTGGCTATGGTAGAATCTTAAAGGACGCGATTAATAAAGTTAAGGAATTTTGGTATGAGTGATTCAGTTTCCGCCGTTACGGATCAAAGTTTTAGTGCAGATGTTCTAGACAGCGCAATTCCTGTTCTCGTCGATTTTTGGGCTCCCTGGTGTGGGCCTTGCCGGATGGTTGCCCCCGTAGTGGAAGAAATTGCTCAACAGTACGGCGAACAAATTAAAGTCGTCAAACTTAACACGGATGAAAATCCTGAAACCGCCAGTAAATATGGTATTCGCAGTATCCCTACTTTAATGATTTTTAAAAACGGCGTAAAAGTCGATATGGTTGTAGGGGCTGTTCCTAAGACCACCTTGGCTAGTACCTTAGATAAATATGTTGATAAGGCTGGGTGATTTTTTGGGATTAGTCGGCAATCCATATTAAACGTAGGAGAAGGCTTAGAAAAATAGTTGCTTAGTCTTCTCTCTTATGATGTCTTTTTTAATGATGTTTCCGACAATGAGGAGACTGTAAGGTTAATGCGGACACGATGGAACCATACTGATGCAGCTATAACCATTAATCATAATTAATCTATTAACAATGTCTAGTCTTGCTTCTTATTCCTTTCGCCAGTCGATCCCACTAGATTCGATTCGCTACAATCCCCAAGGCTTGGTGCCCGCGATCGCGCAGGATTATCTGGATGGAACAGTCTTGATGTTGGCTTGGATGAACCGTGAATCCTTAGAAAAAACCCTAGAAACTGGCGAGGTTTGGTATTGGAGCCGATCGCGTCAGGAACTTTGGCATAAAGGGGCAACCTCTGGTCACATACAAAAGGTCAAAGCCATTCGTTACGATTGTGATAGTGATGCTTTATTGATTAGCATCGAGCAGGTTGGAGATATTGCCTGCCATACGGGAGAACGTAGTTGTTTCCATCAGGTTGATCACCAAAAAGCGGCTCCCAATGCTGATATGTTATCAGAAGTGTTCAATATCATTCGTGATCGCCGAGATAACCCCAATGAAAGTTCCTATACCTGTAAATTGCTGGCGGGGGGCGATAATAAAATTCTCAAAAAAATTGGGGAAGAGGCGGCCGAAGTCGTGATGGCTTGCAAAGATGACGATCCCCAAGCGATCGCGGGCGAAGTAGCGGATTTGTTCTACCATACCCTAGTGGCGTTGGCCCATCATGGGGTTGAACTGCGGGATGTTTATCGAAAATTAGAAGAAAGACGGCGTTAAGTTATTTCTGTTCTAACGGTTAAACAAAATAGATAAAAATGGGAACTTTTTCCCCATCGCCCAGATAGGTGAATTTTGCTTCATCTCTTTTAACGAAGGCATAGGACAAGGGAATTGATTGAATAGGATTAAAGCCTTATTTACGCTTACTCTTTTTTCCTATGTTTTATCGTAACTTGAAAATTTTCGTGATCGGTGCAACGGTCTTCGTGTGGCTTCGTTTAATGGTGGGAACAATCCAATATTTAACTCCTAGTATTGAGCAATTTTGGAATGATTCCCACGCAGAAACCTATGCTCCAAGTCAAACAATTTAGTCAGCTTTAAAACTAACCAAGCCTATTAAGTCGTGTATTCAGCGTTGATGCGGACATAATCATAGCTGAGATCACAACCCCAAGCCCGTCCTTCTCCTGAGCCATTACCCACACAGACGGAAATTAATACCGTATCGTCCTGTAAATAGGCTCCCTCAGAAGCTTGTTTCAGGTAATTACTCGCCGCTTTTCGATCAAATTCGATGGGTTGGCCATTTTCCATTAGGAGGAAATTCCCTAACTTAATCTGCAAATCTTCTTGATGAAAGGTTACGCCGGCCCGTCCTGCGGCCCCTGCAATGCGTCCCCAGTTCGGATCACGACCAAAGACTGCCGATTTCACCAGAGAAGATCCCGCAATGGTTCGTGCAATTTTGCGAGCAGCTTCATCATCGGGTGCACCAGTGACCTGAACTTCGATTAAACAAGTAGCCCCTTCTCCATCACGGGCGATCGCTTTGGCTAAGTGTTCACAAACCGCTGTGAGCATGGCTTCTAATTTTTGAGCATTCGGCCCCATTTCTGTAATAGCAGGAGTCCGAGATTCCCCATTCGCTAGGGCAATTAAACTATCGTTAGTGCTAGTATCCCCATCAACGGTAATTTGGTTAAACGTTTTATCGGCTGCCCGGCTTAACATTTGCTGCCAGAGAGACGTTGAAACTGCCGCATCACAGGTAACAAAAGCTAACATTGTCGCCATGTTGGGGTGAATCATCCCCGATCCTTTAGAAATCCCGCCAATACGGACAGGACGACCTTCAATAGTGGTTTCGAGGGCAATGGATTTGGGGACTAAATCGGTGGTAATAATGGATTTAGAGGCTTCATCTCCGCCGGTTTCGGAAAGTTCGGCTACTAGTTGGGGAATGCCAGCTTTCAGTTTATCCATTTTAATGCGCTGACCAATGACTCCTGTTGAGGCGAGGAGGACGGAATCGGCGGGTAAGTTTAACGCCTGGGCCAAAGACTCCGCACAATCGATCGCGTCTTGCCAACCCTGTTTTCCCGTTCCGGCATTGGCTTGACCTGCATTAACTAAAATGGCTCTAGCGTTGCCTTTTGCTTGTAAGCGTTGACGGCAATAATCCACACAGGCGGCTCGGACTTGGCTAGTCGTAAAAACACCGGCGGCGATCGCTTCTGTTTCTGAATAAATTAGGGCTAAATCAGGCAACCCAGAGGGTTTTAATCCTGCCGTAATTCCAGAGGCTTTAAAACCTTTCGGAGCGGTGATGTTGCCACTAATCACTTGCCAATCTGCCATGAGGGGATAAATCCTGTTGTAGAGTCAAAGGCTCATTATACCGTTATCGGGATTCTCATTAATCTGGGGGAAGCTCAACCGTTAAGATTCCTTGACTTGATGAGAGGACTTCCCTGGAAGCCTTCCCTAACGCGGTTGATTGGGGGCATTGTAGTAAGGATAGCTGAGAAAATTGAGGCCACCATCGGGAGCAACATATCTCTGATTGTTACGGTAATGATTTGGGGAATAGGGAACTTTTTGAAGATAGTAGGGGGTAAGGCCGTCAACATAGGGCGTTTCCCTCGCATAGTAGGGAGTTCCGTTTTGACGGTAGGTATTACTCCGATAGTAATAGGGGGTCTGATTGCGGCGATCGCGTTCAATAATAATAATTTTTTGAGAAGGATAAATCGGCTGTCTATAGTAAGGATTGTGATAGCCCGGATAGTAGGAATCATAATAACCCTGTTGCCGTTGCGGAGCAGAATAAATGCGTTGGGGAGCCGGAATAATAATATTTCGATGAATACCCGGATTAGGGGTTTGAAAAACTTGATAGGGCTGAGGTTGAAATCGGGGGTGGGGTCTCGCCTGAGCGATATTAGGCCCCATTAAGCCCATTAATCCCGTTAAAAACACCGATTTTAAAATTTGATTAAACATCGCTTTTACTGCCAGATCTTCTTTTATTTTAACATTTCTAAAAATTTCCACTTTTTTTTATTCCACCAAGATCTTTGTGATCTAAAAATCGACCCCAGATTAAAAGTATTTTGAACTATCAATAAAAATTGTTTTTAAGAAAATCTTAAAATATGTTTTAACAGCTTCTTTTGATTGCTTAATTCCTAATTTTTTGCTAAAGAGAAATAGTTTAAAACCCTATTTTTTCATTCAAATAAAATTTTTCAAACTTGTTTTTAGACTGACAGAAAAGCGATAATGAGGATCTTCAGTGCCTAGCAGCTTGTCCCATAGCGTGAAGTATAGTCCGTAGTGTACTTTATATTTCAGGTGATGATGGGAATGATGAACAGGGCCAATAAACCATCTACCCAACCAGTGGAGGGGAAAGGATGGTGATAATTGTTCAACCCCCAAATGATTAACCACTGCCCAAATTGTCATCGTCGTCAGTATTGTAATAACAGTAATGAAATGTAGCGGAATCACAAAAATAATAGCGACCAAAAACAGAGATTGCGCGATCGCCTCTAAAGGATCAAACGCAAATGAGGTTAATGGCGTAGGATGGCGTGATTGGTGATGCCCTTGATGTAACCAACGGAAAAGAGAGGGATGATGGAATAATCGATGAGTGAAATAAAAATAAGTATCTTGAAGTATTAAAACGACAATATAACTAAATACTAAATACCATAAAGTATTCAATTTTAAATCACTATATAAACGAGTTAATCCCCGATTATAACTTGACATCACAAATGCTGAGGCGATGGCAAATACTACTGAAGAAGACAATGAGAGTTTAATATCGTGGTGAACTGTTTTCCAAGAAAAAGAAAACGTTTGTAAATTATGCTGGTCTGAAGGCTGGTTAAAGGGTGAATATAGGAATAAATAGACTCCACCTGCTATCAGCACATATCGCAATAAAATAATGCAAAAAAAAGCAATGCTATAAAACAAAAATGAATGATTTGCCAATTTACTCTCCTATCGTTTTTAATTTCCAAATATTTTGAAATATCTATATTTTTTATTTTAAATTCTATTAAGAAGAACAACCAAATAAATCATCAAGAGGATTTAAAAGTGTTAAATTCCTGCAAAAAAAATTATGTAGGGACATAAGATAGCGATCCTAAATGATTCGTGTTGTTGATAGGCTCAAAACCCTTATCCAGAGTGGATCGATATTTACAAATGGTTTATGACTGCTATAGTATTATGTCCTTAGACTTAGAGCCTATCCGAAAAGTCAATAGGAACGAAATTGGTACATTTTAGCGAACGCTAACTTCACTAGCTAGGTGGACGGTTATTTCCCTAGCAAATGCTCGGATAACTATCTCTCAAATGAGTC
>JAYKGY010000122.1:0-9149 GCA_035285545.1 Snowella sp. | reverse complement strand
GACTCATTTGAGAGATAGTTATCCGAGCATTTGCTAGGGAAATAACCGTCCACCTAGCTAGTGAAGTTAGCGTTCGCTAAAATGTACCAATTTCGTTCCTATTGACTTTTCGGATAGGCTCTAAGTTCTAACGGGACAAAATAGCTGGAACAATGATCACCGCAGTTGTAGCCACAATTAAACCAAACGCTAGATTAACAACCTGATTGGAGGAACGTTGATAAATCTCAACACGATCATTTGTCCTTTGCGTTTCGGTCTTTAAGTTCTCGACATCATTACGAATCGCTTCCAAATCTGTAGTAATATGCTGAATTAATCCCTTAATTTCTACCAACTGTTCAGAATCCGTCATTTATAGCCTCGGTTATTTAAAAATACGTCTATCATAGCAAATTGGGAGGCATTTAACCTCCCTAACTTACTGAATCTGATTATTGATTAACCTTTGGCTTTTTCAACCTCAGCAATCCGTAAAATCGTTTTTAATACTGAGTCTGGATTTAAACTAATAGAATCAATACCCAACTCAACTAAAAACTCGGCAAACTCAGGATAATCCGAAGGAGCTTGACCACAAATCCCGATCTTGCGACCGTTGGCTTTAGCGGTTTCAATGGCCATTTTGACCATGCGTTTAACCCCTTCATTGCGTTCATCAAAGAGGTGAGCCACTAGAGAAGAATCGCGGTCTAAGCCTAACGTTAATTGGGTTAAGTCATTGGAGCCAATGGAGAAACCATCAAACACTGCGCTAAACTCATCCGCCAAGATGACATTACTGGGTAACTCACACATCACATAAACCTGTAAACCATTAACGCCCCGTTTCAAACCGTGTTTTTCCATCTCTGCTAAGACATTGCGACCTTCTTCTGGGGTACGACAGAAGGGAATCATGGGAATGACGTTGGTTAAACCCATTTCATCTCGAACGGTTTTTAAGGCTTTACATTCCAAGGCATAGGCTTCACGGTAGTTAGGATCGTAGTAACGAGAAGCACCACGCCAACCGATCATCGGGTTTTCTTCTTTGGGTTCAAACTGACGACCGCCTAACAGGTTTGCATATTCATTGGATTTGAAATCCGACATCCGCACGACGACGGGTTTGGGATAAAAGGCCGCTGCAATCATGCCGATTCCGTGAGCCAATTTATCAACGAAGAATTGAGCGCGGTCACAACGTGTGCCTGCGGCATCGCCTTCATAGAGTTTAGTTAATTCAGCAATTTCCGCTTTAGCTGCTTGGTCTTCTAACTCATCGAATTTCAGCAATGCCAATGGGTGAGCTTTAATGTGATTGGCAATAATGAATTCTAAACGGGCTAAACCTACCCCATCAGCAGGATAACTGGCAAAACCAAAAGCTTGTTCAGGATTACCCACATTCATTAAAATTTGGGTTTTGGTGCGCGGTAAGTTATCTAAGGCAGTTTCATGAACGTCGTAGCTCAAAATCCCTTCAAAAACGTGCCCTTCATCCCCTTCGGAACAACAGATTGTGACATCCTGACCCGTTGCGATCGCTTCCGTTGCATCCCCACAACCGACGATCGCCGGAATTCCCATTTCACGAGCGATGATAGCTGCATGACAGGTTCGACCCCCTTGATTCGTCACGATCGCGCTGGCCTGTTTCATAATCGGTTCCCAATCGGGATCGGTGCGGTTGGTGATTAACACTTCCCCTGCACGGAACTCATGAATTTGGGCCACATTGCGGATCACATGGGCTTTTCCTTGACCGATCGCGGCTCCCACACTGCGACCTGTGGCGAGAACTTGACTGTGTTGTTTCAATTCATAGGTTTTGATGATATTAGCGGCTTTTTGGGACTGTACCGTTTCGGGACGAGCTTGGACGATAAATAATTCACCCGTTTGCCCATCTTTAGCCCACTCAATATCCATCGGAGTCGGCACACCCCGCACATTAGAATAGTGGTCTTCGATAATGCAGGCCCAACGCGCTAATTGCAGAATTTCCTCATCGTTAATACAGAACTTATTGCGGTCAGCCTCAGCAACTTCGACATTTTTGGTGAGTTTATTTCCACCCGTGTCATAGACCATTTTGATCGCTTTACTGCCGAGGCGTTTTTCCAAAATCGGTTTAAAACCTTCCCGCAATGTGGGTTTAAAAACGAAATATTCATCAGGGTTAACGGCTCCCTGTACCACGTTTTCCCCTAAACCATAGGCGGCGGTAATTAAGGCGGCATTTTTAAAGCCCGTTTCTGTATCGATGGAGAACATGACTCCTGAAGTGGCGAGATCAGATCGCACCATCTTTTGCACCCCAACCGAAAGGGCAACGGCAAAATGATCAAAGCCTTTTTCTTGACGGTAGGAAATGGCCCGATCCGTAAACAGAGAGGCAAAACATTTATGGCAGCACTCTAAAACGTTTCTGAGACCATGCACATTAAGGTAGGTTTCTTGTTGGCCGGCAAAACTGGCTTCGGGCAAATCTTCTGCTGTTGCACTGGAACGAACCGCCACATCCGTATGATCGCCATAGCGTCCGCACATTTTACCGTAGGCTTCGGCGATCGCCATTTGGAGATCTTGAGGGAAGGGGGTATCTAAAATTAAAGAACGCGCTTTTTTGGCCCGTTCCTGTAAATTCGCTAAATTGGTAACGTCTAAATCGGAGAATAATTTGCGTAACTCGGCTTCAATGCCGGCTGATTCAACAAAGTGACGATAGGCATAGGCGGTCGTGGCAAAACCACCAGGAACATTGACTCCTTTTCTCGTTAATTGTTGGATCATTTCACCCAAGGAAGAATTTTTTCCGCCGACTAATCCGACATCATGGGTGCCAACTTCTTCAAACCAGAGAATTAATGATTGTTCTTTTGATGCGCTAGAGGGCTTTTCTAAAACTGCTGTAACCATAGTTATTTACCCTTAATTGTTACTTTCAGTTTAACCAGCTCTAAGCTTTAAAATTAGAATTGTTTGACTTTATTTACAACTTGCTATCTTTCTTAAAAATCTCTTGAATAATTTGAGGAAAATCCTAATAAATCATTAATTTTCAAAACAATATTACCCAAAGGTGATATTATAGGTTTTAAGAGCGTTCATGATGCCTTGTAGTCTCTGTAAATGTTAACTAATTTTAAAATTTTTGTTTATCTTCATTACAGATAGCTTAGAGCTAGAATCAACTTCTGCTTTTGCCGTTGTATCAACATTTTGAACGGCTTGAGTGACGATATCTACACAAGAAGCACGGACAATAGAAGGAACTTTAAGTTGTAATGTCATGGGCTTAAAGCAAGTCAGTAAATGCTTCGGCGTAGAACCCATCCGATTTTTTTGTTCTTTAATTCCAAAGAAAAGCAAGAGAAAATATCCTGTTGTGACGATATCAATACTAAATCAATCAATACCAAACAATTTATTTTCTCTATTAATAATTTTGGGCAAATATCGCCAAAGTTGGCTTAATTAAACTAAGTTTAAATGATACGCCTATCTTGACTATTGAAACCTAAGCAACAGCAGCGACCTTAACGATATTTCGATATTCCTCGGCGGCTCGGCGGCAAGCTTCTGCACACTTTTGACAGTGGGAGTTATCTTGATATTTTTCACATTCACTCGCGCAGGCTTCACACATTTCAATGCAGGCTTGAACAACTTGGGGAATAAAACGGGAACCACGACTCATATAGGAAGCCGAATTCCAGCACATTTGGGCGCAGTCTATGCACAATCGAGCACATTCCGGCATCTTCCCTAAAGATTCATTTGCACAGTGTTCGCATTCATAGGCACAATAAACAGCAATATCTACAATCGATTGGGATACTTTATGGGGCATGGCTATTCTCCTCCGATGATTACCTTAAAGACATCATTTGCTTGTAATTTCACCCTATGAATATTAAAAGACAAATACTTCTGCCCCAAGGAATAAATCATTTAATCAAAACTGAAAAAGTAGCATGATCAGGATAGGATTGGTTTATCGAAGGTTCATTAAACCATAAAAGCATTAATCTGCGAATATTTGAACATATTAGGTTGTTTCTGACAAAAATCAGGAAGTGCTTTGATGGGCTTGCTAATTTGTTGAAATCGAACAAATCCACTCTTTCTTTTTTAGTAAAAATCCTAAGCATGGATGGCTTAAATTTACTAAATAATTCGATTTTTGTAGTTTAACTTGTGTTTTCTGTGATTTCTCATAAAATGATGCTGACGGAGAAAAAAGCTATAATGAAGATAGAAAGTAGAAATTACTCATATAAAATTTCATGAACGGCTTTGTTATCCCTTAATCGTTTGAGGCAAAGCATTAGCAAAAACTTGTATCTATTTGTATCTGAAAGAATTGATAACTTTTATTTGTGCAGAAATTGGTCAATCTTTAGAGAGTTAAAAATCCAGTCATAGTAGCGATCGTTTAAGGAGTCAGAATATGAACACCAAAATCCCTGTTTATGGTTTTATCGGTTTACTGCTTAGTGCAGCGATCGCGGGAGGCTTATCTTTCTCTAGCAATGCCCAGACTCAGATTTCACAATGGTCGCCTTCTCCCAATTCCCTAATGCCTCATCAAAGAGGGATGATGGGAAATATGGATGCTCATTTTATCGAAATGATGATTCCTCATCACCAAGGCGCAATTGATATGGCTAAAATGGCGTTAGATCGTTCTCAACGCTCTGAAATTAAAACCTTGGCTCGTTCGATTATTGAAGCGCAACAACGGGAAATCGATCAAATGCAAAGCTGGTATCAACAGTGGTATGGTCTGCCAGTTCCTGACTTTTCAACCACCAATTGGGGAATGATGGGGATGAACCACCACGGTATGGATAGGGCGATTCATTTAGACACTTTAGAAAAAGCGGAGGATTTTGACCGAGAATTTCTTCGAGAAATGATTTCTCACCATCAAATGGGCGTAATGATGTCAACAATGGTGATAAGGGGGGGCAATCAACCGGAACTTCGCAATTTAGCCAACTCCATCATTCAGTCTCAAACCCAAGAAATTAATCAAATGTCCCAATGGTATCAAAATTGGTATGGATATGCTTGGCGTTAAGCCGAAATTCCGGCAAAAATAGCAATAGGGTTATTCCACATCCCGTAAATTGTGCTGTGATTACGAATCAGTTACGGCAAAGACATTATCTGATTCTGGGTTGATCGGGCACGGGATCTAACGGCCAAATTTTTTAACTATACTTTGGGTAATTGGCGATCGCGACGGATCAGTTGTACAGAAGGTTTTCAGAGTCAAATAGGGAAATTATAAATCCTGCTACAATGATCAACAAGGCGACTTAAAGTAAACAACTTACCTGAAACGGGGTGTACCAAACGATTGGCTAAAAAACCTGCTCCTCTAAGCAACGCAGAGTTGTGTTGAATTTTGAGGATAAATAGGGTAGTACATAGGTTATTATCAATACACTAAAACTCACTCCTACAAACTAGCTTTATTACGCTAACTTTTGCACCTAAGCCAGAACTTTTATCAACAAATACAATGACTATCGATAATATCCGCCTACGTAACGAATTCATCAATACTCAAGTAATTACCCGCAACACGGGCAAAAAACTCGGAGTTGTTAAAGAAGTTTTAGTCGATATTGACCAACGGGAAATTGTTGCTTTTGGCCTGCGGGATAATATGCTGTCCTTGTCGGGAATGCCCGATTATATTTATCTCAACAGTATTTGCCAGACGGGGGATGTGGTCTTAGTCGAAAATGAAAATGTATTTGAAACCGTTGATATTGATGCCTATACCCCATTAATCAATAGTGAAGTCGTGACAGAAACAGGCGAACCCTTGGGTCGGGTACGGGATTTTCAATTTAACTTAGAAAACGGAAAGGTTTCTTCCATTATTATTGCCTCGCTTGGTTACCCTCAAATTCCCGATCAGTTGATCAGTACCTATGAGCTATCAATGGATGAAGTCATCAGCAGTGGCCCCAATCGACTGATTGTATTTGAAGGAGCAGAAGAACGCTTAAGTCAACTCACCGTAGGCGTTTTAGAACGATTGGGCATCGGTCGCCCTGCCTGGGAAAAAGAAGAAGAAGAGATGTACTATCCTCCCACTACTCGCCCTGAAAATCAGTTAGGAACGGGTATTCCTGTTAGAACACCGATTCAAGTCCGTCAACCCGTGATGGAAGAACGCTGGAATGAAGATGATTGGGAAGAAAGTCGTCCTGCCCCGCCACCGTTACGTCGTCAAGCCGAAACCATCCGTTATGAAGAGGATGATTACGAAGAAGATAACTGGGGAGAAAGTAAACGAGAAGCGGCTCCGAGATATGAAGCTCCCCGCCGTGAGCCAGTTTACGAAGAAGCCTATACGGAAGATGCAGAGGCGGATGTGTGGGATGACGATGTAGAACCCTATACTCCCCCAAGAATTAATATTCCTGAGAAGAAAAAGGAAAAAATGCCTGAATATTACGAAGAATAAAATACAGGTATTAGTAATATGTTTTTGCCCCCTGGAAATTATGAATTAAAGTGTTCGCAAGTCCCCCAATATTGGGCGATTTAGGGGGCGATCCCAAATTAATTAGTGAGAGCGTTCAGACTTTTATTCAGTCAATAGTGCTATTTTGCAGGCCAAAGGTTTTGCCACCAAGGGATGCTTTCTGCTTGGAGAAAATTAATGCGTTTGCGGATATCTTCGATTTTCCAACCCGTTAACTGGGCGAGGGTTTGAGCTTCTTTTTCTTGACGTTGCTTCACCATTTGCTTGTAATTTTGAGCAGCTGAACAATTCATGGTTCCACGGTAGGGACGACGCATGACGTAACGCCCTTGAAAGGTATTTTGATTCGCCGTATTTTGGAACTGTAAATCTTCAGGAAATTTATCGCGGCTATATCGAACATGTAAACGGCTGATAAATACATTAGTATCATAGGGGCCAGTTGTCCAAAATACCCCTGCTTTTTTCAGTTCTTCAAAATTCAAGGGGTCAGCAGAACAGGGATCGCAATTAGCCATATTCCAAGCGTATTCTAAAAACGCCACATTTCGTCCCGATTTTTGATAGGCATTTTTAAATAGGGCTTTATAAAAACCAGTAAACTCCTGTTGCACAAATTCAGGTAATTCCACATCGCTTGGTACTTTAACCGTGCGGTAATTGGTTAATTCCGTTGCACCTTTAGGAGAGAGTAGGTAAACGATCAAATCCTGATCTCCTTTGGCATTCAGCATTCCTAAACGAATCGGAAGCATAAATTTAGGCGATTCGTAGGCCATCATTAGGGGGCGCAACGCTTGAAAATTGTTTTTGGCATATTCTTTTAAATTGACTTTGGCAACAAAAAATTTTAACCCTTGTTTAATGTAGGGCTGTAAAACGGCATTGGCACCTTGAGGAATTTTGTAATCATTTTGAATTAGCCAAGTCTGTAAACCGTTGGATTCTTTGGCACTAAGAATTAAAATGTCGTATTCTCCCACCGAAAACTTTTCTTCAATGGTGACTCCTAAATTATCGGCTTTACGAGCCATTGCATTACCACGAGTTCCCGCCCCCGCAGTCGGTGCAGGCATGGCTTCCATGGTTTGAGGATAACGAGGTTCACAGGGATTTTGGTCGAAATATTCCACGAGACGGGGCGCACTAAAGGCATCTAAGCGTTCAATAATTTTGCGATCGCCGACATGAACTTGCTCTTTTTTCAGTACCACCGGAACCGGAACAACGAGGGCAAAATCCTTCGCATTACCTTGATAATCGTTGGCCATGGTTAAAACGGTGCGATCTTGATCCCTGGCAATAATCACTTGAGAGGCTTGATTATAAAGACTGGTATCAGCCTTCGCGACATAAAACCCACAAAATGCCCAAGCCGGTTGAGTTAAACTGATTAAACCGACTAGGGTTAATAGCCATAGCTTTAGGAAATGAGGGAGCAGAGGAAACGGAATCATTTTTTTGAGTAAACTTAACATTTGAATCATAAATTTGTTGCTCTTATTTTTCCTATTTCTCAAATGAATTTTCAAGCTGTCTTAAATGTCTTAAAAAGCGTTAAGCTATCGATTAAACTGAGGGGATAAAGGGGTTAATTTTTGCCAAGTAAAACGAGGGGCAAACCAGTGGGAATCGAATAAAAGTGTTAAGGGAGAAAAACAAAATAACGCCCAAAACATCGCAGTCGGCAAATATAGGGTATATTGCAAAATAAAAGTGACAACTGCAATGCCACTAGCCCAAATAAGGCGACTAATCGTTGCATTCGGCATTGATCTCGGATCAGTCAACATAAATAAGGCAAAAACCAATAAACTACCACTACTGAGGTGATGAAATAACACATCACTATCCCACCCTAACCAATAATTGCGAATGGCTTCTAAGCTGCTATAAATCCCTAGAAAAACAACAGATGTATCCCAACGTCCTACTTTATTAAGAACTAATCCCCCTGCTGATAAAAATAATAGTAAATACCACCAATCCGTTCCCCATTGTCCAGGAGAGATCCAGGCATCTTGGGTTAATATTAAAGCCGCAATAATACCGAAATTAGCTGGATTAAAGAAGTGTTTACCTCTAAACCGAAAAACAAATTTACTCGCGATCGCCAATCCCGCCGCTAAGATCACGGTGTCTAGTTGGTTAGCCCGCAACAGTAAACACAGCCCTAAGCCTGTAATTAAAGAACTTTTGAGAGAAGAAAAATTAAGAAGTGAGGGACTTTCCGGTATTCCCCCATTCAATCGTTGAGACTGTCCCCAAAAATGACTGCTTTTAAGGAATAACCCTTGAGCTAGTACGCAGGTTGAGAGAATCGCCGCCATCAAGAGAGGATTAACCGTCCAATCTCGGCTAAAAATTCCTAACATCAGAAAGCTACATAAAAAGAGAATCTGATAATCTCGCGCATCTTGAAAAGCCATCGTTTCTTCCTCTTGCCGTTAGGATGCTATTTAGATTAGCTCACCAGAATTCTCTTGATATGGCTCGTTTATGAAAATTAAAGGTTCACTAGAACAAACTTAGAACCTATCCGAAAAATGTGAGAAGTTTGCGGCCGATGATCAAACAAGCAGCAATCTGAATAAAGCCCAAGTAGGATTGAGAAGATTTGGCCCATCGAATAAGGATGCCTCGGAAACGATTA
>JAYKGY010000121.1:0-38048 GCA_035285545.1 Snowella sp. | reverse complement strand
CAACAATCGTCTCAAACTGATTAAGCGTCAGGCTTATGGGTTTCTTAACTTTGAAAATATGCGTCGTCGCTTTTTAGCTTGCTTTTCATTATGAGTTTTACTTATCACTCTTTATTCAGAAGAACCGGATTGTTTCAAAATTTACCCGCTTATACAGATCCGCTAACGAAATTTCTACGCCGATAGATTCTAACGTTAATAACGCCTCTTGACCAATTAACTCCGTTAACAACCATTGGCGATCGCTGACTTTACGGTATAGCTCCACACGATAGGCCCACTGATCAATCAAAATATATTCTTGTAATTCGGGAATCGTCCGATAAAAAGCAAACTTTTGGGTCTTATCATATCCCCCTGTCGAAGCTGATAAAATTTCTGCAATTAAACAGGGATTCGTGATAGCCGTTTGTTTGGCATCCGTAAAGTTCGGTTCATCCTTGACCACCATCACATCAGGATAAAAATAGTTCTGAAAATGCGGCGGCCAGAGCTTCATATCACTCAGAAAAATCTCATAACTTTGCTCATCGACTTTCAAGGGTAGCAGACGACCCAAGTTGACCGTTAGCCGATTGTGATTAGCCGTACCACCCGCCATTTTAAAGATTTCTCCATTAATAAATTCGCTTTTTTCTTCGGCTATTTCTTCCTGAGCGAGATATTCTTCAACGGTTATGGGTTTAGCGATCGCAGTAACCATTTAACCTTCTCCTGTAATCGTTTTTTGGGCTGTAACCTTTTTCAGTATATCTTCAACGTTTTAAGCGATCGCCGCTTATTCGCCTGCTTCAGATTGAAGAATCTCGGACAGAAAATTGCAGCACTCAAAGTTACATTGACTCAATTCTTCCAACCCTTGACCCTTGACAAGATCAAATTGCATGTATATACATATAATCATGAACAATTCCCCTCCCATGACAAATCTGGCGATCGCGGCCCAAGTCCCCGCAACCTGTATGGGGCTTCATATCCGTCGAGCATCGCGCATTTTAACGCAGGTTTATGATGACGCATTACGTTCCATTGACTTGGAGATCAATCAATTTACTTTATTGGTGGCGGTTCATCTATTTCAGGAGGTGTCAATTACCCGATTAGCGCAAGAATTATTTACGGATCAAACGACTATTACTCGAAACATTAAGGTATTAGAAAAACGAGGATTAGTAGCAACCCATCCGGGTGAAGATCGGCGTATTAAATTAATTTCATTGACGATGGAGGGACAAATCCTTCTTGATCAAGCTTTTCCTTTGTGGGAGCAGGTTCAATCCGAACTTAAGCAACATTTGGGAGATCAAAAATGGCAAACTTTGCTCTCGTTGTTGTCTGATATAAAAAGTTTAAGCTAATTAAAAAAACACAAAAACATGTATATACATGTAATAATTTTCTTCGGAGACTACAATGACTAAGTTTGAAGACCATCCTACTGTTAAGCGTTTACGAGCGTTACAAAATTCACAAAGCGAAAATTCTTCAGATGAAATTCCTACCCCGCTTGATCGGGATTGGTAAAATGTTTTCCTGCGTAATTCAAAACTATTCAAGCAATTCGCGATCGCTGACGCAAAATACCACGACCGATCATCAGTCATGCGACACTGGTAGAGAGGAAATCAAAAGGAGTTTGCTTTAAAAATGGCTACTGTTTGGGAACTGGATTTTTATTCGCGTCCAATTTTAGATGAACGGCAGAAAAAATTATGGGAAGTAGTCATTTGTGAATCTCCCCTATCCCTGACGCGATCGCCCGAATCCCTCTTTCGCTATAGCCAATTTTGCCCCAGCACTACTGTTAATTCCGTTTGGCTCAAACAAGCCATTGAAGACGCGATCGCTGAAGCCGGAGTTGCCCCCCAAAAAATCCGCTTTTTTCGGCGACAAATGAATAATATGATCACCAAAGCCTGTGAAGATATCGGCATTCCCCCCGCCCCTAGCCGTCGCACCTATACCCTCCACCGTTGGCTAGAAGAACGCATGAAAGATTTTTATCCGACCCAAGAGGGCTTTGATGAAACCTTAGCCCAAACCCGTTCGGTGCAATATTTAGAACTCAGCCCCATTTTTTTACCCGATGCCATTAAAGGCGATCGCGGGGATCAATGGGCCTTAGTCAGCCTAGAAGCCTCAGCTTTTCAAGATATGACGGAGTGGGACATTGGTTTTGGAGAATCTTTTCCCCTAGACCCCTTGGGATTAGCTCCCAATACTCGAATTCCTGGTTTAATCTTATTCTCTCCCCGCGCCTTACCCTTTGCCGCTTGGCTATCCGGTTTAGAATTGGGCTATCTTAAATTTAGTGAACAACCCAATCCCTTAATTCGCCTAGAAACCGGAGCCAGTGATAGTTGGATTATTGCCAATATCAATACCCCGGACACCTTGGCCGAAGCCAAAGGATTTGAACAAACGAAAACAACAGCCCAAAATGTTCATTTTTTAGCTATTCAATCTGGGCCCAATTCAGAATCCTTTGCCGGATTTTGGTTATTACAAGAACTTGACGGTCTTAAATGATCTACATTTTCAACAGAAGTCAAGAATCGCTCAAAAAGCCCCATCAATAGGGTTGATTGCCTAACGATTAATCACCAAAACAGTACGGTTATGATCATCGACGCGCTCATAGGAGAAATCATCGACCCCTTCAATGGCCAAATAAATTCCCAGCCCGCCAATGGGTCGTTCCTCTAGGGGTTTATCTAAAACTTGAGTTGCCGGCGGTAAGTTTTCTTTCGGATTAAAAGGAGGTGCGGTATCTTCAATAATCACTTTTAAGGCCGTTTCGTCGAGTTCTGACTGTAATTTAATCACTCCTTGCTGGCGGGTATTTTGATAACCATAAATAATAATATTGGTTGTGAGTTCATCAACCGCTAGACGGAGTTTATAGGCTTTTTTCGTTTCTAGTTGTGCTTGGTTACTTACTACTGAAATGTAGTCAGAAATCACTTTCAAAGATTCTAAAACGCCGTCAACAATTAAAGATTCCATGAAATAATCTGCCTGTGAAGATTAAATAACTTTAACTTTTTAGGGAAATAATTTGAATTGAAAGAATGATTAAAATTACCGACAAAAGGAAAAACAGACAAAAGACAGACTCAAGCCTCTTAAACATTCTCTAAAGTCATGACTGGACTCTAAACTTTTGAATTTTTAGAGGATTTATCTGGTAATCCAGTTACCACACCCGATCAAGTTATATATTTTATAAAACTAACTATAAACTACTTTATCCTCAAGTTCTACCGATTTAACATTTTTATTTATATTTCACTTTCATGACCCTATAAGCACCCGATTAACCTCGTTGCCAACCTTAGTTACAAACCTTAATAAAAGACGATTTTAAGAGAGGCTTGAGGTAACATTTGATTATTCAAGGCGAGTACCCGTTTGTCTAGATAGTATTAATAAAAAGCTAAAACACCCCTAAAATCACTGAAAGATCCATAGTAAGATAATAATTTAGCTTAATTAAATTTTGTAAAATCGATTGTCTCACAATGATTAAAAACCAGATTTTCTTTAGACTAAAAATGATTCAATCAAGTTAAGCTGATAAAAGCGATTCATTTAATCATTCTGTCTGAATGCAAAAATGTGATTTCAATTATCCTCAAGCTAAAAATCTGAACTCCCGTTTAAAACATCCAAGGGATTTTGCGGCAACGGCTAAGGTAGAAACTTAACAGGAAATGATATGAGCGAACATCATCAATCGACTGAACAGTTATTAGAAGAGCTGAATTTGTTGCGTCGAGAGATCGCTGAACTTAAGCGGGATAAAACGTTTTTTGAATCTCATAAAAAATTATTGGAAAATCTGGTTGTTATGACTCGCTATGCGAAGGGCCAGATCTCTCTACAGGCAACGGATAATTTATTGGCCAATTGGATGGCGATCGCCTACTCCAGCGAAGAAGAAAGTTTACTCCGAGAATCCTTGCACCAAGCCTTAGAAACCTCGGTTAACTTAACGGATGCGGATAAAGGGAGCCTATTTTTATTAAACAGTAACGGTACCGTGACCCACAGCATCTTAACCCGTGAAGAAACGACCCCAGGGGAAAGATCGCAAATCATCGGTAAGGTTTTAGAGCAAGGCTTAGCCGGTTGGGTCGCACGTCATCAGCAGGTGGGCTTAATCACTGATACGGAAACCGATGAACGGTGGTTGACCTTACCCCATCAGCCCTATGTGGCCCGTTCTGCCCTATCAGTTCCCATTATTCAACGGGGCCATTTATTAGCCATTCTGACCTTATTGCATTCCCAACCCCATCATTTCACCTTAGCAACGGCGGATTTGATGGAAATTACTGCCACCCAAATTGCCCTCGTGCTAGAAGTAGCCGCCCATAAAATTGATCAAGCGGCCTTTGAAGTGCAACGAAATTTGTTAGAAAACCTGGTGGAAATTGCGCGATCGCCGGCTCAGATCGGAGTCTTAAAATCGGCCCTCCAAGCCATGTTAGATATTTCGACAGAACAAACTAACGCCGAAAAAGGCAGCCTATTTGTCCTCGATCCTTCGGGAAAAATTGCCGATGCCATTCTCTCTCGAACAGAGGTCACCCCTGAAATGCGGAATCAATTGGTGGGATCGGTCTTAGATGCGGGCTTAGCGGGTTGGGTCAATCAGAATCATGAATTGGGATTAGTCCTAGACACCGAAACCGATGAGCGTTGGTTAACCCTGCCCGATCAACCCTACGTCGCTCGCTCGGCCCTATGCGTTCCCATTCTCAAAGACAATGAATTATTAGGCATTATTACCCTCTTGCATTCAAAGCCTAACCACTTTAGCCGTCAAGTCGCCAAATTAATGCAAGTGACCGCCGATCAAATGGCCCTCATCTTAGAAAATGCCAGACTCTATACCAAACTCGACGAATATTCCAAAGCCTTAAACAATGAATTAGAAAAAGGGCGACAAATTCAAATTGATTTTTTACCCTACGAAATTCCGAAATTAGCCAACTGGGAAATTAGTGCCTGCTTCTATCCCGCCAAACAAGTCGCCGGGGATTTTTATGACGCTTTCTGCATCGATCAACAAGTCGGCCTCGTCCTCGCTGATGTGTGTGATAAAGGGGTCGGAGCCGCACTCTTTATGGCCCTATTTCGCAGTTTAATTCGCATCTTTTCTAATCAAAATACATTAAGGGGATTGAGTTCCGCCATTCTGGAAAATGCCAAACCCCAAGAGGGCTGGATCGGAGAGAGCGGAATTAATTTAGCCCATACGAATGCGCTCCACGCAGTCACCTTAACCAATGACTATGTTTGCAAACACCATTGGGGTCTGAGTATGTTTGCTACTCTTTTCTTCGGTGTTCTCGATCCGGAAACGGGCATTATGAGTTATATCAATGGGGGTCATGAACCCCTATTCGTGTTGGGTAAATCCGGGATTAAGGCTACCCTAAAACCGACCGGGCCAGCCGTTGGGATGATGCCCCACAGCAAGTTCAAAATTAAACAAATTCAGTTTGAGCCAGGCGATGTTTTAATTGGCTATACCGATGGGGTAACGGAAGGGAAAAATCCTGAGGGTCACTTATTTACCAAAGAGCGATTATTGGCCCTACTGGAAGAACCTGCGATGTCTGCGAATGAATTGATTGAACGCATTAAAACCCATTTATTTCAGTACATTGCCGATGCTCCCCAATTTGATGATATTACGATGATTGCCCTTCATCGCCAAGAATCATCGGGTTAGGGGGTCTCCCAAAATCCCTTATTGCCAATGGGTTCAATCCACACAATAATTGGCTTTTTTGACTTAATTTCAGTTCCTTCGCTTCAATCCCCATTATGGTTGCCTCTCCTTTGACAAATCCCTCTAACACCCCCAATGAAATCAGTGCAGTCCAAGCCGCCGCAGGATTTCACACCACTGAAGAAGCCCGCTCCTTTGATGCGGATTTTGAGTTTTTATTTACCCGCTCTATCGAATTTCGTCAGGAAACGATTTATTTTTTAATTGTCGATCGCTTCTGTGACGGTGATCCGAGTAATAATGCGGGCCCCAATCCCGAACTGTATGACCCGACGCGGCAAAAATGGGGAAAATATTGGGGAGGAGATATTCCAGGCATTATTGAAAAATTGGATTATTTAAAAGGGATGGGGGTGACGGCCATTTGGATTTCTCCCCTCTTTGAACAGGTCGAAGATTTAATGTTTGAAAGTGCGGCCATGCACGGTTACTGGACAAAGGATTTTAAACGGATTAATCCCAGATTTTTAAGAAAAGATGAACCTAATTCTTTATTAAAAGAAACCTCTTTCAATCGATTAATTCATGAACTCCATCAGCGCGGAATGAAACTCATTTTAGATATTGTTTGTAATCACAGTAGCCCTGATGTGAATGGTCAAAAAGGTAAGCTCTACGATGATGGGGTTTTAATTGCCGATTTTTATCAGGATACAAATAACTGGTATTATCACAATCCTGAGATTACCGATTGGGAAAATGAATACCAATTGCTGTATTACGAAATGGCCGGGCTAGCCACTTTTAATGAAAGCAATATTGAGTATCGCAATTATATTAAATCAGCCATTAAACTATGGTTGGATTTGGGAGTTGATGCACTGCGGATTGATACGGTTAAGCACATGCCCATTTGGTTTTGGCAGGAATTTAACGCCGATATCCAAACCCATAAACCGTCAGTATTTAGTTTTGGGGAATGGGGGTTTAGTAAACCCTGGGACAAAGGATCGGTTAACTTTGCCAATTATTCAGGGATGTCGATTCTGGATTTTGGGCTGTGCGAAGCCATTCGAGCGGCGTTAGGAAAAGATGACCCCCAAGGCTTTCAGTTAGTGCAAACGATTTTTGATCTCGATTCTCTTTACCATCGGGCAACGGAGTTAATTACTTTTATTGATAACCACGATATGCCCCGTTTTCAAAGTCTCAATAGCGATCGCGGACGGTTGCAGTTAGCCATCAGTTTGATCATGACTAGTCGGGGCATTCCCTGTATTTATTACGGGACAGAGCAGTATTTATTTAACAATACCAATGGCGGCAATGATCCCTATAATCGTCCCATGATGGACAGTTGGGATACCGATACGCCGCTTTATCAACTGTTACAATTATTTTCTAAATTACGCCGTTTAAATCCTGCCGTTTCTTTGGGCAGTCAGCAACAAAAATATATTACTCCCGATATTTATGGTTATACCCGTAGCTATCGCGATTCCCGCTGTTTTGTGGCCATGAATAAGGGGCAGGCTACCACCATTAATGTAGAAGCAACGGGTCTAGAAGATGGGGAATATAACTGTATTGTGACGCGCCGTTCTTTTGAAGTTAAACAGGGCAATTTATCTAATCTCTTTTTAGATCGTCATGAAGTGATTGTGCTGAGCTATATCGGCGATCGCGTGCGAGGAAAAACCCTGGTGCGTGCCCAATTAAATGGTATTAAAACCCACTTAGGTGAAAGTATTGTCGTGACCGGAGATTGTCCTGAGCTGGGCAATTGGGATATGAATAAGGCCTATGTGTTGGAATATATTAACGATAATACCTGGTTCGGCGAAATTCCCTTTAATGAAAGCGCGGGCAAAGCCATTACCTATAAATATGCAATCCGACGGGATAATCAACGTCCGAGTTACGAAAATTTAGTCGGTCGTCGCTGGATTTTGGTCAATCAGGGCATTGTGAAATGGCAAGATGTCTGGGCGAGTTGATGGGGATAGCCGGAAACTTGGCTCATTCGAGTTTGAGGGTCAGTTCGGAGAGGGCAGGGGACTCCTGGGTTAGTTCGAGGGATTTGGGCTGGGTTTCTTTCCCTTGAGCTAAGACCTCGTAGGTTCCTTGCCGTAAATTTTCTAAATAGAAAACCCCTTGTTCATCGGTGATCGAGATAACTTTAGGATAATTTTTAACCGAAATGGCTTCTACCCTCGCGCCCACAATGGGTTTCCCCTGGGCATTGACCAGCTTACCCCCAACCGTATAGGCAGGAATAAAGGGAATGGAAACCGTGGTATAGCTTCCGGCTATTACTTCGACGGCATAGGCCGGGTGTAAGGGTTGATAATCGAGCGGATAACCAGCGGGATCGAGGTCTAAACGATAGGTGCCAGGTTGAGCCGGCAAAATGAGGGCTTCGGGCGTAACATTAAAATTGGCCACTGCCTTGAGAGAGCGATTATTCAGTGAAAATAATTGTTTGGGGGCTTCGGTGTACAGGGTTTCTCCCTCATCTAAGATGCCGTTACTATTTGCATCCAAAAAGGGCTGAATCCATAATCCTCCTCTCGTTCGTAAATTCTGAAAGCGGCGATCGCCGAAAGCTAGATTCGGTTGAATGCTCAAACTCGGAAAAATTTGAACCGTAAAACTATCCCGATTAGACGCGAGGGAAGCTTGTTGGTAAGTGATACGAACAGTCGCCCCAGGAATCGCATTGGTTCCCACTGAAGCAACGATGCCATTGCCCCCCGACCCCACACCGTAACCTAAATCAAACAGCCAGAGCGGACGGTAATCATAGGTAAGCTCTTGAGATTGATAACGCCATCCCAAACTGGCAAAATTATGGGGGCTACTTCCGTTATAGTCCGTATTGTAGTTGAGAAAAATGGCGTGTCCTGTCCCATACCATTGATTAAAGTTATAACTTAATTCAGAATTGCTATAAAAACGATTATTATTACGATTATTCGTCGTATTGAATCCCCCTCCAAAACTGGTTAATTTCCATTTTTCCCAGCCGAAGGTGCCTTGCCAGAGCACATTATTATTGGTGCCATAACTGAATCCGGTCGCAACGTATAAATTATCAATCTGCTGAAAGACATTAAAGCCGGCCAGTAAGACATTATCTTTATCATTGCCACTAAACCGTAGGTTAAAATTCGGTGAAACTCGCCAGTTTAATTGAAACGATTGAACTAATTGGTCTTGATTGATGTTAGTGCTATTAATTTGGAAAAATAAGTCTGAATTCGGCGCGTAGGTGAGTCCGCCACTGTAGGCCCAGCCCTGGGTATTATCCGTGCCAAACAAACTGGTTAAACTTAGCCCTACGGGGAGACCATTAGGTTGATAGATGAGGCTGGCAGAGGGTAAAACATTGCCATCTTGAATCAGCCCCGTACCGATAGTAAGCTCCTCATTCAGTCCGTAATAATAGCCAACTCCTGCTTTAAATTGATTAAAATCACCGAAAAATCCGTTGTCTAGAAAGTCTCTGCCGACTCCTGCGGAGGTAATGAGAGCGGATGCGCCGGTGGGGAGTTGGAGGGGCAACAGTAACAGTCGAGTCTCTCGGATCTCTGGGGGTTCGCTTCGTTTTCCCTCCGGGTATAAATACAATTGATAATCCACGGTTTGACCCAAGGATCCAAAGGATTGCGGATTACTAATTAAATTTTGGGTTTCAAAGCGATAGGTTCCCGACTCATCCACTAAAACTTCCGCGATCGCTTGTTTGGATTTTGCCGATCGGAGTTGAACCAGGGTGCCAGGTTTGGCTTCTCCGGTAATGGTGCGGCTCAGTTGATTGCTTTGTAGACGCTGTAACGGGAGAAAACCTCCGTTCTGATCCATGTTGAGATTATCTGTCACCGGCGGACTAAAACCAAACCGTTGAATGGTCGTCATTCCCCAATAATCTCGTCCCTGTTGCAATGACCAAAAAGGAGCCTGGGAGCCGATTGCATAATCCGCTTGGGGCGTTTGCCGTAAATACTGGGCTTCCTTGAGTGACCAGGTTGTCCAATCTTCTAAATTATTTTGATCCACATTAATAAACCAACTCCCACCAAAGGCAGTGCCTACCCCTAGTACTTGGGAACGGTTGACGACGTTATCAATGGAGCCGTTGGGTAAATTGCTGGAGCCAGAACTTTGATAATTCATGCCGATGGCACTCAGGCTGAGATCAGGGGCATTAATCCAGGGTAAACCGTCTAAATTCACGGGCAGCGTCGATGGAGATCCCATTGCATTGCTTTTGATCCCTAACCAGGAAGGGGAAAAGATAATGGCGTAGGCTGCCCCATCAAAGGATAGGGGAACCCCAAGGCGATTTTCAATGGTTTCAACCCCGATGGTTAAGCCTAATTCGGGATCTTGGGTGAGTTCCTGGGGATTAATCCGCACGACAAACCCCGGCGATCGCAGTTCGAGTTGACCATCATTGAGAATTTTGACCTGAATATCCAGTAGCTTCACCACGTCATCAAAAGGAATGAGCCATTTTTTAAAATCAACTGCCTGGCCATTCTCCTCTAACCCCCTCACCCGACTAGCAGCAATTTGATTGACCTTAAACGTATTTAATCCAATAGAAAGAATCTCAAAGCGATTAGGATGGGGCCCATTGGGAAGCGTCGGAGAAGCATTCAAAGCGGGGGGGGAAGCACCCACAATTTCAGGGAGAGAATTCTGTGCAATTTGACATGCAACGGAGCAATTCAACTCGGTCGGCGTTTCTGGGATAAATACCTGTCTAATTTCAGCAGGATAATTTAAAAAAAGATCGATCATAGCTGACAGCTTAACCAGAATTAACGCGCTTGAAGTGTACCCAGTTTGTTTTCTCCCTAATAGTGGTCACCATAGCATCAACTGTTGCCTTTTCCCGCCATTTTTAAGAACGATTAAGCGATTGAACATCCTGTTCCGAAATCGTCAGGGGGACATTAAAGGTTAGCGTTCCTGTCTTGGGAAATGACCACTCCAATTGTCCTGACAGTTGATAGGTTCCTGGGGTCAGTTTTTTTCCTGGAGGAGGATAGGGAATTGTCAAATAGCGATCGCTACCGGCAATCACCGTGGTCTCTTCCAGCCTTCCGACCGCAATCTCCTGCTTACCTTGACTAATTTTCCATTGCGCTTTGGGACGAGTCGTTGCCGAGCCGCTATTGCGAGTTAGGAGTAAAATTTGTTTCTTTTGGGGATTATAGGTAGCTTGTTGAACCACGAGATTAGGAGCCAAATCCCCCTTCCGAACATACACCGTAATGCCTAAACGGGTGCGTAGGGTAACCGCTGGCGTTGGATTGGCAGGATCAATTTCATTTAACGGATCGGCATATAACATCACCCGATATTCCCCATCCGGCACCGTTGGCGCAAAACGCGCATTCAGACGAACGGTACGGGTTTGATTGGGTTCTAACACCAATTCTCTAGGGGAAAACGTTAAATAAGGCGTTAAATCCTGGGGGCTAGACTTCAGATTTTTTAATCCATCCCGATTGTAAGTAAAGGGCATGGCATAAATCCGAGCACGATAAGCGTTATTCCCAATATTGGTAAACTCTACAGAGCTTCTCGCTTGCCCTTTTTCCGCTTGAGTTTGGATGACTAAAGGACTGACTCGTAATAACTGCGCTTGGGCAACCTCCCCGATTAATCCGGCTATTAATCCGACTATTAATCCCGCAGGAAGCACAAAACGCGATGGAGTAAAACTTTTTTTAAACATTCAACCCTGATTGAGTCAACCGAAGTAATAACAAATTCAATAGAAAACAGTTCATTTACCTAATCCCCCCGCCTACGGCTTCCCCCCTTTGAAAGGGGGGCTAGGGGGGATAATATCGAGAATCCTATTTGCATATAAATCAAATTAATTTGGTATAAGTTATGGCGATACGATTGTTACTGAAATCCTCATTAATGTCATTCACTTATTTTTACTGGGGAACAAAATTAAGGGTGACTGCGTACTGATAGGTTCCTGACTGTATTAAGGTTGAACTATTATCAAGGGTCACTTCAACGGTAAATTCCTCATTATTAAATGTCCCTCCACCCGAAGGGTAAATCGTCGTTCCGGTTCCTGTCCCATTTAAGCTAGCTCTGACCATTTCGTTGCCAAGGGGATCTTTAACAATTGCTAATCCAGACGCGATCGCCTGGGGAGCAGAGGTTTCGCTAAAATTCGTAATCTCAACGGTTGTCCCGCCATTACAGGTCAGAAAGACACTACCGGCAACACCGTCATTAATAGGGGCTGTACTGAGCACAAAACCACTACTATCTAGGGAAAGTAACCCATCCGTTACGGTTCCTAAAGTACAAGAAGTCGTGACTGTTCCTGTAAAGTTGACCGTTGTACTCTGAGCAAGGCTGCTTCTTGCTGTCATAACCGTTGCCGATAACAGAATGCCTAAAAACAGGAAACCATTTTGAGAGAATTTCTGGATGCAAAAGGAACTGATTTTCATGAATTTACTGAATTAGAATTACAATATTTACAAATCATTCAAACAAAAATATTTACCCCAATAAAAGCAACTTTCGGCTAATTCAGGCATTCGGAAACTTGAGCATTTTATTTCTCATGAACTTATTAATTTTTGAATTAACGAACCGTTAGCGAGGGGTTTGTATGTCAGTTGTGTTTATTGGACAGCATAGCATGGGATACAATAATCCACTATTTTAGGAATTAATAGAATGAATTGACTCTATTGACCCAATCCTAAACTGAGTGAAGATTCATAAATCGCCAATTATTATAATCTAACTTTTGCGATCATATTGGATTCATCGCATAAATGTAATATCTGATTCAAACACTTCAAAATTCAAACACTTTAAAACCGATCCATCCCCACCCATTTTGTCTCTTGGTCGAGCGGGTTAATTAACGCCTTAGACGCATCATCAACTTAACGGGCGACGATGCTAATACCGACTTGGTAAATATAGGTGCCCGCAGGAATGACAGTGGAGGTATTTGTTAAGGTTAAATCTACAGAATAAGCTTGGTTTGTAACCGGCCCCTGTGGGGAAATGCTCGTTTGAGGAGGAAAAAGCTTGATTGTGTCCGCCTCAACAATAGTACCCGATTCATTGAAAATAATCACTGTCGCTTGGTCAATGGCATTCTGACTCTGGGATTGGATACTATCAATTCTCATCTCAAAAGATGTCTCACAAGTCACCGTAAAGTTTCCGAGTGGCTCACTGATCAAGCTGTAGTCATTTTTTTGGATTAAATTACCATTCGTCGGTCTCAAAATACTACAGGCCGATTGAGCTTGGGCTTTTTTTGGCATGGTAAACAAGCCAATCCCTACTAGGGTCAAGAAAAATAGAGATTGAATCAAGAAAGCTTTTTTAATCAAAACGTCAATTCTCATCGTTGCTCTATCGGTCAGTGGAGGGTGAAAGGATCAGGGTCGGCATTGAGCGGAGATGAAGCCAGATATCTATCTTAATCGGTTGGTTGTAAAACCACGCAGTAACGATAGAAAAACTTAAAATAAAACCATCAATGTTCCTCTCGTTTTTCTCATAGCCCTGGGGATGGGGCGATCCTTTCTGAGTTAAGGCTCTGTTAAGGCAGAAGTCCGTTATACCGATAAAAATAGTGAAAAACAATGAAAAAAATTCCTCCCTATGCGGCCCAATTAACCGAACTCATGCAGCAAGCTGGCATTGCTAGCCTAGATGAATTACGGGAAATTTCAGGTCTTTCCGGTTGGCAATTATCTCGGATTCAGTACGGATTATTGCCTAAAATGTCTGTTGAAGCTTTGATTAAATTGGCTCAGGCGTTAAAGCTTTCTCTTGAATCGGTTATCTCCTATTTCGATCCTGATGGGTTACCCGCCATTCCGACGGATCCCGTGAATAAAGGCGATCGCCGCCCCGACATGGAGCAACTGCAAAACGAATACCAACGACTGCAACAACAACTCGAAGAACAACGAGAACGCTTACAACAGGAATTCCAGCAACAAGCCCTGGATACCTTAGAATCCTGGTTATTGCAATGGCCAACGGCAGCGGCAGCAGCTCAAAAAAATCCTGACTTTCCGGCGGTTAAACTGTTGCCCCTGGTTAAACCGTTCGCCAATTTACTCAATCAATGGCAAGTCGAAGCGATCGCGTCCGTTGGAGATACGCTCCCCTACGATCCCCAATGGCATCAATTGATGGACAGCAACGTGGAACCCGGCAGTTCGGTAGTGGTTCGTTATGTCGGGTATCGGCAGGCCCAAAAATTGCTTTATCGAGCCAAGGTCAGTCCCGCCCCCCCAAGGGAAGATACACCGCCCGAAAATCCCTCTCAGTCTGTGTTAGTAGAATGAAGCGATTGGGGATGGTGGTGTGACAGGCTGGATAAAAATTCGGCGATCGCCCGAATCACTTCCTGAGGACAACTCATTTGGGGAAAATGCCCTTTTCCTTCAATTAAGCAAAGTTGACTATGTTTGAGGGTTTGATGTAAATACTCCCCGACTTGCAGCGGGACAAAAATGTCCTGTTGCGGCTGAAGAATGAGGACAGGAACATTCAGTTTTTCGACTTCCTGACGACAATCCAAATTTAAAATCATACGGAATGTGACAAAGGCAAAATTGGGGTGTAGTGCGAGAAGACACTTCACAAATTCTTCGGCTAGCAAGGGTTGCTCAGGGGCATTCATGATAATGGGAGAGGTGGTACGAACCCAATTTAGATAATTCAGCGCGATTTCATCTAACATTTTTCCCACGTCCGCTTGCGTGAGTCCTCCCCGATAATCTCGGTCATTAATATACCGAGGAGAACCTGCAATAAACACTAAACTTTGAATGAATTCAGCCTTTTTGAGAGCCACTAAGGTTCCGATCATACAACTGACTGAATGGGCAATTAGATGAACTTGTTTCAACTCTAAAAAATCAAAAATCTCGATAAAATCATTGGCATAATCCGTTAAATGGCGGTATTGTCTAACATCAAAGTCGGGATGATAGGAAACGTCACTTCCTGCCCAATCAAATAATACAATACGATACTGATCTTGAAAGGTAGGTACAATGAAACGCCAAACCCTTTGATTGCTCCCAAAACCATGAGTAAACACCAAGGTTTCTTCTGCTTTCAAATTACCGACAATCTGAATATTATATTTTTTTAATAATGATGATTTCATGAAAATGAATAGTCCCTCGATGGTAGTCGGTAGAGGTCTAATTGATTAAAAATGATGAAAAAGTAGTCTATCTCTATCTAAACATTAAAAAATGCCTATCGCCATCACACTTAAAAAAGAAAAAATCATCCCCGTTATTCCGTAGCGTTTGTTCGGGTTTGAATTGATCGGTATTACTTTTAAAAAATGAATATTATATCCAAATTAAAGTGAAGTTTTTCTGATGAAGAAGCAGGAGACCGCCATAATACCCAGATCCCCTGAACTAGGTTATTCTTATTCCAAACTGTTTAACCTGATTTATCAATGCACGTATCGACCCAGCCTTTTGCTGATCAAACTTTTCTCCCCTTTGGTCTTCGTCAATCCCTTTCGGTTTTTCAGCAACCCCATTATTTAGAAACGGCTGTCCAAGGTTTTTTTAATATTCTCAGCGATCGCAAAGGACAAACGCTGGTATTAGGGGGAGATGGACAGGCCCTAACGCAACATTTTCTGCAAATTATTTTAAAATTAGCCGCTGCTAATGGATT
Source organism: Snowella sp. (assembly GCA_035285545.1). Taxonomy (GTDB): domain Bacteria; phylum Cyanobacteriota; class Cyanobacteriia; order Cyanobacteriales; family Microcystaceae; genus Snowella. Next base: position 22,573 of record JAYKGY010000121.1, on the reverse strand, counting down.
TGGTCGGGTGATTGTGGGAACTCAAGGATTGCTCTCTCCCGTGATTGTGTCCTATTTAATCCGTCGTCATAGCGCGATCGCCGGCATTTTACTCAGTATTCACCCCTCGCTCAGTGGCGGAGATATCCATCTAGACTGCTACCTCAGCAATGGAGCAAAAGCCCCTACAACCATTCTCGAAGCGATCCAGGAACGGATACAAATTATTCAAAATTATTACATTTCTGAAGAACGAGATATTTCCCTAAATCGCTTGGGAACCTTTGCCCTAGAGACCTTAGAAGTTGAAATTATCAATTCGGCGGCTGTTTATGAAAAACTCATGGACTCTATTTTTGATTTTGATGCGATCCAGCATTTTTTTAAGCAGCAAAGTTTTCGACTAAGTGTAACTTGCCTTGACCCGACCAATTATGCCTATAGCCAACACCTATTAGAAAAAAAATTAGGGTTATTTCCTGGCACCGTGAATTTTGAAATGGCTCCCACCCTTCTTGATCCGTTGATCGGCACGACGAATCTGGGGTGGAAAATTGATCCGCCGGATCTGACCTGTGTGTTATCGGGGACTCAGTACGGTATTTTTGGAACCCATATTGGGGTAACTGCCAGTGATAGCTTAGCCATTATGATGGCCCATGCGCCCCTGATTCCGGCTTATCGAGGAAATGTGACGGCTGTGGCGCGATCGCTGTTTGGGAGTGTGGCGATCGATCATGTTGCCCTAGCTCTCGGTATTCCGTGTTATGAAACCCCCAGTGAATGGTTTTTGATGAGTCAATTAATGGATGTTCAGGGTGTAACCTTTGCGGGCAACGAAGAAGGAGAAATTGGTGCAAGCTATAGCCGAGAAACCGATCCCATTTGGCCCTTATTATTTTGGCTCAATATTTTAGCGGCCCGTCCCCAATCCATTCTGCAAATCGTGCAAAACCATTGGCAACAGTATGGACGAAATTTTCATGGCTGCCAAATTTACGAGAATTTTTATCTGCCGCCCCTGTATGAAAAGCTCCAAAACTTAGGCAGTTTAACTTTAAAAGGGAAAGAATACGGTCGCTACCAAGTCGCCTACAGTCATCCCCTCAGCTTTTATGATGCGGTCAAATTCCAACAAATTGAGCAGTTGGGTTTGGCATTGGTATTCACTGAAGGATCGCGCCTGATCTTCCGATTAGATCCCCTCGTCGGCCATACGGATCGGGGCAATTTAACGGTCTATGTGGAAAGTTATGAACCCGATGGAGAACGACAGCTTTTTCCCTATGAAACGGTTTTGTCCCCCCTGTTTGATTTGGCCGAAGCGATCGCCGAATTAACCACTTAAGGCGGATTTACAGGCTCATTCATCACTGTTAATTACCCCTGTCATTTTTTAAGATGGGTTAAAATTGAACTAACTATTAAGGCAATCCGTTATATTTCGGGTATCTTGGAAAAACACGATAGCATTTAAACATTAAAATTATCGGGTGAGGAGCCTACATTAATATGGATGTTAAATTAATCATGGTCGTCTTAACGGGTCTATTTATTGTTTCATCCCTCTTTTTTGCGACCAAAAACGGTTTTTACGACTCTGACAATTACGATGGTAACGGTTCTGCTCACTAGCATCATTGAAAAGTGCCGTTTTCTGGCGTTAAATACCAGAGTTTATGGGTAAACCGCGTCCGCTAGCATCTGATCAGCAATCCATTCTCTCGTTTTATCCCTACAGTATTGGTCACGCTCAGGATGGGATCAGTCTTTTGATGCGTTTAGGCCCCTATCGAATTCTGCTCGATTGTGGGCTGAATGATATTGCTCCTCTGCAAACGGAAGGAATGGCTCCGGCGGATGTGGTTTTTTGTAGTCATGCCCATGCGGATCATGCGAGAGGTTTACTGGATCTGCATCAATCTTTTCCGAAACTGCCGATCTACACTAGCGAAGTGACGGCCCAACTGTTACCCCTGAATTGGCCGAATGAATCCCTCGATGCCGATTTTTATCATCCCCTCGCCTGGCGATCGCCGATCCAACTGTTTGAAAATTTAACGGCTGAATTGCTCCCTGCGGGACATTTACCAGGGGCGGCGATGGTGTTGTTAACCTATACGTTACCCAAACGCACCTATAAAGTGTTATATACGGGGGATTTTTCCCTGTCGAATCTGCAATTGGTCGAAGGGCTATCGATTGAAACCTTACGGGGCTTGGCTCCTGATGTGCTGATTATCGAAAGCAGTTACGGAACCCGACGACATCCCCACCGACGACAGCAAGAAAAACAGTTAATGCAGCAAATTGATGAGGCTTTGCAACGGGGTCAAAGTGTTTTATTACCTGTGCCGATTTTAGGAGTTGGGCAGGAAATTCTCAAATTATTACGCTCTCACCATCAATTTACGGGACGGGATTTAGATATTTGGGTGACAGGTCGGTTAGTGGAAACCTGCGATCGCTACGAACAATTAATTCCCCAACTGCCCCTAGCCGTCCAAAATTTTGCCAAACATCAACCGCTTTTTTGGGATGAGCGAGTTTGTCCCCGTCTTCGTTCTTTCGATCTGAAGGCTTTACCCAGCTTTGCAGAAAAACCCTGTGTTGTCTTAACGGACAATTTATCAACCTTTTTTGCTGCTTTTCCTGAAGATCGTCCTTGGCGAGTTTTGGTTTCAGAAGATGACAGCGATCGCTTTGCGGTTGATTTCCCCCAAAAGGAACAAATACAAGTCGAAAGTTACCTCCTAGCCGACCACAGCGATGTCCGCAATACCACCCAATTGATCCACAATCTACGACCGCAACACGTTATTTTTGTGCATGGTTCATCGACTGATATTCAAGATTTAACGGGATTAGTGGAATTACAAAATCGTTATCAATTGCATTCTCCTGCTTCTGGAAATTTAGTAGAACTCCCCATTGGGGAACAATTTATTCAACCGACTCCGCCTGTGCCTTCGCTCTATGAGGGGGAAGTCAGTGAAATCGAGTCCGCGATCGCGATTACCCTAGATACGGTCATTACTCAAGATTCGCGCTGGTATCAGTTTGCCGATACTGGTATTGTGGAAGCCCGTTGGCAGGGGGAAGAATTAGTTTTACGGGGCATTTCTCAACGAGAGTTACGCACCCAAGCTCAGGAGGAAAAACGCCTAGAAGATCTCGATTGTTGCAGTCGTTGTCTCCACTACCGCCATCAACGCTGTTGGAATCCTTTATCTCCGTTGGCAGGGTTTCGCGTTACACCTGAAGGTTATTGTCCTGTTTTTGAATCGTTACCCGAAGAATAAGCCAAATCTGTTAATTGAAAAAATAGCCCTTATTCAGAAGAGAAACAAAAGACCGATGACAGCAGACCCATTAAATGACTGATTTTTTCGATTGGGCGATAGGTAAGGTAAACCAAACTTGGGTTCCCTGTTGCGGGGTACTGGAAACACCGATACTGCCGCCATGCGCTTCGATGATTTGCCGACATTGGTAACAACCTAAACCGATCCCAGTGAGCCGTTGATTATGCACATTGCGAGGACAAAGCTGGAAAAGTTTTTCGCATTGCTGCTGTTCCATCCCGATCCCATTATCTTTTAAGACCAAACGCATCAGATTTTTTTCTAAGCTGGCTTCGATGGTTAGCTCAATGCCAAGGGGATTGTGTTTTAACGCATTGGTTAATAAATTATCAAATACTTGTTTTAATAGCTGCGGATCAGCAAAAATTGGCGGAAAATGGTCAGAAAGGTGGTGAACAATAGTGGCTTGATTTTGAATGAAGAGCGATCGCCATTCTGCCAACAAGTGATCTAAAAACGGTTTCAAGGCAACGGGTTGACAATTCAGGGGGAGTGGACGAGTTTCATTAAAATGATTTTCGGAAAGGGCATTGAGTAAGGTTAATTGACGATCGCCGCTTTGGATCATGCGCTCCAGGATAGAACGGGAGAGAGTTATGTTATCACAGGGTCGATTTTGTAGATTTTTCAATAACATTAACAAACCCATCATGGAAGTGCGGAGATCGTGGGAAACCGCCTGTAAAAAGATCGCTTTCATTTCCTGAAGATCTTCGAGTTCCAACATGCGGTCTTCGAGTTCGAGGGTTCGGGCCTTGACCTGTTTTTCCAAATTACAATTGAGGGTCTGCACCTGTTGGTAGAGTTGGGCCTGTTGTACCGCGATCGCCACTTGGGTTGCCAATTGTTCTAATAAACGGACTTCCCCTTTTTGCCAATGTCGCAGACGGGAACATTGATGGGCCACCAATAACCCCAGGGTTTGATCCTGAGCGACCAGGGGAACGGCTAAAACCGATTGAATTTGATAGTGTTGGTAATAGGCTTTTAAAGGGCTAAGTAGGTCTAATTCTTGGATATTTTCGGCAATTAAAGTAGTCTTGGGTAAAAATTTACTGATATCTTCGTATTTAGGAGCTTGAGCCTGAACTTGTAATAAAGACGGATAGGCTGCCGTAACGGATTCTGCCACGACTTCAAAGTGATCCGTATCCTTGACCACAAAACCGATATAAACCCGATCCACCTGTAGGAGTTTGCGAACCTCGGTGACGGTCGTTTGTAAAATTTCACCCAATTCTAAAGACTGACGAATTTTTAGGGCAATTTCTGCCAATAATCGATCCCGTTCTAAGGTTGTTCGTAATTGGTGTTCAATGCGTTGCCGTTCCGCGATCGCTGCTGATAGTAACAAAGTCGTAGTCGCGGTAATGATGATAAAGGTTTGGAGAACCAGAAACGCTTGGGGTAAATTTTGGCTTTGTAAAATAAATGAGCCTTTCCCTTGTAAGGTTCCCGCGATCGCAAACGACGAAACCACCAACGTAGAGAGAACGGCTCCCCAAGTCGGAAAACGAATGGCAGCCCAAACCACCAAAGGATAGGGTAAAAATTCTAAATATTGGGCATGGTGCATCCCATTATCAAAAGGGTTCGGGGCCAGATGTTTACTAGCAAAGATGATCCAACCCAAGGTGATCAGCAACCCAAAACACATAGCCGCCTCTAAAAATCGCGATCGCTCTTGGGATTTCTGCCAGCGGCCTTGACGGATTAGCTGCAATCGCAACAATAGGGGAGTAATCAGCAAAATACCGCTCCCATAGCTCAATCCCAAAAACCATCGCTGTTGAAAAAAGGTGTTCCCCGTATCTGTCCTTAAAACCTGTTCTAACACGGCTTGCAAGAAACCATAAAGAACAGCCGGAATCAACCCTCCCAGCAATACCAATAAAACAACATCCCGAATGCGGGCTAAATGGGGAGAAAATTGAAAGATTTGAAGCAGTTTAAAGGCTAGTAAGGTGGTAAAAGTGGTAATTATGGCACCAGGAATTGCTCCCCCCAATCCGTAACCCCATAGCGATCGCAGACCCAGATCCCCCAAAAAGATCCCCACTCCCATCGTTTTTCCTTCTAGGATTAAACTGGCTAAACCGACCCCTGCGGCTAACCAGATCGGTGCGGTGTTTGTCTGTAGTCCCCGTTGTCCGATACTAAGCCATCCCAAGATGCCGTAGGCGATCGCGACTTGTAAGGCCGGCAACCATTTAATCTGTTGGAATTTGAGGGAAAAAGTCATCATAAAAAACTGCTCAAAATGAACCCATTTCTACACGAATTCTGCGTTAAACTCCAGACCAGTGCAAAAAGTTGTCCATCCACCGATTCACTCTATTTAAAGATTGCCTAAACTAGTAAAAATTGCACTTCCTCCAAACGGGTGAACCGATTTTTTTGTTAATGTTGCTCCGCTATGCGAATTTTAATTGTTGAAGATGATCCGTTAATGCAGTTGGGTTTAGAACAAGCCCTGGGTGAACATTCCGGTTTTACGGTGATCGGCCAGGCAGGGGATGGTTATACCGCAGTGCAACAGGCGATCGCGCTTCAACCGGATTTGATCGTAATGGATATTGGTCTTCCCCGACTCGATGGCATTGCAGCCACCAAGCAAATTAAGGAAAAGTTACCCCAGGTGCATATTGTGATGCTAACGTCCCACACCCTACAAACGGAAGTCGTGGCAGCCTTATCCAGTGGAGCAGATGCCTATTGCATTAAAGGAGCCAGTTTAGAACGGTTACTCGCCGCGATCGAAGCCGCCAAAGACGGAGCAACCTATCTTGATCCCCAAATTGCGCGATTAGTGGTAGAAACCCTCAAACCGACCCCATCCTCCAATCATTCCGGCATTGCTAACTTATCCGAGCGAGAAATTGAGGTTTTAAAGTTAATTGTGGAAGGAAAAAGTAATCACGAAATCGCCGAAACGCTCTATTTAAGTACCAATACGATTAAAACCCATGTACGGGGGATCATGAACAAATTATCCGTTGATGATCGCGTTCAAGCCGCTGTGATTGCCCTGCGATCGGGCATTGTTTAAACAACCGTTCCGTCTTAGCATTAACTGATTGCTTAACTTGTAAAGCGATCGCCGATCTTGTAGAGTGCGTAAATAGGACGAAAAGCGTGTAAAAAACTACGATGACTTACTGTTTAGGCTTAATTAATCGGTTTGGAATTGTCATGGGGGCAGATTCCCGAACCAATGCGGGGGTTGACTATATTTCTGCCTACCGTAAACTGTTTGATTTTTCTGTTGCTAAAGAACGGGTCATCATTCTGTGTACTTCTGGTAATTTATCCATTACCCAAGCGGTTATTAGCCAATTAAAACGGGATATTCGCCTCGAAGAACCCAAAAATTTACACAATATTTCCAGTATGTCCGATGTTGCTCACTATATTGGCGGCAAAATTCGGCAAATTCAAGAGCGCGATCGCCAATGGTTGGAAGCCGATGGCATAGATTATCACTGTAATTTCCTACTCGGTGGACAAGTTAAGGGAGAAGAAGCGCAATTATATTTAATTTATCCCCAAGGTAATTACATTCAAGCAACGAAGGAAACCCCATTTTTACAAATTGGGGAAACCAAGTACGGTAAGCCCCTATTAGACCGCACTATTACCTATGACACGCCCCTAGAAGCAATGGCGAAATGTGCCCTATTATCCATTGATTCCACGATGAAATCGAATATTTCTGTCGGCCCGCCCATTGATTTAGTGATGTACGAAGCTGATAGTCTAGTTTTACGCAATAAATTAAAGTTGCGTTTAGGCGATCCCTATTTAGCGAAAATGCGGGGACTTTGGGAGGAATACGTCCGCCATGCCTTTGAATCGATGCCAAATGTGGAATGGGAAGCCAATCTTCAGGATTCTGGGGAAGATATTTTGATCGATTAGCTTTGGGATTATACAGGCATTCTGCTTATTCCCCTTGAATTTCAACGCCACTTACAAACAGATTTCAGATGCTCAATTATCTTGATTAGGTTGGATTCCTAATGCTTCAATTTGGGCCCGTAGTTTGGCTAATTCCTGTTGAGCTTCATCAGCCCGTTGTTTTTCCAGATTTAATTGTTCTTCTAGGGTTAAATAGCGATCGCCGTTTTCCTTGAACCAACTTAAAACTTCCCGCTTTAATGGGTCTAAAGGCAAGGCACAACGACCAATCCCCAAACCCACTTCAGGCATCCAAAAGGGTTCTCCTAACTGTAGCTGATACTCTCCGTCGATTAACTTATAAACCTCAAAGGGTAAATGGCCATCCCGTCGCCAAAAATAGGGATTGTAAATCACGTAATATTTAACGCCTAATTGACGATAAATAACTATTTTTTCTTCATATTCTCCGCCTGGGGCATGGGAAACGACTTCAAGCACCAAAATCGGAACAATATTTTGCTCTTCCCACTGGACATAACTGCGGCGAGACTTTCCTCCCTTACGACGTTCGACTCCTAAACTTAAAAAACCATCGGGAACAACGGGAACTCGCGGATTTGGCCCTGTAGTATGATAAATACCCATATCAGCCGCAAAAAACCAATCTTCTCGCTGTTTCCAAATAAACTCCAACAAAAACAGCAGAAAATTAGGAATAAAATTCTGATCTTCGTTATCCACAGGTATATCGTCTGAATCAATCAGTTCTTTACTACTAGGCAGGGTTTGGAGTTCCGTTTCTGGCATCAGCTATTCCTCGACGTTTGAAACTTGATCATTTGTTTATCTGTGGGATAAATCGTCCCTAAAAAGTCGGAAAAAAGATGTTGGTGTAGGCTTGAAGGATTGCTTGTCCGAAAAAGAGGCTGATTAATGCGCCACCCGCTAAAAATGGGCCAAAAGGAAATCCTTGTCGTCGTTGCCATCGTCCCAAGGCGATCGCGCTACCTCCCGCAATAGCACCGATAAAACAGGCAATAAAAGCCGTCATTAACATCAGTTGCCAACCCAACCAGGCTCCGATCATAGCGGCTAATTTGGGATCACCATCTCCCATTGCCACCTTCCCCAATAACAGCGTTCCCACCAGTCGAATGACATCAAAGAGCCATAATCCTAGTACGGCACTCGCGATCGCGCCCACTAAGGTCATCACCAAATGATTCGTTTGCCAACCTTTAAGACCCTGAAAAATCAGCCCTGCCACTAGACCCGATTGGGTTAATTGTCCAGGTAACGTCATCGTATCCCAATCAATTAAAGCCAGAGCCAATAACCAACTGATTAACACCCAATAGCCTAGCGTCGTTAAATCCCAACCAAAATGCCAAAACACAAAGCAAAATAAAAGGCCAGTAACAGCTTCCACGATGGGATAACGGGAAGAAATCGGCGTTTTGCACCAACGGCATTTTCCCTTTAACCAGAGCCAACCCAGCACAGGCACGTTTTCCGTTTTTCCTAGCGGATGATAACAATGGGGGCAACGAGAAGGCGGAGAAACCAGAGAAAGATTGGCAGGAATACGATACGCGACCACATTTAAGAAACTACCGACAGATGCCCCAAATGCAAAGACAAATGGCAGTAAACCAAACAGGAGTAGGTCATCCATAACGCAAGAAAACGCTTGAGTTCAAAGTTATCTCAACGGGACTGATTGAACGGGATTAAATCAGTTTAAAACTTAAGGGTTCACAAAAGGTTTCAATTCCTGATTTTAAAGCATACAAAACAGCAGGAGTAATGAGGACATTGGGGCAGCTTTTCATCTCAATTAGATAACTGACGACGGGGGCCACATTTCCGGCTAACAATTGGTCTCGAAAATCGGTTTTACAAATATCCACTCGACACCGTTTCGCTAATCCGTCTAACCAATCTTCCCGATCCGGTTGTTGTCCGACTTGAATCGCTAAGGATAGGGCTGCGTCTTCAATATTTCCTTCACAATCTTCAATGGCATCTAAGGCGACTAAGGCATCGGGAAAAAGAGCCAGTTGGGAACGATATTGAGCGATTTCTTGGGAACTTAAAATAAACATAAAATTAGATGATTGAGGAAAATTTTAACGCTTTAAATGGGTTAAATGGGTAAATATCCTTAATTATAATGGATTATCTTTTAAAATACCTTGAAGTTAAGCATTATAGGCGTATTCGTTGCAAATTATTGCAAAAACAATCATTCATTTGGCGAAACTTAAAAACACAGGTTAAGCTAACGATTAATCACCATCACAGCGGAAATCAACCTATGGGAGAGACTTCAGCGATCGCCACCCAGGGATTAACCAAGCAGTTTGAACGCCACATTGCGGTTAAAAACATTGACCTAGAAGTGAGTGAAGGGGAGGTTTATGGCTTAATTGGCCCGAATGGGGCAGGAAAAACCACGCTGATCCGTCTGTTAGCAATGGCAGAAGAACCGACGATTGGGGAAATTTATCTTTACGGCGATCGCGTCTTTAAAGAAGAGAATAATTTGCGGCTTAAGCAATATATTGGCTATTTACCCGATGATTTCCCGTTATACGAAGAATTAACAGTTTGGGATTATTTAGACTATTTTGCCCGTTTATATTTTCTGAAACCCTCTCACCGTCGCCGTCGTTTAGAAGAAGTCCTCGAATTAGTCCAACTAACCAGTAAACGCCACAGCATCATTGCCACCCTATCGCGGGGCATGAAACAACGGCTCAGCCTAGCCCGAACCATTATTCACGAACCCATTTTATTACTGTTAGATGAACCCGTATCCGGTTTAGATCCCATCGCCAGAATGCAGTTTCGCGAAATTATTAAAGTGCTGCAAACCGCCGGCATGACAATTTTAATTTCGTCCCATGTTCTCAGCGATTTAGCGGAATTATGTACTTCAATTGGCATTATGGAATTGGGCTGTTTGGTAGAAAGTACGTCTCTTAAAACGCTCTATGAACGACTCTCTCACCAACAAATTCAAATTCAGGTGTTAGATCGTCTGGATCATTTAATCCATGAACTCAAGCAATTTTCTTGGATAGACAGTTACGAGGTGATTCCCGATAACCATCAAGTTAGGGTGAACTTTTCCGGAAGTTTAGAAGACAGCGCAAATCTTCTGCGATCGCTGGTGTTAGCAGATTTACCCATTACTGAATTTCATACGAGCCAAGAGGATTTAGAATCGATTTTTTTAAAGTTAGGACATCAACAAGTTTCTTAGATAGTTAATAGTTAATAGTTAATAGTTAATAGTTAATAGTTAATGATTTTTTTTGAGTTAGTTTTATTAGCAAGGAGTGAATAAATTTGATGATTACGACCATTTTAAATCAATTCGTTGATAAAGCAGGGGCGTTTAATCCCCAATTATTTCGAGAATTAAAAAGTCGCTTGACAATTCGCAATTTAGCTTTGGTTTCAGGTGTTGCAATTTTGGGACAAATGGCTTTTATTTTTTTCTTCTCTACCCTTTTACCCGTTGCCAAAGATCCGGATTATAAAGATTATTACAATCGTTATTGTTTAGGTAGTCCACCGCCAAATCGGGAAGGTTATCAGCAGCCCCATTCCTATATTCCTGACAATTATTGTGTTCAGGATTTCTTGGGAAATTGGATCGTCAATTGGCGACTTTGGTGGTTAGATTTTTTTACGACATTAAGTGTGATTGGCATTGCCATTCTCTTAGTCGTGGGAACCTATCTATTAGTGACAGATTTAACTAAGGAAGAAACGCGAGGAACCTTAAACTTTATTCGCCTCAGTCCCCAATCGGCAGAAACGATTTTTTTAGGAAAGTTATTGGGAGTTCCGTCCTTACTGTATGTTTTAACAGTGTTAACTATCCCCTTGCATTTGATCACAGGCCTGATGGCAGGAATTCCTCTGGGCTTAATTGTCGCTTTTTATGGGGTTTTAATTGCCGGCTGTGCTTTTTTCTTTCATATCGCTTTACTGATGGGATTGGTGCAATCTAAGGCGATCGCGGTTCAATCATTTGTCGTCAGTGGCAGCCTGCTGTTTTTCCTCTTTCTGTTGATGAGTATTACCCTTTGGGGAGAAGGGGGCGGTTTTCATAGTTCCTTGGATTGGATTTCCTTCTTTTATCCGGGCAAGATCTTAGTTTATCTCGCTCAAGCAACCTATTTACCGTTTAAAACCGTTTCCTATTTAAAAGAGAGTAGTTTAACAGGATTGCGTTGGTATGGTCAGCCTATTTTTGCCCATGCCTGGTCTGGAATTACCTTTATTCTATTCAATTATGGTATTTGGACGTATGCACTGACACGGGCGATTAATCGTCGTTTTCGTCGTCCCCATAGCGTTTGGTTAAATAAAAAACAGGGCTATGGATTAACCCTCGGTTTTATTGTGATTAATCTGGGTTTTGTGGCTCAATCAACCAATGCTTCCCGCCTATACCAAAATTTTATCGTTTTACAAATTATCCTATTTGTCTTTTTTGCGATCTTAACTCTGGCTCTCAGTCCTCAACGGCAAACCTTACAAGATTGGAGCCGATATCGTCATCAATTCCATGATAATCCTCGCTCTGGGATTCAAGATCTAATTTGGGGTGAAAAAAGCCCCTCAACGATCGCGATCGCCATCAATGCAGCTATTGTCTTTTTATATACCCTGCCGGCAATTATTATTTTTCCTTTAAATAGCCATCGATTTGCGGTTTTAGGCGGCTTATTGTTGGGTTTAACCATGATTACGCTTTATTCGCTTATCTTTCAAGAATTATTGTTGCTGAAAAATTCTCGACGATTCATTACCGCGATCGCTTGCCTCAGTGTACTAATTCTTGTCCCGATGATTGCCGCAATTTTTGTGGGCGGGAGATTTAGCGTGATTAGTAGTCTCTGGTTTGCGACCTTTATACCGATGGTTGCCGGAGAACGGATCTTCAGTCTAGGGGCAGGAATAGCCCTACTCGGCCAATGGATCACTATTTTCCTGATTGGCGGCAAAATGACCCATCAACTCAAACAATTAGGCAATTCAGAAATGAAGCGTTTGATGCTGGGGAGAGCAGAAAAGTCCTGAAAGGATTCTAACCGTTAAGACTACGCGGTTCGCAACCAAGAAAAATCTGACGGTTAGGTTAAAACCCACATTCCGCTTCGGCTTCGATTTAATATTCCCAATGTCCGATTTGGGTAAATTCTCTGGCTCGTTTGTGGGCTTCGGCAGAAATGGCGGCGGCTTTTCGTAATCAGTCTAGTTCGGTTTGGCTTTTGACTTGGCGTAGGCGATATAAGAGGGATAGGTATGGGCGATCGCTGGGCAGCATCAGGGATTTTACTCAATTTTGCCTAGCTTGATACGGAAAGAGAAGCGATAAGCACTTAGTATATTAAGGAACTCAATTAAGTTACCTAGATAACAATAGTACGTACCAAAATTCGATAAGTTAGTTGCCACGAAGGTATTCGTAACATACATTCGTGAATAATCTGTAATTAACTAAACCGCTATTAATCATCAACGTGGAGATAAGAAGGCTTGTTAAGCTTATATTTTATCCTCGCTCAGATGCTCAAATGGCAAGACGTTAGTAGGCAATACCTTAAAAAAACTAAAGATGTCTAAGCAAATTCTAACTAAGGCTCAATCAAACTATTCAGCCAGCCCAGATAGGAAATATCTAGGAAAATCGGACAATCTATCCGATAGCTTTGAGAGTTGGTGGACTCCGATTAGCCGATTCTTTTCCCCTTACTGGTTAGCGTCTGTTCCTTTATCTGCTCTCATTGTGGTTGTTTGGCACACCGCTGTTTCTGCCCAAGGAACCGAAGCGGCCAAACTTACCTTAGAAAGCGTAAGCGGCGATATGGCTACTTTAAAGGGCACTTTAAATGCGATTTGGATTTTAATCGCAGCGATCCTCGTTATTTTCATGAATGCAGGCTTTGCCATGCTAGAAGCAGGCCTGTGTCGTCAAAAGAATACAGTTAATGTCCTCACTAAAAACTTAATCGTTTTCGCCTTAGCAACCATTGTCTTTTGGGCAATCGGTTTTTCCTTAATGTTTGGCAACTCCGAAAATCCATTTATTGGTCTAGGGGGATGGTTTTTAACAGGCGAATCAGAAACCTATGGATTAAGCCCTTTCCCTGAAGGCTTGCCGGTTTCCGTTTTCTTCCTGTTCCAAGTCGCCTTTGCCGGAACCGCTGCCACCATTGTTTCTGGAGCAGTTGCTGAACGAATCAAATTTGTTGACTTTATTATTTTCAGCCTTTTGCTGGTTGGGATTTCCTATCCGATTACAGGGCATTGGGTCTGGACTAGCTCCGGTTGGTTAGCAAACTTAGGCTTCAAAGATTTTGCAGGATCTACCGTCGTTCACTCTGTTGGGGGTTGGGCTGCTTTAGTCGGTGCTGTTATTTTAGGGCCTCGTATTGGTAAATATGTGAGTGGCCGTAGTAGTGCCATTCCCGGCCATAACATGAGTATTGCAACGTTGGGTTGTTTAATTCTGTGGATTGGTTGGTTTGGTTTTAATCCGGGTTCTCAATTAGCAGCGGATCAAGCCTGTGCTTATATTGCCGTAACCACTAACCTAGCGGCGGCGGCAGGAGCTATTACGGCAACTTTTACCTCTTGGTTTAGAGATAGTAAGCCTGACTTAACGATGGTTATCAATGGTGTCCTAGCAGGCCTAGTTGCTGTTACTGCTGGTTGTGAAGGGGTTTCCTATTTCGGAGCCATTATTATTGGTGGTATTGGCGGTATTTTGGTTGTCTATGCTGTCCCATTCTTCGATAAGCTCAAAATTGATGATCCGGTGGGTGCAATTTCTGTTCACTTGGTTAATGGGGCTTGGGGAACCCTCGCAGTGGGCTTATTTAACCAAGAAAAAGGACTTTTTTATGGCGGTGGTATTGGCCAATTAATCAACCAGATTATTGGAATCGTTGCGATTGGGGCTTTTACCGTTGCGTTTAGTGTTGCAGCTTGGTTCATTTTGAAACAAACCCTGGGAATTCGAGTCAAGAGGGACGAAGAGCTTATGGGTCTTGATATTGGTGAACATGGCATGGAAGCCTATACGGGTTTTGTCAAAGAAGCTGATTCCCTGAGCAGCGGTTCAACTGATGAGTTCGACAAACAGGCCTCCTCGATTTAATGGATACTGCTGCTTTCTATAGATTGCTTATTTATCGTTAAACAATAAAATACGATGATTTGGAGATGAGGGGGTTAAGACCAATTGAATGAGTTACGTCTTAACCCCTTTTTTTACGGCAATTATCTTGGACGGGTTGATTTATTGTTTTTGCGCTGAGATGTACAATATTTTCTAAACTATTAGTGCTGTTAAACGATAGTGATTAAGCTAAAGTAATGATATTCAGCTAAGCTATCCCAAAGTATTTAATTTTTTTGTACTCATTATCCCTCTCTAATTATTGAAGATATGTCCCTACTGGTTAGCCAATTAGTTTATACCAATCTACCGAAAACTGGGTTTCAATTATTAGTGAGCCAACAAATCCCGATAGAAGTTAAAGAAGCATTTGTTAAAGAAATTGTTTATGAGTCTTGGGATGCCTATAATCCTCCGAGTAGTGATTATCAGGCTGTGTATATTCATCAAGTTTCTTCTAAATATACACTTTTTGGATGGCTATACAATGATGGCAAGGATGAGTTAGGGCGTTCCCATGTGCCCTATTTTTTAAGTTACTTCTTTTTAGGAAAATTAACCGAGAGCCTCTTACAACAGCTTTTTCAATATCTGGAGTCTGGGCCGATTGATTTTATTGAGCGATCGCAGCTATTGGGACATCAATTAGAACAGTTTTTTTTGCCGGATATCGATACCTATGAATCGCCTAAACCCAGTTTTTACATTACTAGTGAGATTAAACAGAAAGCAAGCCAGACTTTAAAAACAGGTAAACGCATTAGATTATTAGCATCTTCTGATCAAGAACTGTCTGCTAACGCGATCACGCTTACAACAGATCCGGCTACTGATGTTACAGAAGAGGCTGAGCCTAACGAAATTCCCAAAATTAAAGCAATTACGGATGTTCCCTATTCAGAAATTACGGATACATCTTTTCGTCCCCAGACCTCATTGTTTTTTCAGTCCCCTGATTCTTCTTTAAGTTCTTCAAAAAACCTAGATATTGAGCAAATTGAGCAAGTTTTTCAGGACGTTATCCAGGAAGGATTGGGAATTCAAGGGGCTATTTTAGTTTCAGAGGAAGGACGACCATTAACTCAAGCCATTGGTATAGCCGAAGAGCAGGCTTTAATATTAGCGGCAAAAATGTTGTCTTTAGCCCATAATCTTCAATCTGAAATGAAATGGAATGGTATGGACGCGATCGCGATTCATAGCTCAGAGGGCCATTTAATGCTGACTCCTTGCCTCAGTAATAACTTTATCTTTATTCAGGCAAGCCAAATCCTAACAGGATTGTTAGAAGTGGAAATTAAACGAATTATCAGAAAAATTGAAGCTATTTGTCAAAATAATGACATATTTGTGCCTTTTGCTCCTTTGTGGAATGACCTAGAAGCGCAAGAAGATATTGAAGGGCTGATGTCCCGAGCCGAAGAAGAAATCCTTTATCGGGGTAGACGGATTAGTTTATAACGGTATCGTTATTCCCGATAAGCCTGTCAGCACAACAGCCCTAAAAACTTGCGATAAAAGCATGTCCGGATTTCATTTATTGAAAAAGGTTATAACTCTATACTGGTTTTATCGTTGTTTAACGTATTATTTGATTTCGTAACAATTTGATTAGCCGGTTTATATTCCTGTACCAAATCTTTTAACGTTGTAATTAACGCTTCATAATCGTAAGTTTGCGATTGTAACAATAATCTTTCCAGTTTTCCTTCTAAAATATCCCAGCTTAATTTATGTTCCTTAGCGGAAAAAATTCGGGGATGCCGAGTGGATTCAGCCTTAGTTTGGTCAATTAACAGTTCTTCATATAATTTCTCACCGGGTCGTAGCCCTGTTATCTTAATTTCAATGTCTCGGCCAGGTTCTAAACCACTTAAACGGATCATTTGTACGGCTAGATCATAGATCCGAATGGGGTCTCCCATATCCAGTAGGAACACTTCCCCCCCTTTCGACATTGCGCCTGCCTGCATCACTAAACGTACCGCTTCTGGAATAGACATAAAGTAGCGAGTGACATCTGCATGGGTTACGGTGATCGGTTGACCAGAGGCAATTTGTCTACGGAAACGGGGAACAACTGAACCACTACTGTCTAACACATTACCAAAGCGGACGCAGGTAAAACAGGTCGAATGATTGCCTAAATCCGCTAAGGATTGAACCACTAGTTCGGCAACCCGTTTACTGGCTCCCATCACATTGGTCGGTCGGACGGCTTTATCGGTGGAAATTAAAACCACATTGGATACATCACAGGCGATCGCCGCTTGGGCCACACTTAAAGTACCTTGAACGTTATTGTAAATTCCTAAAGCAGGATTATCTTCCACAATCGGCACATGTTTATAGGCTGCTGCGTGATAAATCGTATTAACCTGATGCTTTCTCAAAACATTTTGGAATGGTAATTGCTCAGTAACATTGCCCAAATAAGCTGCCCGTTGAATATGGGGAAAACGCTCCGCTAGCTCAATATCAATGCTGTAGAGTGCAAATTCACTCATTTCGTACATAATTAAGCATGTCGGGTTTAATTGAGCAATTTGACGACATAATTCAGAGCCGATAGACCCCCCCGCTCCGGTCACTAAAACAGATTTTCCTGCGACGTTAATGTAAAGTAATTCGGGATAGGGCATCACCTCTTCTCGCCCTAATAACTCGGTCACATCAATATTTCGTAACTTACCAATCGAAACCTCTCCTGAAACCAATTTCGCCATCGGTGGCACTGCTTTGACCGTAATGGGCAAAGATTCTAAACTCTGAACAATTTCTCGTTTCCGTGTCTTACTCAGTTCATACATCGCTAAAATCACGATATCAAACGGTCGCTTACTGTATAAACTCGTTAATTGCGTAGGAGAATAAACCTTAAAGCCCTGAATGACCTGCCGATGTAGCTCCGTATTATCGTCAACAAAACAAATGACCTCATAGGACGGTTCATCCAAAAAAGCCCGCGCTAATTGGGAACCCGACGCTCCCGCACCATAAATCACCACCCGCTGCCGAGACTTGGATTCTCCCACCCATTGATCCAAGATACGGAAAAGATAGCGAATCAAAATTCTGACCGTCACAATTAAAACCAAGGTTAAGAGCGCGTCAATCCCAACAATGGTTCGCGGTAAAGGCCAAGAGCCTTGAATAAACCCAAAAACAATCAGAATTGTGGAACTTAAAAGAATTGATTGAGTGGCCGTCGAAAGAAACTCGATTCCTGTATAGCGCAGAATCGGATTATACATTCCCTTCAACTTAAAAATAATTAATTTGACACTAATTAGAAATAAAATTGGCCAAAAATACTGATCAATATTGAGACTCAGAAGCGAAATGGAATCTCGCAAAAAAAATGCCCCAACAATAGCTAAAACACAAATACAAGCATCAACAAACAACAATAATTTCCGCTTGTAAGAACGTGCCAAAGAACGATAAATGTTGTATAGGATTTTAGCGAGAAGCGTTTTCATGAATCCCTCGAATTCATTCCTTTGATAGTTGTCTAGATCAATAAGTGATCAATAAGTGGTCACCATTATGAACGAAAGTGTTCATTTTGGCGATAATAATCCAATATTGCTGAATCAAGCTATGAATGCGTGGCGAATAAATACTTTTTGAAACTTAAGATGATTCATTAATAAACAATTAACGGCATAGAATAACCGGATAATTCTACCGACTTAGAATACGCCAAAACAGTAATGTATTTTGCCATAAAATCGAGCAGACTAATGATATCCCTCTGTCTAACTTCTTTTAAGCGTTCTATTCTGCTAAATCTCATGCCTTTTATCTAACCTTCGCATCATTAGTTAAGCATCCTTGCTTTTTGTCATCACAGCGTTTCTGCTTTTCATCGTTTTCAATAATAGCGATAGGTGAGATCAATAGGATTTTGTTTACTTTGTGTATGGATGCTTTTTAGATAAAAATAACGAGATTTCCCGTTAAGTTATCGTATAGGGACTTTCTCTGTTCATTTTTCTATTATGCAATACTTCAATACTTCCTATTCAATACTCTGATTTTTATCCCTTGAAAAGGTGGGAGTTTCACCCACCCTCATTTTTATTATTGCTTTCTTAGTTTAACGTTGAGCTACTACCGTATCTTTTTCCTTTGCTAGGAAGGTTTCTAATTCTTCTAGCATTTCTGCATCAACTTTAGTTTGCATCGGACAGAATTTAGGCCCACACATGGAGCAGAATTCAGCCGTTTTATAAATATCAGCGGGTAAGGTTTCGTCGTGATATTCTTTGGCTCTTTCCGGATCTAAAGAGAGTTCAAATTGACGATTCCAATCGAAGTTATAGCGAGCTTTTGATAGTTCATCATCGCGATCGCGTGCGCCTGGACGATGACGGGCAATATCGGCCGCGTGGGCTGCAATCTTATAGGCAATTAACCCATTTCTCACATCTTCCGCATTCGGTAAGCCTAAATGTTCTTTGGGCGTTACATAACACAGCATTGCCGTACCGTGCCAACCCGCGATCGCGGCTCCAATGGCCGAGGTAATGTGGTCATAACCCGGCGCAATATCCGTAACTAGTGGCCCAAGCACATAGAAAGGAGCCTCACTACACTCTTCCATCTGCTTACGCACATTAAACTCGATCTGATCTATTGGAACGTGGCCAGGCCCTTCCACCATCACCTGTACATCGTGCTCCCAAGCCTTACGGGTTAACTGACCCAAGGTTTTAAGCTCCGATAACTGGGCATCATCCGACGCATCATGGGTGCAACCAGGACGCAGCGAATCCCCTAAGCTAAAGGAAACATCGTATTTTTTGAAAATTTCAATAATGTCATTGAAATGGGTATATAAGGGATTTTGCTTATGATGATGCAACATCCACTTCGCAATAATGCCACCACCACGAGAGACAATGCCCGTAATGCGACTTTTCACTAACGGTAAATATTCAATTAATAACCCGGCATGGATGGTCATATAGTCCACCCCTTGCTGAGCATGTTTTTCAATAATATGCAGAAAATCGTCAGGGGTTAAATTTTCGATGCTACCATGCACACTTTCGAGGGCTTGGTAAATGGGAACCGTACCAATGGGAACGGGAGACGCATTAATAATAGCGGTGCGAATGACATCTAAATCTCCCCCACCTGTGGAAAGATCCATCACCGTGTCTGCACCATACTTCACCGCTAACTTGAGCTTGGCCACTTCCTCATCAATATTAGAAGAGTTGGGAGAAGCCCCAATATTGGCATTAACCTTACATTTAGAGGCAATCCCAATGGCCATCGGCTCCAGGTTAGGGTGGTTAATATTGGCGGGGATAATCATGCGACCGCGTGCCACTTCTTCCCGAATGAGATCGGCAGGAAGGTTCTCCCGCTTAGCCACAAAATCCATTTCTTCGGTGATCAAACCCTGACGCGCATAGTGCATCTGGGAAACGTTACTGTGGCCCTGCCGCTTGGCAATCCATTCTGTACGCATATGTTTTGTTCCTCAATAAACAGCTTCCCTACGCTGGTATTACCCAGTCTCAGGTTCTAAGGGTTTTTCTCAGCCTAGACTCCTAGACACCCCTAGCTTATGGAGGAATTGTAGCATTTTTCTTTAGACTCTAAAATTTTTCCGCGTTGTGGAAGAGTTAGGCGAACTCGCGATCGCGTCTGAGTTTATTGGTTCTGATTAGCCACAAACTGATTAACTAAAGCAATATCAATCTCTAATTCCTCAGCAATTTCCGCGATCGATAAACCCAATTTTTTCAGTAGGGGAATGGTTTCAAGTTTACCCTCAAGTTTGCCCTCAAGTTTGCCCTTAAGCAGACCTCGCTGTTCTCCTTCTTTAAGAATTTCTTGATAAACGGCTGATTCTTTCATGATTTCACTCCGTAAAATTGTTTTAATAAGCTCAGATTTTAGAACAAGTCCCCCAAATACCGAACTTGCTGTCATTAAATTGGCTTTAACTTGATTACCGGTAATAGTATCTAGAACTTCTGCAACTTGCCTCAATTTTAATTCGGGATCCGAACTTTGGGTTAATACCGCTAGAGGCAATAATCCTAAGCTTTTTAGGAATAAATCGGAAGATTGTTCCCATAAACGAATCACTCGATAACGATGAGTTGTTTCTCCCAGTTGAAAACTATCTTGATACACCAATTCCGATTTAGTCGGTTTCAGGTAAATCACGACCTGGTACATGGTTTTAAGCGGAAAACGGCGATAAACCCTAACTCGGTAATCTAACATCCGAAAGCCCATGCTTTCATCCGGTTCGGTTTGAAATTCCAAATGTAAGACTAAGTTTTCAGATTGTTCGAGAATAAGAGAATCGGCGCGAATGGGTTCTAAGGATAATTCTGTTGGACTCAGTTTCGTCAACGTAACCGGACGACCAAGTAACCAAGTAGCATAATCTTCAGAAAAATTTTCAGCAAGAAATTTGCAAACATTATCAAACATTGCTAAATTCTAACATTCACGCGATCGCGCTTAAAAGCCTAATTCTCTTCCCAAAAATCTTCATTTAAAATGGCTTCAATACTTTGAGAATAGGGCCAGCGATCGGGAAAAGTAACCTGACGATATTCTTTTTTTACTTTAACTAACGCTCTTTTCCATGCATCATTAAAACTCATATCCCATCGAGACTTAAGGCTAGGGACTTGGCTAATTAATAGATCAATTTCTGAGCGTTGATTACGAATCGTTCGTTCCCAACCGTTGTAATCATGGGGCAGATCAACATAAAGACGTTTTAATAAATGTTCTAATAAAACCATTAGACGGGAGATTAATTCTTTTTTCTGAGAAATCCCCAAGGATTCCACCTCCTCAATTAAATTATCAAGATCTAGATTTTCAAAATCATGATTTTTGAGTTTATTTACCGTATCCTCCACCCACAATAAGATGTCCTGCTCATACAGTGAGGTATTCATAGTGATTCCTTAAGCAACGATACTTCAATTCATCGTATCCTAATCCACTCAACAAGCAGATTTCACCCAATATGAAAAGATAAATGCCAAATAAAATACCCTGCCCGAAGACAGAGTATTTAAAGCAAATGACAGTTAATGTTGCTAAAAAAACTTTAATTAAGCATCACTTTCAATGTGTAGGAATAATAATCCCATTGCAACAGCAGGAAATAACCAGCCAACAATGGGAATTAAGATCCAGGGTAAATAGGAAGCGGCGTAAGCTCCAGTCATGGTTAAAGTCTCCTAAAAAGATGAGAAATGACAAAAAACTGCTCTTTAGCTTGATAGAAAATTAAGAACGGTTAAAACCGAGTTAAAACTAAGCATCAATACTTAAGTCAAACCCTAGTTAAAACCACCCCGGAAAATTCCATCAATAATATTTAAATGATCCAACAGGAAGTAGGCAACAAAAGCACCACCGCTTGCACCGACAAAGAAACCTGCGGAGAATTGGCTCCAACCTTCAGCCGATTGGAGGGAATCATTATCATCTTTTTTCCCTTGGAAGGAAACTAAGCCATAGCTACTGAGTGCCGCAGTCGCAACTAAAATTAACGCTAATGCGCCAATTAAACCGCCTAAATAGGCATGATCAGAATCCCGTAAGGGGCCAAGCAGCGTCCAGGGGCCAACGAGAAAATAGCCGTGAGCCATTCCCACTTCTAATCCACGCAGGATGGGGGAAAGACCTTTGCGGTAAGCCGGAAGATTACCAATAAACGCTTTAGTAAAGCCAGAATCCGAAATCGGGGTCGATAGATGACCCGTAAAGGGATCATCATTATAGGCTTTGACGACTTGAGTGTATTCAGCCATCGGTATTGAGTTCTCCTCTGAATTAGTAGAGTGAAATTATGACAAAACTTAAGAATACATTTTACGCATGGAGGGACAGTCTAACCGTGATTTCCTGCTTCAGTGTTAAAAAAGTTCATGAAGTTTGTTAACAATTGTGAGGAGTCTGTCCGCTTATCGGGGGTGTTGCTTCAAGTTGACAGGGCAGAACGGCTTAGAACCTATCCGAAAAATGTGAGAAGTTTGCGGCCGATGATCAAACAAGCAGCAATCTGAATAAAGCCCAAGTAGGATTGAGAAGATTTGGCCCATCGAATAAGGATGCCTCGGAAACGATT
>JAYKGY010000120.1:0-26840 GCA_035285545.1 Snowella sp. | reverse complement strand
AATCGTTTCCGAGGCATCCTTATTCGATGGGCCAAATCTTCTCAATCCTACTTGGGCTTTATTCAGATTGCTGCTTGTTTGATCATCGGCCGCAAACTTCTCACATTTTTCGGATAGGTTCTTAATGAAAGAAGTCTATGCAAAATTTGAAAAAGAGAATAGTTCTTATGTAGAAGCTCGTCAACTTCTTCGTCAATACTTACCAGAAAATTTATTTTCAGATATTAATTTACCTGAAGTTAGAGTAGATTACCGCCCTGATAATACGTTTTTTAATAAACAGCCGAGTTCAGAAAGTATTAGTTTAGCCATTACTGAGACAATTCCCGGTAATGTTACCTTCCGAGGGGGCGAAGGAGCAACTTGGATTCCCCCTGAAATCTCAGAAGATCAATTAACATTAATTTCTCTTGCTCAGTATTATCAATTCGAGCGTTTAGATGGCTCAATTAACACCGTTAACTTACCAGAAAGAGCCTTGAAAAAAGTTGATATAGCCCCTCAAAGTTCCCATGAAATAGAAGTTTATCGTCCAACCGCCATTAATCCAAAACAATTTAGTCGAGATCATAATTCATCCTATTGGTATTGTAATCCAGACACAGAAGATTTAGTTGAAGAAAGGGATTCTTATAATGCCCCTCAAGATAGCCATCAATTAGCCCATTCTAGTTCAGCTATTTCTATTAATGCGGTTTTTCCCAACCCAGTACGCCGAGATTCTAGTCCCAATTATACCTTTAATGAACAACATTCTATTCTTCAAATAGACCCCATCGGCAAGGCTTTAATACAGCAAATTGTTTTTTACAGTGATGAACCGACTAATCTTAATATGCTGAAGATACAACGGATTATTTTAGGAAGTGAATATACAATTAAATTCCATAATTCAAAAATCGATGAAATTAGAGGTGTAGGAGGCTTTCAAGCCAAAGAAGACGAAATTCAAAATTGTGCATTAGGTTATAACTTAACGACTGATGGCATTTCTTTTAACCTAAAAACAGATAGATTTAATAACTTTGTTATCTCCTCTTCTACCTTAGCCAATTTGCAATCTCAAGGAATCCAACACTATTTTATTAATCTTCTAACCATTGACTATCAGGAAAATTATTTTGCCGCAGAAAACTTCATTAAAGTATTATTAACAATGGCAGATAGTTGGCTAAACCAAAATCAAGGGACAATAGAAGGATTACGAGATTGGTTTATTAAAGGAAATAACCAATTTGAAAAATTATTGACGGCTTCTATCAATGGAATTCATCAATTGTCTCGTAAAAAACAAGAACAAGTGAGAAAATTAGCATCCAGTGGGAAGAATTACATCTCGGAATTTTTAGAAATCTATGAAGCATTCAAAACAGAAAGAAAACCCTATCAACAGCATTTACGGGATAGTTTTCAATACGGTATTACCCAAGCGTTAAAACAAGTTGCTCAAGAAGTAGCCGGTGTTGAAGCTCTTAATTATGTGTCTGCTTGGACAGAATTAAACGCTGATTTTCCAGACCGAGCATCAGACCGCATTTGGTTATATGAAATCGGTATGGGCGGAATCGGCGTGATGAGGGCAACCCATGACCTTATTCGACAACAACCTGACAAATTTTGGACAATATTAGCCGAAAAAATGAGTCGTTGCTCAACCGCGCAGGAAGAAGCATTTCTTCGTCATTTGCTCGCACAGCCCGAAAATTGGCTTAGAGAGTGTGAAAACTGGGTACAGAATATTACCACTGCGTCCAATTCAGGCGATCGCCAACTAGCCATTGGTCGTTTACTGGCTGAAGTTCGTCGTCAACTGGGCGTTCCTGTGCGTCAAATTCAGTTAAAATCGTTGCTACGAGTCTTTATTCCTGATTATACTCAAGTAATTGACGGCCAACCATTAGTTAATTGGCGCATTTTCCAAGAAATTAACCATCAGTTTCTACCCGACTGTGCAGATCAATTAGGACGAGATCCCTCCTTCACTGAAGCACGAGCAATGCTATACCGTAAGATTATTAATGCCAGAAAACAGCAAACCACGCCTTTTCCTGAATCAGAGCGTTTACTCAAGCTTTACGAAGATGAGTATGGTACGACAGGGGAAGAAGCCAGAAAAACCTTTGAATCCGCTGTAGAACGCCGAATGCTATTAAATTGTCGTACTTGTTGTTCAAATTGTCTGGATGATCGTAGCAGTGATATTGAATCACCGGGGTTGAGTCGAAATCTTTTGAATCGTCCTTTACTGACTGAATGGTTAAATCAGATGCGTACCCATCAAACCTTGGAAGTCGCAGACAGTCAAGAGCAGGCTTCTATTTGTGAGCAAATGAGACAGATGTTAGAGGAGGGTTGTCAGGTGATTTATCTCCGAGTCAAGAGTGATTCTTTACAAAATTTATGTTCTACCATTAGCTATCTCACTGATGCAGGAATTGATACAGATGTGGGCATGGTTTATCCCATGATTACGAATATTCAAACCATTTATTCTAATGATTTGAGGCTGACTAAACTTCCTGTTATTGAAGTTACCATTCGTCCAATTCAGTAACTAAATTCATATTGGTAACTTGAGTAGCTATATGGCAAAACAATCAACTAAATTGCAACCTAGTGGTCAAGCAATGCTTTACAATTTTCTCCTGAATGAAGTTTTAGCTTCTCAATTAGGAGATCATCATACTTTTTGGATTATTGCGCCTTGGGTAACCAACTTTAATCTTGAACATCCTTATTATGTTTCCTTTCAAGAAATTGTAGAAACAAGACAAGATTCCCTCCATTTATTTGATATTCTTCATCAAATGGGGGCGAATGGAATTGATATTAAGATAGTCGTTGGCGAAGACACCCGCTACTATTCCGCTTTACAACAACTCCAACAACAAAATCAACGCATCAAGGTGCGTAAACTCGCCAATTTACATACTAAACTTTATGTTGGTCGTTGTGGGGCAATTGATGGCTCTTTTAATATGACTAATGGGGGATTAAATAAAAATATTGAATTCTTTACTTATTACCATGATGAACGTCATCAATGCGAGTTACAGCAAAAAGCAAAAGCCTATTTTGAACAAGGAGAGTCACTGTAATGCAGTATGAAATTAAAACGAAATTAGGAAAAGAAAATCAGGTGGGACTCCGCCTTAAATGTGATCTGCCTCAAGCTCAAAAAGTTTATCTCATTCTGCGTCAAGAAGGTCTAACAGTCAGTAAATTATGGCCTGCTACACATTCAGAATATTCCTATTTTCTTTATGTCAATACAAGCAAATTAAATTTAGAACAAATATTAACAAAAAAAAATACTTTATTAAATCCTCAAATAACGCTAAATTTTAAATCTTGGCAAAAGCAATTTAGTCAAGCAGTTAAACAGCTTAATGAAAAGGTTCCTCGCTCAACTTGTGCTACTCAAGAAATGAATTCTTCTTATTTATCAGAAGAGATTAAAGCGGGAAAAACCACTGATATAGAACATACATTATTTAAGCGAATAAACAATAATGATAGTAGTGCATTGAGAACTTTAATTGCCCTTTATGATCAAACTCAACAATACGAGCAGATAGTTGAAATTACAAAACTTAAACGCTCAGAAGTTCTTGCTCTACCTGTATCAGGACGTTTAGTAGAACAGTTAGTTTCGGCTCATCTTAACTATTATCAACAAACAAATACCTTACAAATCTTGCAGGAAGCGCAAAAACTAGCCACCTCATTTCTTCCTGAATTAGAGCGACTTCATCAAGCTAACAACGTCCGAAAACTGCTGAATCAAAACCTTAATTCTCAAGAATCTCCACCACAATCTACAGGAAAATCCTTAAATGAACAACTCGCTGAGTTACTCGAAATTGAACCCGATGAACGAATTGCTAAACTGAAATCTTTAAATAATGATTATCCCAAAGCCACTAATATTTTATTAGCTTTAGCCGAAACTTATACCGCCATTAATAATATTCCAGAAGCCTTAAAAATTTATCAATCTATTCCTAACAAAACAGATAAAATTCAAGAAATTTATACTTCTTTGCTCTTAGCGAATAAACAGTATCAAGAAGTTTTAAACCTATTAACAGAATCAATGGATGAGCTTTCCCCCACGCTTTCGGGAAATCTAGGGTCAGCACTTTATTATACAGGAAATCAAGCAACGGCATTAGAATACTTAAGCACAGCATGGCAACAAGGAGAAAATAAACCTCAGATTCTCTTCCCTTTAGCTAGATTATGGGCAGAAAACGATGGAATTCAACAGTCAGGACAAATTTATCAAATATTACAAGAAATAGCAGAAGAGCAATTGACCTTAGAAGATTATGCCAATATTGCTAAAATTGCTAATCAATGGGGATTTGGTGATTTATCAGACCGTCAAATTGTTGCTTATTATGAGCGTTGTTTAAACTTTGAACCTACAGAACTGCTGAATTTTGCTCCGCTTCAGGAAATTTTAAAAGAAAGACTAGCGTTGTGGAAATCTATCGCAGAAACTGACAAATTACTGAATGCTTCTGCTGATTGGTTAGACTGGTTAGCTCAATCAGAAAAAGTTGAACAACTCCAACAAGAATTATTGGCGCTTAAGACTTTAATTCAAGGAAAAAAAATAAGTCGCCAGCAACAATTTGAGTTAATTGAAAGTCTGGAAAGTTATGTTAATAAATTTCCTCAACTACGAGACTCTTTAGCAAATGATTATTTGGCCCTTGCTCTTGCTGAAATAGATGATTCAATTCGGTCAGCTAAACTTGAAGATTCTTTTTTTGAAGATTTAAAACGTGCGCTCTTTTCACTTAACCAAGATTTACTCCAAGAAGTTTTAAATTATCGTCTTGAGCAACGACAAAATGCCCAGACTCTCACAATAGAACTTGTCCCAGACCAAAAAATAACTGAAGAAACTTTATCATTATCATCCATTAGTCTTGCTTTAGTTGGGGGTCATTCAACAACAAGACGAGCCGTTATTCAAGAATTAAAAGAAAATTATGCTTTGCAAAGTGCTATAGAAGTTCCCCCTTCTAGTGAAGCATATATTAATCAAAATACGGTGCAAGAAAAAATACAAAATTCTGATCTAATTGCCGTAATTACAGGTTATATTGGTCATGATTTAACGAATATTATTTCAGATTTAAAACGCAATCATGCTTTAAAGGGTGAAGTTTTATTTTTAAACTGTCGAGGGAAAAGTGGAATTATACGCTCTATTGTTGAGTGCTTTAAAAATCAGTAACTAGTACAGTTAGGGTGAACTAAATCCCAGTCAAATCTGCAACGGAAAAAAGACTTTTGAACCTTTTATAAAACACATAAGTATTATGAAAACCTCGCCTTCTATTGCGATTACTATTCCTGAAAATCACTACATCAATCCCAATTTCTTGACAAATCTGACAATCACACTGCCGCCAAGGACGATCCTCCAAAAGGTCTTGGTATAAATGCCGCTGCAAATTCCGCCGCTTTATGTGTGCCACTAACACATTATCTTGCTCGTCTGAACTGTCACTATCCAGAAGCTCATCATATTCCAGTACCGCATCTAACACCGCTTCTATAGTTAATTGACCCGCATCAAAATCCCGTAATGCTTGTAAAGCTTGCCGTTCTAAAATTTTTAACGTCTCCTCTGTCACTACGCCTGAAGCAATCACCTTTTGGGCTTTTCTACCATACCGATTTACAGGCGGAACCCGAATCGCCGTATATTTTTTTCCCGATAAAGTATGATAATTCACCGCCGCTCCCACCGAACCCAACCAAGCCTTTCGTAATGGACTGGCTGAATCCATACTTGTTACCCCTAAATGATGAAAAGCTTCAACCGATTCCAATCGCGCTACCCCAAATAAATGTACCCGCGTTTGACTTGTTAAATGAGGAGAAACTGCTTTCAAAACCTCAAAAATCACCTCATTGGAAGAACGAACCATTCCGCCTAAACCAATATAGTCGTAACCCATCTTGATATATTCCTTAACTGCCTCTGCATAAGACTCAGGCGACCATCCCTGCACTGCACCAATTGGTGTAAATTGATAGCCTCTTTCCCGATGTAACCTTAAAAAATCCTCAGCATTTTTCATCGTCAACTCATATCGTTGTTCTCTAACTCCAGGTTGGGCAAAAGGGCCGACAATTAAATGATCAATACTCACCCCATAATCGAACCCTAATTGATCATAAAATTCTAAAATATCTTCTGTTTTATAAGGAGGAACCTCTTCAGAAATATATCCAAATGCTCCACAATCTCCCATAATATTTTTTCGAGGAAATCTTACATAATTACCTACCCCCATTTCCCGCATTAAAGCCTTTTTCTTCGTTTTGCCCTCAATAACAACTTTAGAAATTAAAACACCGTCATAGTTAGGCGAA
This sequence comes from Snowella sp., assembly GCA_035285545.1. Classification (GTDB taxonomy): domain Bacteria; phylum Cyanobacteriota; class Cyanobacteriia; order Cyanobacteriales; family Microcystaceae; genus Snowella. Next base: position 20,441 of record JAYKGY010000120.1, on the reverse strand, counting down.
CCGTAAATCTCGTGGGCATAAACTTGATCAAAATAGCCATCCCGATTTTTATCGTAGCTATCCGTTAAAAAGTCATATTTTGGATCTACTAAATCATCATATTCAGGAATATAATATTGAAGACTATAATGACTATTAGCCGCTTTTTCAATTTGTGTGAGATCTAAAGGTAACTTAACCGATTTAGATGGGCTAATTTTTTTAGGGACTTCCGCTACTTGGATAGGCAAACTCAATTGTAAAGGTTCAGGATTTTGATAAATAACCGACTTAAAAAATTCAGGATAACGATAAACTTTTTCTAAATATTGCGGTAATTCTTTAATATTTTGAGTAAACCTCTCTAACAAATATCCCTTTAATCCTACTAAGGGAAAACTAAATTGCCGAGCCTCATCATTGCTCAAAAGTATCTTAAAAATCTTAGCCGATAAAGGAGGGATATATCGATCGCTCTTTCCAGATGCTAAAAAGATCAAAGTTTGTTCAGGATTAGTGACAACTGGCAAAGCTAATGACCGTAAATAACGTTCTCCCAACAGAATAAAAACTAAATCATAATTGACGATCGCCTTTTCAAAATCATCTCGAATATTGAGAACTTTAGCCCATTTATCTAGTTCTCCCGACTTCAAATTATTGAATGTCACCTCATAGGGCACAATCATTTTATCTTCACTAATTAACCCATAACCTGCCGAAAGAATCATCAAATCAACGTTCTCTTGCCCAAACACCTCTCGTAAAGTTTTTACTCCAGATAAGACATGCAGATGTTGTGAACCTGTATAGAGTAAACCAGCAGGAGAAGAATAGCCTTCTAATTGTTTAGTTCTAATAATTAAACGCTCTTTATTTTGAAAATCCTCTAATGTTAAAGAACCTTCAGGGTTGAACTTTTTTTCACCTGTGCAAGATGTAATAATTAAGAGCCGAATCGAAGACATAAAAAGTCTAGACAATAATATTTTAAACCTTTACAGTAGCCTGTTCGTTAATAAAATCCGTAAACTTTGCCACTAATTCAGGATTACGCCAGCCCCGTTCAACCTCTTCTTTTAAGATAGCTAACGCTTTTTCTGATGACACTGCATCTTTATAGGAACGGTTACTGGTTAAAGCATCATAAATATCTAAAATTTGGAAAACCTGAGCCAGAAAAGGAATTTCATCTTCCACTAAACCATCGGGGTAACCGCTCCCATCCCAACGCTCATGGTGATGACGAATGATCCGTCCGACTTCGCGACGATAGGAAAGCGGTTGAAAAATTTTCTCACCGACTAAAACGTGTTGTTTGATAACCTCCCGTTCTGTCTCTGTCAGGTCTCCTTTTTTCAGCATAATGGCATCGGGAATAGTCAACATTCCAATATCATGAAAACGGGCTGCAAAGACTAAATCTTTTAAGGCTAGCGAGGAAAGCCCCAAGTATTCACCAAAGGATTGGGCTAATTGGCTAAAGGACAGATCCGAATCAGACTTGTCTGAATAGCGTTCTTCAATGGTTTGGGCAATCAGGAGTAAAACTTGTTCAATTTGTTCAACCCATTCAGCTAAACGTTTCTTTTGAATTAATAAGTCAACTCTAGTTAATAAATCAACCCGTTCTAAGGGTTTTAGCAGAAAGGCATCGGCTCCTATCTTACGGCTTTGCAGGCGTGAATTTTGATCGTCTAATACGGTAATTAAAATAATAGGAATCATCGCCGTTTGAGGATTAGATTTTAGCTTTTCGCAAACAACTAATCCATTGTTTTCTGGCATCATGATATCTAAAAGAATGAGATCTGGCTGTTGCTTTAATACTTCTGCAACGAGATCGGAACTCCCATCGGATTCTAATACTTCATAACCATCCAATTGAAGGATGTCAACAGTTGCTAGACGACTATAGGGATGGTCATCGATGACTAAAATAGTAGCAGTTTTTGATTTTCCCACGGTTTTAAAATCGATTTAAATGTCCTTCACTATGTTCTTTAATGAAGTTAAGTTTGAAGGGGGTATTTAAATAGTACTAATCGACTAATAAATCAAATAAGTTGATAGAATTAAACTAATCTAAAACTAGGTTTTTAGTGGTCTAAAAACGATGATGCTAGTTGAAAATCAGAGCTTTAATCAAGAGTTTAGCATTGCTGAGTCTTTTTTAAACTACTATTAGTTTATCACAGTCCCCTACTGTGACCAATTGACGTTGAGGTTGGAAAGGCTTCCTATCCCTTACCGCAGTGCTGAGAACCTTGTCCAAATTTTTGTGAAACTCAACCCTGCTCTAATTGAGTATTTGTTGGCAATTGGGGTTAACCAAAAGAGAAGAATACCGTAAACTATTGGTGTTATTTCCTTACTGACCCTAACCATGTTGTTTTCTCCTAACCCCATCAAATTCGGTACGGACGGTTGGCGCGGTGTGATTGCCGCCGATTTTACCTTTGAACGTGTGGCTCGTGTGGCAGCGATCGCGGCTCAGGTGTTAGCAGATAATTATGGGACAGGACGTGATCGCCGAATTATTGTGGGGTATGACCGACGCTTCATGGCGGAAGATTTTGCGAAATTGGTTGCCCAAACCGTTCAAGAACAGGGTTTTGAGGTGTATTTATCGACTTCCTATGCCCCCACGCCGGCTTTTAGTTGGGCGGCAAAACAGGAAAATGCCTTAGGAGCCTTGGTGTTAACCGCGAGCCACAATCCTGCCAAATATTTGGGATTAAAAGTAAAAGGGGCGTTTGGTGGGTCAGTCGGGCCAGAAATTACTGAACAAATTGAAGCGTTATTAGATAAACCGATTCAGCCAGTAGAGCAACTCGGCAAGATAGTAGATTTTGATCCCTGGCCGAGCTACGTGAAGGGCTTACAGTCGATGGTTAATGTTGCGCCGATTCGTTCCGCCATTGAGCAAGGGAAATTACGGGTCTTTGCCGATGTGATGCACGGGGCAGCCGCAGGGGGATTAGCACGTCTATTGGGTTGTGAAATTAATGAATTAAACAGCGATCGCGATCCCTTGTTTGGGGGAGCCTCTCCTGAACCCTTAGCGAAATACGTTCCTGAATTATTGGAAACGTTGCAACAGGAAGCAAAGAAAGGGAGTCAAGACATTCGCGTTGGGTTAGTGTTTGATGGAGACTGCGATCGCATTGCGGCGGTGGATGGGCAAGGAAATTTCCTCAGTTCTCAGGGACTAATTCCCATTTTGATTGATCACTTGGGACAAAATAAGGGATTGAAGGGGGAAGTGGTCAAAACCGTTAGTGGTTCGGATTTATTCACTTTTTTAGCCGAACTCTACCAGTTACCTGTGTTTGAAACCCCCATTGGTTATAAATACGTCGGCGATCGCATGATGGCAACGTCAGTTTTAGTCGGCGGTGAAGAATCGGGCGGAATTGGTTACGGCAATCACATTCCTGAACGGGATGCCCTGCTGTCGGCTTTGTACGTGTTAGAAGCCATTGTGGAATCAGGTCAAGATATCAGCGATCTTTATGGGGAATTACAAAAGAAAACCAACTTTTTTAGTGAATATGACCGCATTGATCTGCCCCTTGCCAGCATGGAAACACGAGCAAAATTACTGGATAGCCTAGAAAAACAACCCTTAACCGAAATTGCCGGTCAATCTGTTACCGATTGCATAACCAAAGACGGCTATAAATTCCGTATGAGTGGTGGCGGTTGGTTATTAATTCGCTTTAGTGGTACGGAGCCTGTGTTACGGCTTTATTGTGAAGCTCCCACGATAGAACGAGTACAAGCTGTTTTGTTGTGGGCTAAAGATTGGGCCAACTCAATTAATTAATTGATGAAAAGCCCGTATTTTCGAGCCAGCAGGGATTTCAGTCATCAAAGATTTAATCCCTAAAATCAGTTTCTCAAAATCAATTCCTATGGAATAGGGTTATAACAAGGGACTAACGGCGATCGCTTCATCTAAATTGACCGATCTTAAGGTTTCTTGCCATAGGGTTAATGTTTGGGGATCATTCGGGCGTTGACGTTTTAAGTCTGCTAACACTGCCAGCTTATCTTGCCAGAGGTTTTGCGCTTGATATTGTTTGATTTGTTCTTCCCAATTGCCGTTTTGAGTTGAGGACGGTGACATCGCCACCCGTTGAACAATCCCTTCGACCACGTAATCATAGGCGCGATCGCGTTGGTTACAAATGACGGAAAGATACCAATGATATTCCCCAGAGGGTTTCAGCATATTCTTCGGCAACGTCACAGAAAGAATGCCCGCTTGCCCTAAACCGGAAGAAAATTTTTCGTAAATTAATTGATCGGTTTCATCCCGCACAACCAATTCGATGGAGGTGTCTTGACTGATAATAGGCACTGCAAAAAATAAGGTCGGAGAAGCGGAAGCCGTTGCACTATTGAGGGATTGGGGGACTAAGGCCGTTAGCTGTTGCGGATCAAAGCGACAAGTATTATTACTCAAGAGATCTCGACTTCCCCCTGGTTTACGGCGCATCGGGGCTTCAATGGTATCGGAACCAGGACGACTCCCACCCGGTTTACGGCGATCGGGAGCAATGGGAAAATCATTATCCGTCGATTGGGCATGGGCAATGAGTGGCAACGTTTCTGCGGCGATCGCCACACAACTGATCATCCCCCATAGCCAAGCACTTTGTTTAAGAAGGTTCCGTTTCGCCATAATTCTGTACCTCGTTACTCTCTTGACAATTTTTCAATACTTGCGTCATTTAGTTGGTGTTGTGCCTATGCTGCTAGTGGCTATTTATTTGAAAAACTGTTTCCTTTTGTTAAAATTCATAGCAATTTATCAAGCATTCAGTAAACACAATCTTAAAATTCACAAAAGCTTTAATTTTATTTGTAATAATTTTAAAAATAAGAATCCAATACGCCTATTTTAGAGTCAGAGGAAAGTGATTGTCCAGTGACTCACCGTAGCCGTTTACAAGCAACCTGCTTCTTACCCGCTTATTTTCACCTCCTGGATAATTTGTGCTTTTAAAATTCCATTCGTTATTTGATCAATTGCGGCTGTTTTTACAAGCGGCGAAGGAGAATCCTAGTAAAAGCTGGAAGCCTTGCTATGATTGGCGTAGTCTACTGGTTATCACTTCAATTAGTGGTTTAGTGGCAGGAAGTGTTGGTTGGACAAAATCTCAAGGCAGACTCCAGTTTCTAGAATTACTCGCCTACGATGCCTGGGTGCAACTCCAACCCCAACAGCCCCTGGATAATCGTTTATTAGTCGTGGGCATTACCGAGCAAGATATTCGCAATCAAAAACGTTGGCCCTTAAGTGATGCGGTCGTTGCGGAGTTATTGACGAATTTACAACAGCATCAGCCGAAAGTGATTGCCCTAGACTTATTTCGAGATATTCCCCATCAACCAGGGCACGAACAACTACAAACGGTTTTAAAAGCGGACAATATCATTGTTGCCAATCAATTGGCTGCTCCGAATGGAGAAAAAGGGGTCGTTGCGCCTGCGGGGGTTCCTCCAGAACGGATTGGTTTTGTGGATTTAGTGATTGATGCCGATAATGTGGTACGGCGGGGATTAATCGCGGTTGCATCTCGTTCGGGGAAAAAATATCCTTCCTTGGCATTGCAGACGAGTTTGCGGTATTTGGCAGATTATCCCATTAAACCAGTGTTTACCGACCAACGATTACAGTTAGGCAAAGCCTATTTTAATCGATTACAGGTGAATTCAGGGGCTTATCAGTTGCCGCCTTCGGAAGTTGCTGGATGGCAAACTCTCATGCGTTTTCGCTCTCCCGCGATCGCGAAGACCGTCAGTTTAACCGATGTCCTAAAAAATCAAGTTAATCCCCAATGGATTAATAACCGGATTATATTAATTGGCGTAACGGCTCCTAGTGGCAAAGATACCTTCCCGACTCCTTATAGTTCGGGACAAACCAAAGACTTTGAAATGCCTGGGGTGATTATTCATGCCCAGTTAGTCAGTCAAATTTTGGGGGCTGCGCTAGGAGGAGAACAACAATTTTGGTTTTGGAATTCAGGACAAGAGTGGCTTTGGCTAGGTTTTTGGTCTTTTTTAGGCGCAATCCTAACCTGTCGCCTCAAACGGTTATTAACTTTTGGGTTAAGTTTAGCGATCGCTGTGATTGTCCTATGGTTACTGTGTGGATTCGCGTTCCTACAAGCGGGCTGGATTCCCTTCGTTGCGCCCTTGTTGGGATTACTCCTCAGTTCGGGGTCAATGCTCGCCTATAAGGTCGTTTATCAAGCCTATCACGATCCCTTAACGGGATTGCCCAATCGTCGTCTCTTTCTGCAATCTCTGCAATCCTACTATCAACATTCCCCCCAATCTCCTCTGATAGCCGTTCTTTTCCTCGATTTAGACCGCTTTAAAATTATTAATGATGGCTTGGGCCACGACGCGGGAGATGCAGTACTGATTGAAATTGCTCAACGGTTGCGAACCTGCCTAAAATCCCCCTATTTGTTAGCGAGGGTCGGAGGGGATGAATTTGCAATTTGTTTAGCCAATCTTCAACACAGTGATGAGGTGATTCAAGTCGCCGATCGCATACAACAAGTTTTATCCCGACCCTGTTTTTGGCAAGAAAAAGAAATCTGCGTTACGGTCAGTATTGGTATTGCCTTTGATCAGTTGCGCCGCACCCCCGATCCCCCCGAATTGCTCCGCTATGCGGATATCGCCATGTATCACGCAAAATCTATGGGGAAAGCTCGTCATGAAATTTTCATTAAAGGCATGGATACGAAGGCCATTGTTCGCTGGCAATTGGAAACCGATTTGCGAATGGGGCTGAGCCACGATCAGTTTGAGTTATATTATCAGCCGATTGTTAGTCTGAAAACCTTACGAGTTGAAGGATTTGAGGCCCTGATCCGGTGGCGATCGCTCGATCGCGGCTTAGTTTCTCCTTCGGACTTTATTTCAGTTGCAGAAGAAAGCGGTTTAATTGTGCCCTTAGGCCACTGGATTTTGCAACAAGCCTGCGAACAAATTCAACGGTGGCGACAACAATTTCCTCAAATCCCTAGCCTCCTCATGAGTGTTAATCTCTCCGGTCGTCAATTTTCCCAACCGGATCTGATTCAAAAAATTCGTAATACTTTGCAACGATTTCAATTAACGGGGAAGGAACTCAAGTTAGAAATCACCGAAAGCATGATCATTAACGATGTTGAACGAGCGATCGCCTTACTTCATGAACTCAAAACCTTAGGTATTCAGTTAAGCATTGATGACTTCGGAACTGGCTATTCTTCCTTAAGCTATCTCTATCGGTTTCCTGTCGATACTTTAAAAATTGATAAATCCTTTATCAGCTACATCGGTGAGGAACCAGATCACGCCAAATACACGCAATTAGTCCATACCATCATTACGCTTGGCCATAACTTGGGCATGAGCATCGTGGCAGAAGGGATTGAAAACCCAGAACAGCTTCGTATTCTGCGATCGCTTAACTGTGAATACGGTCAAGGTTACTTCTTTGCCCAACCCTTGTTGAGGGATAAAGCCACAGAGTTACTCACTTATCATCATGATCCCCATTGGACGATGGCTTAATTCTCCGTAATTTTACTTGAACAAAAGTTACAGTTAACTCTCCAAAACAGGAATATTCTCGGAAGTCAAGACTGATACTCCCCCATAAGATGGGATTGTTGCGATGAAAGAGATAAATTGTCATGAATCCTCATATTTTGACTAGTGTGATCACTAGCTTACTCCTAACCTCATTAATCACCCCTGTCTCTGTCTATGCTCAAGCATTAGAAACTGCTTCTCCCGTTAGTAATACGACTCAAACCACGAACCCAAAAAGTCAACTAGAAAACGTGGTTGAACCTCAACTTTGCTTGCCAGTTTCGTGGCTCCGTTGCCTTTGATGCTTAGATCCCTGTATTTTGCCATCGAAGTAGTTATGAATGTGAACGAAAGCATTCAGTAAGCGATAAGGCTTAATTGCAACATTTAATGGACAGCCTTATATTTTTCCAATGAAAAGAATAGGGTCAAATTATCGGTCAAAGAAACATTCTGAATACTACTGTATACAATATTTTTACTAAAAAACACAGAGAAACTTCGAGTTTAATCTGATCAACAAGTCAGTCAACTGAATTAAAAGCAAAGTTAGGTTCTACAGATCAAGAGATAATATAATTATGTCTTTATCCAAACATTTCTCCCTAGGGATTTAACATGGTTAAATCCTTTTGACGTTTGACTGGGTTGCCCTACTTATCCGTAATAACGCAATTTAAAAAATCCCCCAACAGGTTTAAGGTCAGGGGAAAAGAAATCAGATTAATTCTTAGTTGATTAATCGCTTAATCTCTTAATCTCTACTATTGATGGCAATGAGTAGACGTAAGATGAAAATGAACAGGTTGATGTAGGTTAAATACATCGACAGAGCAGCGGAAAGATACTGATTATCCGAGTAAGTACGGGGAAGAATATAGAAATCGACAACAGAAGCGCCGGCAAACAGCAAAACACCGATCCCCGAAATCGCAATCTCTAACCAGCTTGGGGTATAAACACCGAAGAAAGATAGAATTAATTGGCCAAAAATTACGACAACGAGGGCGACCATTCCCAGACTAACGGTTTGCGTCAATGCTAATCCATCTTTATCCGACAGATTTGATCCCATTGAGCGCGCGACAATAAAGGTCACACCGCAACCTAATGCAGCAATACCGATGCCTTGAATCCCGACTCCTTGGGTTCCCAGAGCGACATATACAATGCCACTGAGGGTATAGCCAGACAACAAGCCATAAAGGGCTAATAAGGGTAGGGCAACCCCGTTATTTCCTCGTTCTGCAACACCACGAGCAACAAAAAAGAGGATAAAGTTGCCAATCAGTGCGCCCCAAAAGGTCGGCATAAACAGGCCAGGATTGCTCTGAATCATTCCCAATCCGCCATAGGTTCCCACTGCGGTTAACACTAAACCGGCTCCTAAATAGGGTAAAGCTCTGGGGATGACATTGGGCCCAATAAGGGCTTGACCTCTAGCTTCCTGCATCGCTTGCCGAAAGTTACTGGTATTACTCATAAATCTTTCTCCGCAATATATTGAGGGTCTACTTAAGTTTTATAGCGAAATTAACCTCCATTATGCCAGTTGGGATTCCCGAAGCGAATGAGTCGGTAAAAGGGGAGGACACTCCGTAACATCTCTGTAATAGTCTCCGTATATACTGAGATCTCCCTCAAGAGTCCTTAAGAATTCCAGCTTTTAACCTTGTTGATGGTTCTCGCTTCCGTATATACCGAGGGGAAAGTAAAAGGCGATCGCGATAATTCCGTAGAATGCCTATAGCCCGAATCAGGGGAGAATCGCAAAATAAAAGTTGTATGAAGAGACGAGATTAATTTTTCTTGCTTTTTAATTAAATTTTTCTTTGAAAAGCAGGCTCAAAAGTAAAATAATCTCAGATTCATCAGTTTTGCAACTTTTTTATTGTTATTGTGGACACTAGGAACTATGGCGGCTCAATACTCCCCTGTACGTTGTCTAGAACTCTTTTCGATGTACTATCGCAATCCGTCCTTAAATCTACGGAATCAATTAGTACAATTAAATGCAGGATTGGTTCGCCAGGTCGCCTATCGCCTCAGTCGTCAATGTGTCGAACCCTACGAAGATTTGGAACAAGTGGGCTATTTAGGCTTGATTCGGGCGGTTGAACGCTTTAATCCCCATCAAGGTACTGCCTTTAGCTCTTTTGCTATTCCCTATATTCGGGGCGAAATTTTACACCATCTACGGGATAAATCCAGTGTTTTGCGGATTCCCCGCCGTTGGCAAGAACTTTATACCAAAGGGAAAAATCTACGGAAACAGTTACAGTCTCGCTTAGGCCGGCCCCCTAAAGAATTAGAAATTGCCAAAGAATTATCGATTTCCCTAGACGAATGGCAGGAATGCCAAGCGGTTTTACAAAATCGCACCATTATCAGTTTGGATGTCAACGTTTCCCATTCTTCTGACTATTCCCTCACGGTTGCGGAAACTTTACCCGATACCCAAACCCAAGCGAAGCAATGTTTAGAGGAAGACCGCTTGCAGTTACAAGGAGCGATTAATCAACTAGAAGACCGCACCAAAGCCGCGATCGAATACGTGTACTTACGGGAATTACCCCGCAAAGAAGCCGCCCAAAAGATTGGCATTAGTCCGATGACGGTGACGCGCCACTTAAATAAAGGATTAGAGCAATTGAGTGTGTTACTAGAATGTCAAGCCGCTTAGTTATTGCAAAAGTGTGGGGTTTGCATTGAGTAAGCTTTCAGCTAATTCAAAATTTGCGGTTACGTTTTGCACGTCATCCAGAGATTCTAAGGTATCAATCAGTTTGAGCAGCGATCGCGCTTGATCCAGATCGGTTACTTCGACCGTATTTTCAGGAATCCAACGCAGTTCGACTTCTTCTACTTTAAAGTTCTGGGCTTTCAGGGTTTGACTCAGGTTTTCTAAATTGGGTACTTCAGTAAAAACTTCCACACCTCCCCCTTCTTCCGTGTCTAGCCATTCGTAGCTATCGGCTCCCCCTTCAATCGACGCTTCTAGCAGTTCATCTTCTGTCATTTGCCCACCGAGGTGAACCACTCCTTTTTGGACAAACATCCAACTCACACAGCCTGTTTCCCCTAAATTGCCCTTATTCTTACTAAAAGCTGCCCGTAGATCCGCCGCAGTTCGATTGCGATTATCCGTTAACGCTTCAATCAGGATCGCGATGCCGCCCATGCCGTAGCCTTCATAGCGAATAGCCTCTAAAGCCGCCCCATCACTGTAGGTTCCTGCTCCTTTCGCGATCGCCCGTTCAATATTATCGTTGGGAATACCAGCGGCCTTGGCTTTTTCAATAGCGGTGCGGAGTTGAAAATTGCCTGCGGGATCGGGGATTCCTTGACTTGCTGCAACGATAATTGCGCGAGATAATTGGGCAAAGGTTTTTCCTTTTTTTGCATCAACACGGGCTTTTTGTCGTTTAATATTCGCCCACTTACTATGGCCTGCCATTCCAAAAACTGAATTAAAATATTGCCAGGTCTAGCTTACACTGAAAAAGTAATTACCAGTAAGCAAGGAGGAATTATGCGTGCAGTGCTGATGGCAGGAGGGTCAGGAACGCGGTTGCGCCCGTTGACCTGCGATCTGCCCAAGCCGATGGTTCCTATCTTGAATCGACCGATCGCGGAACATATTATTAATTTACTCAAACGCTACAGTATTACAGAAATCATTGCGACGCTGCATTTTTTGCCCGATGTGATGCGGGATTACTTCCAGGATGGTCAGGAGTTTGGCGTACAAATGACCTATTCCGTAGAAGATGAACAACCCTTGGGCACTGCTGGTTGCGTTAAAAATATTGAAGAATTGTTAGATGATACCTTTTTGGTGATCAGTGGGGATAGTATCACCGATTTTGACCTAGCCGACGCGATCGCCTTTCACCATGAGAAAAAATCCAAAGCAACCTTAATTTTAACCCGTGTCCCGAATCCCATCGAATTTGGGGTCGTTATTACCGATGAAGAACAACGTATTCGTCGTTTTTTAGAAAAACCGTCAACAGGTGAAATTTTTTCCGATACGGTGAATACGGGAACCTATATTTTAGAACCCGAAATTTTGAATTATTTACCCCTCAACGAAGAAAGCGATTTTTCTAAGGATTTATTTCCCCTGCTTTTAGAAAAAAACGAACCGATGTATGGCTACATTGCCGAAGGTTACTGGTGCGATGTGGGTCATTTGGATGCCTATCGAGAAGCCCAATACGATGCCCTAGAGGGGCGGGTAAACCTAGATTTTATTCAAGAGGAAATCACGCCTGGGGTTTGGATCGGAGAGAACACCTATATTGATTCAACCGCAACCCTCATTCCTCCGATTCTGATTGGTTCGGATTGTCGTATTGGAGCCGGAGTTTGCCTTGATGCGGGAACAGTGGTTGGGGATAACGTCACCATCGGAGTAGGGGCAGACCTTAAGCGGGCGATCATTTGGAACGGCGTGATGATTGGGGATGAGTCCTCTTTGTCGGCTTGTGTCGTTGCGAGAGGGGCACGCATAGACCGCCGCACCCATATTTTAGAAGGGGCCGTGATTGGGGCCCTATCCATTGTGGGAGAAGAAGCTCAAATCAGTTCTAATGTGAAAGTCTGGCCGAGCAAGCGGGTTGAATCAGGAGCGATTTTAAATATCAATCTGATTTGGGGAAATATTGCCCAGCGAAATCTCTTTGGACAACGGGGAGTATCGGGCATTGTCAATATTGATATGACTCCCGAATTTGCGGTAAAACTCGGAGCCGCTTACGGTTCGACGCTGAAAACCGGCACAGAAATTGTGGTTTCCCGTGATCAACGCAATGTCTCTCGTATGGTGACGCGATCGCTGATTGCAGGGTTAATGTCAGTGGGGGTCAATATTCAAAACCTAGAAGCCACAGCCATTCCCATTTCCCGCACCATGATTGCTAATTTAAAAGTCGAAGGGGGAATCCATGTCCGCATTCATCCTGATCGCCCTGAATATTTACTAATTGAATTTTTGGATAGTAAGGGCATTAACCTTTCTAAATCCGCCGAAAAGAAAATTGAAAGTTCCTACTTTAAAGAAGACCTCAGACGAGTTTCTATTCCCGATATTGGCGATATGTCCTATCCGGCACAAGTGTTGGAAACCTATCGAGCCACCTTTGAATCCCAGCTAGAGGAAGAAATTCTCAGTAAAGGCGGCGCAAAAATTGTTATTGATTACGTTTATGGGGTTTCAGGGGCCATTTTACCCCAATTACTCAGTAAATTTGGTTGTGATGCGGTGGTTCTCAATGCCAGCCTGCGTCAAACTGCCGTATCCAACGAAGAACGCGAAACCTTACTCCATCAATTAGGTCAAGTGGTCGAAGCCTTGAAAGCCAATTTAGGGGTACAGGTATCGGCTAATGGGGAACAGTTAATTTTAGTGGATGAATCGGGTTTACCCATTCGGGGGGAATTATTAACCGCCTTAATGGTGAATATGACCCTGGCGTTGCATTCTAATGGTACGGTGGTCGTTCCTGTCCATGCATCAAGTGCGGTAGAACAATTAGCCCGTCGCTATAATGGTAAGGTCATTCGTACTAAAGCGAATCCAACCTCTTTAATGGAAGCGGCTCAAAATCATGTCAATGTGGTAATCGGCGGCAGTGGAGAAACGGGTTTTATTTTTCCCAAACTTCACCCTGGTTTTGATGCCATGTTTAGTATTGCCAAGGTGGTAGAAATGCTGACCCTACAGCAGCGATCGCTGGCCCAGGTGCGGGCGGAATTACCGAGGGTTTATCACAAATCCTGTACGGTGCGTTGTCCTTGGAAAATGAAAGGTTCATTAATGCGTCATTTGGTCGAAATTCATCGGAATCATCATTTAGAATTGATAGATGGGGTTAAAATTATTAATCCTAACAATGATAATTGGGTTTTGATTTTACCCGACGCAGGGGAACCGTTAGTGCATATTTATGCCAATAGTGAAGAGCGTGATTGGGTGGATCAAAATTTAAAAGATTATCGTCTTCAAGTCCAAAGGTTCATTGACCATTCCCAGAATGATGCCATGAACTTTTTCTAATTAAAATCTCGAAATTTTGCATTAAGAGTAATGTTTGAAAAGCCCCCCTAGCCCCCCAATGTTGGGGAAAAATCTTGCCAAGTCCCCCAGTATTGGAGGATTTAGGGGAAAAATAAAACGTTGCAAACCGTCTCTAACAATCAGAGTAAATTTAACCGTTATTAATTAGGAGCTTTGATTAACCATGAATAATTGTATTTTAATGGCTACCGTCATTAGCAGCCCAGAGTTACGTTATACGCCCGATAATCAAACCCCTGTTACCCAGATGCTCGTCGAGTTCCAAAACGGAAAACCTGAAGATCCACCGGCGACCCTCAAAGTGATCGGTTGGGGAAATTTAGCGACGGAGATTCAGCAATCCTACAACGAAGGCGATCGCCTAATTATTGAAGGGCGGTTAAATATGCAAATGCTCGAACGGCCCGAAGGCTTTAAGGAAAAACGGGCTGAACTCGTTGCGGCCCGCATTCATCGCCTAGACGGTGGGACAGTGGGCAGTCAAGTTGTCCGAGAACGGGTTACCGTAACCACGAATAAAGAACCTCAAAACGTCATTCAATTAGACAGCTACAAATCCACCACCAAAACAACGGTTGGGGAAGAAGAGGATTGGCCCCGTTCCGCCGATCCCGTTCCTGCTTTAAGCGATGCCGACCTTGATGAAATTCCCTTCTAAACACCGATCTTGATCCTTAATCAGGAGACAGTTCAATGATTAAGCCTTCTTGGGCCATTACGGTATTTGGAAAAGCCAAGGCGGATTCTTGCGCGATCGCGTCTAATTGGTCATCGGTATGGGAGGGATCATGGTGAAACAAAACGAGTTGTTTGACCTGGGCAGCTTTAGCGATCTTCACGGCTTCTTGCCAAGTGGAATGACCCCAACCCACTTTGCTATGGGTGGTATCGTAATATTCCGCATCGGTATAGGTTGAATCGATAATCAGCACATCGGCTTGTCGGGCTAGACGTAAGACGTGTTGATCTAAATGATCTGGAAAATGTTCGGTATCGGTGATAAAGGCAACGGACAGATTTTTCCAACTGACTCGGTAACCCACCGCCTCTCCTGGGTGATTAAGCCGTCCCGTTTCAATGCGTACTGCTCCTATTTCAATCACTTCTCCTAGTTCTAAATCGTAAAATTTCAGCCCTCCCTGCATAATCTGCAACGGAACCGGAAAATTGGGATGGAGCATTTGATCATGGAGTCGTTGCTTAATGGTCGCACCGTTTGGGGCAGGCAGCCCGTAAATATGGAAAATATTGTCTCGCTTGAAAGCCGGTGTAAAAAAGGGAAATCCTTGAATATGATCCCAATGGGTATGACTAAAGAAAAGATGGGCTTCAATGGGCATCTCGGTTAACATCGATTCTCCCAGTAGCCGCAATCCTGTGCCGCCATCGAAAATTAACCGTTCTTGACCGACTTGCATTTCTACGCAAGAGGTATTGCCACCGTAGCGAACAGTTTCCTGTCCTGGGCAAGGAATACTTCCTCTCACGCCCCAAAATTTAATCCGAAATCGGTCAGAATTCATCGCGATCGCTGCCTTAATACCGCCAGTATCAGAACTTGCCAAGGATTTATAGCCTTTAAGAATATCATTTACGTCCGATTGATAGAGTTTAACCCGAACTCTGGTGTATTTTTCCTGAAAAAATCGCGATCAACAACTTTCTTGAAACATCGTTGCGGATTGCGAGTCAGGTAATTTTGGGATTACTCCCTATCTTAACCCAAGTTTTACAGCCCGTCGTATTGATGAATATCTTAGTCGCACCGGATTCCTTTAAAGGCACGTTATCGGCTGCTGACATTTGCCAACACGTTCAGGAAACCTTAGGGCCAGAGTTTACTGTCCTATCCCACCCCCTGGCCGATGGCGGAGAAGGAACTTTAGCGGCGATCGCCGATTGTTTACCCGATGCCCAGTGGATTGAACAAACGGTTATGGGCCCCTTACCCCAGCAACGAATTAAAGCCCATTATCTCTGGTTCACAGCAACCCAAACAGCGTTTATTGAAATGGCCCAGGCTAGCGGTTTGACCCTTCTCACTGAAACCGAGCGTAATCCGGCCTTAACGACGACCTACGGGACAGGAGAGTTAATCGCCGATGCCCTCAATCGAGGAGCCAAGAAAATTGATTTAGCGATCGGGGGGTCAGCGACGAATGATGCAGGGGTCGGAATGTTAATGGCCTTGGGCTGGCAGTTTCTCGATTCCTTCGGTCAACCCCTAAGTTTCGGGGGCAATCAATTAGCCCGTATTCAACGCATTGTCCCGCCTAATCCCTTACCAATTGCCGAACAAGGTGTGGAGGTCTGGTGTGATGTTACCAATCCCCTCTATGGCCCCAAGGGCGCGATCGCGGTTTTCGGCCCTCAAAAAGGTGCAAATGCAGACATGGTAAGAGAACTGGATCAGGGACTACAACACTTTGCCCAAATCGTTGAACAACAGTTTGACCTTGATTTGAACTTTGCAGGAGCCGGAGCCGCAGGCGGGTTAGGGGCAGGGGCAAAATTAGGATTTAACGCCCAACTGAGTCGAGGGATTGAACGGATCGCAGAACTCACAGGGTTAGAAGCCAAAATTCGAGCCAGTGACGTGGTGATTACGGGAGAAGGGTATTTTGACCACCAATCCTTACAGGGAAAAGTGGTTTCTGGGGTTCTAGCCTTGGCCCAAAAGTATCAAAAACGATTGATTTTGCTCGTCGGTAACACGGCCTTTGATGCCTATCCTGGCATTGAAAAAATTATGACCTTAGTTACTCCCCAAACCTCAATCCAAGAAGCTTTAAATAATCCCCAAAAAGTCCTGAAAGAACGCTGTCAGGAATTGAAATCTTATCTCAGCCCATCCCGATTTTAATCCATTGCTCGCTCAGCAAACCGTAATTTCGCGGAACGGGAACGGGGGTTGCTATCCTGTTCTTCGGGTTGAGCCATAATAGGTTTCTTGGTAATCACTTTGAGTAAGGGCGACTCTCGAAAACGATGTTTGACAATGCGATCCTCTAGGCTATGAAAACTAATAATGCCGATTTTGCCGTTGGGTTTGAGCCAGTGGGGAGCCTGTTCTATAAACCGTTCAATAGAACCCAGTTCATCATTAACGGCAATCCGTAAGCCTTGAAACGTTCGGGTGGCGGGATGGATGCGCCCATGACGATATTTGCCTGGAACACAACGGGCGATCGCGTCAGCGAGTTCTAAGGTGGAATGAAAAGGACGATTCTGAACAATTTGGCGGGCAATGCGTCGCGATAACCGCTCTTCTCCGTATTCAAAAAAGATTTTGGCTAACGTTGTTTCATCCCAATGATTAATAATCTCTGCTGCCGTTAAGGACTGACTGCAATCCATCCGCATATCCAAGGGAGCATCCAGCCGAAAGCTAAACCCCCGCTCTGCCTGATCCAATTGGGGAGAACTCACGCCGAGATCCGCAATAATACCATCGAAAGTTGCCGGAGCCGCACTGTAATCGGCAAAATTCCCTTGCCAAAACGAAATCCTTGTATCACCGTATCCGCTTAATTTCCCTTTAGCCGCCGCGATCGCCTGACTATCTCGGTCAATCGCCGTCACTCTCACAGAAGGGAAAATTGCTAAAATGAGTTGACTGTGACCGCCTCCCCCCACCGTCGCATCTAAATAATGACCTTCTGGCGAAACCGATAAACCCAAAATTAACTCCTGGGGAAGAACGGGAACATGGGAGAAGGCCGAGACTTCTTTTTCAGAGGAAATAAAATTGCTCATCAAGAAATAATCCTAAAGGAGGAAAAAGCAAGAAAATTAAAAAGAATGGATCATTTTCAGGAACTTGTAAGGCTAAAAATAATTCAAATACAAAAAGAAAACCTCAATAGAATTCCAGTTTTATTACAAATTTGGCGATTAACGCGCATGACCTTTCTTTCCCGTTCCCTATCTGACTTGAATAAAACATTTAGTCGATTTTTTATTATCAATTCACTAGCCGTCATCGGGATTCTTTGCGGTATTATACCTGAAATTGCTTGGAACCCATCGGGTTTAATTTTCAGTTTTTCTGCCTATACTCAAGAATTTAGCCAAACTCAAATTAATCAGTATGCAAAAGCAGTTCTAGCAATTGAGGTTGAACGGAAATCTGCCTATCAAAGAATTCAGAAACTTTTAGGAACGACCCCTCCACCGATCTCTTGCAATAAACGAGATTCCCTCAAAAAGTTACCGAATGATGCTCAAAAAATTGCGGTGGATTTTTGCAATAAATCCA
The DNA here is from genome assembly GCA_035285545.1 of Snowella sp. GTDB lineage: Bacteria > Cyanobacteriota > Cyanobacteriia > Cyanobacteriales > Microcystaceae > Snowella. The sequence goes on along the minus strand of JAYKGY010000120.1, from coordinate 2,514 downwards.
TCAAGATTACTAAAGATAGTGGTTTAAAATCTTCTGAGTTTAACGCTATTACCGATGAAACAAAAACGAATCTCGATCTCAGAAAACGTATCCAGAACGCCATTATTCAAATTCGTCAGCAACAAAAACGATAAGTCTTATAGTATTACTTCCGCTTAATTCCTTTATTTCTCTCTAATTATCAATCTGGTTAACTATTAACTATTAACTATTAACTATTCAAGTTAATGCTTATTTTTATCAAACGGATTCCCCACGCGATCGCCGATTCCTCTCTAAAAACCTTACTAACCCTATCTCTAACCGCAGAAGAACGAACCCGCAGCCGCTATCGTTTTGATACCGCCGATGGGCAAGCATTCTTTTTTCGATTACCCAGGGGAACCGTGCTTCACAGTGGGGATATATTAGAAGCAGAAAGTGGTGAATTGATTGAAATAGTCGCCAAGCCTGAACCCGTTTTAACCGTTACTGCCGCAAATCCATTGACCCTACTCAAGGCGGCTTACCATTTAGGAAATCGCCACGTTCCTGTAGAAATTACGCTCGACTATCTGCGATTAAAACCCGATCCTGTGTTAGCCGAAATGCTGATCCATTTAGGGGTCGAAGTTCAAGAGGAAATTTTACCTTTCCAGCCCGAATCAGGAGCCTACGATTCCCACGCGAGTCATCATCAATCGCACCATCAACATTAAACTTTTTGCCTAAAATTGAAACAGAATGCAATTGAATCATGCGAGAAGGCTTCAATGATTGCTCAGGCTGAGAAAAAAATTCATACCGCTGAAGATTATTTAACTTGGGAGTGTAATTCCCCAGAACGCCATGAATTTATTAACGGAGAGATTATTCCCGTGACGGGAGGAACACCGAATCATAATGAACTGGCCAGTATTTTCAATGCCTTATTAAGAATCAGCCTACGACAACAACCCTATAGTATTTTTATTGCGGATCAACGGGTTTGGATTCTCGCCTTGAATCTTTATACCTATCCAGACGTGATGGTAGTTAAACGTCCCTTGGCATTACAATCAGGACGAGCAGATACAATTGTAAATCCCCTTCTCATTGTCGAAATACTTTCTAACAGTACAAAAGCCTATGATCGGGATGAAAAATTTGCAGCCTATCGCAGCATTGAGAGTTTTCAGGAATATTTATTAATTGATCAGTATCGTTTACAGGTTGAGCATTATTCCAAAAAAGCAGCAAATCAATGGATTTTTTCAGAGTATAATCATCTAGAAGATCAAATCATTTTAAATTCAATTCCTTTTCAATGCTTATTGGCAGATCTGTATGAAAGCATTGAGTTTTAATTAAAAATTTGCTATGAATTCTCCTGTTATTTCTCAACCTTTTGCTGTAACCTCTCCCCTGAAAGTAGGTATTGTCGGTACAGGTTATGCCTGTCAACGTCGCGCCGAAGCCGTTCAAGCCGATAAACGTAGCCAATTATGTTATGTGACGGGAAATACGCCTGAGAAAACGGAGCAATTTTGTCAAACCTTTGGCATTTCGGCCTTGACCTCTTGGCAACAGTTGGTAAATCATCCTGAGATTGATTTAGTCATGATTGGTACTATCAATCGCGATCATGGTTTGATTGCACGGGCAGCCCTAGAGTCGGGAAAGCACGTTGTTTTGGAATATCCTTTGGCATTGGATTATCAAGTAGGGAAAGAACTCTTAGAACTCGCCAAAAAGCAACAAAAATTACTTCACGTTGAGCATATTGAAATTTTGGGAGGGCTACACCAGGCTATGCGTCGCTATCTTCCCGAAATTGGTGAGGTGTTTTATGCCCGCTACGCCACGATTATGCCCCAAAATCCTGCCCCTCGTCGTTGGACATATCATCATGAGTATTTTGGTTTTCCCTTAACGGCTGCCCTTTCCCGTCTTCATCGTTTTACGGATTTGTTTGGCCCAGTCACTGCGGTAACCTGTCAAGCCCGTTTTTGGGATACGCCTGAACAGGGTTATTTTCGTGCTTGTTTGTGTAATGCTCAGTTGCAGTTTCAGAATGGGTTGATGGCCGATAGTATCTACGGTAAGGGGGAAGTCTTTTGGAGTGGCGATCGCAGCTTTGTCTTAAATGGCGATCGCGGAACCTTGCACTTTGATGGAGAACAAGGCAAATTAATTAGAAATGAGGAAGTCATAGAACTCGAAGTCGGTAGCCGTCGGGGATTATTTGTGCTGGATACCCAAAAAGTCTTGGATCATTTGTTTGACGGAACGCCCCTTTACGTCAAGCCTGAAGCCAGTTTATATGCCCTCAAAGTTGCCGAAGCCGCTTATCAATCCTTTAAGCAAGGTCAAACGGTATTTTTAGATCCTTAATTTTTTCTCCCCCGATTCTGTGTTTTATCACTAAGGGCTTAGAACCTATCCGAAAAATGTGAGAAGTTTGCGGCCGATGATCAAACAAGCAGCAATCTGAATAAAGCCCAAGTAGGATTGAGAAGATTTGGCCCATCGAATAAGGATGCCTCGGAAACGATT
>JAYKGY010000119.1:0-48158 GCA_035285545.1 Snowella sp. | reverse complement strand
TAGCGGGTCGAGTCTTTGATGATGAGTTAGATTTAGCCTATGCTCTGATTGAAGGAATTGAGAATCGAGCCAGACAAGGTGGATATTCCGTTTCTCGTTTTTCTTTTAATTAAGTTGACCTACTTATCAGCTATTTGGGTAACGGAAATTGAGGCAGCTAAACAGTTGCAAAACGAGTTACGGGATCGGGTGATTCGTGAGGATCAATTCGGAACCGTTCAGCGCATTGCAGGGGTCGATGTGGCCTTTGCGGAGAATAACACGATTACCAAAGCGGCCGTCGTTGTCCTCAGTTATCCTGATTTAACAGTTTTAGAAAGCGCGATCGCCCACACCCCGACCACTTTTCCCTATGTTCCAGGATTTTTATCTTTTCGAGAAATTCCTGCCCTGATCCAAGCCCTAGACAAAATTAGCCTGACTCCTGATCTGATTTTTTGCGATGGTCAAGGTATTGCTCATCCTCGACGTTTAGGGATTGCGTCCCATCTAGGCGTTTTGATGGATATTCCCACGATTGGCGTGGCTAAATCAATTTTGGTCGGTAAACATGAACCTGTTCCGCTTGATAAAGGCCAATGGGTTCCTTTAGTTCATCAAAAAGAAGTCATCGGAGCCGCCCTTCGGTCTCGCGTCAACGTTAAGCCCCTCTATATTTCCTTGGGTCACAAAATTTCTCTCGAAACCGCGATCGCCTACGTCCAAAATTGTTTAACCAAGTACCGTTTACCCGAACCCACCCGATTAGCCGATAAGTTAAGTAAGACAAAAATTGATTAATAATTTAGAACTTCAAAACAGATGTTATTCTTGATGATCATTAGTGCATCACTTTTAACATCATGCCTTCCTCAAGTATTCGTACTACCCTTGCTCTCCCTGCTGATCTACTCCAAGCAACCGACACTCTTGTGAGTCAAGGAAAAATTAACAGCCGTAATGAATTTATCGCCCAAGCTATTAAACATGAATTAGCTGCTCTCAAAAGGGCTGAAATTGATCAAGCTTTAGCAGAGATGGTACAACAACCCGATTATCAAGAGGAAGTCTTAAAAATGGACAGGGAATTTGCTAGAGCGAGTTGGGAAGCTTTCAGTCTTGGAGAAAACGCTCAATGAAACGTGGTGACATTTATGATGCTCGTCTAGAACCCGTTGAAGGTTCAGAGCAAGGTGGAACGCGCCCTGTCATTATCGTTAGTCGTGATGTTATTAATGCTTCTAGTTCCGTCGTTTTAACTGTTCCTTGCACTACCTATCAATCGGGCAAAAAAGTTTATCCGACACAAGTGCTTGTTCGTGCTCCAGAAGCAGGATTACGCAATGATTCAATTGCAATGGCCGATCAAGTTAGGGTGCTCTCTAAACAGAGATTATTGCGTCTTCGGGGGACTCTTAATTTTACTACCTTAGAAAAAGTGAATAGAGCTTTATTAATTGCCTTAGATTTGCCTGGACAAGATGATTAAAAACTAATGAAAAAAAGGGCACGCAAAACGTACCCCAAGAGCAACACAAATCTATTAAATTCTATGAATTACTAGACTAACCACCAGCAACGGCCGGGACAATACTTACCTCGTCACCATCCGTTAAAGGTGTCGCTGTACCATCTAAAAAGCGAATATCTTCGCTATTAACATAGAAATTTAAAAACCGTCGGGGTTGTCCTGCCTCATCGCAAAGACGAGCCTTAATTCCCTGATAATCTGTTTCTAAAGAATCGATCAGTTCGCCAACATTTTTGGCACTACATTCAATCGTTGCTTTATTGTCAGTGAATTTTTGCAAAGGAGTCGGAATTAATACTTTAACAGCCATAGATTACAAATTGAAGTTAAGTCAAAAAGAAAATAAGAAATATTCGCTAATAATTAATTATCAATTATTAATTATTAACTATTAATTAGATCGATGCTTGTTGCCATTCCAAACGTTCTAGAGTACGAGACCGTTCTAAAGCACGCTCAAAACTGTCCAGTTTAGCTTCAATCACAAAGGGTTCACCGATGGAATTTTGAACAGCTTCTTGGGTTTTTAAGCCATTCCCTGTAATGTAAACCACGGTTGATTCTTCGGGATCGATTTTACCTGCTTCGACTAATTTTTTGAGAACAGCAATGGTGGTTCCGCCTGCAGTTTCGGTGAATATACCTTCGGTTTCTGCTAATAGTTTGATGCCTTCTACAATTTCTGCATCGGTAACGCTTTCAATATTGCCATTGGTTTTGCGGGCAATTTCTAAGGCATAAATTCCGTCAGCAGGATTGCCGATCGCGATCGACTTAGCAATGGTGTCGGGTTTAACAGGCGTTACAAAATCCCGATCTTCTTTGAATGCCGTTGCAATGGGGGAACAACCTTCTGCTTGTGCGCCACTGAAACGGACGGGTTTGTCATCGACTAAACCAACTTTGACGAATTCTTGGAAGCCTTTGTAAATCTTGGTAAATAAAGAACCTGAAGCCAAGGGTGCAACGATGTGGTCGGGTAATTTCCAACCTAATTGTTCGGCCACTTCAAAGCCCAAGGTTTTGGAACCTTCCGAGTAATAGGGGCGTAAATTGATATTGACAAATCCCCAACCGTAGGTATTTCCAACTTCACAACACAAACGGTTTACTTGATCGTAGTTGCCTTTAACGGCCATTAGGGTGGGATTGTAAATCAAGGTTCCCAACACTTTACCCGCTTCTAAGTCGGCGGGAATGAAAACACAACAATCTAAACCCGCATGGGCTGCGATCGCGGCGGTAGAGTTCGCCAAATTTCCCGTACTTGCACAGGATACGGTAGTAAAGCCTAATTCACGAGCGCGGGTTAATGCCACCGAGACCACACGGTCTTTGAAGCTCAGGGTGGGCATATTGACGGCATCGTTTTTAATGTAAAGATTTTTTAACCCTAAACGACGGGCCAAGCGATAGGATTTTACCAGAGGAGTCATCCCCGTACCAACATCAATCAAATCATCCCCTTCAACGGGAAGAAACGCCCGATAACGCCAGATGGAATTGGGGCCTGCTTGAATGGTTTCCCGCGTAACATGACGACGAATCAAATCGTAATCATAGGCCACTTCGAGGGGGGCAAAGGTTTCTTCGCAAATATGAATCGCCTTTAAGGGATATTCGGTGTTGCCTTCTTTGGAAACCAATTTGGTGCAAAAACTGGTGGGGGCTTTGGTGGTTAAAGTTTGGGGTGTTTGTGTTGCTACGGTCATGGAGAGTATGTCCTCTTGATTCCATCAGTGTTCCGTTAACTTAACACGGGGTCAAAATACCTGTCAAACATACCCGATATTTTTTGTCGGGATTCGTATACTTGTACTAAAATTCCCAAGCTAAAACCAAAAAGCTACAATGGAAATCATCGTGATTTGTTCAATGTTTATTAACGGTTTTGTCTAATTCTCCCCAATTACCCTCTACCTCAGCGATCGCGCTCGATTCCGAACTGAAAGCAACGAGCGAAAAATGGTTTGAATATATCGTTAGAGTGCAGCCCCATCATACGGATTATGGCGGGGTCGTCTGGCATGGAACCTATTTAACTTGGATGGAGACGGCACGGGTGGAATGTTTACGCTCCATTGGGATTAATTTTGAGGAATTGGTCAGTTTGGGCTGTGATTTGCCTGTAGTGGATTTATCGATTCGGTATCGGCGATCGCTGCGCTTAGGGCAAACGGCCGTTGTCAAAACTCGGATGAATGAAGTAACGGGAGTCAGGATTGATTGGGATTACGCGATCGAGTGCTCAGAAACCAAAGAATTATGTATTACAGGAAAAGTGACGCTGGTTGCCATTGACCGTGAAAAAGGCAAAATCATGCGGCAGCTTCCTGCCAATGTCAAAAACAGCCTGATTAAACTCCATTCAAACCTTGAGTCGTAATAAGTAGTATGAGAGAACAAATTTTGCTATAACTAAGCCTAACGTGGTTCCTTCTCTACTCAACGCAATGGATCTTAAAACACTTATCCGCGATATTCCCGATTTTCCCAAACCCGGTATTCTTTTTCGAGATATTACGACCCTTTTGGCGGATGCTGAGGGATTACGCCATACCATTGATCTATTGGCTGAAAAGTGCCAAGCCGCAGGATTAGTCCCAGATTATATTGTAGGGATGGAGTCAAGAGGTTTTTTATTTGGTGTTTCTCTCGCTTATAAGCTAGGGTCAGGCTTTATTCCCGTTCGTAAACCAGGCAAACTGCCCGCCGCCGTGCATCAAGTTGAATACGAATTAGAGTACGGAACCGATAGCTTAGAAATTCATCAAGATGCTCTCGCAGAACATCACAGCGTTGTCATTGTGGATGATTTAATTGCGACGGGAGGGACGGCTAAAGCGACGGCTGAGTTACTGGCTCGGATTGGCTGTAATGTTTTAGGGTTTGCCTTTATTATCGAATTAAAAGATCTGGGTGGTCGCCAAAAATTACCAGATGTGCCGATTATTACTTTAATCGATTACTAAAACGCCTTTTAATTATTTTTGACTGAATGAAGACTCATTCTGCTAAACTTTTCTTTGTAAATCACTGGTTAAATCCGATTATTGCTGGGTTAACGAGTGAAACTTTTTTATATATCAGCAAACGAATTTTACAAGGTTTATTAACTTTATTGCTGGCTTCTTTTTTGAGTTTTGTCATTATTCAATTAGCCCCAGGCAGCTATCTTGATACGCTTCAACAAAACCCTAAAATTTCTCCTGAAACGATTAAGGAAATTAAAGCCCAGTTTGGTTTAGATCAACCTTGGTATGTTCAATATTGGCTGTGGCTCGTTCAAGTAGTAACTCGGTTTAATTTTGGGCAAAGTTTTGTTTATAATCGTTCCGTTTCTTCCCTGTTGATAGAACGGATTCCTGCTACCCTATTGTTAGCCATTTCTTCGATTATTATTACCTGGGCGATCGCGATTCCATTAGGAGTTATTAGTGCGGTCAAACAAAATACGGTATTAGATCGATTTTTACGAGTATTAAGTTATTTTGGCCAAGGATTTCCCAGCTTTATTACGGCATTGATTTTACTAATTTTTGCTCAGAATGTTTCTCCCTGGTTACCCGTCGGCAATATGACCAGTATTGATTATGCTGAATTTTCGACTTTCGGCAAAATTCGAGATATTCTTTGGCACATGATCTTACCCACCCTAGCCCTAAGTATTACGAGCTTTGCAGGACTGCAACGTTTAACCAGAGGGCAATTATTAGATGTTTTGCGTCAGGATTATATTCAAACCGCTAGGGCTAAAGGGCTACCCGAAAATAAGGTGATTTACGTTCATGCGTTACGTAATGCCATTAATCCGTTAATTACCTTATTAGGTTTTGAGTTTTCGAGCCTATTAAGTGGTGCGTTTATTGCTGAATTTTTCTTCAATTGGCCAGGCTTAGGACGCTTAATTTTACAAGCCGTAACCGCTCAAGATTTATATCTCGTCATGGGAAGCCTAATGATGGGAGCAGCCATGTTAATTATTGGCAATTTATTAGCAGATCTATTGTTAAAATCCGTTGATCCCCGTATTAAGCTATCTGATTTAAAATAAATCATTATTCAAGTTAATTTAACTCACAATGTTTACAGAAATTCATTATCTCTTGAGGTCTAAATTTGATGGTCAGTATGTGACTGCTCGAATTGAAAACCCTGAAAGCCAGTCAGAAAAAAACTATCTTTTGTTATTTAAACAGGATTACGAGGCATTAAGTTATGTGAATGCCCACGCGCCGGATGTGGCTAGCCGTTTTGCCGTAGAATCGGTTACCGATAGTCAACTTAAAAATCAGTTAAAACGCTGGGGTTATGATGGCATTGGGTTAGTACAAGAACCGCTAGAACCCAGAATTCAGTTTCTTAAGCTTTAAAGAAAGCAAAAATAATATATATTTCTGAAATTATAAAAACGCTAACCATTTTGGGAGATGTCTAACAATGTCTACGGTTACCGGCAATGATCTTAAGGAATTAAAAGACCTGATTACGTCAGGGTTTAAAGAGCTTAACTCAGAAATTACAGGATTAAAAATCGGTGTTGAGAAACTGTCAGGACAGATCACAACACTAGATGAGCGAGTATCAGGGCTTGATAAACGCCTAGATATTTTGGAAAGTCGGGTTAATGGTTTAACAGGATGGTTAATCGGAATTTTGTTTGCTTTTGTTGGTGGCTTGTTAGGGTTGTTAAGAAAGATCGCTTTTTTCCCTAATCCCTGATAGAGATTATTACATTGTTAAACATTTAGAGTTTCTTTAAATTTTCCGAAGAATTATTGTGGTATTTTCAAACTATTAGTAATTAGGTTTTAAGTAATGAATGATTTGGCTTTTTCCTCGGCTTTAGACCTAGCCAAACGCATCCGTCAACGGGAAATTTCCCCCCTAGAGTTGACCCAGTTCTTTTTAAATCGTATTGAACAGTATGATTCCCAACTCGGAAGTTTTTTCCATGTGGCGGCTGAAATGGCGATCGCCGATGCCCGTGAGAAAACCGAGCAATTAGCCACGACATCCGCTATCGACCAACTCCCTCCATTTTTTGGTGTCCCCACTGCGATTAAAGATTTAAACGCCGTAACAGGAATGCCCGTAACCTATGGTGTTGCTGCCCTTCGAGACAATATGGGGCTTTACGATGATGGTGTTGTGACGCGGATGAAGCAAGCCGGCTTCGTGATTTTGGGCAAAACCGCAACCGCTGAACTGGGATCGTTTCCCTATACAGAACCCCAGAATTTTGCGCCAACCCGTAACCCTTGGCATTTGGACTACACCGCAGGGGGATCGAGTGGGGGAGCCGCTGCCGCCGTGGCCGCAGGATTATGTCCCATTACTCAAGGTTCGGATGGCGGTGGATCGGTTCGTGGCCCTGCTGCTTGTTGTGGCTTAGTTGGCATTAAACCGAGTCGTGGTCGGGTGTCTTCTGCGCCGGTGGGAGAGTTTCAAAGTGGAATTGCAGCGATTGGCCCCCTTGCTCGAACGGTTGCTGATGCGGCTGCCTTGTTGGAGGTGATGTCGGGCTACCTAACAGGTGATCCCTATTGGTTACCTGATCCGGAAATTCGTTTCTCAGAAGCGATTCATCAATCCTTACCGCCATTGAAGGTTGCCTTTGCCTATGGCGTACCCCCCTTTAAGGATACCGATATAGCCGGAAAGCTGGGCGTTGATACTACCGTCAAACAGCTAGAATCCTTAGGGCATTATGTTGAATCTGCTTGTTTTGATGGACAAGGATTGATTGATCCGTTTACTAAAATCTGGCAATCGGGTGTGGCAGCGGCTGGATTACCATTAGAACTATTAAGTCCGGTCAATCGCTGGTTAGGGGAACAAAATCTATCATCCGGCGATTATTTACAAGCGACCCGACAAATGCATTTAGCCTCCCGTCAAATTGTCAGTTTCTTTAATGAATTTGATGTCTTAGTTTTACCTGTTTATGGGCATCAACCCATTAAGATCGGTCAGTGGGCTACGCTTTCTCCTGCGGAAACCGTCCAAAAAATTACTGAGTGGGTGTCCCCCTGTCCCCCGTGCAATGCTTCTGGTTTACCCGCGATCGCGTTACCTGTGGGTTGGGATGAAATTGGCTTACCCATTGGCGTACAGTTAATTGGGAAACCGGCTGATGAGGCAACACTCATTACCTTAGCCGCTCAATTGGAAGCGATGAATCCTCACAAGTGTCGTCGTCCTCCTGATTTTGCTGAGTAATGGTTAACAACGGGATTGGCCGGAGTCGAACCGGCGGCCCAGTGCTTAGGAGGCACTTGCTCTATCCGTCTGAGCTACAACCCCAACTGGAGAACAGGTTTCATCATAACATTGCTTTTGGTAGATCTGTTCTGTCAGCAACCCTGAAACCTGAAACTATGACCAACTGTCGAATTTAATGGGGTCAGATTCACTGCTTAGTGAGGAAAAGTCTGACTATGGCCAAATCCTGAGATAAAATAAATAGGAAGGTAGGATAACGAATGAGAGACAACACAGTGCCTAAACGTAATTGGTTACTTTTTCTTTTAGCGGGTTTTGGCGTTTGGAATATGGCGTTACCGGCTAGAACTCAGGCTTTATTACCCTACAGTCCCCATTTAGATGTAGCCCAACTGGAACAGCAAGGATTAGCACTGACGGAAGATGTCATCCAGTTAGTTCGTTTTCAACAGTATGATCTAGCCCTATCCCGTGCTAAGTTAGCGACCCAATTAGCTCCCAGAAAATATCAAACCTGGTTTATTCTTGGCACGCTCCTGCTCCAGCAAGAAGAACTCGATCAAGCCCTTGAATCTTTGCTGAAGGCTCAAAGCATGGCTCCCGAAGAAGCCGGAATCAAATTTACCTTAGGTAACGCCTATTTTCAAAAAGCCGATTATAATGCAGCGATCGCGTCTCTAGAATCTGGCCTAAAAATTAAGCCAGCAACACCCTCGGCCTTATTTGATCTCGGCAATTCCTTTCTTAAATTATCCAAATGGAACGAAGCCATTAAAGCCTACGAAAAAGCAGTCAGCATTGAAAAAAGCTTTTGGCCAGCCATTAATAACATGGGATTAGTCAAATACGAGCAAGGGGATGTGGAAGGCGCACTGAAAAAATGGCAAGCAGCCACCAACATTGATAAAGAACAAGCTGAACCGCAACTCGCGATCGCCGTTGCCCTCTACACCCAAGGCAAAAAAGAGCAAGGAGTCACAGCAGGAGAAAATGCCCTAAAAATAGACGGTCGATACGCAGACTTAAAATTTCTCAAAGAAAATCTCTGGGGAGACAAACTCATTAAAGATACCCAAGTTTTCTTCAATAATCCCAATATTAAAGTCCTTCTGGGACGCATTGATACAGCTTCTGGAAATCAGCAAAAAACACCCAAGGCAAGTGATTAGGTTGTTTTAGGAGCAGATAAGTAAGTCAACTTAAAAGTAAAAAGGAGTTTACCGCTAAGGACATAAGGGATTTAACATTGTTAAATTCTTTTGACGCTTTATTGGGTTGCTCTACTTAACAATCAATAAAAAAATAGGGCAGACTCTTAGGAGCGCCCTAACATTTAATTTAATTAACCGAAAATTAATTATTTTACGGTGACTTTAGCACCCGCTTCTTCAAGCTGCTTCTTGATAGATTCAGCATCATCTTTGCCGGTAGCTTCTTTGACAGGTTTGGGGGTTGCTTCCACTAAATCTTTAGCTTCTTTCAGCCCTAAACCCGTGATGGTACGAACAACTTTAAGAACGGCAATTTTCTTGTCAGCGGGAACTTCTTCGAGAATAACGTCAAATTCGGTTTTCTCTTCAACCGCTTCAGCAGGAGCCGCACCAGGAGCAGCAGCAACAGCAAAGCCACCAACAGGAGCAGCAGCACTTACCCCAAAGGCTTCTTCAATTTGTTTAACTAATTCAGCCGCTTCTAAGAGGCTAAGGGTTTTTAACTGTTCTAAAATTTGATCGGTTGCAGCAGACATTTCGTAAACTCCTTCAGTAATTAATAGTTAATAGTTGATAGTTAATAGTTGATAGTTAATAGATTTTTAATATTCACTATTCACTGTTCACTATTCACTCCAAAGCCTTACTCTTTTTCGGAATAAGCTTTGACACCACGGCCAATAGAAGCCGGAACTTCCTTGATACCGATTGCAATTTTGGCGGTGATACTGTTGAGGGCACCAGCAATTTGAGCCATCAACTGTTCCTTCGACGGTAAATCACCCAAGGCATCAACATCAGCTTTCGATAAAGCACGACCTTCTAAGACTCCACCGCGTAATTCGGTTTTTTTAGTCTCTTTTTGGAAGCCTTTATAAGCTTTGATAACGCCACCAAAATCTTCTTTGACGAGCAACAGAACGGACGATCCTTTCAGAAAATCGTTCATGGGTTGCCATTGCTCTTGACCATCGATCGCTAAACGAACGAGGGTATTTTTCGCAACTTTACAGGTTCCGCCGAGCGGACGGACACGTCTCCGTAAATCGGTAATTTCCGCAACGGATAAACTTTGATAGTCAATCACCAGGGCCAATTGAGACGCTTCAAAGAGTTCTTTGACCTCAGCGACGACTTCCGTTTTGTTTTCTCTGGTTCTTCCCATTCGGTATTCACCTCCTTCAGGCTTGGGATTCTTTTAACGCCCTGACACACAACAAAACCCCTAGCAATTTTGCCGGGGCTGAAGATCGGAGACTGTCACAGATAGAGAAATCTATCGAGCGAGTCAGTCATTTAACCGATTTCAGGCTTCAACCTCGGCAGGCTAATTAAGCAAATTTGCCCCTGCTGTCTTCGGTACAGAGCCGAATATGGGTGTTTTGTGGGTTGTCTAATACTAGCTCTCTGCGAGCTTGAGGTCACGCAAAGCATTAATATCAACTTGAATGGAAGGCCCCATCGAAGAAGATACGTAAATACTGCGCCAGAAACGACCTTTAGCCCCAGAGGGACGGTTACGGTCAATTGTTTCTTGTAATGCTTTCAGGTTTACCAGTAAATCTTCGGCAGAAAAAGACACCTTTCCAAACATAACATGAACGATACCCGTTCTGTCAGCACGGAACTCTAATTTTCCTGCTTTGTATTCATTAATAGCCGCCGCTAAGTCGGTGGTAACGGTTCCTCCTTTGGGGGAAGGCATTAAGCCACGAGGCCCTAAGACCCGACCTAATTTCGCAATTTTCGGCATCATGTCAGGCGTTGCAATCAGAACTTCAAAGTCCATCATGCCACCCTGGATCTCATCAATTAATTCTTCTGAACCAAAGATGTCAGCCCCAGCATTTTTAGCTTCTTGGACTTTTTCCCCTCTGGCAATAACGGCAACCCGAACAGTTTGGCCTGTGCCTTTGGGTAAGGAGACAGTGGTTCTTAATTGTTGATCCGTATATTTGGGATCAATGCCTAAGCGGACATGAACTTCGGCAGTTTCATCAAATTTGGCAGTGGCCGTATCTTTCAATAAGGCGATCGCGTCGGCGGGTTCATAGGCCTTGTTTTGATCAACCTTCGCAAGAGCTTCTCTGAAGCGTTTCGACAGTTTTTTGGGCATTTTTTAGATTCGATCTCCTTGGGTGCAAACGAAGGTAAACTTCTCCCCGAAATAAGTCATTAAATCTGAATTTTGAGTAATTAAAAATTAGCAACTTTTACAAGCTTTACTATTCACTAATTACTATTCACTATTCACTAGTCTTTAACCGTTACACCCATATTACGGGCAGTGCCTTCAACGATTTTCATGGCAGCCTCAATGTCATTGGCATTCAGGTCAGGCAATTTCGTTTGGGCAATGTCCCGGAGTTGATCGCGAGAAATAGCGGCGACTTTTTTCTTATTGGGTTCGTTAGACCCTCTCTCAATTCCAGCGGCTTTACGGATTAATACCGAAGCAGGCGGAGTTTTGAGAACAAAGGTGAAACTACGGTCTTCATAAACGGAGATTTCAACGGGAATAATCATTCCGGGTTGATCGGCCGTTTTAGCGTTGTATTCCTTACAGAAGGCCATGATATTGACCCCATGTTGACCCAAAGCAGGGCCCACAGGAGGTGCAGGGTTAGCCTTTCCCGCAGGAAGTGCGAGTTTAATCAGAGCGACGACTTTCTTTGCCATTGCTAAATGTCTAGTTTTGTTTTTCCACTTGGTTAAATTCCAATTCGACGGGGGTATCCCGACCGAAAATGGATAGTAAGGCTTTTAGCTTACTTCTTTCAGGGCTGACTTCGATCACTTCCCCTTCAAAGTCTTTAAATGGGCCAGAAAGCACCAGAATCTTATCGCCAGTTTGCATATCAATCTTGACGATCACTTCTTGCTCTTCGGCTTGCTTAAAGATACGCTCTACTTCACCACGGCTTAAGGGCAATGGGTGGACGTGTCCCCGACCGCGACCGTAGTGTCGTTTCTGTTCTGATCCGACGAAGTTGATCACATGGGGCGTGTTTTTCACCACCTGCCAGGCATCGTCGTCCATAATCATGCGGATCAAGACGTACCCAGGAAAAACCTTTTCTTCGCCGTGTTGACGAGAACCATCTTTCCGTACTTTGACAATGGGCGTTTTGGGAATTTCGACTTGAAGAATACGGTTAGCTACGTCTAAGGTGTGAATGCGTTGCTCTAAATTGGTTTTGACTCGCTTTTCACAGCCTGATGCGACTTGTACCGCATACCAACGGCCTTTTTCGCGTTTTTCTTCGGGTCGTTCTTCTTCCAAAAATTGATCGTCAGCAAAACTCATTTCAATACCCTTTTGTGTTTCTGAGAAGTAGCGATCATCAACCGAATAAAAAGGGTTGATTGGCTACCCAAGAAAAGAAGTGATCCACTAAGTAAATGGTTGTTGCTACCAATGTCACCATTAAAATAACGGCAACCGATTCGCTGATCAGTTGTTGGCGCGGCGGCCAAACGACTTTTTTCAGTTCTTCTTTGGTTTCATCCACGAAAGCCCCAAGTTGGAGGTTTGCTTTTTCTGCTCTAACTTCAGATACTTCGGGTTTTGTCACTTCTTTTCTGGCCACAATTTCGCCTCTCCGTCAAAATTAAATTATTCGGTGATACTCAGAGAAAATGACTAGCTTTAAACAAAGCCTTAACAGTTTGTCTGATTGACTTAGGGCTATTGGTTATCAACGCGCCCTGGAGGACTTGAACCCCCGACATCAGGTTTTGGAGACCTGCGTTCTACCAACTGAACTAAGGACGCATAGTCTGAGCAGCCGCTAATTGGGTTGCTCCCAACTCCTAACCATCATATCTTATTTTGACACTAAATTTAACAGTATGCCCCTGGTTAAGATTTTTTAGAGGCTACGGTCAAAACGTTGCTGAATACGAGTTGCTTTACCCACGCGATCGCGAAGATAGTACAACTTAGCCCGACGAACTTTACCACGACGGAGAATTTGAATGCTAGCAACAAGGGGAGAATGAAGCAGGAAAACCCGTTCGACTCCGACTCCTTGGAACACTTTACGTACCGTGATGGTTTCACTAATGCCGCCGTTGCGTTTAGCGATTACGGTTCCTTCATAGGGCTGAACACGTTCTTTACCACCTTCCACGATTTTAACGCCTACTTTAACAGTATCGCCGACGTGAATGATGGGCAGGTCACTTTTCAGGAACTCTGCTTCTATCGAGTTTATGATTGCTTGAGCGTTCATCTCTTTAGTAAAAATCCACAATTTCTCATCATACTCCGTTTTGGTTAATTTGTTAAGTTTGCTACTCATTCCGTTCGTAACAATTTTAAGGGAGGTCAGGGGGAGAAATCGGGGAAATTAGCGCGATCGCTGTCTACCCCGAAAAATTCAGTTGATTGCCTGGGACTGAGTGTGTTCTAATAGCCTCAAACGCTTTACCGATGAGGATTGACTTTCATGCAGGCAGTCATTTGTGGTTACTACGGTCAGGGGAATGGGGGAGATGAAGCCCTGTTAGTGTCGTTGTTGGAAATGTTGCCCCCTGATGTTAACCCCGTTGTGCTGTCCGCCAATCCTGAACAAACGACCCGTGCTTATGGGGTAGAAAGTTGCCCCAATCGATCTTTTGCTGAAATTTTTAAAGTCCTACGGCGATCGCAGGTTTTTATTTGGGGGGGAGGCAGCTTAATGCAGGATAGTACCAGTTTTGCCAGTCCCTTGTACTACGGTGGGTTAATGCTGTTGGCTCAACGATTAGGACTAAAAACCGTTGCCTGGGGTCAGGGCATTGGCCCCCTTAAGCGACCCCTGATCCGTTGGTTTACGAAACAAGTGATTAAAGGCTGTATAGCGGTGAGTGTGAGGGATCAAGCTTCAGCCCAATTACTCAAACAATGGCGCATTCCCGCAACCCTTGCCCCTGATCCCGTTTGGGTGTTAACCAGTCAAGATTCAGGTTTATCCGCGAAATTATCCCATCCCATCGTTGCGGTCAATTTACGTCGCTATTCATCCCTAACACCTGAACGCTTAGAAACCCTCATTACGGCTCTGGTTGAATTTCAAAATACGGCTGGGGCGAGTTTACTCTTAATTCCTTTTCAAATGTCCCAAGATTTAGCCTTAGCAGAAGCGATCGCGGCTCGGTTAACAGGACAGTATCAAATCATCCAAGAGTCCGATCCCAGAAAGCTTAAAGGGATATTTCGAGGAGTTGATCTCACCATTGGAATGCGTCTACATAGCTTGATTATGGCTGCGTCGGAAGGTTCCCGTTGTTGCGCCTTGAGTTATGACCCCAAAGTTAGCCATTTAATGGCAGAAGTGAATATGGCGGGCTGGGAATTAGCCGATCTTCCGACCGATTCCCACACCATTAGCCAGACTTGGCAACAAATTTATCAATCAGGAAACCCCTTGGATGAGTCCCAACTTCATCGCCTGATTGAGCAGACCCTCGCCCATCAATCCGTGTTAGCTCAAGTTTGCCGAGTCTAACCCCTAGAGCATAGAACGAGTGCCGCGATCGCCATCATCAAATCTCTATATGCCCATCCTTGCTTTTTCATCAATCCTTTGTTACATTTATTGATATAACTCTTTACAGACCTTAACATTAATCCAGTAACCATCATGAACAACGAAACTAACGGCAAATTTGGTTTTACTTCCTTCGCTGAAAACTGGAATGGTCGCTTAGCGATGATCGGTTTTGTAGCTGCTCTTATTCTCGAATTAACTTCTGGCCAAGGTGTTTTACACTTCTTCGGCATTCTCTAAATTTATTTGGTTATAGCCTCGTCAATCTCATAAAAGCTAGCTGGGTCTTTTAAAAATGCCCAGTTTTTTATTGGATATAAGCTTTGCTACCTACAGAGTTGGGTTACCAGTTTAAATCGGGATAATTTATCAAGTATTACTGACTAAAAAAGAGGACGGAAGCCCTAAATGGTAACTTCTATCCCCTTTTTTCAACTAAAAGTGTATTTTAGGTTAGCAACTTAAGCTTCTTTACGAGTGGTTAAGTCACCCACTTTCGCAAATACACCAAATTCCACTTGTTCTTCTAATCCAGGATCAACCCCAGCGAATACGTCGCGGAAGAGAGTCCGAGAACCGTGCCAAATATGGCCAAAGAAGAATAAGAGCGCAAATACGGCGTGACCAAAGGTAAACCAACCACGAGGGCTAGTGCGGAATACCCCGTCAGAATTAAAGGTTTCGGTATCGAAGTCAAAACCTTCACCCAATTGAGCCTTACGAGCAAATTTCTTCACAGAAGGCGCATCACTAAAGGTTTGACCATCGAGTTCGCCACCGTAGAAGCTAACGGTAACGCCAGTTTGTTCAATACTGAACTTAGATTCAGAACGACGGAAAGGAATGTCAGCACGAACCACACCGTCTTCGTCAGTCATGATAATGGGGAAGGTTTCAAAGAAGTTGGGCATCCGACGAACGGTTAACACGCGACCGTCTTTGTCTTTGAATACGGGGTGTCCGATCCAGGTTTTCGCAATTCCGTCTCCGCTATCCATTGCACCAGTACGGAATAAACCACCTTTAGCGGGGCTATTACCGACGTAATCATAGAACGCGAGTTTTTCAGGAATCTTGCTCCAAGCTTCAGACAACGATGCACCATCAGCAATTTGGCTATCAACACGGCGTTGAATTTCTTCTTGGAAGTAGCCTTTATCCCATTGGTAACGGGTAGGGCCAAACAATTCAATCGGAGTGGTCGCGTTACCATACCACATGGTTCCTGCTACGACAAAAGCAGCAAAGAAAACGGCCGCGATACTGCTAGACAGAACGGTTTCAATATTTCCCATTCTCAACGCTTTATAAAGACGCTCAGGGGGACGAACCGTTAAGTGGAATAATCCCGCAATAATACCAACGACCCCCGCCGCAATATGGTGAGCCACTACGCCCCCTGGATTAAAGGGGTTAAAGCCTGCTGGCCCCCACTCTGGCGCGACGGGTTGAACGTGGCCTGTCAGACCGTAGGGATCGGAAACCCACATACCAGGCCCCCAAACCCCTGTAAGGTGGAACGCACCAAAACCGAAACAAAGAAGTCCAGATAAGAACAGGTGAATACCGAACATTTTCGGTAAGTCTAAAGCCGCTTCACCAGTACGGGGATCAACGAATAATTCTAAATCCCAGAAAACCCAGTGCCAAACAGCCGCTAAGAAAAGTAAACCGGATAAAACGATGTGAGCCGCTGCTACACCTTCAAATGACCAGAAGCCAGGATCAACACCTGTTTCTCCGGTCACGCTCCAGCCCCCCCAAGAAGAGGTAACGCCTAAGCGAGCCATGAAGGGTAATACGAACATCCCTTGCCGCCACATGGGATTTAAGACGGGATCACTCGGATCAAAAATAGCAAGCTCATAAAGAGCCATCGAACCAGCCCAACCAGCCACGAGGGCGGTGTGCATGAGGTGAACGGAGATTAGTCGGCCTGGGTCATTCAGGACGACTGTATGAACTCGATACCAAGGTAGTCCCATTGACGCTCCTTCTATATAACTGACAATTTAGGTCTTTAGAGACGCTTTATTAAATGAGTATTTGGGTTATTCACGATTTCCTTGCCTAGTCGCTTAGGGTTTAAGACGGTCTAGGTGACGGAAGTTGAGTTCTAATTATTATCCCTTGAAAGTGAGGATATTTTGAAGTAGTGTAACGATTGTTAGGAGAGAGTGCAAGCATTTTTAATGGTTTGAAAGCCTTAAAAATGTATCTCTATCAAGAAAATTGAAGTTTACGAAACTTTATGAAGCCATTCCGTAAGGCCATCCGCGATCGCCTGAACTAATTTTTCTTGTGCCTGGGGATTGGTGATCCACTCAAATTCATTAGGATTGATCATAAAACCTAATTCCAACAAAACCGATGGCGTGGTATGGGGCCGAGTGAGGGCTAAATTATTCCAGTAAACCCCGTAGGATGGTCGATTGAGCTTTTGCACTAAATAGGTTTGTAAAAACATAGCTAACGCCTGAGCTTGGGGATGATACCAAAAGGTACTGACTCCTTGGGTTTTGATGGCATCACCACTATCGGGTAAGGAATTGTAGTGAATTGAGAGCGCGATGGTGGGCTTTAGCTGATTGATAAGGTTAACGCGATCGCGTAAGGAAACATCCGTATCTGTTTCTCTGGTGAGGTAAACTGTCGCTCCCCGTTGTCTGAGAAGTGGGGTTAGTTTTTGGGCGATGACTAAGTTAATGTCTTTTTCGGGATACCCTGTGGGGCCGAGTGCGCCGGCTTCTTTTCCACCATGCCCTGGATCAAGCAAAATAACGGCTCCTTTTAGAGAGTTAGGATTCGACGTTAATTTTGGGGGATGACGGAGAGACAGAATTAAACTAGTTCCTTCGTAGCGGAAATCATAGCCCCATTGCTGTTTAGATTTCAGCAGGAACGTATATTTAATTTGATTCGGTTGAACGGGTTGCCAATCCAGGCGTTGAATAATGGGATTGTTATCGAGCCGAATGGTATCGGTTTGGGCCGTGGTGTTATGTAACGTTAAAGAAAATTTATTATCTTCTTGTTTAACGCTGATGGGAACGGGAACTTGTAGCGGAAAAATGATTTCAGTCCGATCTTCCAATCGACGCGAGGTAACACTCCGAATCAGCGATCGCGGCGGGACTTGATTAGGTAATAAACGGGTTTCAGAAGCTTGAATCCAGGCTCCATAGTCGAGCTTTAACCAATTTCCCTCTTTTCCGATTACGCTGGCTTGAGTTCCTTTGGGCAGAGGGGTTAAACGGGAATGATCCGTCGTGGGGCCAGTACGAGCCACTCCATTCTCTGCGGTGACTTCTACTACTTCTAATTGATTGGGATCTAAGATAGTAACGCTGCCTTTTCCTTGCTCTGTAATGCTTTGATTGTTGGCTTGGAGTTGAAAAATTGGTGTTCCTAAATTTCCCGCTTGGTTGAAACTGGTACAGCCTTTATAGGTGTCTGCACTCTGGGTAATCGGTTGATTGTTCGCCGTTAAAACCGCCGAATTGGGGGGTAATTCCACACTTTTACCTTGGGGCAGTAGGGGAATGGTTTGATTGCCCAGTTGAACAGAAACATTAGCCTGATTGGGCACGATCGCGGAAAAACAAATGGATTCTCCTGGGAGCCGAGCAATCGCTTGATTGGGGCTAAGGGAATTGGGCGCAAACCCTAACCCATTGGGTAAAACCGGCTGAGAACTATTACGAGTAATAATGCGTTGAATTTCTTGATCTTTATAGCGAATGGTAAATAAATTTTGTCCTAAATTGAGTGAAAAGGTCGGCGCAAAGTTACCGGTAGAGCTACGGTCAATCGGGAAATTATTAATCAGTACTTGGGCATCGGGGGGAGCATTACCAATTAAAAAAATCCTATCAGAAGTCGTTTGATGATTATTGGGGGGATAGGCCAGAAAAAGTCCTTGAGCGTTTTGTGCTAACACCATTGGAGAAATCCCTCCCCAGAAAAGTGCGCTACCGGCGATCGCGGTTATCCAGTTAGACATATAAGCTGAGTGTGGGTATGAAGAAGGATGATAAAAATCAATTTCAGAAAACTATAAACTAAAATCAGTCATTAACCTCCTATCCAGTTCTGGCTTTGAGCTTAAAATTGAGAAGGCTTGCAAAAATCAGCAGGATTAAATTTATTAAATTTGAAAACCAGATTCTGCTGTTTTAAGTTTCCCCTCCCGTTGCTGTAGCAAAAACCATGATTAGCTATGAATTGCGATCGCGTCCTCAGTACCAGCCTAAAAGAAAAACTGTCTCAACCCTTACAAATCGGCTCAGTTGACTTAAAAAGTCGGGTTTTCCAATCTCCCCTTTCGGGCGTTACCGATCTAGTTTTTCGCCGTTTAGTTCGACGGTATGCCCCTGATTCCATGCTCTATACCGAAATGGTGAGCGCGACAGAAATTCATCACCTGAAGCAATTACCGCAAGTGATGGAAATTGACAAAGATGAGCAACCCATTAGTATTCAACTGTTTGATTGTCGTCCCGATTTTATGGCAGAAGCGGCCCAAAAAGCCGTTAGGGAAGGCGCAAAAACCATTGATATTAATATGGGGTGTCCGGTTAATAAGATTACGAAAAAAGGTGGGGGATCATCCCTCCTGCGTCAACCGGAAATTGCTCAAGCCATTGTTAAAACTGTCGTTAAAGCTGTGGATGTTCCTGTCACGGTAAAAACGCGCTTAGGTTGGGACGAGCAAGAAATTTCGATTATTGACTTTGCCAAAGGGTTAGAAGATGCAGGGGCGGCGATGTTAACTTTGCACGGACGGACTCGCGCCCAGGGTTATAACGGGAAAGCGAATTGGGAGTGGATTAGACGGGTTAAAGAGGCACTGTCCATTCCCGTCATTGCGAATGGCGATATTATGTCGGTGCAAGCAGCAGTTGAATGTTTGGAATTAACGGGAGCCGATGGGGTGATGTGTTCACGGGGGACGCTAGGCTATCCTTTTTTAGTGGGAGAAATTGACCATTATTTACGGACAGGTCGTTTTTTTCCGACGGTTTCTCTCCAAGATCGGTTGCGATGTGCCAAAGAGCATTTACGTCAACTAGTTGCTTACAAAGGACAACGGGGGCTTTTTCAATCCCGTAAGCATTTAACTTGGTATTGCACGGATATACCAGGGGCAGCGGAATTACGCGATCGCCTTTCTCGGATTAACAGTGTGGCAGAAGGGGAAGATTTATTGGATTCTGTGATCGCTCAATTAGATAAATTCGTCAAAATTAAATGATTTTTTGCGGTTAATTCGGCTTTCCAGTCAGGTTCTATGATAATTGTACCGATTTTCTCTACAATAATTGCTGGCCCGATGAGGCAGTCTTCTGGCTCTAGATCCTCTCGTTTGAAAATAGGCGTTTCTTCCCATTGATTTTGGGTAAATATTCGTGTCTGGCCTATGGGTTGGGGAGGGGTGGAACGCGATCGCTGAATAATGGGTTCTTCGGGAATATCGACAGGTTGAATCACTTCCACCGTTAGGGAATCAATGACTAAGGCTTTTTGAGATTGCTTAAAACCATAGCGTAATTGATGTTCCTGTTCAAAGGCTGAACGCATGACGGCAGGATCTTCTTGAAAATTAACGGTTAATGTTGAATCAGTTCCCTGGTATTTAAGACCAAGTTTTATGAGGATTTGACAATTTTTAGTCTGACTTAAGGCAGTTTGAGAATTAACCTGAATGTCTTGTTGAGCTTGTTTGGTTAATTCGGCAATAACCGTTTTTAAGTTGGAAATAATCTCTAAAGTTAAAATTTGTTCGATGCTACATTGTTTGACTGCTCGTAAATCTGCTAAGCCGATTCCATAGGCAGATAAAACCCCTGCATAGGGATGAATAAAAATGGCATTAATCCCTAATTTTTTCGCAATTAAACAAGCATGTTGACCCCCTGCTCCACCAAAACAAACCAAGGTATAATCGGCCACATCATAACCCCGTTGAACGGAGATTTTTTTAATAGCATTGGCCATATTTTCCACGGCAATTTCAATAAAACCTGCGGCCACGGTTTCAGGCGTACAAACAGAGCCTGTTTGAGTTTGAATTTGTTGAGCGAATTGGGCAAATTTTTCTTGAACAATTGTTGCATCTAACGCTAAATCTCCTCTGAGTCCAAAGACGTTGGGAAAATAGGCTGGCTGAATTTTTCCTAATAAAAGATTGGCATCGGTAATACAAAGCGGTCCCCCTCGACGATAGGATGCAGGGCCAGGGTCTGCGCCGGCTGAATCTGGCCCTACTTGGTAACGGTTATTCTTAAAATGCAAAATAGAACTGCCTCCCGCCGCGACCGTATGAATGGCCATCATGGGAACTCGCATTCTTACCCCTGCAATTGCCGTTTCAAATTGCCGTTCGTACTCCCCTTTGTAGTGGGCGACATCGGTAGAGGTTCCCCCCATATCAAAGGTAATAATTTTTCCAAATCCTGCGCTTAAACTGGTTTGAACAGCCCCCACAATTCCCCCAGCAGGGCCCGATAATAAACTATCTTTTCCTTGAAAGTTTTCGGCATTGATTAATCCCCCATTAGATTGCATAAACATTAGGGGAATAGGTTTATTTGGAAATTGATTTAACTGGTTCGTAACTTGATCGACATAACGCCGTAAAAGGGGAGAAATATAGGCATCAACCACAGTCGTATCCCCCCGTGAAATTAATTTCATTAAGGGGCTAATTTGGTGGGAAACAGAGATTTGTGTAAAGCCAATTTCTTGAGCAATTTGAGCAACTTGTTTTTCGTGATTGGGATAACGATAACTGTGCATTAAAACAATGGCACAACTGCGAATTCCTGTCTGATAAATTTGTTGTAAATCTTCTTTTGTTTTTTCAACCTTAATCGGTATTAATTCATTTCCTTGAGCATCATATCTTTCTTCTATTTCAACAACCCTTTCGTATAATAATTCCGGTAAAATAATTTCTTGGGCAAAAATATTCGGGCGATTTTGATAGCCAATTCGTAGCGCATCTTTAAAGCCTTGCGTGATGACTAAAACGACGCGATCGCCTTTGCGTTCTAAAAGCGCATTAGTGCCTACAGTGGTTCCAATTTTAATGACATCAATTTGATCGGATGGCAAGGGAGCATCGGTCGATAACGCTAAAATTTCTCGAATTCCGTGAACAATGGCATCTGAATACCGTTCAGGATTTTGGGATAATAATTTATGGGTAAGAATTTGATGATCCGGCGTAATCGCGATGAAATCGGTAAACGTTCCCCCTCGATCTGCAAAAAATTTCCATCCCATTGCTATTATCTCGATTGGTTTAAAGTTGGAATAAAATCAAGGGCGATCGCGTTTAATTTCATCATGTTATTCGCCATAAATTTAATCATTAACCCGTTAATTTATTAATCATTAAGACTAAATGACTTAATCCATATTACAGGCAAACCAGACTGCCCAAACAATCATACTCATAAACAAGGTTGCCCCAAACAGGAACACACAGGTATTATAAATTTCAGTATCAATTAAAGTCATATCACCCCAAAATTGTAAAATTACCCTCTATCTCTATATTAATTGCGATCGCTCAGCTTGGTGTCAATATCATTCTTTCCCTAGATAGAGCCATACCTACTTTTAGGGTTCGATTTCTTGCTTTTCCATCGCAACTGGCTAAACATTTATGCAACAATCAAATTAAGTTTTGCTGTCAAGTTACCTGTATCATTAGGGGCTAAATTAACGATGCTAATGCTTATCCACGCTTTCCTCCAATGGCTCGATCCTGTTCTCACGCCGCTTTGTTTCTTGCTGGCTTGGACGTTTGTTCTTCTCTTGGGTTGGACGCTGTGGGCAAGCTTGCGAGACATGACCGAAAGAGCGCGACAAATGCACCGTATTCCCTGCACCCAATGCCAATTTTTCACCAATCATTATCAACTCAAGTGTACGGTTCGACCCAGTGTGGCCAATACCGAACAAGCGATCTACTGTTCTGATTTTTCCCTGCCTCGCAATTCAATGAATTGATTGATTTATGAAGATTGGTATCGTCGGGTTAGGGTTAATTGGCGGTTCCTTGGGTTTAGATTTTCGCGCTCAAGGATTTTCTGTGTTGGGGATTTCTCGACAGGAAAAAACGTGTTTACGGGCGATGGAACGGGAAGCCGTTGATCAAGCGAGTGTGGATGTTTCTCGGTTAGCCCAAGCTGAGGTGATTTTTCTCTGTACTCCGATCGCGTCCATTGTTCCGACCTTAAAAACCATCCTTCCCTACCTAGCCCCAGATACCTTAGTTACCGATGTCGGTTCAGTTAAAGCCCCGATTGTGGAACCGTGTTCATTGATTTGGCCCAACTTTGTGGGAGGGCATCCGATGGCCGGAACGGCGGATCAAGGCATTGAAGCAGCCCAGTTCAATTTATTCAACAATGCGCCTTATGTCCTAACGCCAACAGGCCAGACCCGATCAACGGATTTAGAAAAAATGGTGTCGTTGATTGCGTGTTTGGGCGCAACCCTTTATCAATGCACGCCGGAAAGTCATGATCAAGCGGTAGCGTGGATTTCCCATTTACCCGTGATGGTAAGTGCCAGTTTAATTGCCGCGTCTCTAGGAGAAGCTGATTCAACCATTCTTAAATTAGCTCAACAATTGGCGAGTTCGGGCTTTCGGGATACCAGTCGGGTCGGTGGTGGCAATCCTGAATTGGGGGTGATGATGACGAAATATAATCGTTCTGCCCTGCTGCGATCGCTTTTTAGTTACCGTGAACAACTGGATCAAGTGATTAACCTCATTGAAACAGAACAATGGCAGGAGTTAGAAAAACTGTTACAAATCACCCAGCGCGATCGCGACTTATTTTTGTAAGCTTTTAAAAAAGAAAGTAGGGCTAAGTAATCTCCTATGTCTGATGCTCCTGAACCCGTTGTTGAACTCAAAGGCGTTTGTCAAAAATTTGGCTCAAAAGTCATTTTAGACAATGTAGACTTAAAAGTTTATCCAGGCGAAGCCTTAGGCGTGATTGGCCCATCAGGAACGGGAAAATCAACCATTTTGCGAGTCATTGCAGGCTTACAGGAACCCGATGCCGGAGAAGTCTATATTCGGGGACACAAACGTCAGCGCATCATTGAACAAGGGGAAAGTTCCTTTGGGGTTGGTTTAGTGTTCCAGCAATCTGCCCTATTTGATTCCCTGACCATTGAGCAAAATATCGGCTTTGCCCTTTATCGCAACTCCCAACTCCCTCGTGATCTCATTCGGCAATTAGTTGAAGAAAAGCTTGAATTAGTAGGGTTACCTGGCATTGGGGATGTGTATCCCGCTGAACTATCAGGTGGCATGAAAAAACGAGTCAGTTTAGCCCGTGCTATCCTAACCCATCCCGATGAAGCTAAAGCAGGAGCCAATATTTTATTGTACGATGAGCCGACAGCCGGTTTAGATCCCGTCGCTTCAACCCGAATTGAAGACGTAATTTATCAATTATTAACCCAACAAAAAGCCTGTAGTGCTTATCTTATCGTAACGCATCAATTTAGTACGATTCGTAACACCACAGACCGGATTATTTTTCTGTATCAGGGCAAGATTCAATGGGATGGGCCAACCAATGAGGTTTGGGAGTCCGAAGATCCGTTAATCAAGCAGTTTTTTACGGGAAGTATTGAAGGCCCCATTGATTAATTTTTGGGTTAATTCTGTGATCACAAATTATCTTGCAACTATCCATTTGCATAGATGCGACGGTTTTACTCTTCATCCCACGCTTCGACGGTTAAAACTTCACTGATGGGATCTTGCATACTGAAACCAAAATCTTCGAGTTCTCTTTTCCAAAATCCCCAGTCATCACCATACAGTAGGGCTAATTTCCACAGGCTATCGGTTGGTTTAATGGCTTTGGACTCGACTAGGGAGGCCATTTTACGCTGAAACTTTTCCATTGGATGGGCAAGTTGATTGGTCATAAATTCAAATGAATTAATGGATATTTTCTAAATTGTTTAAAGATTCTACAAAATGATGCTACTCTGAAAAGCTTTTTGGGTTGAGTGTCAATCTTGAGAGCAGCGAGTTGGAATAAGACGTTAAGTTCTTCCCCTTATTTTTACGTTATTCTGCCCAATTAGGCAAGGGGAATGTTGCGAAAGTTCGGTAATTACTACCCCAAAACAGCATCCTCAGCCGTTTCGTAAACCTAAATTTGAGTTCCGATTAACTGGAGTTTTTTTGAAGTTGCTTCCCTTCGTCGGTCAATAGCCCAGAGAAACCCCTATCTTCTTCTGAAATTTCTTAGATACTGAGAATTTTCAATGCCCGTTTGAGCTTGCCATAATCCTGCAACACTCTTTTGGTAAACGCGATCGCCACAACAGTCCTCAATTATTTCCCCATAATTCCGTTACCTCCTCCCCTGATAATGCCAACATCTCCGCCACCTCATCTACTGAAAAGCCCCGTTGCTGTAACCGTCTAATAAGCTGTTGTCGTTCTTCTTGACAACCCTCCTGATGACCCTCTTGACGACCCTCTTGAAAAACTTCACGATAAAATCGAGTTTGTTTAATATCTGTATCGGTAAACATGGCTTGTAAAACCTCCTTAGAAAAATCAGGAAAGCTGATAGAAGATGGTATCGGTTCTCATTGATAGCAGATCAATTCCTTAAGTTTATTATGGGCTTCTTTCAACCGTGATCGCTGTTTTACTAACAATTTTTAACGCCTGTTTGCACTTGCCATAATCCTGCATAAACCCCGTTTTAAGCCAATAAGATTTCGCGATCGCCTTGTTCGACAACTTCCCCGTATTCCAGACATAAATACGATCTGCGTGATGAATGATTGACAGACGAGGGGCGATCGCTGTTTTAAAAACGATAAAATAAATAAACTATTTGAAGCGGATAAAATCATGATTATCTCCCAAGAAAAACCAACTATTACAACGGAAGCTAAAACCTTTGTCACCTTGGAAGAATATCGGGCGATCGCAGAAACCTCCGAGGAGCGTTATGAATATTGCGATGGAGAGATGATTGTTATGCCTGGAGGAACCGCAACCCGTAGCGCGATCGCCTTCCCCTCAACCCTCTCCAGAAAACTGCTAATCAGAAAATAAAATGCAAAATATTCATGAAAATCACGATACAGTCTGAAGTGTTTGGGGAATAGGTAAAAGCTTACCTGTTGCTTCATAATCCTCAATCAGTAATTCCAATACCTCCTGAGCATTTGCGATCGCTTCTTCGTAGGTGTCGCCATGCGTAAAATATTGCTGTAATGGGTGGCTAAATTCAGGTAACTCCACCAAATAGCAATCATCTTCATCAGACCAGACAACATTAACACGGTATTTGTAATTCATCATTCCCTCTCCTTTAGCGTACTTAACGCAGTCTTAACCAGTTTCTCAAGATACGCTTTCGCATCATCCCCATCTTTCCCTGCGATCGTGATCGGGAACTCTGGCAAAAGTGGATGAATCCACCTTTGATGGCTTCCCTTAGTTCTAATAATCTGAAATCCCGCTTTTGAGAGCGCAGATCTCAACTCTCTAATTTTCCTTGGCATAGGCTTATTATAAATTAGCCAGATCAAAACACTATTATATATAAAGTGGCTTTTAGCAATTTCAAGGGAAAAAGCATAAGCTACTACGACTAACGAGTGGCTAAATCAAGCGATTGCCCCTTTAACCTATTCACAGTGCGATCGCCAATCTGTAGGTTGTGTTGACAAAGAAAAACCCAACATCCGCACCGAATTGATTAGCGCAGATGATGAAGTCTATGAAAGTAATCATTTTAGGTTAGTGCGATCGCGGCTTCCATTCCATTTTTATAAAAAGCCGTTTCTATTCATGTTTATAAAATGCGATCGCTCTCCCAAAATCCTTAAAAAAATAACGATAAAATTAACTTATAGAATAGCTGAGGAGGACAAACATGGTTATTTCTCAAGAGAAACCGACTATCGTAACGGAAACTAAAACCTTTGTCACGTTGGAAGAATATCGAGCGATCGCAGAAACCTCCGAGGAACGTTATGAATATTGCAACGGAGAGATGATTGTTATGCCTGGAGGAACCGCAATTCACAGCCGTATTGCCGTAGAAATCACAACTTGTCTCAATATTTCCGTTCGTGGGACAAATTTTCAGGTTTACAATGGTGATATGCGGATCTGGATTCCTAATTTTAATCAGGGAACCTATGCAGATGTGCTTGTTGTTAATGGTGAACCAGAATTTAACGGCGATCGCACAGACGAAATTCTCAATCCTTTATTTATTGTAGAAGTACTTTCTCCCTCAACAGAAGCCTATGATCGCGGTGATAAATTTAGAAAATATCGTTCTATCCCAGGTTTTTGTGAGTATTTGATCGTTAGCCAAACTGAACCTTACGTTGAGCAATATTTCAGATTAGAATCAAGCGATCGCTGGCAATTACAAACCTATGATCAACTTGATCACATAATTACTTTGGAGAGTTTAAAAGTCGAACTTCCGTTGCAAGAAATTTATCGCCGTGTTGATTTTGTAGTGGCGAAATAACAGACCCAAGAATCTAAACCTATTTTTTAAAAGCCGTTTTAACGACTGTTTGCACTTGCCATAATCCTGCATAAACTCTTTTGGAAATTGAGTCTGATTATAAGCTCGTTATCATTGACCGCTTTGAACTCAAGGCGTGTAAATATCAACCTTTTTGAGCTGGTGGACGAAATGAGTCTAAGAAGATGAAAAAAGTCCCGCTTTATTTAAGCGTTCAAGTAATCCAGTACGACGGCTATATTTTGCGCGAATGTCCTTCAACCGTTGCTGAAAAGGAAGATAATCTTCCCGATATCTCGCTAAATCCTGTAACTGGATTAATAACTTAACCGCTTGATCATAGGTATGACTCTGGGATTTGATCAGTAAATTATCTACTTCCTCCCAAACTTGAGCCTCTCGTGGAGCCAATGCTTGTAAAGCTTTAATTTGTTGAGCTTGGGCGGCTTCTTTTTCTGCTTTTTCAACCCTTTCTTTTTCCACTTTTGCTAAATCAAATAGTTCTTGAATCGTGCGTTTCCCCGATTGAATCGGAACCTTTTTTTCGATG
Organism: Snowella sp.; assembly: GCA_035285545.1. Classification (GTDB taxonomy): domain Bacteria; phylum Cyanobacteriota; class Cyanobacteriia; order Cyanobacteriales; family Microcystaceae; genus Snowella. Next base: position 20,571 of record JAYKGY010000119.1, on the reverse strand, counting down.
GATTCAGACAATTTTTGATTCAATTTAGTCGATAGATTGGTTTGTCCTTTTGCTAATTTTAAGAGCCAACTATCACACTCAGCACGAGATAAAGACGCGATCGCCTTTTGGAGAGATTCATCGGAACTAGGAGAAAGACTATGACTGGCAGTTGCAGCGACGGCCAATAAGTTTTTATCAACGTCAAAGGTTTCCACAAAAGCAGTTTGGAGAGGAGAAAGCTGCTTCAAACCAGGAGGAACAGGCGGCTCCAATTCAGATAAATTAATATCCTTTTCTTTTTTTGCCAAAGTAATGGATTTTAACCAAGCCAGATAAAGTCCCCGATAATCTCCCTCCAAGAGTTCTTGTCGCAACGCCACCAATTCAGACAGCAGGCCTTCGCCTTCAATCCAATCGTAAAAACCTTCTTCTTGGCTAAACTCCCAATTTAAAATCACCCAATTTCCTATACTAGAGTGGTCAATAAATCGATAGGAACAGTAGGGCGCGATCGCTTTTAAAGAAATAAGATCTTTGGGAAAACGAAACATTAGTTGCTGGGTTCCCCAATTCGCGATGTAGTACATGACATCAAAATATTGAGCCAGGAATTTTTCAGGATTCTGGGGAAAATCACCATAACTATAATTAAAAATTGCTTGAGTCGATGTAACTTTAGCTCGACTGGATATTTGGCTGACTTCTTGTTTTTCTTTAGCATTAAGCGGTTTATCGACGCACTGGAATTCGTAATATTGATACTCACTCATTGGGGTATATATAATTAGGTATTTTGGCTCTACCGAACCTGTCTTGTAAAAGTGTTATTATATTTTATCAAAACCTCTCATTCTGTAAGTATTTGAATTTTTGATTTCGCGATCGCTGCTGATTGCTCTTCTCGGATGGTGATAATCGGTATAGATGTTAATTAATGAGCAAAATCTGATTTTAAAACCCAAATACAAATTTTGCAATCAGTTGTTAATCATAAACAGATTGACGTGGCCCCACCTTAATTACCAAAATTACCATCTGACTATCCCTAATATTACAAATGACTCGATAATCTCCTACTCGATAACGCCATAATCCTTGCTTATTTCCTTTCAAAGCACGTCCAAAAATACGAGGATTTGTTTGAACCGCAACTTGATTTTTAAGATATTGAACTATTCGTTTCTGCGCTATCTTATCTAACTTTTTTAACTCTTTTAACGCTCTTGGATCAAATTCAATTTGCCAAACCAAGTTCTTGCTCCACTTCTGCTAAAGTTAAGTAACGTTCAGGAGGATTCGCTAAACGATTCTGAGCTTCTTGAATATCTTCTAAGTCTTCTAAGTAATTGAGAATTGCTTCCTCTATCAACTCAGTTTCAGTCCGTCCTATTTGCTGAGCAATAGCGATTAAGCGAGAATGAAGCCCATTAGATAAGTTAATTACTGTACTCATAAATACTCCAGTAAAGTCCAATTCTGTTGTTTGATTTTTAGATGTTGGTAATCAGCATGATTTGGTATTATTAATACCGAAATTTCTAATATTTTAGCTATTTTAGCTTTTATTATCAAAATACTGCAAGGTTAGAAAGGAGATTAAGTCAATGACTGCTATTTATAAACACCCCTTTGACCGACTACAAATCTTTCTGGATGAGTATCAACCCCAGTTAGAAAAAGCTCTCAATGCTATCAAAATTATTAAAAATACCGATCCCGATTCCGAAGAATTTTCCCAGGCGATCGCCGATCTTCATGTTTGCTCTACTATCCTAGAACCCTATTCAGAAGGAATGGTAGAGGCCCTAGATCAATTTACCGAAGAGAGGGCAGATGAATAAACGAAAATCAGCAAAAACGGCTTTACTTCAGGGATTAATCAATTAAATCCTGACCATTAATCATACCAAATCAGACTTAACATATTCGCAAAAAATATTGATGCCAAATTTGAGGCTATAACAGATCACACAAGCTAAACCTATTTTTTAAGAAGTTTTCACTCCCGTTTGCACTTGCCATAATCCTGCATAAACGCCATTTTGAGCTAATAGGGTTTCATGATCTCCCTGCTCTACCACTTCCCCCTGTTCCATGACATAAATGCAGTCTGCGTGGCGAATAGTGGAAAGACGATGCGCGATCGCGATGGTGGTGCGGTTACAGGTAATTTTTTCTAAAGAGCGAACAATAGCGGCTTCAGTTTCATTATCAACGGCGGAAGTGGCTTCATCTAGAATCAAAATCGGCGGATTTTTTAAGATGGCTCTGGCGATCGCGAGACGTTGCCGTTGACCGCCTGATAACTTTTGCCCCCGTTCTCCCACAATCGTGTCGTAACCCTGGGGTAAGCGTTCAATAAAACTATGGGCTTCAGCGATTTCGGCTGCCTGCATAATTTCTGTTAAGGTGACATTGGGGCTGCCGTAGGCGATATTTTCCCGCACCGTTCCATGAAAAAGAAACACATCCTGACTGACTAATCCCATTGATCGCCGTAAGTCCCCTAAATGAATCTCTCGAATATCCAGACCATCTAGGGTAATGAGTCCCGCTTGAATTTCATAGAGTCTCAGTAATAATTTCACTAGGGTACTTTTCCCTGAACCTGTCGAGCCAACAATCGCAATAGTTTGCCCCGCAGGAATATGCAAAGAAAGATTCCGCAAAGTGGGATGGTTTTCGTGATAGCCAAAGGTCACATTTTTTAACCAAATATCCCCTTGAATTTCCCCTAACGGTAAAGCTAAATGACCTGAATCGATCGCGATGGGAGTTTCCAATAAAGCCATGACTCGTCGAGTAGATGCCATTGCCCGTTGATACAGATCTAAAGTCTGTCCTAAGCGGGTTAGGGGCCAGAGTAAGCGTTGGGTTAAAAAGACGAGAACGCTATAGGTTCCCACCGCTAATTTGCCGTTAACCACATCCATGCCGCCAAAGAGCAAAATTGCCGTAAATCCTGCCAGAATAATGATACGAATCAAGGGGACAAAGGCCGCACTCAGCGCGATCGCGAGCCGATTACTTTGCCGATAGGCTTCACTATCTTCCCGTAGGCGTTCCACCTCATAGGCTTCCGAAGTAAAACTCTTAATGGTCATGATGCCACTTAAATTATTCGATAAGCGGCTATTGAGTAAACTAACTTTTTCTCGGACTAAAGAATAACGAGGAGCTAATAAATTCTGGAATCCAATCGACCCCAGTAAAATAAAGGGAATCGGTAACATCGCCATCCAAGCAATATTAGGAGTAAAGATAAAAAATGCCCCGCTAATGACAACAACGGTGGTTAAAACCTGTAGGATTTCATTAGCTCCAATATCTAAAAATCGTTCTAATTGGTTAATATCATCATTCAAAATCGAGAGTAATCCACCCGTACTGCGTTCTTCAAAATAGGCTAATTCTAGTTTTTGTAAATGATCGTAGGCTTCTAACCGTAAATTGTGCTGAATATTTTGAGCTAAATTGCGCCACAGTCGTTCATAGGCATATTCAAAAACCGATTCTAATCCCCAAATAATTAAAGAAAGAAAGCTCAATAATAACAATTGATTAAAAACAGAACGAATTCCCCATTGGGCGAAAATAGACGTATCTTTTTGAACTACGACATCAACAGCCATGCCAATAATCGCGGGGGGAGCCAGATCAAAAATTTTATTTAAAACAGAGCAAATAACCGCTTGCCAAATTAGCGTGTTATAACCTTTCGCATATTGAATCAGTTGTAAAAGTGGTGGTGTGGAACGAGCTTTTTTTGAAGTAATATTCACGTTATTAAAAATGTTTTTAACCAATAAAATAAATTGGGGTTTTAATCTTTCTATTTTAGCCAGTGGGAATCAATAACGCGGCATTTAACCATTGCCTCAAGTTGCGTTCCTGACTCATCTAAATTACCATGACACTCGGTATTAATGTTATTTAGAGGTTTCATGGGTAAGCAATATCATGTTTATGGCGTAGGCAACGCCCTCGTCGATATGGAATTTGAGGTCACGCCTGAACAGTTGCAAGCTTTAAGTATTGATAAAGGGGTGATGACCCTGGTAGATGAGGAACGGCAAAATCATTTAGTTGCTGAACTGAAAGAGCATCTCTGTAAACAAAGTGGCGGGGGATCGGCGGCGAATACGATGGTTGCGATTAGTCAACTCGGCGGTAAGGGGTTTTATTCCTGTAAAGTAGCCAATGATGAGACAGGAACCTTTTATTTAGAAGATTTACGTCGCTGTGGGTTAGATACGAATTTACATAACGGCGATCGCGAAGCAGGGACAACAGGGAAATGTTTAGTCCTCGTCACGCCTGATGCTGACCGTACCATGAATACCTTTTTGGGAATTACGGGTAATCTTTCAGAACAAGAATTAGTCCCCGAAGCCATTCAATCCTCTGAATATGTTTATTTAGAAGGGTATCTAGTTACTTCGCCTACAGGAAAAGCGGCAGCCATTAAAGCCAGAGACATTGCTCAAGCCGCAGGGGTTAAAACCAGTTTTTCTCTCTCCGATCCCAATATGGCTAAATTCTTTAAAGAGAGTTTATTGGAAATTATTGGCAATGGTTTGGATTTTATTTTTGCCAATGAGTCGGAAGCCACAACCTTAGCTGGTTCGGAAGATCTCAATGCCGCGATCGCCTATTTGAAAACCTTGAGCAAAGGCTTTGCCATTACTAGAGGGGCCGAGGGATCAGTGATTTTTGATGGGGAAAATTTGTTAGAAATTCCTACAACACCCGTTCACGCGATCGACACCGTTGGCGCAGGGGATATGTATGCAGGAGCTTTTCTCTACGGCATTACCCACGGCATGAGCTACGAACGGGCGGGAAAATTGGCTTCCATCAGTGCTGCGAAAATTGTTACTGCTTACGGGCCTCGTTTGGAAACGGCTGAACTACAAGCTTTATTAAGCCAAGTTTAGTAATTCTTTCTAGCCATAATATTAGGATGGAGCAAATAGTGCAGCTTAACCAATTTTATACATAAAGCATTGTTTGGTGATGCTGTGCAGACCATCCTACGGTTTATTGCCCCAAATCTATTCAAAAACGTTGAGTGTATTATTTAGATGCGTAAGATGCGTAATTTCTGCATCTTTGCCGGATTTCTTCTAAGGTTTGCTCCTGTAAAATTTGACCATTTTCATAAACTGCAACAAGTTGATCGAGGGGAGAAGCAGAAACAGTTTTGTAACCTAAATCGGTTTTAATGAGGGCTAATCGTCCCTTTTTACTGGTTTTGTCGGGATCGGTAATGGGGTCTTTATAAACCGCGATCGCCTGTCCATTGATTGTCACTTCACTGCATTTAATGGCAAATTTTTGGGTGTCACGGTTCAATTTTTGTAATAGCGCGCCACCCATCCCAAAAGCGACATTAGAGGCACTAAACCCTAAACTTTCGACCCTATCGAGAATTTCAGCCATACTATTTTCATTGACACCATCGCCTTGGATAACCCGTACATGATTTAAAACCTTATAGCCTTTTTGGTTGATGGTACTGCCGAAATGATAATCTAATCGCTCTAAAAGTTTTCCGACGACTTCTGTTGGATTACCTGAATCGGGACGAATAACAACCGTTGCGCCAGAGTTGATAACCTGTTGACGTAAGCGATCGCCCCAAAGCTGTTCCACTGCATTCCAAAGATCATAGGAATCAGAAACAACAGCGACTAAACTTCCAGGTTTCGCAAATTGATCCAACATATTTTGATAGGCTAAAACTTCTCCGTCTTTTCCCCAAGCCGTAATGGTCGAATGTTCTGCCGCAGGAATGGAAAAAGCTGCCATTGGGTGATGGTAATAACGATTGGCATAGATAACGCCTTGTACCGTGTCCGAGCCTTTGAAATTAACTAAATGTGCCATTCCGCCAATTCCCGATGATTCCCGACTCGATACGCCCCTTGCACCAAAATCATGGAGTTTAAAATCAATTTCTGCCGCAGGATCATCACTCGTTTTTTCTAAAAATTGGTAGATTTTTTGTTTGAGATGCCAACTTTGGGTTGCAACCGTTGTGGGATACCAAACCCGTAATAACATAGTTTCTAACCACGAAACGAGCCAAAAAACCTTGGGATCAGTGGATTCAATGGTTATTAAAACATTGTGAACAGGGACAATCGAACCTTCGGGAACTGCCAGGATACGAATCGGTAAACGACCCTTGAGATCTTCGGCAATATACCGCCAACCTGCTTCATTAAAGGGAACCCCATGGGCGGCAAAGAAAGAAACCGCTTCATCCACCATCCAAGATTCAACGGGACGGGTGAGGTATTCTTTCAAAATATACTGCAAGCCAAAAAAGACGGTAACGGGATATTTTCCGCCCCGACTTTCTAAATAGGAATACATCGCCGTTGTATTGGGCGGATATTGTAACCAATGGCTAGCTTTATAGGAATCTACATCTAAGATTAGGTTGTAAGACATGGTAAATCTCCAAAAATATAAAATAGGGTTAAGTCATCAAGCGATAGGACGACAAGGATCAAAAATATAGAGAATAAAGCCTAAATTTTGCTAATAAAGTGCTGAATAATCTGAAAATGATCTTCGTAGATCTGATCTTCGTGGGCATACAAATCGGCTAAGGACATCCACCAAGCTTTTTCTGCATCGTCACTGCCCTTAACGGTTGGCAATTCCCCTGCTTTGAGTTGAAGAAAATAGGCATGGGTAATGGTTCGTCCCCGCAGCGATCGCCCAGGATTATCAAAAACATGACTATCCACAATGGAACCCCGCAGCACAGGTAACGGAACTTTCAGACGAGTTTCTTCTCGCAATTCCCGTAACATTCCCTCAATTAGGGTTTCATTTTGCCTGACAAATCCCCCAGGTAAAGCAATTAATCCTAAGCCAGGCATGGCTTTGCGACGAACCACTAAAACATGACCTGATTGAACGACTACCGCATCGGTGGTGACAAAAATCGGCGGATAGGGGGCTTTTTCCCAAGCCTTTCGATAAGACTCGACAAACTCATATTCCTGACAGAGGGCAGAATAGCGATCGCTGGCTCGAAAGGTTTCTAAAAATTGAGTTACGCCCAAGGGGACAAATTGACGATAATCTCCCGTTTGTTGACCAAAATAAATGCGTCGAATGTCGGTAGAGTTGATATTTTGATATTGCCCTGTTTCTAAATAATCCCATTGGGGAAACAGGTCTAAATAATAAGAGGAAGAATCTTTACGATGTCCTAAAATCGCAACAGAATGACTTTCTTGAATAATTTCAAAAACCTTTTGTTGGACTGCCGTGAGCCACAGATTATCGCTATATAACCAATCTCGAACAGGCAAAAAATGAACTCGTTTCAATTCATCTGCATTTAAGCAAGCCTGAATCATTTGGATGCGTTCTTCCGAACTCCAAGGGTTACGGATATCAGGAGCAACGCGATCGCTACCTAAAATTAAAATGACTTGCTCTGTTTGCTCAAGGGCAAGTTTGATGGTTTGCAAATGGCCCAAATGTAACGGTTGAAACCTACCAATGTAGATTCCAAATTGAAATTGTTTCATCACAGACTCCCTGGATGGTTAATGTCCTCTCTCCGAGGATTAATTGAATTATAGTAGTTTTTACCAAAAAATACCAAGAGGCAAAATGTAGGTAAATATTCCGAAATGTGCTAAATTAGAGCCAATATTTTGTTTGTATGAAAAAACGTAACGGCAAATTCAATGACAAACGCAAAATGCTTAATTTGGAGGAATGTAATTTTCAACACCTTTCAGACCTAGCATTAAAAGCGCAGTATGGCGGAAACCCCGAACATAAAATGAATCCAGGTGATTTCAAGCTTACACCTCCTAGTAATCCAAGGTCAGGCAAGTCCCTTTGTGACTCCGTAAAAGTTTTCACCAGAAAAGAAGCTTTAAAACTGTTAAGGAAAGGTATTAGTATTGGCTTAGTTAGTGATCGCGTTGAAGGTGATTGGCCCAAAAATGTTTGGTCTGTTATGGATGATGGGACTCCACTAGAGGCACAACTTGAATCGTTAGAGCAAGGCTCTTATCATGGTTATCCTATGCAAAAAACAGATCCTTTCTATGAAAAGGTAATCAATCAATGGAGGATTCGGAGTGAAAAAGCTAAGTCTTAATTTTGACTGGTTGCCTAGTGGAAATAATGCGCCTGAAATTCAGCAGACTATGGGTAGGTTTAGCTTACAAGCGGGAGAAGTTAATCTAACTGAAAATAAGAGCATTTGGTCTGAAGAGATTGATTCTACTGTTTTGGTTTCTGCCTATCCTTTGGCATCGTGGATAGCTTCTTCATGGTGGAGATTACTCTTCGAGCCTCTTCCTCCGAATAGAAATCCCTCAGTTAACTGGAGAATGGCTCATGAACTAACGGCATCTAATCAAGGTTTTATTTGGCCCAGAGTCATATTCGCTTCAGATACTGAGTCTATGCAAATATGGGCAACTCCATCCGATCCTACTGATAAACAGTCAGTCAGATACATCAATGGTCTTGAGCGTCCAGTCTCAGAAAATTTATTGGAATTTGATAAAATAGCCGCCGCATTCATTGAGTCTGTTATATCTCGTCTTAATCAAACAGGAATTCATAGCACGTCTCTAGCTCACCTTTGGGAAGAAGTTCAAGAAGAACGTTCCGATCCCCATTCAACAATGTACCGTCGTCGTGAAGCTGAATTGGGTTTTGAGCCTGATGAATGTCCCGAAGAAATCGTGGAAGAGGCTTTTGCTCTCGCTCAACAAATGGGAGAAGAAACGCTTTCAGAACTAGCTCCCACTTGCGGGCAGGAATCCTTAGAAACTAAGCCATTCAGCACAATTAAAGAACTGATTAAATCCTCTGGACTTAAAGGAAAGCCTGTTAATTGGAGTAATTTGCCTGTAAATCAAGAGGCAATAAAAGCTCCCTGGCAACAAGCAAAGGAAGTTGCATCTTTTGTGCGTAAAGAGATTGGTAATGAAGAAAATCCTCTCACCAACAAAATCCTTTGTGACTTGCTTGGCTTGCAAGAATCTGAATATGATGCGTGGCAGCCTCCAGAGCGACAATCTATCTCAGTTGCAGTCCCATTAGAGACAGATGGATTTTACTATCACCCTAGAAAAACTCATCGACTTGCAAAAAGGTTTGAATTTGCTAGGCTCATCGGTGACTATTTGCTTTATGGCAACAGTGGGAAGTCATGGCTTGCCAGCACGGATATCAAAACATCAAGACAAAAATATCAGCGAGCTTTTGCGGCAGAATTTCTTTGTCCCCTTGATAGTTTGCAAGATTATTTAAATAACGACTACTCGGAATCTGCGATTGAAGACGCATCCAAATATTTCAAGGTGAGTGAACAAACAATTGAAATGATCCTCATTAATAACCGTTTAATTGCCTCTTCACATCAAGTCAATGATTTAGAGTCTTGCGTCCCCTATTAACTGACCTGATGGGTTAACGAAACTCGTTCAAATGTTTACTCAATGGGATCGCAGATCTTTTCGCTTAATTGTGATCACAGTTTTATTATTTCTTGTGATTGAGCCAGGTGATCGCTGTTTTATGGTTTATGAATGCGGATAGAACTGATTGTTTTGATTAGATTGTCTTTACTCAACTTACCTAATCGCTTTAAATGTCAGTACGATATTGGATAGTAGTATCGTAACCAATAGTTTTTAATAGTATCGCTATGGACTGGGAAACTCGAATTACGCTGAACCCTAATATTTTAGTTGGAAAACCCATCATTAAAGGAACAAGACTTGCAGTTGAATTTATTATCGATCTTTTAGCACAAGGTTGGAGCATTGATGAAATTCTGCGAAACTACCCAGGTATTACAGTTGCAGATATTCAAGCTTGTCTTAGCTATGCTAGTGTGATGCTCCAGTCCGAGAAAGTATATGCTATCTCCGTTTAATTAATTGATGCGTTTTCTAGCCAACGAAAATTTCCCTCTAGATGCTGTTGAAGCACTACGGCAAAATGGACATGACGTGATATGGATTAGGTTAGAATCACCTGGAATCTCCGATCCTGAAGTTTTAAGTCGCGCACAAGCAGAAAATCGTATCCTCTTGACATTTGATAAAGATTTTGGAGAACTCGCCTTTCGGTCAAGGTTGTCAGCTAGTGTCGGTATTATTTTATTTAGAATAAAAGCTCCCTCTGGATCTGTAGTAGCGGAGAAAGTTGTCAGAGTTATCTCATTACGGAATGACTGGCATAGACATTTTACTGTTGTTGAAGAAGACAAAATAAGAATGAGAGAATTGAAGTAGCAGTGCGATCGCTGTCTTGTTGTTTTTGGATATGGTGACCACTTCTTTTAATTGATATGAAAGACCGAGAATAAATCAATCTGCCTTGAGCTAAGGATAAAACTTGGTCAGTAAATTAATTGACTAACTGTTGCTGACGACGATTGAACGACAAAAATAGCGTAAAAACCGAGTTGCTCTTGCAAACAGCTCGGTCGTAGCCAAAATGATGGGATTAGCGATTTTATGCTGGATATTTGTCCATAATGATGACGCTTTGATTAACCCCTGTTTTTTCTAGGGTGTCAAGAATGGTTTCCTGGGCCCCGACCACGTAAATATCCACATCGCCTCCCATTTTTTGCTTTGCGAAAATTAAAATCCGTAAGCCCGCACTGGCCATGAATGTCAATTTTTGGACTAATAGCACCAGTTTCTTAATCCGAGTGGGATTATTAGCAATTTCTTCGATTTTTTCTTGTAAGATCGGAGCCGTGGCAGCATCAAGTTCTCCGCCTAGGGTAATTTTGGCGATATCTTCTTGGATGTCTACGGTTGCAGTAAAAGCCATTTTTTAATTCCTCGTAAGTTGAATAGAGTTAATAACGTTAAATTGAAAATTTTATTTGCCAACAAGGATGACAACTGAGCGATCGCCGACTAACAAACCGGCTGGATTATCGAGTAGGGGTTCGCTTCCGGGTCGATAACTACAGGGATCGGGACTGGCGGCTCCAGTGTTAGCAAATAGATGCCATTGCATCGAAGGAGGCAACTGAGGTAATTCAAACCATAGAGCTTCCCAATGCATGTTCATCGCAACATAGATATAATTATCTTCTACTGTTCCCCCTTTCGCATGTTTACCGCATAGCATAAAGGCGATCGCGCGGGTAGAAGGTGACCAATCCGCATTCCAAGCCTGGGTTCCGTGCCAAGTGATATCCGCATAACCACTACCGACGTAATCCCGATTTTGAAAATGCCAGGTATTCCGTAGGACAGGATGGGCCTTTCTAAAGGCAATAGAATGCTGGAAAAATCCTAAAAGATCCGCATTTTTATCTACTAATGTCCAATCTAGCCAGTTTAGATCATTATCATGGCAATAGGTATTATTATTACCGTTTTGCGTTCGTCCCACTTCATCTCCCATGAGAATCATCGGAACGCCTTGACTGACCATTAAGATCGCGATCGCGTTTTTAATCTGACGATGGCGCAGGGCATTAATCCCCGGATCATCCGTCGGCCCTTCCCAACCACAATTCCAACTGTCGTTATCATTGCTGCCATCATTGTTATTTTCCCCATTGGCTTCATTATGTTTCTCGTTATAGGAAACCAGATCCATTAGGGTAAATCCATCATGGGCCGTAATGAAATTAATCGACGTAGCCGGAGCACGACCTGCCCAAGCGTAGAGATCGGGCGATCCCTGTAACCGTTGAGCAATCTCACCAACCGTTGCGTCTCCTTTTAGAAATTTACGGATTCCATCCCGATATTTTCCATTCCACTCCGCCCAGCGTCCATAGGCAGGAAACGAACCCACTTGATAGAGTCCGCCTGCATCCCAGGCTTCCGCAATGAGTTTACATTTGGCCAAAATCGGATCAAAGGCCAACGATTCCAACAAAGGCGGATTGGCCAAGGGATAGCCCCAGGGATCGCGCCCCAAAATGGAGGCTAAATCAAAGCGGAACCCATCAATGTGATATTCTGCGGCCCAATAACGGAGGCAATCCAACACAATATTACGGACAATGGGATTATTACAATTGAGCGTATTACCGCAACCACTAAAGTTAAAGTAATAACCCTCTGGAGTCATCATGTAATAGGTCTTGTTATCAATGCCTCGAAAGGAAATGGTCGGCCCGTGTTCATTCCCCTCCGCCGTATGGTTAAACACCACATCTAAAATGACTTCAATGCCATTTTTATGGAGTTCTTTCACCAAGGTTTTTAGCTCATCCACCTGCATCCCGAATTTGCCCGTTGCCGCATACCCTGCTTTGGGAGAAAAGAAGCCAACGGTGCTATAACCCCAATAGTTGTACAGGGTTTCACCCGTTTGAGGATTGGGACGGGAGTTTTCAAATTCATCAAATTCGTAGATGGGCATCAACTCGACCGCATTGACCCCTAGTTCCTTGAGGTAAGGAATTTTATCGCGAATGCCCGCAAAAGTTCCCCGATGATTTTCCTTAATGCCTGAAGACGGGTGACAGGTAAAGCTACGGACGTGCATTTCGTAGATAATTTGATCTTCGGGAGGAATTTCTAAGGCGCGATCGCTTTCCCAATCAAAATCATCAAAGGCGATTCGACCCCGATGTTGATAAACGTCATTCCAATCGGGGGTTACGCCCCAAATGTCTCGACCGCCAATAATTTTGGCATAGGGGTCTAATAAAATTTTACTGGGATCAAACCATTGACCGTCTCGGAAACTATTGGGGCCATCCATGCGATAGCCATATTCTAAATTTTCATATTCTAGGTCAAAAACCACCATACAATAGACATTACCAATACGAAACTCATCGGGAAAGGGAATTTCTGCTAATGGCTCTTTGGCATGTTTTTTGAACAAGACTAAAGAACAAGACGTGGCATAACTGGAAAAAATAGAAAAGTTAACGCCGCCTGGTACTGGGGTAGCACCAAATGGTTGGGGTCGCCCCAAACGGAGTTTATAGTCTCCATAGCGGTGGGTTGGATGAATATCAATGCGTTCCATATCAATCTTTAGGCTAAAGCCGCTAGCCCTGCGTCTTCGGTGTCAGCAGTCACAAAAAAGTCCAGAAATCCAGTAACCGACATCGTATCGATCAATTCTTCGCTTAAGCCGACTAAAACTAATTTGCCGTCTTTGGCGAGGGTTTGTCGATGGATACTAAGGAGGGTACGCAAGCCCGCACTAGACATATAGGGAACCTGGGACATATTCACCAATAACCGTGCTTTTGGGGTAACGAGCATCGAAAGTTGCTTAGTGACATCATCGGCAGTACTCGCATCAATATCACCCTTTAATTCAACAACGTGGATTTCTTCTACTGATTTAACCTGAATTTCCATCTTTTGTCCTTATTTAAGCAATTTAGCCCTGATTATTGTTGCATCTCTACAAAATGCTAACGAAATTCCTTTTGGATCAGAAGTCTGTTTTTACATTCTGTAATGATGCAACGGTTTCGGAACGAGTTGAGTTTAGGTTGTGGGCACAACTTGGACTTTAATTTTGACCCGTTCTTGGGTATCAGGCAGTTTAACCGTTAATCCGGTTGCGTCAAAGTCGGTATAGGGTTGACCGTCAATTTCGACCGAGGCGATCTGGATACTGCCGGGGGGCAAAATATCAGGCGAAACTCGCAGAATACCGTCGGGGAAACCACCAGGGTAGGGTTTGAAGTAGAGGTCTAGTGGTTGTTTGGTGATGAGGAGATTGAGGTAAACGGCTGATAAATAGCAGAGTTCGGTGGAGTGGTAACCCGACATGGAGTGGGATCCTTTATAACGCTCGGTTCCCATCAGGTACGGAACACCATTAGCGAGAACGTTAAAGTAAACGGCACCGTCATCGTGATCGAGGAAGAAGGCATTATAAAAGGCAGCAACTTCACGGGCGTGTTTGAGGTAATCTTCTTTGGGGAACAAACCGTAGAGAATTAAATAAGCCAGGACTGCTTGCTCTTGTTGCCACCAGGCTTTGCGGTCATGCCAAACAAAGCTGAAAAAGTCTTCGCCTTCCTGTTTGGTTCGTTCGACCACATCGTACCAGCCGCCCCGTTGGCGATCGCTGCCGGCATCGGGCATCAGTTCCGCAATTTTTTCAGCAAGGGCAACGTATTGATCCTTGGGCTTGAGGCTCTGCATCCGCATCAAATTCCAAGCAATCTTCAGATTATGGCCGACAACCGCGCGGTTTTGTTGCCATCCCCAGGATTGGTCTTTACTCCAATCTTCAAAGAATTTTTCCTGCACAAAGGGGCTGTTTTCGTAATCTTGGAAATAGCCTTCAATGGTATCAAAGGTATATTCCAGCATATCGGCGTATTCTTTGCGGCCAGTTCCCAAATACAGGTTGATTAAATAAGCAGGGGCGTGGTCTCCCACAGAGTTCCAGTTTTTCCGCCCTTTATTGCGGCCTAAAGATTCCGCTTTGGGATCGAGGGTTAAGGGGTCAATATGGGAAAAATAGCCGCCTTTTTCCTTATCGAGAAAGAATTTATTAAATAAATCAATAGTCATCTCCGCATCTTTGAGAATACGCGGATCGCCCGTGATTCGATAGGTTTGGGTCGGGCCGGCTAGGGCATAAATTTGCTCATAGGCGGGAATGCAGTCGTAATCATCGCTAAATTCGGATGTTAACAATTTTTGTTCCCGATTTCCCGTCACCTTAACGCCGTGATACCAGTAAATCAAGTCCTCATCGGGGTCATAGAAGCGCATGTGATCCCGTAAGTATTCCGTTCCCTTTTCGGCTGCCTCTAAAAAGCGGTCTTCTCCGGTTAACAGGTAGGTCGAAGCAAAACCATAGACTAGGCGAGAAACCGTATCCGTTTCTTGTAAATAATCATCCTGCTGTTTGGCTCCCGTTAATTTCAGCATTGTCCGATATTCTCGGTAATCAATGGGATGATTGGGATAGCCAAATTGCCACTTCAGATAACAATCGGCGATGGAACGAATTTGCTTAATCCACCAATCGGGTTCTTCATGACGATACTTATCAGGCGCATCTCCAGGAAAAACGAGATATTTTGCTTCAAATTTATGATCATTTCCCTTGGGATAAAAGACCCCATAGGCAAAAACGTGTTGACCTGGCGTTAACAATTCATTGAGTTGGCCAGTTGCGTCTAAATAGCTTTCTTCTAAGTTTTGACTAATACGGCCATAGGTAGTGGGGCTTAAATAAATGGTAAATTCCCGTTCATCGGAAGTTTTAACGTTGAAACTCTTATCACTGCGATTAAAGGAGGTGACATATCCCGCAATGAGATCGGAGAATGAAAATTCAATCTGACTAGCCATCGTTAATTGGGTTAAAAATTCGTTAGAGAGTGTATTGATTTAGAAAAAAGATTAATGTTGTCCTTAACTCAACCATCTTACTAAAGGATCATCCTAAATGATACTTTAAGATAGAATTTTATTTCTTAAGCTCGATAAACTTACGCCAAGATAATTAAAATTCTCTTATTTTTTTGATATTCTAATCCCAATTGGAAATGTTAAGTTTTGTAAGACACTCAAAATATAAATTAGTTCTTAATATAGCAGTCCTAAACCAGTTGTAAATATCGATCCACTCTGGGCAAGGGGTTCAAGCCTCGCAACAACACGAATCATTTAGGATTGCTATATTTAATCAATTTTTAATATTTTAGGACTTACGCATTGTCAAAAAACATGAAGTGTGCGTTCAGAATATTTTGTATTGTATACTACTAATTAAAATGATTCGAAAAGAAAACTTCAGAAATTAGCCGCTATTTCTTTCAATAGGAAAGTTTGCTAAAATAGTCCCAAGTCCTGAATTTGCGTTGTTTCATAACTATTCTAATCTGTCAATGCGTAACTCCTATATTTATTTGGTTCTTAAAATTTAATTAATTCTTCATATTTGAAAAAGAAAGGATTGATAAAAGCCCTATAAAGGCGAAAAAAATGGAAATGGCTCCAAAAAACGGGACAAAAAATCGTTATATGCAATTAATGAATTCACTTAACCAACAACAAGCTATTCCTGGTATTTTAGGCGGATTAGGCACGTTATCCCATGTGGAATTTGAGCGGAAACTCATTTATGAACAAAGTCAGCGGGGAGCTTTTCATGATCAAGATTATCCTGTTTGGATATTGATTAATGCGGCGAATATTCCGGATCGGAGTGTCAGTATTTTAAACGGGACTGCTGATTGTGTTCCCTGGCTAATTCATTATGGAAAGTTATTAGAGTCTGCGGGTGCGGATTTTCTTGTTGTGGTCTGTAATACTGCCCATGCTTTTTATCATCAAGTTCAACCCCATCTGAATATTCCTTGGCTTAATTTAATTGATTTAACGGTTGAATTTCTCGCTCAAAATTATCCCCTGATCAAGACCGTCGGAATTTTAGCAACGGATGGAACCATCAGCGCGGGTTTATATGAAAAAAGTTTACAAAAAATGGGTTTAACGGTTGTATCTAATCCCTTAAATTCATCCTTACAAAAACAAATTATGCAAGCGATTTATCATCCTCAATGGGGAATTAAGGCGACAGGCAATAGCATTTCCTGTGAGGTTTATGATACTTTACATTGGGTGATCGCGGAATTCAAGAACCAAGCAGTAGACCTAATTATTCCGGGCTGTACCGAATTGGCGATCGCCGTTAGCCAGATGGAGCAAATATCCATTCCTTGGCTTGATCCGTTAGATATTATGGCAAAAATTACCATTGATACTGCTTTTTATGGGGTTACTAAGTTAACCTGCAAAGATTGACAAACCGGAACAAAACCCATCATCAACTCCGGACTATCGGTCGAGTGACCATCAAACCAAAGCCCATGTAACTTGCGTTTTTCATGAATACTGAACCCTTTTCTGCCATGTAAAATTCGCCTATTATCCAAGACTAAAATCTGATTCGGTTGTAATTTAAAAATTATTTGCTGGGTAGGATCAGCGACAAAGTTTTTAATTAGGGTAAATGCTTTGCTTGCTTCGGGCTTAACGGAAAAATTTGCATCATCATCCGCCCTAAAAGTCATATAAATTCTTCCCTGATCTTCAGTAAAAATAGATCGAGTCGCTGATCGGTTAGCGCGTTTGATACTAAAAACATCTGGTTCAAATAACGTCATTAAAGCTTCTGGATCGGTTTGCGCGAGATATTCATACACCGATTTACCATCCACTAGCTGGGTTTCTCCCCCTTGTTGGGCGGCTACTTCACAGTACAAGGCCATGATTTTTGGAGGAACTTTTTCAAAAGAACCATCGGTATGTAAGCCGAGATCATTGTTTTTGGTATTAACATATTCAGGGTAATTCGGCATAACCCAAATAGGAATAACGCCATGTTCATTAGCCTGTTCATGATTTAATACCTTGCCAAAATAACGCGGTAAGGAAAGAAAAATTTCGTGGGATTGGTAGGGATCATTGCCTTCTATGATAAAAAAGCCAACGGTATTAAAAGTTTGAAAAATTTTTGTTTTGAGATAAGAACTCAGATTCGTCAAATCGGTGAGCTTAAACGTTACGTCTTGGAGGTTAATATTTACCATAAATGATTCCTGAATTAATTGTTTAAAACCCTGACAACTTGTAATAACGTTAATGACTGAATTATTGCAGCAAATTTTCAGAACGTAGCCTTAATTGTACAATACGTTCCGCTAACAATTGAGCAATAAATTGATGGCAAGCAGCCGCTAATTTGGGGTTTTCCGCTTCCATCTTTTGTAACACTTCTTGAGATAAACGATAAAGGCGAGTCGGGCGATCACTAATGGCAGAGCATTCATGAGAAAAATGCCCATAAAATCCAATTTCGCCAATCACAGTGCCTTCCCCTAGCGTTCCTAATCGTTCGGATTGACCGTTTTCTGATTCTCGGATTAAAGAAACTTGTCCTGAATCAATCAAATAGATCGCATTGGGCATCTCGCCTTGATGAAATAAATAATAACCGGCTTCAATTTTTAAGATTTCTAAATAATCTAAAAATTGGCTGACTTGTTGCGGAAGCGGAAAAATTTCTTCTAACTGAATCAATAAGGGAACAAAACGACGGCGGCGAAACATGACATTTTGTAAAACTTGATTTTCACACCATTCGACACCGCGATCGAGATCCGGAAACTCATAGCAACCGATTGTCTCTTCTTCTAAAACATCAATAATCTTGTAAAGTTTGAATTGTTCGGAGATAGAAGGCAACAGATCGCTTAGGATTAAATTAACCGAAAATTTTTGTGTCAGTTGTTTGATTTTGACAAAACTAATAACGGCTGAAGAATCGATGCCTTCTATCAGCTTAAAATCAATCACTAAAAATTTAATTTTGGGTAAAGTGACATCACTGAGCCGTTGACGTACTGTCTCTAGCAAGTTATTTGCCGTCCCAAAAAATAAATAGCTTTGTAAGCGTAGAATATAAATTTGTTCTCCCTGCTGTTTTAAGAGTTTTTTCTGATGAAATGATCGTTCAAAATTGCTCTGATAAGTTAATCCTGATAACGTATTTTTGATAACTTGCAAGTTACTATAGGTAATAACGAAAAGGAAACACGCAATCATTAAGCCCACACCCACGCCTTGCAAAAAACCCAAATTAGCAACAATTACCAGAATCGTAATCACTAAAATATAATCAAGGCTTGATAGCTTGAACCACCCTAAATACACCCATTCAAATAACAATGCCAGCCCTAAATAAAATAACAATCCTCCAAAGACAAACTTGGGCAAAAACTGGAGACTAGACGACCCTAGAAAAAAGAAAAATAGGGCGCAAACAGAGGCAACTAATCCCGAAAGGCGATTTCTCCCACCGGCTTTGTAATTGAGTAATGTTCGACTAATGGAAAGATGACCCACCATTCCGACCAATCCTCCCGTTACCAAATTTGCCATTCCAGCAACGATCAGTTCCTTATCCAAATCAACCTCTTTTTCCATTGCCAGTTCTAGTCCGGTGGAATTCAGTAAAATCGTGATCGGAACAACGGCAAATAGGGTCATCAAACTCGGAATTTGCTGGATTAAGGCCTCAAAATCGACTTTGGCAAAGGGTGAAAAAATTTCTATTTTGGGCAAGGGATTGCTTGGAAAGGAGGCAAATAAAAAACCTTCCGTTCTGGCTTGCTCTAAAGACATATGGGAAATGAATAAAACCCCATAAAAAAGGAGCGTTGCCCCAAAAAGAATCGATGGCATTAACCAAAATTGGGAATAACGACTGAGCAGAACCTGTATGGTTATCCCCAAGACAACACCAGGAACCCAAAACAGCATAAAATCATCTCGGAGAAACTTATCCAGTTGCTCAAAGTCGAAGGGAATTCCTGTCATTACCTTCAATGATCCTTGAATGAAGAGCCAGCCGATACCGGCTAAAAATCCACCGACCACCGGATAGGGAATAAAGCGAATAAAGCGTCCTAAGCGCAGCTTCCCTAGCATAAAGAGCCATAATCCCGTCAAAAAGGTGCTGAGAATGATGGCCCAAACCAAGGTCGGAAAAATAGCATCGGTGGCTTCTTTGGCTATCAAGAATTGACTAATCGAGGCGGCCATTAAGGCTAAAATGACGGCACCATTAGAATCGGGGCCCGATATATTAAAAGGAAATGAACTTTTGACGGCCGTTATTGAGGTTGTAAAGATGGCACTAATCAGGGCACAACTCAGACCGAGAGGAATGTAGTTTGAAAGGGTTCCTGGAAAAATTAAAGCGGCAAAAGAAACACTATAAATCAGGTTGATTATACCAGAAATGATTCCAGACAAAAGATTAGGAAGTAAGGTCTGGGAATTGAACCACTTGACTGACATAATAAACCTAAATAATGGGATAGGGTTAACTACTAAAAAATCTTAAGCTGTTAATTTAGTCTAGACTCATAATATCCTATATTTTAAAATTTATATTAAAATCAAAAGGCTATTAAATTTGTAAATTTGTTAAAAAAATAATAAAGGAAATTTAAAATAATGCAAAAAAGTCGTTCTCACGCAGGTGTTAAAGCAACGCTTGTGCTAGCAGTCATGTCATTGGTGAGTACAACAGCCGCAATTGTTTACTTTCCTTGGCTGCTGACTTCTCGGAAAAATGTCGATGGCGTGATCCAAGAAGTTAATGAAACGATTACTAGCGTCACTTCACGCGAAGTGGTGAGAAACTTTAATAATGTACAAGCAACCCTAGATTTAACCAAAAAGGTTTTTAATAATCAACTCATCGATCTCAATAATCCTCAGCAAAGAGAGGCTTTCTTTTTTGATTTGTTGTTAACTCAACCTAATATTGCCTTTCTTCAATTTGGTTTTGCTAATGGTAGTTTTTTCGGTGTTCAGCGAGAAAAAGATGAGGAAGGAAAGCAAACTTTAGTGATGAATGTGATTAATCGAATTTGGGATCCACAGACGCGAAAAACTGATAAAGTTACGGTTCCGTATCAAAGGGTGGGGCAACAGTTTCTCCGGCAACCGACCGTTAGACTGATCGAAAATTACAATGCCACCCAACGTCCTTGGTATAAAGAGGCAGAAAAGCATCCCGATAAGATTGCTTGGACAGATG
>JAYKGY010000118.1:0-2739 GCA_035285545.1 Snowella sp. | reverse complement strand
CATCTGTCCAAGCAATCTTATCGGGATGCTTTTCTGCCTCTTTATACCAAGGACGTTGGGTGGCATTGTAATTTTCGATCAGTCTAACGGTCGGTTGCCGGAGAAACTGTTGCCCCACCCTTTGATATGGAACCGTAATTTTATCGGTTTTTTGAGTTTGAGGATCCCAAATTCGATTAATCACATTCATCACTAACGTTTGCTTTCCTTGCTCATCTTTTTCCCGTTGAACGCCAAAATAACTTCCATTGGTAAAGCCAAATTCCATCGACTTAAAACTCGATTGAGCAGCCAACAAGTCAAAAAAGAAAGCTTCTCTTTGCTGGGGATTATTCAGATCAATGAGTTGATTATTAAAAACTCTTTTTGTCAAATCTAGGGTTTCTTGCACATTGTTGAAGTTTCTCACCACTTCGCGCGAAGTTACGCTAGTAATGGTTTCATTGACTTCTTGAATCACACTATCAACATTTTTCCGCGAAGTTAGTAGCCAGGGAAAATAAACAATTGCGGCTGTTGTACTCACTAATGACATCACCGCTAGCACTAGGGCTGATTTAAACCCTATGTGAAAACGACTTTTTTGCTCCATTATTGTTTGATTTCCTAAATTATTTCTTTTTTGCCAATTAATTCACTGATTGCGATTTTTCTTCTTTTTGCGATACCCATTAAAAGTTTAAGCTTAAAATTATTTAATTATTGTATCGAGACTGAGATGGCTTTAATATTAGATTTTTTAAACAAAAATTACATTTTGTAACAGGAAAGCGTCTTAGCTAAGAATGATGAATGTCAATTAAAAATCGAAAATTTAAAACTGATAGCCCGTAATTCAAAAAAAAAGTCAAATTCTTAACCCATCAACTTGTGGGATATTTGAGCAATTTTGATTATATAGCAGTCCTAAACCAGTTATAAATATCGATCCACCCTGGGCAAGGGTTTCGAGCCTCTCAACAACACGAATCATTTAGGATTGCTATAGATTAATGATTTTTTGCGTAATATCCTCAACTTTTTGCGTGAGGAGATCATCCGGGTAGTTAACCACAAAAAGACCCTCACTTCCAAAAAGCATCATTTTGTCGGAATGGGGGAGGATGCTGGCGACTTCGATATTGTAGGTGGATTCAACTTTCTGTCGTAATTGCTCAAAATCGAAACTACTCGGCGATTTATTAACCACGCTTAATAGTTTGGGAATGGCCAGTTTTCGAGCCACATCAACCGTTACGGCGGTTCCCTGAAAATCCTGTTGATCGGGGCGTAAGATCAGGATTAAGAGATGGGAGAGGGTAATGGATAGTAAGGTTTCTTCATTAATGCCTGGATGGGTGTCAATCAAGAGATAATCTAAGGCCAAGGTGACGATCAGACTTTTAATGCCGTCTCGAAGGGTATCGACATTATATCCCTCCCGCAAAATTTTGGAGATTTCGGCTGTTCTGACACTAGAAGGAATCAAATACAGCCGACTGCGTTCTGTTTTTTGCTCTTTGAGCCGATCCGTCACGTCATGGGCAACTTGCTCGATTTCGCACCGTCCCCAGAGATAGTCGTTTAAGGAGGGATCGATGTCTTCGCTTTGGAATCCGAAAAGGACATGAATACCAGGGGAGGGGAGATCCGTATCAATAATGCCGACTCGATAGCCATATTGAGCGAGATTTACGGCAATATTGGCAGTTAAATTGGATTTTCCTGTCCCCCCTCGATAGGAATGAACTGAAATAATTTTTGTATGGGGGGAGGATTCTTCTAGGGTGTCATGAATTTGTTGGCGGTGTAGCGGGGCTTTATCGCTTAATCGTTGAAAAAATTCACTTTCAACAATGTCTTGCACGTCTTTTTGGTACTTGGATTGGTCAATTTCAATGGTTAAAGCCTGTAATTGTTCTTTGAGTTGTTGTTCCCTGCTATACACCTGATGGCTCATGGTTTCAAAAACACTTGCTAAATGGCCGAGTTCATCTTGACGTTGGATGACACTCTGGAGGTTAACCGCTTCAAATTGTTCGGCTTCGATCGCTTGGGCGGCTTTCGCGATCGCCAAAATGGGTTGGACAAAAACCCGATCAGCAATCCAAATGGCCAAACCTCCCGCTAATACCAAAAAGCCAACCACAATATAGAAAAGTCGCCTTTTATTTTCATTAATTTCGGCCACGTAATAGGATTCGGGGATCACAGTCCCGACGACCCATTTTGGATAATTCGTGTTTTGCGCCTTAAAGCTTTCTGGATATTGCAGGGGACTTAAGGAGATGTAATAGCGATCGTTGGTATTGGGATCTCGGTAGATGTATTGGGTTTGAGTATTTTGGGAATTGGCGATCGCCTGAATCGACAATTTATAAGCTTGTAAGGTTTGCTCCACAAATTTAAGGTAAACATTATCCAACTCACCCAACTTTTTAAGTTTTAGACCGGTTGTTTGATTGGGGCCATCCGAATTATTCGAGTTAAAAAGATTAGAAGCAATTAGCTCATTATTTTCATTAATGAGAAAAATAACCCCTTCTCGCCGCTTTTCCATTAATTCTTTGAGATAATCCGAAATTTGCCGCAGTTCAAAATCAATGCTAATCACGCCGAGTCGTTTCCCCTGCTTATCTAACGGAATCGAGGCACTGATCCCTGGGGTCTTACTCGTGCGAAAAATATAAACATCTGTCCAAGCAATCTTATCGGGATGCTTTTCTGCCTCTTTATACCAAGGACGTTGGGTGGCATTGT
>JAYKGY010000117.1:0-10939 GCA_035285545.1 Snowella sp. | reverse complement strand
ACAATCGTCTCAAACTGATTAAGCGTCAGGCTTATGGGTTTCTTAACTTTGAAAATATGCGTCGTCGCTTTTTAGCTTGCTTTTCATTATGAGTTTTACTTATCACTCTTTATTCAGAAGAACCATTTAATTTAATGAGTAATTAATCCAATATTTTAATATCTCGATGCCAAAAGATAAGGAATGACTTTAAGTTATTATTTTTTAATATAGAGCCAATGCTCGCAATCGTGCCCTAACCTATGACTGCTAACCTGCCTCCCCTTTATCAGCCCTATTCCGAAACGACCGATCGCGATCGCAGTGAATTAATTCGCCTAGAATCCATATCCAAAGTCTATGGCAAGGGAGAAACCACGGTTTATGCCCTGTCGAATGTACATTTGAGTATTCAAAAAGGAGAATACTGCGCCATTATGGGGGCATCGGGTTCGGGTAAATCAACGATGATGAACCTGATCGGCTGTTTAGACCGTCCCACCGCAGGACGTTATTATCTGGATGGTATTGATGTTTCAGAACTTTCAGAGGATGAACTCGCCACCATCCGTAACCGAAAAATTGGCTTTGTCTTTCAGCAATTTTACCTGTTAAATCAGATGACAGCCCTAGAGAATGTCATGTTACCGATGATTTATGCAGGAATTCCCTTGGAATCAAGAAAAATCAGGGCGGAAGAAGCGTTAGTTCGCGTGGGGTTAGAAAACCGTCTCCACAATAAACCCAATCAATTATCAGGCGGTCAGCAACAACGGGTTGCCATTGCCAGAGCCATCGTCAATCATCCTTTGTTAATTTTGGCGGATGAACCGACAGGAGCCTTAGATTCACGAACCACTGAAGAAGTAATGGAAATTTTTGAGCAATTGCATAGTTGTGGCATTACTATTGTGATCGTGACCCACGAAGCCGAAGTTGCGAACCATACTGAACGGATCATTTGGTTCCAAGATGGTCGCATCAAATCAGAAGATTATCAGCGTCAACTAAGATAAAGTTTAGATTTAAGGCATAAAATGGAATAAAATACTTGCTTTCTAAGCTTTAAGCATTAAATTATTGATTCTTCATTTAATCGAAATTCCGATAGGGGAGACCGCCACAATTGATCTAACTTGGTTGCAGGAATGGTGAGATAAAGCACATCCTCCAAATTTAGGGTAATGGCTAACAACTCCCAACTATGAATGGTATATTCGGCGCGCTCCAAATAAAGCGGAACAAAATCTGCAACCATCGCAGCTTCTTTAACGGTTTTTCCAAAAAAAGGATGATTCTCTGTAATTAATGTTGCAAGCGCAACCCAGAGTAAATCATCAGTCATGCCGTTACCCAAAATTTTGCCTCCCAAGGCCGCAGCAGCAAAGGAGTAGGTCGCTAATTCCGCAGGACACAACACCGCATCAAAATCGAAAACCTCCTGCACCGATTCACTAAATTGGGCATCCTGACTCCGCAAAACAACCGTGAGTTTTGGGGCGATCGCCTTAGCGGTGAGGGCAATTTCTAGGTTCACCATGTCACTACTGGTCACCACAATAATGGATTCAGCCTTGGTGATATTTGCGGCTTTGAGGGTCGATTCCACCCTCGCATCTTCCACAATGACAGGTACACCCAGCGATCGCGCCGAGGGACGAAAACGGTTTTCGGTATCCGATTCAATGACGACCACTTCATGCCCCTGGCTGTGTAACTGTTGCACAATAGCCATGCCAATGGAACCTAAACCACAGACAATATAATGATTGCGGGTGGGTACCCTAGCGGCATCCAGAAACTGTTTGAAACGACTGCCTAAAATAAAATCATTGAGCAAAGCATAGCAAATCCCAATTACGCCCGCCCCTGCCACCATCATAATGGCGGTAAAAATCTTAATTACATCAGGGGAATGTTCTGCGACTTCTTCCTTTCCTCCGGCACCAGTGATCATCCCTACAGAAAAATACAAGGCATCAACGAGGGAAATTCGATGGTTAATATAGGCATAGGTCAGGGTTGCGGTGGCTATCATGAGGAGCAAGCACAAAGAAACCCAAAGAACAGGGCGGACATACCGTTGATATTGGCGCAAATTAACAATAAATCGGGATAATCGTCTTTCTAAGGAACGGCTTTTGGGACGAACCTGGGGTTGAACGCCAATAATGAGGTGGTCACCTTTGAGGAGAGATTGATTTTGCGCGATCGCCGTTACCAAATTCATTTCTTCATAGGTGTGCAAATAGTAGATCAGCATACGGCTGGGATCATCCCATAATTCTCCCAATTTCAGCCCTAACCAGGGATGATGCTCATCGATAACCACTTCTTGAATAGGCCAGGTTCGGTTAAAGAGGCGCAATTGTCCAATCGCCTTATTCCCCAGAGCGGCAAAGGAAAAAATGGGAGCCGCCAAGGAAGACACACTTAAACTGACATGATCGGTAAGGGTCTGGTCTAAACGTTCCCCTAAAACCTGATTGAACAATCGATTAATAATGCGAATTTTTGGGTTAAGTATCCGAGCTTGGGTCAAAATGGCTAAATTTAGGGCATCATCACTGGTAGCCAATACCAGCGTATGGGCGGATTGAATCTTGGCTGCACTCAAGGTTGCCGGCGATCGCAGTTCTCCGAACACAATCTGCTCCCTATTTGCGCCAGGAAGATCCCGATCCGAAATCCCCACCACCTCGGCTCCCTGTTGTTTGAGCAAACTAAAAATTTTATAGCCTGTTTTTCCTAAGCCACAGACAATAATGCGCGGTTTCATGCCTTGAATCCAAGCTAATGTTGATGCCTATCGCCTATAGGTATTCATTTTGACGCTTGGCTATTATCGCTAATCTTTCAGTTAAAAACTGTAGCAATTCATCCCAATTTTGCGTTCTAATCCGAGCTATCCTAGCTTCATAAAAATTAAATTTAATTGATAGTTAGTAATATTAATATCTTTGTACTTTTTTCGGGTCACAATAGCATTAGGCTTTGATCAGGAAAGATTATTCATTTTCAGCATTTCTTAATTAAGTTTGAATAAATTAATTTAACGAGACTAATGATTACTGTTATTTATTCCGATCAGTTTTTAAAACATGAAACTGGAAGTTTTCATCCTGAATGTCCTGCTCGTTTAACCGCAATTGTTAATGGGTTAAAAAAAGCACCTTGGCATGATCACTTAAATTGGCAATTACCGACAGCAACAACAGAACGGGATGTTTTCCCCTTTATCCAAAAACTTCATACCCAAACCTACATTAATCGGGTCAAAGCGATCGCCGAACGGGGAGGAGGAGCGTTAGATATGGATACACCAATTTCTGCCCAGAGTTATGAGGTTGCTCTGTTAGCCGTGAGTGCTTGGTTAGACGGTGTAGATAAAGTGTTAAGCGATCATAACCCTGCCTTTGTGTTGGCTCGTCCCCCTGGGCATCATGCTGTGAGTAATACGGGGATGGGGTTTTGCTTGTTTTCCAATGCCGCGATCGCCGCAAATTATGCCCTACAAAAACCAGGCATTAACCGAGTCGCCATTCTCGATTGGGATGTCCATCATGGGAACGGTACAGAAGCCTTGATTGAAGATAATCCCCACATTGCTTACTGTTCGTTGCACCAATCCCCTTGTTACCCAGGCACGGGTCGAGACAGCGATCGCGGACAACATAATAATGTTTTAAATATTCCTATCAAAGCAGGTAGCACGTTGAAAGACTATCAGCCCGCCTTTGAAAATCAAGTGATGCCCTTTCTAGAAAGTTTTCGACCGGATTTATTAATTGTCAGTGCTGGCTATGATGCTAACCGCGATGATCCCCTAGCAGAAGTTAACCTATTACCCTCGGATTACGGAATTTTTACCCAATATTTATTAAAGTTAACTCGCCGCATCGTTTTCGGTTTAGAAGGCGGTTACGATTTAGACGCTTTGGCGAATTCGGTTATGGCAACGGTTGAAGCTTGTTTAAAAATTATTTAGCGGCTTGGGCTTCTAATAAGGACAATAAGGTACATTCCCACACTAAACGGGGCTGAACGTATGCCAGTAAATATTGCCGTGTTTTTTCTAAGATTTTGAGACGGGCTGAATTAACTTCCGCTTGCCAGTAGCTATATTGCAAATAATCCACCAACCACAGTTGGGCTTGTGTATCAAGTTCTTTATCAATGGTTTTGGCCATTTCTAGGGCTTGACGAGCATTAACAGGTGGTTTCGCTAACTTTTGTCTAAGATTTTCAGGGATAGTTTGGAGTTGCTCGAATGCAGAGACGGCTTCTCCTGGACTACCTTGGGCGATCGCGAGTAATTGGGGATGCTCTAAAACTTCGTGGCGATAGGTTTGTTTCAAAACCTGCTCCATTGCTTCTAGGGAAAGGCGATAGAAAGGAATCCGCTGACAACGGGAAACGAGAGTGGGTAACAGGGAATCCACACTAGGAGCCAATAAAATCAAGCTGGCTTTACCTGGTTCTTCCAAGGTTTTCAATAGGGCATTGGCAGCCCCTTCATTCATAGACTGGGCTTCTTCTAAAACGATCACTGCACGGCTAGCTTCTAGGGGCGGACGGCTCAAAAATTGCCCAATTTCCCGGATTTGTTCAATGCGAATTAAGGGAGGAGCTTTGCGTTTGAGTCCACTGTCTTCGGCTTCTTTGGCGGTTAATAATTTTCCCTGATGTTGATAGGTGGGCGTTACCCAAAAGAGATCGGGATGATTGCCTGCAAAAAAGCGTTTTTTAACCTTTTCCTGTTGTTCTGGGGTTAAATTTAAGGCTAATAATTCTTCAGCAAAGGCTTTGGCCGCGAGAGATTTTCCGATTCCCGATGGCCCGACAAATAGATAGGCGGGAGCAATCCGATGTTGCGCGATCGCTTGTTGCAAAAGTTCAATGGCTTGGGGTTGACCGATAAGCTGCTGAAACCGATTCATGCCGTCTTCTCAATTTGATACCCTTACTTTAAGATCATAGTGACTTCCCAAAGTAAAAATGATGGATATAGATTCAGAAATTCGGCGTTTAGTGGAATTGATGCCCGCTTCGGGTCGGATGTTGACCAAAATTATCAGCAAGCCTCAACAATCGAGGGTGATTGATTGTAAGTTCCCCCGTCCCTGGGAACGCGGCGATCGCCCCATTGCCATTAATTTTACGCTGTGGGAACAGTTAAGCCAACCGCAACGGGATTTGTTGTTACTCAGCACCGTCAGCCGTTTAACAGGAATTCGTTGGTTTAAACCCGATATTTATCAAGGTTTAACGGTAATGGGTTTAGGGGGCGTGGCGTTGCAACTGTGGCAAAAGGATGTGGTCGGTCTGGTGGCGGCGGCAGGATTAACGGCGATCGCGGCCAATCAAATTTGGCGGAATTATCGCAGTGAAGAACGGGAAATTGAAGCCGATGAAACTGCCATGAAGGTGGCAACCAGACGGGGCTATGAGGCAACCGAAGCGGCCAATTATTTATTATCCGCGATAGAAAAAGCGGCTAAAATCGAAAACCGAACCAGTTTAAATTTTACAGAATTGATACGTTGTCAAAATTTACGGGTTAAAATCGGCAATCAGGTTAGTAAAGTATAGTCAATGCTTTAAAATCGGGCTTAAATGATTAACGATTCAGTCAGTTATTAAACTTTATGGGATGCGTTTCCCAAGGGTAGGAAGATCGTTAAGACCTCTTCTTGCTGCGATCGCTGACGAACCGTTAACTTACCACCGAGGGCCTGGAATAAATTTTTGGTTACGTCCAAATTAAGACTGACACAACCCGTTTCGGGCTGAAACATCAGTAAATCGCCCAAGGCCTTAAGCGGATTAATTTGGTAGGTAGATTGGGTATGGAATTGCACCTTTAATTGATGTCCAGCCGTACTGACTTTGAGGCGAATTGCGCCACCACTGGCGAGACTGCGAATAAACTTTTCGATTAAACCCGTTAACACCTGATCCAACATAGAGGGATTACTGACGATTTGGGGTAATTTTTTCGGTAGATCAACAGCTAATTCAACCTTATGCCGTTCAGCTTGAGCTTGCCAACGGGGAATACTATTTTCAAAGACTTGATCGAGGGAAGTCGGCACTAATTGGACGGATTTTTCCTGAACGGGAGTTGCTTCTAGTTCCGTTGCGCGGAAAATTAATTCCATGCGGTTAATTTGTTCGGTACATTCTTGATCGATCGCTTGAAGCCGTTGAATGACCTGGGGAGCTAATTCCTTGCGGCGTAGTAATAAACGGGTCATTGTCCGAATACTGGTTAATGGAGTGCGAATTTCGTGGGTTAAGGCCTGTAGTAGCTCAATATCAACGGAATGCTGATGAAGTTGGGGTTCCCCCTGGGAAGAATTGGTGGACGGAGCGGGAAAGACGGTACGGGGTTTACTGTCAGAGATGGGGGATTCGGGTAAATGCTTCAATAATTGACGGCTGAATTCCATGACCACGCGATAATCAGGTTCAGGCGGCGCAAATTGAGCTACTAAGCGATCTAATTCGGGTAGTTGAGGAACATAGGTCAAGGCTAAGCGCGATCGCAAGGTCATCCAGCCTTCCCGCACTACATCGGGTTCAAAGGAAAACTGAAAACTCGGTAAACCGTTCTCATCTTCTCCGACTAACATCAGCAAGCCAAATTTTTCGGTTAATAAAAGACAAAATTGTTCTTGGGCTAAAGGATCTTGGGGAAATAAGGGTAACTCTACGGTTTTATCGGCCCTATTGTTAAATTGCTCTTTTGCATCCCCAATTAATTGAAATGGGAGAGGAATAAAGTGTTTCCAGGCTTTCGGCGTTAAAATGCCACTATATAGACCTGAAACTAAATTCGGATGGCTTAAAATCGGCACTGGCCCGGATAGGAGTAACCCTTGGGGATCGGTGGTTTCTAAGGAGGGGGCTTGGAGGTGGGACAGTAATAATTTTTCAACAGCGGCGATCGCGCTAAACCAGTCCCGTTGGGCCTTACGATAGGCAGTTTCAACGACGGCATCTAAATTTTGGTCAAAAGTTGGCAAAGATGAAGACAAAAGCGTTGTTAACTCGCTCTCACTCTCGCTAAATAAGTCACTCAGCTTTAAATTTGCGCCATTCAACACAACCATAGTGTTCCAACCGTGAAGTAGATTCCCCTGCCTCAAATAGTAGTCTGAAATCTCGACTTTTCCTAGCGTTAAAACCGAACTTTTCGAGTCGCATTTGCCGCCAGGGTTAAACTTTTTCATCAGTCTTTAACATTGAGATCCCAGCAGGATTCAATCAAGCTTCCATCCTGAATAAAACGGGGATCAAACCATCATGGCATTATGCCCCGTCCCCTCTGTACAGATTTAACAGGGTTGATTTTTTTGATTTTTATTCGGTTGTTCGACTTAATCCTTCTACAATAGCCACCAATTCTCGTTCAAATGTGACCTGTGCTCGATTCGTTTTCCCCCCGAAATAGAGTTGTTTTCTCAGGTTTCCCGTGCTATCTAAAACCTCTTCTTGTAGGGCCCAAATTTGAGAATGGGAAACATAGCTCATCAAAACTCCCAACATTAATAGCCCAAATCCTAAATATACAAATGGAATACCCGGATCGGCTTTAATTTGTAATCCCGTACTTCCAACTAACTCATAAATTTTTAGCGTTACGCCATTAATTTCAAGACTCATTCCCTGACGAACCGCATTGGTTAAGTTTCCCTTTTGATCATAAAGAATCATGGTGCCTTGTAAATCTTTAGTCAGTAAGACAATCCCTTCACTTAAATCTGTTTTAGTTGGAATCCAAGTGCCCCACAGTTTGCTGCCATTTTCTGTTTTTAAAGGGGCCATGGGGAATTGCAAAATAGGGCTATTATTGATCTGGACTTTTACGCCTGAGATGCCCCAACTGGTTTGATAAAAAGTGACACCTTGATGATGCAAGGGTTCATTAACAAAAATTGTTTTACGGTCTAGTTCTTTTCCTTCATTATTCACAACCGATAAGTCGGAATAAAATTGATCAATCATCCCATTAGGTGTATAGTCAATCCAAAAACGGTTAACTTTAATTCCCCAATCTTTAGGAATATTGGATTTCGCGAAAGGCCCTGCTTCAATAATATTTTTAACTTGAAAACTATCGCCACTTGCTACCATTTCTTGGGCTAAAAATCCAGTTAATGCTCCCCAAATCGCTCCCCCTAAAATAATTAGCATGGCAGCATGAACGACGATTGGCCCAATTCTTCCAATAATTCCTTTGCGGGCATATAAGGTTTGGTTTTCTTGAAAAACGTGATAACCTTTTTGCTGCAACAGGGGAGGTAATTGCTCTAACGAAAGATGGTCTAAATTAGTGCTGAAGGCTAATTTTTGAAATTGTCTCGATTTTTGATAGTACTTCCATTGTTGAGCGGCTTTGAGAGCCGGAAGTTGCCGCGTAAAGGTACAAGCCGTTAAACTGGTTCCAAATAATACTAATAGGGATAAAAACCACCAGGTACTATAGACATGGTTTAAGCCTAAAAATAAAACAACTTGCCAGGTTAAAAAACCGAATAAAGCAGGATTGCTCGGATAATTTTGTTGATAAAAGGATAGGGTTTCACCCTGTTCAATAACGGTTCCACTAATACTAAAAAGGGCAATGATCAGTAATAAAATAATTGCTAAGCGTAAATCCGCGATCGCCTTGAGGAGAGAACGCCAAATGGGTTGAAAAGAAATGGGGGGAGGAGAGGGCGAAGAGTCGGAAATGGTCATAAAAAAGCGTAATGAGAGACTTAACTCACTGAATCTTCAATTTTTTTGCAATCCTAGCTATCCCGTTAAAGACTGAGAAGCAGGATCATTATTTCGACTTTAGCACCTTCAATCGTTCCGACGGCCTGCTACAAGAATTGGCGCATGATTTCGGCAGACGCGATCGCGGCTTCGCAAAAGAGAATCCAGAGGAGGTCAGGTTTCCGATAAAATAAAAAACGGTAATCTAAATCCTAGTGGCTTTATTCTAGATAAATTTCCCATGAAGTATGTTTTTCGATTAGTGATTAGTCTGATGGCGTTGGTTGTGTTGCTGTCTCCTATTCCTGCTCAAGCCGCCAGTTCTTCTTCCGTAACAGGAACTAGCTCGACCTTTGAAAATAGCTCTTTAACTGGGAAAGATTTTACAGGTCAAAACTTACAGACCTATCAATTTACCAATGTCGATTTGAGTGAATCCAAGTTTGTCAATGCGGATCTGCGGGGTGCGGTTTTTAACGGCTCATCCCTACTAGAAGCCAATTTACAAGGGGCAGACTTAACCAATGGCCTTGCCTATCTCAGTAGTTTTGATAAAGCCGATTTACGGGATGCGGTACTAGCAGAAGCGATTATGCTCAGAAGTACCTTTAAAGATGCCAACATCTCAGGGGCCGATTTTAGCTTGGCGGTGTTAGATAGCTTCCAGGTGAGCCAACTGTGTAAAGTTGCCGATGGAGTCAATTCAAAAACCGGCGTGAGTACCCGCGAATCGTTAGGATGTTCGTAGTGGCCCAGAAGGAGAAAATAACCAAATTCTATGAATCAGCAACGAGTTGGGGTGATTGGGGGTGGTCAGTTGGCTTGGATGATGGCCTTGGAAGCCCCTGGCTTAGAGATCGAGTTAGTCGTCCAAACCCCTTCTCGCCATGATCCGGCGGTTTCCTTGGCTCAAGATGTCGTACTCGCTCCCGTTGATGACGCGATCGCGACGGCTGAATTAGCGAAAACCTGTTCTGTTATTACGTTTGAAAATGAATTTGTCGATTTAGCCGCATTAAAAACCCTAGAAGCCCAAGGAGTTTGTTTTCGTCCCAGCCTTGCTAACTTAGCCCCCTTATTGGATAAATTCGATCAACGCAGTTATTTACAACACATTGGGCTACCCGTTCCTCGCTTTCAACCATTTGACCCCCAACAACCGCTCCCCTTTGATTTTCCCTTTGTTCTAAAAGCCCGTCGTTATGGCTACGATGGCCAGGGGACTTATATTATTCACAATGCAGAAGAACTCACCCCATTAACCCCTCGATTAAACGCTCAGGATTGGCTGATTGAAGAATTTATTCCCTTTGAGCGAGAATTGGCCCTTATGGCAGCCAGAGGCGTTAACGGAGAAGTCGTACTCTATCCCGTTGTCGAAACCCAGCAAGTCAATCAGGTTTGCCATTCCGTGATCGCACCAGCACCGATCACTTCAGAGTTGCAAGCGGAAATTGCTAATTATGCCCGTTTATTATTGACAAAACTGCAAGTCGTTGGGATTTTTGGGCTTGAGTTGTTTTTAACCCCAGCCGGACAAGTTTTAGTTAATGAAATTGCCCCCCGTACCCACAATTCCGGTCACTATACCCTAGATGCCTGTAATCTTTCCCAATTTGCCATGCAACTCCAGGCCGTGACAGGTAAAACCTTACAGCAACCTGTTTTAATCGGTCAGCAAGCAGTGATGGTAAATCTTTTGGGTTACGAAAATGCCCAGGAGGATTATGCCGAAAAGCGTGCCCAATTAGCTGCAATTCCTAATGCGTTTGTTCATTGGTATAACAAATCTGAGTCGCGATTAGGTCGCAAATTAGGTCATGTAACAGTCTTGCTAGAATCTGGCTCAGCATCAGAAGCGCGATCGCGAGAAACCCCTGCATCAATTATTAAAAAAATCGAAAATATTTGGTATTTTTCCTAAGCCTTAAAAATGCCCTTACCGTAATCCCAAAATCCTAATTAATCTAATTGATTGACTACTCTTCAGACAGTTTGCACCTTTAACAAAATCGGTAGATAGCCGATATCAAGGGATCAAGGCGGAAAAGGGAACTGTTATTTGCTCGATTAAGAACCTATCCGAAAAATGTGAGAAGTTTGCGGCCGATGATCAAACAAGCAGCAATCTGAATAAAGCCCAAGTAGGATTGAGAAGATTTGGCCCATCGAATAAGGATGCCTCGGAAACGAT
>JAYKGY010000116.1:0-20448 GCA_035285545.1 Snowella sp. | reverse complement strand
GTAAAAATGTTAGTCATAAAAACGTTGATTGAGAAGATAGGTTTGAGCAATATTTATATTAGTTGATATTTTATGTAATGTCTGCTCTATATACTCTTTAGACCACCACTACTATCGAATCACTACCCCAATTGTTTGCGGGTTTGTATGGACGGGCCGATTTTATTGGTTTATCCTGATGGAGTTTGGTATCGCCATGCGACCCCAGAGGTTATTGAACGAATTCTTCAAGAACATATTCAGGGAAATCAGATTGTGCAAGAATACGCCTTTTTAGTGCATTCTTTACCAATGTCTAGGTAATGTTAAGAGCTTTATCAATGATTCATCTTGCTATCAATACTAACCCAGAAAAACATAGGCAAAACTGAATCGATCCAAAAAAATACCTGATTGATCGTTGGGGAAATTCTTTTATGCCTTGTGAAACTTAACTAATTTCGCGTTTAAATATCTTGTGAAGTTCTCCTTAAACCCCTATAATTTACTTGCTTTCTGTGGCTAAGTTCTTGGGCTAATTGGTTTGACCAAGACGCGATCGCGCTTTAATACGGCTTCTTCTCCTGTCAGAAATGAAATAATAATGAAAGACAATTCTCAAAAAGACCATAACCAACTCTTACTCATTGATGATGACCCTAACCTAATTTTATTAGTGAAAGATTATTTAGAATTTCAGGGCTATATCGTAAAAACCGCAGAGAATGGTCGTGAAGCCTTAGAGATTCTGGAGAACTATACCCCCAACATGATTATCTGTGACATCATGATGCCAGAGATGGACGGCTATGCACTGGTCGAACGAATTCGACAAGACCCCCGTATTAGCTGGATTCCTGTTATGTTTCTCTCCGCAAAAGGACAAAGCCAGGATCGCGTGAAAGGGTTAAACTTAGGGGCAGATGTCTATATGGTCAAACCCTTTGAACCGGAAGAGTTAGTTGCTCAAGTTGAATCCTCTTTACGCCAGGCAAGCCGCTTAATGCGCTTTGGCAATAAACCCATGGATGATGGCAATCGGCTATACGTCCCCAGTAATGTAGAACTCACACCGACGGAATTAAAAGTGGTGCAATTAGTCGCTCAGGGAATGTCTAACCGAGAAATTGCCGATAAATTAAACGTGAGCCAACGAACCATTGAAAGCCATGTATCGAATATGTTAAATAAAACCAATTTACATAATCGAACCGAATTAGCCCGTTGGTCGATTGAAAGTAATCTACCCTAATCCACGCATCACCTTACTTTGGCTCCATTTCTCCTGAAAGTCCTTTGTAAACCATCGAGTGGCCGTAAGTAGCAATTAATCCTTTAATATTAAAATTCCCCCTAAAAATTTAAATTTAGAGGGAATATTCAAAAAATCGTTAACGAACGAATAAACGCTTTAAACTAACGACGACGACCACTACTGCGCGATCGCATTCCCGAACTACTGCCGAACCCACTGCTGCGTTTCATCCGAGAACTTGAAGAACTCGAAGATCCCGACGATTTAAGACGACTCGATCCAAAACCTGAACCACTAGACTTTGTGGAATTATAGTTAGGCTTACGCACTGCTTTATTAGAAGTAGAAGAGGGATATTTACGGATATTCCCCGTCGTTCTTAAGGTTTGACGATTCTTTTCCACCGTCGGCGCGGAATTATAACGACTCCGATAGGTATTGACCGCTTGTCCATAACTTGAACCATAACCGCCGTAACCTGTTAACGGGCCACCAGAATACATCGGTGGAACATAATATTGAGGTCTAAACAGTAAACTCCCTAAGGCTTGACCCGCTAAGGCTCCAGCAAAGGGTGTCCAAAAGTTAGATTCCCGACGAACGACAACGGTTTCGGGCTGACCTGTTTGGGGATTTTCGACCGTTTCTGTCACATTATGGACATATTCAATTTTGAAATCTTCGGTTAAATACATTTCCGCTTGATCCCCATTAATCTGCACAGAGGTCTTTTCACCCTTCTTAATGTCCTCATCGCTGAGACGAGCCATTTGCAGTTTGTCGGTACGGTAAGTGGGAGGCGTTCCCGCAGGTGTATTGAGCAACATCAGGCTATAAACCCCATCGCTATCATCATAGGTTGCCTGTTGGACAGGATAACGCCCACTGCTAATTTGATTTTCAATTTTTGGAGCAGTTTTGATAGCTTGGGTTGGAGTTGATCCACCGCCACAAGCTACGGTCGTGATGCTCAAAAGACAGATGAGCAAAATACTAAGAAATCGACGCATAATTGTTTTTGGTTGGGAGTTGTCAGCTAGATATTGATTTTTTCTGATCTTAGCAACTTTGTTGAACCCCTATCTAAAAATGCCAAAGAGGACTCCCGTTTAGAAAGGATTCTAGCCTCTCCCCCTTCTCATCAAACAGGTAGTGATGCGATAGCAGTGGTGGTCTAAAGACTATATAGAACAGTAGAAACAGTTACAAGAGAACACAAGAAATGATTTTGTATCACGATTGAACATTTTACAAGGCTAATCCAAGAGAGCCTTTCTACCTTACCTGTTACAAATCGTTTAGGATTGCCATATTGAACCAATCTGGGACTTTATACACGACGACAATTCTTGATTAGCAAAGGCTTAAGCCTCCTCCACTACTATAAGATCAGTGATAATCCTTCGCGCCGCGATCGCCCTGTAGATGTATTTTTTCTAGATTAAGCATTTAACAGTTCAACTGATGGATCTTGAACTAAAGTTCCTTGATGATACAGAATCTTCCAATCATCGCTGCATTGTTGCCAGATGCTAACTCGACGAGTTACCCGCTTATCTTGAATCAGAATATAGGTGAGGAGATAAGTATTAGGTGCGATTGTATGACAATGAAAATCCTTCGTTTTCCAAGTGTTTTCTGGGGGAGCGTGTATTCCCCGATATTCTGGGTTTTCGTAGCGTTTTAATACATCTTCTAAAATGTATTCCCGACTATATTGACGACCAGAAGCCCCAACTTCAACAAAAGCTTCGTCCGTCATCCGTTCAAAATCTTGTCGTGTTGTTCCAAATTCAGGATGATGAAAAATCGGTTCCCGTTGTTTGAGTTCGTTGAGAATATCCATAAAATAACTGGCGATCGCGTTTTTGGGGTTGCTTAATCAAGCAATAAATAAAAATTTTAACAAGGAGAAAATGGTCGATAAGGAAAGCGAAAGAACAGATGCAATTAAAAAAATCGAAGAAAAATGCCGTTACACAGATGAGTAACAGCTTTCGAGTAAGGCATTAGCAATGTTCCTGATTTAGCTAGCTTTTTAATGCTAATCGGTTTGGTAATTTAAAATAATTTCAGAAATTTTTTGAGCGATCGCGGGCGTATCAAAATAATCTCCATGATCAATCGGGCGATTACTCAGAGTCGAAGCATTAAAGGAATAAAAGTTAGAAGGAGCTAAATTGGGAGCAGGGTTTAATCCCAAACTGTCTTCCCATAAATTTTCTAAATCAGGGCCAGTAAAGATATCAGTTATGCCACGAAGTTTATTTTCACGAAAAACCTCTTTTTCTAATTTAGAAGCTTTCAACGCTTGATCATATCGCGAATAAAATAAGTAAGTACCTCCAACAAGATGATGTAATCCACCATAGAAAGGCCCAATATAACTTGCTTTAGTATGTTGTGGATCGTCTTCTGACTTATTACACTGAGTTACATGACGACGTTCTACGTCAGGCGCAAGCATAATATAACTATCTACAAAAAAGTGACTATTAGCACCCTCACGTTCTCCACGCCGACCAATTTCTAATTCTAATTTTGATTTTAACTCTTCATTGTCAGCGAAATTACAAGGAAGACTCTCATAATTCACCAGACTTTTTAGCATATTACAAACAAGAAAGTTACCCATACTATGAGCGATGATATGCACCTCTACACGGGGGCAATGACTTTTAATTGCACTAATCAGGTTTGCTAAAGCAGCTGCTGAGCTAATAGCTTCTAGTCGATCCGATTTATAGTCGCAGACTCTACCGTTAGACGGCCAAGAAAAACCAACAACAGCCGTCAGATCATTAAGGTTTTCTTTCTTAGCAATCTGACTAGGATCAACAATGAGTCCTTGTCCCAATTTGGTCTTTGTTTCTTCTAACGTATCAGTCAGAATCGAAAAAGAGGTGAGCGCACCGTGGAGATGAACATTAAACCCATGAACACAAATTACGATACGTTTAATTTTAGGATTCTTAAGAAATCCGTCAAAAATCGTTTCCTTAGAGCTTTTAACAATCGCATCGGTTGTCATTCTTGTGGGATCGGTAGTTGCTAAGTAATGGGACATATACTTTTGAGCATCGATCCAGTTATAGCCACCTTTTTGTAACTCAATACGTGTTTTTCGTTCTATGTCGCGCCCTAAATTTTCCTGGTCGCGATTGGTCGCAAAGTATTTGATGTACATTGTCGTATTTCTGCTTTATTCAGAAGAAAAATCATCCTTATTATAGATGGCAGATTTTCGCAAAAAATATAAATAACTGAAAAATTTAAGAATTTAAGACCGAATTCTTAATCTCAATACAACAAGATACACAAAACTTTTACAGAATGATAAATTTCTTAATGTTTAGAGATTGAGGGGAGATGATAATCATCGGAATAGTCGCTAATATCGCTCAGGAAATAATCCGTTATTAGCGATCGCGGGCTATTTTACTCAGCTATCAGATGTAAAAATGGAATATTACGGGTTATAAATGTTTAGGGAGTGAATAAGTAGACGATTATTTCTATGCAATGGATACCCTATATTTTAGCCACAGTTGTCATTTATTTTGTCCGATTAACTCGCTTAAAAGCCAGAACCGAACAAGAGCGAATTGGTTCAACGCCTGTTTTTTTTAATATTTTGATCTTTTTTGCGATTTTTGAATTTTTCTTTTTAGAGTCTCTATTAACCAATCTGTTATTTCATGTTTTTGGTTTTATTGTATCTGTAATCTTGGCTTTATCGATGTTTTTCTATCTGAAAAGCTTGAAAAAAGATGTTGAATTAATTTTTCATCGCTTGGTTAATCAAAGTCAAGGAAGAATTAGCGTTTTAACGTTTATGCAACGGACAGAATTGTCCCAGGAAGAGGCCGTTGAGTTTTTAGATAATAAACTCCAACAATTTCCAGGTATAACCTATGAAACCTTAGGTAATATTTATTATGAATACGAACGTTGGTAAGGAAGAAATTTAAGGTGATTTTAACTCTACCCCAAAGCCAATTAAACGCGGCATGGTTAATGCTTGCCCTACTTCAGGGCGTTGATAGTTGACAATTTTACGAATGCGGAGATTGGGATTAATTAGCGTAATAGAATCGACGGAAACCACCTGAGTGTAATGGGTTGTCATGAGTAATTCTCGATTTTGATTGTCGAATTTAAAGTGGGAAATAATGGGCTTTGCTTCTTCATAGGCGCGATCGCGTAAATAATCGCCTTCTAACCCGCCGTTAATTTCTACTTTCGGAACAAACATCAAATTGAGTGATTGGGAAACTTCTTCTCCGTTTTCAGAAATGGTATAAAAATTCAAACTAAAGCCGGGTAAGCTAGTCAAATTTTCTCGTATTTCGTATTGATTATCCTTTAAAACTTTAAGTTTAAGATCATCGGTTAACGGGGCAATGGTAAATTCTGTCCGCGATCGCTCCACTTCGTTATGGGTAAGATAATGATACGTCCGTTCTGTTGTCCAAGTTCCTACACAATGGTCAAAAAACTGATTAAAAATTGTTTTATTCATTAGTTAATAAAATAGTGTTTATTAGCTGGAATTATACTGTAATTTCTCAAATTAGGTAAAGTTTATCCCTTATTCTGAGAGATTATTTTAAAACTAAATTGCTTTTTTATTCATCAAGTATCAATTCTTACAGTTTTCTTAAAAGCTTGTGACTACAGTTTAGGCAAATCAATTTCTATCCATGGAAGTATTAATATTACTCATTTTTAGGTGATCGCTGGCTCGGTGAGTATGTTAGAGTAAAACAATGTAACGGATTCTTAATCTTTGTTGACATTATTTCTCTTTTGTGGATAACGCCCCTTAGTTACGAGGTTTCCCATCTATGACCGTGAATCAAATCCAGTCCCCTTCTGTTGAAACTTTAGTGATGGAGTTTTTTCGACAAAGCGAAGGTCAATGGAATTCCCAACGACGCTACTATACCCTCAATCCGAATGTGGAAACCCAAGAGGTGGAAAGTCAAATTGAAATTCAGTTTTTAGAAGCCGGTTGTTCTCAGTTGCGTCATCTTGCAGAATTGCATCATCTCAACCCCGAAGATGCCTTTGTGTGTGGAACCTATGTCACTTGGGAAAGTAGCTATACAGGAACCATACGCAAACCCTCAAAAGGTTCTACTCTCTTTGGAGCAAAAGGCAATATTTTGTATCGCGATCGCGGTTTTGCCACCCCTAAACCTGTTTCGGCGATTTATGATTTTCCGAATCCGCAGACCATGATTTTAAGAACAGAATATAATGGGTCGGTTTTTGAAGAAGAATTGAAATTAATCGGTCAGCACTATCGCACCCGTCAAACGATTATTTCCCGTGCCGGACAAGAACAAATGATTGGTCAATATTTAGAAAAACGGGTCAGTTCTGACGCTTAGACTGTTCAAAAATTTTCAGCTTTAAATTACTTGACTTGAGTTAGACCGAGCGGGGAGAAATCCCTGCTTTTTAATGCGTTGATTAGGGATTAGTTTAACAAAATCGAAATAATCCTTCATGATGCTTAACAAAAATGGTTGATTTTAACCCCCAATGTTTCAAGACTAAACATCAATCATTATGCTGATTTGACGGGATTAACAAAGGCGATCGCTGCACTTTTATTAACTTCATAAAAACGCAAAGACGCTATCTGAGTGTTTATACTCATTTCTTTCCTTCCTTATTAGCGTTATGGTGATCAATAGGACAGTTTATTAAACTTTGTTCTAACACATTAAGTTCTATGTCTTTGTATGAAGAAATGTTTTGAAATTACTTGCTCGTGATGTTTTTCGAGACTTAAAGCAGCATTTTTTCAATAATAACTTCTTCTCTTTTTTAAAATTTATTTCCTAATCCTTATCCATCTTAACGCTATCAACCCATGAGTCTTTATCGCCTAATCTATTGCAGTCAAGCGAGTTCAGAAATAAGTCGTTATGATTTAAAAGATATTTTAGAAACCTCCCAAAAAAATAACCAAGCGACTGGCATCACCGGCTTACTTTATTATGAAGACTCTAAATTCTTGCAAATTTTAGAGGGAGACCATCGCCAGGTCAATCAAACCTACCATCGCATCTTAAGAGATCCTCGGCATCATGATCCTTTGTTGATAGAATGCTTGCCCGTACAAAAAAGAGAATTTGAGGTCTGGTCAATGCAAGGGATTCACACTGATGACCTCGCTACTGAACAAATCAGAACTTTCTTGCTCAAATATTCAGGGTTTTCCCAATTTTTGCCAGATACGATGACGGCTGAGCAATGTTTGGGATTTATGCAGGAACTAGCTTATATTCATCTGCTATCGGATAGTTTTACCCTAGAATTAGCCGAATTAGCACTTTGAAGCCAATCTGTTAACCTCTAGCGTAGTCGTCTTGAAAACGAACAATATCGTCTTCCCCTAAATAATCGCCGTTTTGGACTTCAATAATCACTAATTTAATGACCCCTGGATTTTCTAAGCGGTGGGCACTACACTGGGGAACATAGGTCGATTGATTCGCTTCTAAAACTTCGATTTTTTCATCACAGGTTACCTTTGCTGTTCCGGATAGCACAATCCAGTGTTCGCTGCGGTGATAGTGCATTTGTAAACTGAGACGATGG
Organism: Snowella sp.; assembly: GCA_035285545.1. Taxonomy (GTDB): domain Bacteria; phylum Cyanobacteriota; class Cyanobacteriia; order Cyanobacteriales; family Microcystaceae; genus Snowella. Next base: position 12,599 of record JAYKGY010000116.1, on the reverse strand, counting down.
CCTGGGTTCACTTCGATGCGCTTAATTTTGTAACCAGGGCCTTCTTCTAGGGTGGTAAACGATCCCCAAGGGCGAGTTTCGGTTTCTGTTGCCCCTGTAACCCCAAAAGGAAGGGTTGCCGTTGAGGAAGGACTTGTTTGAGCGAGAACCATGCGTTATTATCTCCTTAATTCGCTGATATTACGGTTTTGACTAATTCCAAAAGGATTCAGCAACCGTTTCCCTGTTTACTGGATAAATTGGGCATCAATTTGTTCGCTAACTGTTTGGCTAGCTTTCTCGACATAGTATAACCTCAAAATTCAGAGAGGCTACATATTTTCTTAAGATTAGGGGCTAACAAAAACACCCAAACTGTTGTGAACTCTTGCCGCCGTCACCGCCGAGCGATCAATTAATTGACCTCCAAGGGATAGGGCTGTTGAACTGCCTCCGTCTAAATTAAGAGCCTCTTTTGCCCCTAATTGCTTTAATAAGGCAGCCATTTCGGTTAGGGTTGCGCCTTTTCCCCCGATTCGGTTATGAACGGCGATAAGGAGGATTTTTCCGGTTGCATCCACTGCGATCGCGCTACGGGAGGCTGTTTGTTTTTGAAACCCTGAATTGAATTTTTCGGATGCGGCATCGACCACGATTTGATTATTGACAATCATTAGGGGTCCTGCGGCTAAAATATGGGGATATTGATTAAAATCCGCAGGAATCGCTGTGGTACTTAAATTAACCTGAGTTCCAACGGCAAAATTACTCGGAATCGCCGTATCCCCCCGACTGATCAGTAAATAGCCATCACTGGGAATCGGAAAGGCACTCTGTCCTGCTTTACCCCCGAATTGTTGAAAAGTCACGCGATCGCGCTGAACGGTGGTAATCACTTCATTATCCGTTAAGGGCAGATAACTATTGCCCCAGGCAGTTGTATAACGGGCTAACCCCTTTTGTACGTAACCACTGTTGAGGTAGGGAATGGTGAAACGCTGTCCCGTCGCCGTTGTGAAGCTTTCCTGTAGGCTGAGTCTGCCCACTTTGATTTTGCCGTTATTGTCCCAGGCGATCGCGCCCCGATTGAGAATTGGCCCAGAAAGCCAGTTGTCGTCTTGCCGAATTGCCCCCAAGGGAAGTTGGGTATTACGGTTAAAAAATCCTCCATTAATCGCCGCAGACGCTTGCCAGGCATTGGCCATCGCAGCAACGCTCCCTGTTCCCTGAAGTCCATTGGGGTTAAACCGGATCGGTTTTAGGGAAATTTTGGGAGATTTAAGATCAACCGTTAACCAGGTCACCGGAAAGGTGTGGTTTCCCAAAGGAATAAATTGCTGTTGCCAGCGAATCCCCTCCGTCCAAGCAATATTTTTAGCGGCTGGGGCATCGGGTCGAATATCAATCACTAAACGGGCGGGGTTATCTAAACTAGAAACTTGCAACTTATGGGCAGTCGGCAAGCTGAAGGTGATTTTACTGTTGATTCCGCTATTTTCGACTCGAAAGGAAGCGTTTCCTGTCCCTCCACTCCCTAGATCATCCTCATCGGTGGGTTTATTGGTCGCTTGACGGGGCGCGATCGCCGAAAATTGCTGAAGTAAGGGAGCCTGGATCGTACTTTTGAGCATGATCACCCCTTCCGTTGGGTTTTGACTGACCTGCCAAAACGTGGGACGAGTTAACTCCACGACAACCCGTTTTCCCCAAGCCTGTTTTCCCTCTCGAATGTTGAGAATTTCTGAATCCGGTGAATCAATGCTGAGAGTATCTCCCGTTGCCTGTACCGTTGCGCCAGCGCGTTGTAAGACCTCTGTAAGATCGAGATAGCGATAGGGAGCTAAAAATTGAGCCGATACGGTAATGGGTTGCCCCGAAAACCAGGAAACGGGTTGATTATTCGGCTGATTAGTACTTAATAGATCTAAACCTAAGCTCTGCATTGCGCCGGTATCACTAATGCCGATTCGAGGGATGCCCCCCTGTCCCCATTGAATCCAAGGGATGGAAAATTGACGGCCGTTAACTGTTAACCGATTTCCCTGTTGTAGTAAATTTTCGATGGTTTGCGTTATTAAAGTGGGTTGAATCTGGGGAGATTGGGCGGTAACCCCAGAAGACCCGGACAAGAATCCATAGCTGAGGCTAAAAAGAGACGTTAATAAAAAGAAAACGGTAAAAGAAATCCACTGCCCGTCTTGACAGCATTTTTTCATCCATAACGGGAGAAATTGGGTTGGCAGTTTCCAGAACATAGGGGTTAGGAGCAACAATCTCTTCTATTTTGTTTATTTTGTCAGAGATCTTGAACTCACTACGATTAATCTACGAAAAACTTAAGATCCACTTTTCTCAACAATTCTTGATTTTTTGTCAACAAACTTTAGATAAGCCATTCTTTTTATTAAGAAACTTTGCTAAACTTTAACATTGTGTAACACCTGTATCGCTTAAATCACCGTCTAGGAGTACAAAGATGGCCGGATTGTTCGGAATTTTTGGGGGAAAAACAAAATACGTCGATGAAGCCGATCCCGTTTCTCCTTCTCCATCACCCAAAAAAGAAGCCTTTTTTTTGGAACCCGATGATGCCCAAAGTTTAGGGAATGTGGAGTTTATGCGTAAACCCATTACCATTAGACGCACTTTTCCTAAAACCGCTAACAGTAATGGTGGCGAACTGGTTCAAGAAGTGTCTTCGATGGAGAAAAAGAAGCTCGGTGGAGTCCCCGCTGTTTCCGTACCCACGACCCAGACTGGACAAACCTCGTCTGTTGAACCAGTCAATAGCGATCGCCGTAGTAGCGACGACAGCTTAGATCGTTTCCGTCAAATGGCCAAAGATCTAAAAAAATAAGTGGTCATTGTCAAAACCTATTTCGATTTTGAGAGCTTTCCAGAAGGTTGATTTCTTTTGGAAAGTTTTTTTATCCCCTATTCCGCTATGGAGCAGACGGATCTCGCTTTAGCATTAGATTAGCAATGATAATTCCCAAAATAGCCAGTATTGCCATCGGATAAAAGGCGAAGGTATAGGAGCCAAACCAGTCACGAATTTGTCCAGTGATCAAGGTTCCAATCAGGGCACCAACGCCATAGGCAGTAAAGACAATACCATAATTTTGAGCATACTGATCGGGATCGAAGAAACGCAGCGTTGTAGTGGGTGCTAGGGCTAACCATCCCCCTAAAATCGACCAGAATAGGCAAAAAGCGACTAAATAGGTACTGACTTGTCCCTGTTTGGCATTAACCATCAGTAAACATGCAATTAAAACCAAGGTATAGGCCGCAATCGCCACATGATGGGGTTTAAAGCGATCGCTGAGCCAACCAAATAAAGGACGACTCATACCGTTGAACAGGGCAAATAAGGCCACACTTCTAGCGGCTAACTCCGAATTGATCTGGACAATTTCTACAGCTACTGAACTAGAAATCCCAATGGCACTTAAACCAATTAAAGTCCCAATGACATAACAAATCCATAATCCATAAAAGGAGCGGCTTTTCAGTAGATGTTTAGGATAACTGTATCTCACCGCCGAAGTTGATGCTGATTGATTTCGTCGGGGTTGCCAACCTTGGGGCGGAAGTTTCATCACCGCCGCGATCGCCACAATGATAACCGTAAGAATAAAGCCTAAGATCCGTAGGGTAGGTCTAACGCTGTATAACCCAATGAATTGATTGGCCAAAGGCGCCGTAATCAGGGGAGATAACCCAAAACCAATAATGGTTAAGCCAACCGCTAATCCCTTTTTATCGGGAAACCACCGCGCCACCACCACCATCGGCACGCCATAGGCAATTCCTAACCCGATTCCTGAAATCACACCATAGGTCAGAACCAGAAGACCAACATGAGTGGCAAAGCTCGATAAAAAGTAGCCCAAACCGACGACCAGCCCCCCCATTGCTGTCATCAGTCGCGTTCCGAGTCGAGGAATATAAAACCCCGCGATCGGCATTACGGTGGCATAAAAGACGAGTGCAACCGTAAAAGGTAAAAGACTTTCAGTGGCATTAATATTCAGCTCACTTTCTAAGGGTTTTCTGAAAATACTCCAGGAATACACACTTCCCAAACAGAGTAGAACAATGATACCAAGGGGAATCAATAACCATCTCCCTCGTTCTGCGGGTAAGCCTAGCACGGTTAACTTAGGCTCGTCCTCTAAAATACTCATAACTGCTAATTACCGTAATCCCTCTCAATCAAGGGGTTGGATTCATTATTGGACAGGAATAGGACAAACAAGGCCGATTCTTTTAATTCATTAAAATATTTAAAGCATTCAAAAACTTTACCGACTGTTGCATCGGTAACATTAATCGTTAGCTTTTTAAACAAAAACTATATAGTTATATATTAATCTTCTGGCTTGATTTGTCAATCAACAGGCGGGTAGTTTACCAATTTCGCTCAGACCAAACAGGGTGAGAAAAGATCGAAGCCGCAACCCGAACGCCCCGTAATTGATTGAGTAAGGGTAAATGCCCCACAGGTGCGCTCATGTCCCAAATAAATTCCCTGGGATATTTTGTCCAGCTATTGCCACTTTTCCAGCCAATCTTCGGCCAGAGTTTTACAAAGTCCTTACCCATGCCTAGCCAGAGTTTACGCTGGACAGAGAAGCCAAACTTTCCTTCCGAATGTACCCACCACAGAGCATTAATGGTATGGAGATCATCGCTGGGAAACTTTTCAACTTCAGTGAAATAGAGCCATTTCCGTTGGATTGCGCCTTCCCCTGCGAGTTCACATAGCTTTTCACGGGTTAGGTTATCGGCTAATTCAAATTTTTGTTGCGCTAGGGCTTGCTGTAGCGGAGAATAATCGATGTTGCGGGCGGAGGTTAGGGGAATGACTCCTTGCGGGAAATGGGTCGCTAAAAAGTTTTGAACTTGGGCATCTTGAAGATTGTAGAGGACGACATAGGCTTTTCCGGTGACTAAATTGGGATGAGAAGTCTGGACAGCCGGCGATCGCAGATAATCCATTAACACTTGCCAACCGGCTTCCCCCAAAGTTTCCAGCTTAGAGATTAAGGGGAGTTGATTTTTTTCCGATTCACTGAAAAATTGATCCGCTAATCGCTCAATATCGGTTAACGAATCTGGAGTAGGGAGAGGAAACGAGGAAAGGTCAGTCATTCTTAATGATTAATTGTCTGCCATAACTACTAATAACACTAATTTTCACAGCTTGGTTGAAATAGCCTCAACTTCAGCATTCATAGCTCATCAATATTAGAGCAATTAGAGCACGTCACTTACTTTAAAATCTTGAGCGAGAAGGGGGACTAGCGTGGCTAAAGCAAAAAATCAAACAATTCAAAAAATTGCTTAATGTTAAATTGTTAAGTAACCTCAATCCATTTTAATTACGTCAATTTCAAGCTAAAACTCGCTAAAAAGTTGCCCCATTCCAGCCCCACATCGAACCCGTTGCATTGGTAAATTCAATATAAATTCGATTTTTAGGAACGTTTAATTGGTGATTAATTTCATTGCAAAAATCTTCACTCATGGCTTTAGTCTGAGCAGGACTCATGGTACCGATATTTTTGACTTCTATATAACAAACGGGATCAAACGTTCCGCCGAAAGTCATTTTAGCATTGGATTCAAAAGTCGTCATGACATAGGATTCGGGTTTACTGACGTGCTTAGCCAATTTCGCTGACAAACGCTTCAAAACTTGATCAATCGTCTCGTCAGAATCAGGGATAGGCGCAGAAGTTTGAACTTTAATAAATGGCATAAATCAACTCTGAGTAAGCTTTGAATTAAACTTAAACAATTAATTGAAAATAAAAAATTAACCGTTTATCATTCGTGATTTTATTATTAATAGCAACTATTAACTATTAACTATTAATTATTAATTATTAATTATCCCCCATACTGCCAGCCGGTACTTTCCAATAACAAAGGATTCCCTTCTCGATGAATGCCTGCCCCAATAACTTCTCCCACATAAACCGTGTGATCGCCGTGTTCTACCTGACCGACAACGCGACACTCTACATAACCCAAGGTTTCGGTAATAATGGGACAGCCTGTTTCTGGGCCTTCATAAAATTCAATTTCTTCAAACTTATTCCCTACGCGGCGTTTGGGCTTGAAAAATTGTGCGGCTAAGTCTTTTTGATTTTCATCGAGAAAACTTAAGGCGAACACCCCACTATTTTTAATCATGGCGTGGGACTGGGAATCGGCTCGAACACAATTAATGACGAGTGGCGGCTCAAAAGACCCCTGCATTACCCAACTCGCAGTAAATCCATTAACATCTTCCCCATCTCTTACCCCACAAATGTAGAGTCCATGCGGAATTTTCCGAAGTAAGGTCTTTTTCGCTTGTTCGTCTAGCAAAACAATTTCTCCTGGGCTGACAAATTTAGTTGGCTCATAGCTAATCATACTCGATCGCCTTATCATTAAAAGCGATTTATCACGCCCAATCCTAGAGAATGAATCAAGCCAGTTCTGCCATTGCCGTCAAAGATTTATCTTTTAACTGGAATCCCGAAACCCCTATTCTGCAATCCTGTTCGTTGGAAGTGCCGCAGGGAGAATTTTGGATGCTGTTGGGCAATAATGGTAGCGGGAAGTCAACCCTATTGCGGTTATTGGCGGGGTTACTGTCGCCTGAATCGGGAGAGATTAAAACGAAGGAGCCGTTGGGCTTTGTTTTCCAAAATCCGGATCATCAACTGGTGATGCCAACCGTTGGAGCGGATATTGCCTTTGGGTTAGTTAAAGAAAACTTATCGATTCCCGAAGTCCGCGCTAGAGTTGGAGAAGCCTTAGCCTCAGTCAATTTATTAGAGATGGAACGGCGACCTATCTATGCCCTGAGTGGGGGACAAAAACAACGGATTGCTATTGCTGGCGCGATCGCTCGGCATTGTGAAGTATTGTTATTGGATGAACCAACAGCGTTACTTGATCCCGATACCCAATTAGAGCTAGTGGTTCAAGTACAAAAATTAGTGAAAAATCGAGGCATGACGGCCCTGTGGGTGACCCATCGTTTAGAAGAGTTAAATTACTGTGATGGGGCGTTTTTATTGGAAGCGGGAAAAGTCGTCGCGCAAGGGGATCCGCAAACATTGAAAGCACGATTATTAGCAACAGAACGCTCGTAGATTGAACAAAAATAAAAACGTTTCAGTAATCCCCTTGAACCCAAAATGATAAACCCACCTAAGGAGGCGGGTTCAAGACATATACAAACGATTTGGACTGTTAATAATTTCAGACAAAGTTAACAACTAAAAGTTTACTAAGGAAGGTAATACCTTTTTAGAAAATCCGAACACCAACAAATTAACGTTATAAATCGCTATGGACTGAGCAAAAACAATAAATTGGCATACAAACCAACCTAACCATTGCTAAACCATCGTGTTAAATAGGTGCCGTCAAAAGACATTACTTAGAGTAGAGCAGGGTGGTACAGGCTCTAAGCTCTGGGGGTTAGGGAAGATTGTGTTGACTTCCTTGTACCTACTTCTTTAGATTAGCATTGCTCTCATTAATTCGGTCAATTATTACTTTATTTTTACGATTCTTTATTTGTCTTTACATTCGTTGTTACAACCCCTTATAAATGCGATCGCGTCCCTTGAAAAAATTGGGCAATCTCCTCCAAAATACCGTAATCGCCTGATACTTGATAGGATACAGGTTAAAGTTTATTGTTCTGGTTATTATGACTCGCCCAATCTCTTCACCGACCCGTTCTCGCAAATCCTATATATTACCCCTGTGGTTTGAACGGTTTATGGCAGTCGTAATTTTATTGAACTATTTATTAATTCTTTTTGACCTGAGCTATATTCCTTTTCGGGACTTTTGGTTACAGGGAAGAGTGCAAACCCTCGTCAAAATCGGCCCGTTTGAACAAAAAATTCCCCCAGATCCCTTTCAACTCTTGCCCATTTCTGTCGCGCCTTGGTACGACTGGGTAAAGGGAATTGAGCCATATCGCAGTACGGAACAATATTTAGAACGGGTTGATGATCTCATTCAGGCAATTGATCCCACTGATTTACCGAATATTCAAGGTAATACGGCTTCAAACTTACCGAATCAACCGAATTTAACGGCCCGTTCGGGGGACGATTTAGAATCTATTTTGGCGGATTTACGGCAACGCAGCGAGGATATGATCCGCACGAACCCCTTTCAATTAGCGAATAAAACAGGGGCATTGGAAACGCTGAAAAATAAAATGCGGCTTCAGGTTTTTGGGACAACGCAAGCTTCAGCCACCCAAGCCTTTCAGACCTTTTGGACAAAGGAGTATTTATTTAAGAACGGTTTGGCCGAACAACTCCTATTTTTTAATAGCCAGATTCGTCCCTTAATTGAAGTCAATTACTTTCGCGCGATCGCGGAAAATGGGTATCCCGTCGATAACTTTCCCCTGCTTGACTTTCCCTTTTTTATCCTTTTTTTCGCAGATTTTTTGGTGCGTACCCGTGTAATTAGCCAAAACAACAAAAATGTCAGTTGGTTTGATGCGATGCTCTGGCGTTGGTACGATGCCTTTCTCCTCATTCCCATTTTTCGCTGGTTACGTATTATTCCCTTAGTGATTCGTTTAGAACAAGCCCAGTTAATTAATTTGACTCCCGTTAAAACCCAATTTGCCCAAGGCTTTGTTGCCATCATTGCCGAAGAAATGACAGAAGTGTTAGTAATTCGCGTCATTGATCAAATGCAAGCTCTGATTCGTCGGGGAAAACTGCGGGAACTTTTAAATCAACAACGAAAGTATGTCGATATTAATGATCAAAACGAAATCGTTGAAATTACCCGTGTGGTTGCTCAAGTCATGATCGACAAAGTTTTACCCCAAATACAACCTGATGTGGAAAAATTCCTGATTTACAATATCGATCAAGTTCTCCGTCAATCCAAACCCTATCAACAGTTACAGCTATTGCCTGGGGTGCGATCGCTGCAAGCTCAGGTCATGACCCAACTGATTGGTCAAATTTATGAACGAACCTTGGAGGTTTTACAAAGTTTTCTGCAAGAAGATCCCGTTTTTGATGAATTATTAGAAAACTTAGTGGTTAATCTCAGTCAAACCACCAATAAGGAAATGAAAGCGGGCAAAAGCTTAGATAATATTGAAAACTTATTAACGGATTTGCTCGAAGAAGTCAAAATTAACTACGTCAACGAGCTATCCCAAACCGATATTGATCGGATTATCGAAGAAACCCGTATTCTCCGCCAAGCTCATCGTCTCAATAACCCCAATCGATAAAAAAAGAGGTTTCCCTAACCCCTTGATTTTCTGTGTTGACCTGATGCGTGAAATTTTAAACTAAGGCTTGAAATAAATCTTTAATACGTCGGAAGCGATCCGAATAGCTCCGCATAACTTCGATGGCAAACATCGGGGTTTGTTGAACCGCAAACAGGAAATGTTCCTGATCCATTGGGGCTAAAAAGCAGTCGGTTTTCGCGATCGCGGTAGAAGTCCGACGGTGATCAGAATGTAACAACGCCCCTTCTCCAAAAACATCCTCCGCTTTTAACGTCTCAATGAGTTTCCCGTTGAGATACATCTCGACTTCTCCTTCAACGATGCCGTACATGACGCTTTCTTCCGCGCCGGACTGAAAAATAACCTTTCCGGCTTCAAATTGCAATTCCGGGCCGCTTTTGAATAATTTAACCGTATCAACGGGGGTTAGCATACTTCAATCCCAATGTTTAAGCAATATCAAGCAATCTAAGACTTAAATTCAGCAATCATGTTTTCCGTATGGACAACAGTATCAACGGTTGAGATCGCATTATTAATTACGTGAAAGAAAGTTATTTTTTCATTAACCGCTTTTAATTCCTCCTGTAAAGCCGTTTCCATCTCAGGATCACTATTGGCTTCCAGTTTACTTAGCACCTGACCGTGTTGAATTTGATAGTAGGACTGCATATCTCGGAAATAACTATGCAATTCAGTCACGAGGGACAACACCGATTGATCCGCGATCGCCAATTCAGGCTTTTTATTCTCCATAAGGTTTAACGATGACGAGTTAACAATAAAAATTCAGCTACTCAAAATATCCTATAGGGTTTTGAGACAGTTGCACTAATTCTGAGAATTAAGTTAAATTTAGTTAAGATATCCTTCACGATAGCCTGAAATCAGGTTAACAGGCTTGACAATTAGAGTAAATTGCGTTAGCGAAAACTCTTTAAATTTAGAGCAAGGGTTTCAGCCTAAATCAATGGAACCCACCCTATACAAACGTCATAATTGACCTATCATTAGAAAAACTCATGAAATTATCTTGGAAAACAGTTGCGCTGTGGTTGCTGCCAGCCCTCGTCGTCGGCTTCTTTCTTTGGCAAGGAACGGTCGGCAATGCGGGTGGAAACATGGGGAGCAATACCGCCAATACTCGCATGACCTACGGACGATTCTTGGAATATCTCAATTCCGGTCGGGTCGTGAGTGTGGATCTCTATGAAGGAGGACGGACGGCGATCGTTCAAGTTAGTGATGCCGATCTGGAAAATCGTCTGATTCGTTCACGGGTTGATTTACCCTCTAATGCGCCTGATTTAATCACTCAACTCCGCAATTCTAACGTGATTCTAGAGTCCCATCCTGTCCGCAATGATGGCATGCTCTGGGGACTGTTGGGAAATTTAATTTTCCCTGTTTTATTAATTGGTTCTTTGTTCTTCCTGTTCCGTCGCTCCAATAACTTGCCAGGCGGGCCAGGACAAGCCATGAACTTTGGGAAATCCAAAGCCCGTTTCCAAATGGAAGCCAAAACCGGCGTGATGTTTGATGATGTCGCGGGTATTGATGAAGCCAAAGAAGAACTCCAAGAGGTTGTCACCTTCCTTAAGCAACCTGAACGCTTTACCGCTGTTGGAGCCAAAATTCCCAAGGGCGTTTTATTAGTCGGCCCCCCTGGAACTGGAAAAACGTTATTAGCCAAAGCGATCGCGGGAGAAGCGGGAGTTCCTTTCTTCAGCATTTCGGGTTCAGAATTTGTGGAAATGTTTGTTGGGGTAGGTGCATCTCGCGTTCGTGACCTCTTCAAAAAAGCCAAAGAAAATGCACCTTGTCTAATCTTTATCGATGAAATTGATGCCGTCGGTCGTCAACGGGGCGCAGGTATCGGAGGCGGTAACGATGAGCGGGAACAAACCCTCAACCAATTGCTGACCGAAATGGATGGTTTTGAAGGAAATACGGGCATTATCATCATTGCAGCTACCAACCGTCCCGATGTTTTAGATTCTGCTTTAATGCGTCCAGGCCGTTTTGATCGCCAAGTGATTGTCGATGCCCCCGACTTTAAAGGTCGTCAAGAAATCCTTAATGTCCATGCACGGAATAAAAAGTTAGGCTCCGATGTTTCCCTAGAAGCGATCGCCCGTCGTACCCCTGGCTTTAGTGGCGCAGATTTAGCCAACTTACTGAATGAAGCGGCTATTCTCACGGCTCGTCGTCGTAAAGAAGCTATTACCCTCTTAGAAATCGATGATGCAGTAGATCGGGTTGTGGCAGGAATGGAAGGAACACCGTTAGTCGATAGTAAGAGCAAACGCTTGATTGCCTACCATGAAGTGGGCCACGCGATCGTCGGGACATTACTCAAAGATCACGATCCCGTCCAAAAAGTCACCCTGATTCCTCGTGGACAAGCCCAAGGTTTAACCTGGTTTATGCCCAATGAAGAGCAAGGATTAACCACCAAAGCCCAACTGATGGCTCGAATTGCAGGTGCAATGGGCGGTCGGGCAGCCGAAGAAGAAGTCTTTGGTTATGACGAAGTGACCACCGGCGCAGGTGGAGACTTACAACAAGTCACTGAAATGGCCCGTCAAATGGTGACCCGTTTCGGAATGAGCAATCTTGGCCCCTTATCTTTAGAAAGTTCAAGCGGTGAAGTCTTCCTCGGTGGTGGTTTGATGAATCGGGCAGAGTATTCAGAAAAGGTAGCCTCTCGCATCGATGATCAAGTTCGCACCCTCGCAGAGCAAGGTCACCAAATTGCCCGCAGTATCATTCGGGAACATCGAGAAGTCGTAGACCGCTTAGTAGATCTACTCATCGAAAAGGAAACTATTGATGGCGATGAATTCCGAGGAATTGTGGCCGAATATGCAGAAGTTCCTGAAAAAGAACGTTTCGTTCCTCAGTTGCAAGATTAGAAAATAACCCTACATATTTAATCTGCCTGCTAGGTTTTGTGATTACGAAATCTAGCTTTTTTTCAATGTTTATAATTTCAGCAGAATTTACGCAAGAAGCCTTTTCAACCCATATTCCCTGGTTTTGACGTGCAAAACATTAAGTCTAAAATCTTTGATTTAATCGAAATTCTAGCATTATGACTTGTTTCCATGTCATTTTACTTTTTCAAGAGGAGTCCTTTATTCTGATTACTATGTTCTAAGCCTTTTTTCAGGAAATTTCATAAATTAGTAGCTATGATTTAGAACCTATCCGAAAAATGTGAGAAGTTTGCGGCCGATGATCAAACAAGCAGCAATCTGAATAAAGCCCAAGTAGGATTGAGAAGATTTGGCCCATCGAATAAGGATGCCTCGGAAACGATTAA
>JAYKGY010000115.1:0-46105 GCA_035285545.1 Snowella sp. | reverse complement strand
ACAAATTCAATAGAAAACAGTGCATTTACTTAATCCCCCCCGCCTACGGCTTCCCCCCTTTGAAAGGGGGGCTAGGGGGGATAATATCGAGAAACCTATTTGCATGTAAATCAAATTAATTTGGTATAAATCGAGTGATTTTTTGCTGATTCAGTCTCTACCTAAATGAGCTTGTCAATCCGATCTTTGCTATCTTTACCCCCGACTAAAGCTAATGATTGCAATCGGGAGTGGGCTTCTCAATTAACCATAGTTGAGATGGGCGAAATCCAAGAATACCTATCAGCACTAGGCAAAGAGAAGTCAGAACGTAGAGTAGGGAAATCCCCGTACCAGGGCCTGAACCCAAAAGAGGCGATAGGAAAGGAAGCTTGTCCTGAGAGGTGATCAGGGGTTCAAAGAGTCCCTCTGCGAGGGGCCCGGCGATCAAGGTGGCGATCGCACTCACTCCCTGAAACACGAGGGAATTAGCCGCAAACACACGCCCCTGATTTTCGGGAATGATTGAATTCATCCAGAGGGCGTTTTCAGAACTGCCCAGTAGGGGAAAATTCAAGGAAGAACAAAACTGTGCGGGTATCCAAATTTGGGGTGTGCGTCCCAGCCCAAAAACGGTTTTACTTAAACCTGCGCCAATGAAGCCAGCCAGCATTCCGGTAACTCGTTGCCTCGGCCCACCCCAGAAGCTGAGTAAAATCGCTCCGGTGACACCACCGATCCCTGCGGCGGAAGCAGTACTAGCTAGAACCTGAGCGCTGCCATCTGTGCGGATTAAGATCATCGGATTATAAATAGCACCACCTAAATCATGGAAAAACCAGAAGGCCGTCGAAATCAGCAGGAGCGATCGCAAACTGGATTGTCGCCAGACTTCCCGAAAACCAAAGGTGAGTTTGGTTAACCATGTCTCGATCTCAGTCCGAGGATGGGGAGCCGGTTGGGGGATGGGGACAGAGAGTAGGGTGGCGATCGCTACTCCAAACGTGGCGAGATCGATCAGCAGAATCCCCATCAATCCTATCGAGGGATACAGAAATCCGGCCAAGGCTGGCCCAAAAATGGCCGAGCCATAGTGAACAGCTGAATTCATGCTGTTGGCTCGCGTGAGTTGGAGCGGCGGCACCATTGAAGAAATGGAAGTACTGTAAGCCAAACCTTGAATCTGCCCAAAGCCGCCATTAAGCATAGCGGCCCCATAGAGATGCCAAATTTGTAGGTTTTTGGTAAAAAACAGCAGCCCAATTCCCACCGTAGAGAGGATAGCAACGGTATCTCCCAGAATCATCAACTGTTTGCGACTAAAACGGTCAACGAGAAGACCTCCGATCAACGAAATGGGGATGCGGGGAAGTTGAAAGAAAAATCCGATAAGTGCCAGTGCTGTTGCCGAGCCTGTCGCTTCCCAGACCCAGAGGGTGAGGGCGAACTCGGTCATATCGCTGCCAATGGTGGAAACCAGTTGACCAAACCAAATACGGGTAAAAGTACGCATGGAGCAGGAAAGGTTGAGGGGCAGGGGAGTTGATCGAAAAAACAAAAAATCTATGTTCTCTTTTCGATCAGATACTTGAACAAATCATCAATTACGGCATCCGCTGCCAGGGGATTGCCCCCCCGCCAGGTAGGCATATTGACGACATAAACCTGTTTTTGCCGCACGGCATTGAGCTGATTCCACAGGGGCTTTTTTTGCAGTTGTTCAAACATCTGTTTTGAGTCCTCATCCTCGTCCAAAATCATAAACATGATGTCTCCATCCAGTTCGCTGAGCAATTCTTCAGAAAAGAAGACCAATCCCCCATCCGCTTTACCCTGAGACGGAGGGCGACGTAGACCCGCATCCTCAAGAATCATGCCGCTAAAGGAGTTTTCAACATCGCTGGCCAGGACTTTGCAGCAGATTCTGACTACCGATATTTCTTGGTCTTGATAGGTGTCGCTTAGGGCCATTTTCAGGTCTTGAATGCGGCGATCGTAGCGTTGCCAAACCTGCTCAGCGGCTACCGATTTACCCAGAGCTTCGGCGACAAAGTTAAAGTGATCTTTCCAAGAGGGGTAGCCGTCCCAGTCGTCCACCACAGTAGGCGCAATGGGGGAGAGTTGTTCGTAGGTCAGATCCCAAGTATTCATGGCGATGATTAAATCAGGATTCAGAGCCATTAATTTTTCTAAATTGGGTTGAACGGCTGTGCCCACTGGCTCAATACCCTCTAGTTGTCCCTGGAGGTAGGGGGGAGGCATTTCAAAGTCGATCTGAGCACCAATTGGTTTGATCCCCAATGTCAGAGCATTGGCCAGGGGTTGTACTCCGAGCACCACTGCGCGGGATGGTTGATTGGGGACACAGGTTTCGCCAGCGGCGTGAACAATGGTGCGACAGTCCGCTAAAGCGAATGGGGCAGGGGGCGGTGATGAGTTGCAGGCAACGACTAAAACGGCGACTAATCCACCGAGCAACATCTGTTGATACATCCGCTTGAAGTGGCCTTGAATCGAGAGCTTAAGCAACATTAAGAAGTCGAGTTTTTGCATAAAAAATTATCGGATCTGGTGTTTAGCTCAGCTTGCTCCTAACTTGATGAATATAATTTTCAATTATTTTTTCTTACTATAAGTGAATTTAGTCACAAAAAGCTTATTTTTCTTGCAGTTACAACCCCTATAAAGATAATATTGATAGGAATCTTTATCATTATGAGGCAGGAGGCGATCGCCCATGACAACACTGTCCTCGGTGCGACCCAAAAGAGACCCACTTTTACTATTGGGGCTAGGGGCTGGAATTTTACTGCTTTTCGCGTGCCTGCTGCTGAGCCTTCTGCTGGGAGCGGCGGAGATTGACCCTGGCACAATTTGGCAAGCACTTTTTCAGTTTAATGGTTCTACCGAACACCTCATTGTTCGCACTGTGCGGTTGCCCCGGTCGCTATTGGCGGTAGTCGTAGGAGCGGCGTTGGCGACGGCGGGATCAATTACCCAGGGGTTAACTCGCAATGTTCTGGCTTCCCCAGATATTCTGGGCATCAATGCCGGGGCCGCCCTGGCGATGGTGTTTGCTGTGTTTTTGTGGGGTAGCGGCAGGACTCCCGTGGGTTTTGCCTTTGGTGGGGCAGCGATCGCCGCTGTTGCGGTCTATTGGCTGGGTTCTATTGGTCGTAGTGGTCTGACCCCTTTGAAGTTGGTCATTGCTGGGGCAGCCTTATCCTATTTACTGAGTTCTCTCACCTCTGGCGTTCTGATTCTCAGCCAGCGTACCCTCGATGACATTCGCTTTTGGTTAGCGGGTTCCCTGGCCGGTTCCAATCTTGACTCGATTCTGTCTGTGTTGCCCTACATTGCGGCGGGACTGCTAGTATCTCTAACTCTAGGGCGACAACTAACGCTCATGGGCTTAGGGGAAGATGTGGCCCTGGGGCTGGGATTGCAAACCGCCTGGCTGAAAATGGGAGCGGCGATCGCCGTTGTACTGCTGGCGGGGGGAGCCGTTGCCCTGGCGGGGCCCATTGGTTTTGTGGGCTTGATAGTGCCCCACGGGGTGCGTTTTTTTGTGGGCGTGGACTACCGCTGGATTTTGCCCTACGCTATGGTGGCCGGAGCGATTTTACTCTCGCTGGCTGACACCGCCGCCCGTTGGGTCATTCGTCCCCAGGAACTACCCGTGGGGATTGTGATGGCGATCCTGGGAGCACCCTTTTTTATCTATTTGGCGCGATCGCGGATTAAAACGTAAAGCATTCCTCCACGCCTCTGCCTAGCCACTTCTTGACTTCCTATGACTTCCCTCAAACCTTGGCTCTCCCTTCGTTCCCCCAACACAGCCCTTTCCTTTCGCATCGATCGCCGGGCCCCTCTAGTACTGTTAGTGCTGACGGCGATCGCCTTAATGTCTCTGCTCTTCAACGTTAGCCAAGGAGAATACCCCGTGCCGCCTTTAGCGGTAGTGAAAACCATTCTAGGCTTTGCGGATAATCCCGATTATGCCTTTGTAATTAATACCCTACGGTTGCCCCGGGCCTTGGTGGGCTTGTTGGTGGGCATGGGTCTGGCCGTGGCGGGAACAATTTTACAAGGTCTTACCCGCAACCCCTTGGCTGACCCTGGCATTATCGGTATCAATTCTGGGGCCAGTCTGGTGGCCGTTGCCCTGATTGTCTTGTTTCCCGATGGGCCGGTGGGATGGTTGCCCGTCGCCGCATTTTTAGGGGGACTGGGGGCGGCGATCGCCATTTATACCCTGGCCTGGAATCAAGGCAGTTCACCAGTACGACTAATTTTGGTGGGGATTGGCTTAACCGCGTTGACAGGGGCATTTACCAGCCTGATGATCACCTTTGGCAATATCTATAACGTTAGCCAAGCCCTGGTGTGGCTCACCGGAAGCGTTTATGGTCGCAGTTTGGAACATCTGTTGCCTCTCCTCCCCTGGTTAGCCCTCTTTATTCCCCTCACCATCCTGTTGGCCCGGGAGTTGGATACCCTCAACTTAGGGGACAATCTCGCCAGGGGGCTAGGTAGTCGGGTAGAGGGGATTCGGGGTCTGTTGTTAATCTGTACCGTCGCCCTGGCCGGTTCCGCTGTGGCCACCGCTGGCAACATTGGTTTTGTTGGCTTAATGTCCCCCCACTTAGCCCGTCAATTAGTCGGCCCGTCCCATGGGGGTCTGATTCCCGTTGCTGCCCTCATTGGCGCGTGCATGGTAGAACTCGCGGATCTAACCGGAAGACTCCTTTTCGCCCCCATTGAAATTCCCTGTGGGGTGATTACGGCCATCATTGGCGCACCTTATTTTCTCTGGCTCCTCTACCGCAATCGCAATCAATAACCCGACTCCCCAATTTACTGCTAATGCTCAATTCTGCTTTACCTGTTGCTATTTCCACCCATAATCTGACCTTAGCCTATGAAGGTAATCAAATTATTCAAGACCTCGACCTCGCCATTCCTTTAGGTAAGGTTTCTACCCTGGTGGGGCCCAACGGTTGTGGAAAGTCTACCCTGTTGCGGGGCATTGCCCGACTCCTCAAACCCAAGACGGGCAAAATTTATTTGCAAGGGAAGGCGATCGCCCACCTGCCGACCAAAGAACTGGCAACGCAGCTTGGCATCCTTCCCCAAAGTCCTGCCGCCCCCGAAGGACTCACCGTGCGGGAGTTAGTAGCCCAGGGCCGTTATCCCCACCAAAACTGGTTACAGCAATGGTCTCAGGAGGATGAACGAAAGGTAGAAATGGCGATCGCTACCACCCATCTCCAACCCTTTGGCGATCGCGCCCTAGATACCCTGTCCGGCGGTCAACGCCAGCGAGCTTGGATTGCCATGGCCCTCGCCCAGGACACCGAAATTTTACTGTTAGATGAACCCACCACCTATCTCGACCTTGCCCATCAAATTGAAATCTTAGATCTTCTCCATGATCTGAACCGCCACCAGGGAAAAACCATCATTATGGTGCTCCATGACTTAAACCAGGCCTGTCGTTACGCCGATCACCTCATTGTCCTCAATTCCGGCAATATTTATGCCCAAGGCCAGCCGCCAACCGTGATGACGGAGACCTTGGTGCGAGACGTGTTTGGATTAGAAAGCCGTATTATTGCCGATCCCGTTGTCGGAACCCCCTTATGTATTCCTATTAGCAGGGTAGTTTCTTCCTACGAGACCGGAGGAGACCTATCTAATAAAAACTCTATTTAAATGTAAAACCAACCGTTCCGAGTACCGTAAAGGGCGCGCCAGGCCCAATTACCCTCCGACTTTGGGATGCGTCAAAATACCGTGTGCTAAAAAGATTTTTAAAGTTCAAAGCGGCTCTGAATTGATCTTTTTGGTAGTAAATTGCGGCATCAACCAGAGTGTAGGAAGGAACATAAAAAGAATTTGCTAAATCCCCTGCCCGATTGCTGACATAAAAAATCCCTGTCCCGAAACCTAAACCTTTTAAATTTCCTTCTTGAACGGTGTAGGTTGTCCAGAGACTCGCGGTATTGGTGGGGACATTATTAAGGCGATTGCCAGAAGGAAAGGTATTATCTTCCGCAATTTCAGCATTAGTTAGACCATAGGAGGCAATAATTTGCCAGCCAGGTAAAATTTCGCCCGCAATATCCAATTCAATCCCTTGACTACGTTGCGATCCCACTTGAATCGAAAAACCAGGATTATCGGGGTCTTCCGTCGGAATATTGCGGAGAGTAATATCGTAGAGCGCAAACGTTGAAATCAGACGACCCTCCAATAGTTCGGTCTTAACCCCGATCTCATAACCCGTTCCCCGTTGGGGTTCAAAAGGGTCTCCGTTGATATTAGTTCCAAAGACAGGAGTAAAGGATTGGCTAAAGTTGGCGTACAGGGAAACTTCTGGAATCGGTTGATACACTAAGCCAACACGGGGAGAAAAAGCATCGGCATTGGTGACATAGGGCACACCCTCAAATTGTCCTTCATCTTCATAGGTATCAAAGCGACCACCTAAAACGAGGATCAGATTTTCTAACAAATTAATTTGATCCTGTAGATAAATCCCAAAAGTGTTAACTTTGTTATTACCCAGGCTTGGGGGATCAAATTCACCAAAAATAAAGTCATATTTGGGATCGAAGATATCAATGGTTCCTGCGGATCGAAAAGCCCCTTCATAAAAATTAGATTGTCGAGAATACTCTGTACCAAACAGTAGGGTGTGCTTGACGGAGCCTGTATTAAATTTACCAATGAGATCGTTTTGCCATGTCCAGGTTTCATAATCTTGATTCCCGATACATTCACTGACGGGGAAGTTGCGGTCGTCCTCCGATCCCCCGAAAATTTGTAAGGTACAACCTGGCCCGCCTTCATTGGCATAGGTATAACGAAAGATAGAGCGTAGGGAAAGATTGGGATTGAATTTGTGGCTAAAGTACAGGGTCGAGCGTTGTTCGGTAAATTGTTCTTGGATGGTTGGATCGCCGAGATAACGTCCAATGGGAATATCTGGAATTTGATCGTCACTAAGGACGACTAAGCCGCGATCAACGGGTCGTTTATCGTAAAGGTAAGTATATTCAAAGCTTAATCTGGTATCAGGGCTGATTTGCCATGCAAGGGTGGGAGCAACCAAGATTCTTTCGGTATGAACGCGATCGCGAAAACTGCCTGCATTCTCGTAGGCAACATTTAAACGATAGGCTAAGGTTTTAGATTCATTTAAAGGCCCAGAAATATCGATAGTCGGGCGATAAAAATCATAACTTCCTGCCGTGAAATTGAAATCATAGTAGGGTTCAAGGAGGGGTTGTTTGGTAACAAAGTTAATGATTCCTGACGGTTCCGCCTGTCCAAATAAAACAGAAGCAGGCCCCTTGAGTACCTCAATTCGTTCAATATTGCCTAAATCCCTTCGAGTTCTTGACGAATAAAAATCATCTCGTATGCCATTAATGAATTGCTCTGCATTAAAGCCCCGCATAATGAAACTTTCTCCCCGCCCCCCGCTCGTACTAGAGAGGGTTACGCCACTTACGTTTCTTAGGGCTTCTCTAACATTAATAGCGGCTTGATCTCGAATAACTTGTTGGGGAACAACCTGAATGGACTGGGGAATATCCATAATCGGCGTTTCGGTACGGGTTCCCGTTGTGACATCAGGCACCACATAACCGCCCTCTTGAGTTTCTTGGGTCGCAACGACTTCGATGTCCTCGGCGGCATTGATCGTTTCTGTTGAAGGGGTTAAACTCAACACTAAATTTTGCTCAGAAGGCATGACTTGAGCCGTGGGAACGGTATTTTTTCCTGTTACCGTAATCCGAATGGAACGAGCATCCAATTGAGTTACCGTCACTTCTGCAATGTCATCATTGGGATTTTCCGTTTTATATTCATCACCATCAGGGAGGGTTAAAACCGCATCCAAAATATCAATAATCAGAGTATTTTCTTGAGTAAAAATCAAAGGTTGTAATCCCGATTGATTGGGAGTTTCTAGAATGACCTCTAATCCTTTTTCTGTCGGATTAAGCTGTACCCCTGTAATAGTTGTTAGTTCTTGATTAGTTTGGGCAATTTCTGGATGAGTAATGATTCTAGAGAGAGTTATTTCCTGGGCAGAAACCTCTGGCACCGTGAATAAACTCGCAGCAATCAAAAATCCAAAAACTTGTAAATGCAATTGATTTTTCACAGAAAAGCTCCTCACTTAATTTTCTACAAATTGCCTTAATAAATTGGCGTAACATTTAGACAGCCAATCAAACTCGGTTGTTTTCCCTTCTTTGTGGAAAAGAGAATAACGAAACGTATCCACATCAAATAAACTTTCTCGTGTGAGTAGATGACGCATTAAATAGTTCTTCTGTCGGAATATTTTCTAAGATCAGAATCATCAGAAATTTTCTAAAACTCTGGATAAGTTTTAAGCTTTGTGCCATTTAATTGGTTAGTAATCATTCAAGTTTCACAGGCGTAACAATAAATGAAATTACTTAAATTTATGGCAGCACAATCATTCCCTAAGACGGCATTTTCTTAGAGTTTTATTTATTCTGAGAAATCAAACTAGGTTAATAAACGATTAGAGAGTTTTAGTTAACGATTCCTAATTTTGATTAATTTTCTTAGCCGCGATCGCGAGTTTTGCCCCCTTAACCTGTCGTACCTGATCCATGACTTGTACAACACTGCCATGATCAACTTTTTCATCGGCATTAACAATGACTAAGCTTTCATTGCCTGAAGGAATCATTTGGGTAAGGGATGGTTGGAGACCTTCTAGCGCGATCGGTTGGCGATTCAGAAACAGATTTCCATCGGGCTTGATCGTGATGTTGATCTGCTCAGTCTGTTTAACCGATGCGGTTTTAGCAGAAGGAAGATCCACAGATAAACCTTCTGATCGGGTTAAAGAAAGGGAAGAAATAATAAAAAAGGCAAGAATCGAAAAAATAATATCGATCATCGGCACAATATTAATTTCACCGTAGGAGTCAGGTTCATCGGGAAGACGCATATTGCCGACCTCCTTTTTCGTGTAAACGGCGATAGAGCAGTTCCAACTGACCGCCATATTCTTGAATAAATGCTATTTGACGCTGATAGAGAGAACGAAAAGCATTAGCAAATAAAAGCACAGAAATCGCTACCACTAAACCCATTACGGTCGAAATCAACGCCTCACTAATTCCAGAGGTAACCCCTGCGGCATTGGTTGTATTCGCACTTCCCAGTTTTAACGACGCAAAAGATTGCATCAACCCTAAGATTGTCCCTAACAATCCCAGGAGGGGAGAGACGGTAATTATAGTTTGAAATAAAGTGTTGTAACGCTTGAGTAGGGGTAATTCCGCTTGAGTTGCACTTTCGAGCGCCAGACGAAATTCCGTCGGTGTGGCATCTTCCAGTTCGAGGGCTTCTAGAAAAATACGCGCGATCGGTAAATCGGCATGTTGTTTGAGTCGCCTGATCGCAACCATCGGATCGGCATCACTACGGTACAACTTGAATACATCCACGACGACATTCTGTTGGTTTGATTGAAGCCGCGCCCAAAAGATAAGACGCTCAATGATCAGAGCGACTGCAAGTAAAGAAAAGCCCAGTAATGGCCAAGCGACAATACCACCGGCCTGAAACATTTTGACGAAAACCATATTCCGATAAAGTAACTGAGAATTATTCTCAAGTTATTGTAGAGCATGTCGGAGTATTTAATAAAAATAATTGTCAATAAATTCATAAATAAGTCTGGCATCGCTAGAAAAATATTTGTTTCTCTTGAGAGATTTCTAACTACTCTAGTGGTTCAAATAATTACCCAGTAATCCTTTTGGAAATATACTTGCTTAAAAGGCTTGTTGGAGGAACTCAATGCCAATAAAAAGCTAATTTGCCAATTTATTGGTTTAAACAAGTTATTTTCGCCTATATTTTACTTTAAAGCTATTAAAGGACTTTTTTGTCTATTTTTGGCTATATAGATGATTTTAAGGCTTTTTTATAATTATTTTGAGTTAAAAATCAGAAAAATTTTTTTTGCTCTGTATTTCTCTATGGAAGCCATAGATAGCTTTTATCGACAGTATTATTCAAGTGTGCCTCAAAAACTATTGACAATAGTAGCAATATATTTCAATATCTTTAAAGGAGCGATGCTTAGGAGTATCTAAAATCAATGAACCTATTCTGTTCAAAAGGGTCTTATTTCGACTATTTTGTAGGGAAAGATAGAAAAAATGTCTAGTTCTGCCTTCTGTATCGAGCAACGTCAATTAGAGATACAACAGACACGAAAGTGGTTAGCTTGCGGATTAATGGGTTCGATCGCGGTTCATAGTGGACTTGCCGTTGTAGTCAGTAATTGGAAAAACAAACCGACTGTGACTGAAGAGCCGATTGAGCTAATTATTATTGAAGAACCGAAACCTGAAGTTCCTGCAAAAGCTCGAACTGTCCAACCGATTCCTCCGCCACCTTCGATTAAACCGTTACCGAAAACCGTGCCGCTTCAAACAACGATGAGGCAGCCTCTTCCCCAGCAAAAAATTATTCAACCAAGCCAACCACTACCCCAGGAAATTTCCCCACCCCCCAAAATCTCTGCAATAATCCCACCCAAAACACTTTCTGCAATAACCCCACCTCCGAAGATTGAGGCTAAAGTTACACCGATTGAGCCTCCTGTCACACCACCTATTGCGCCACCAGAAAACATTGCGCCTTTAGAACCCCTTACTCAGATCAAACCGATCGCACCTGTTCCTGACCATAAGCCAGTTATTACGGCTCCTAGCCCTACTCTTCCGATGGCGGTCAAACCAGAAGCGATCGCAACTTCTACACCACCGTTGGTTAATCGGACAACAGGAGTCATCAAACCAAGTAATTCTCAAAGTCGAGAACAATTGAAAAATAGTTTTGGGAATCAATCTGCATCTTTACCCACTTCGGAAGTCAGCCCAAACGCGATCGCAACTTCTACACCGCCGTTGGTTAATCGAACAACAGGAGTGATCAAAAATAATCAGTCTCCCAATCGAGATGTTTTAAAAACAAACTTAGATAATCAGTCTCCTACTGCACAAATTTCAGAGTCCAATCTAGAAGCGATCGCCTCCTCGGCCCCTCCTTTAGTTAATCGGACAACAGGAGTCATTAAAAATAACCAGTCTCCCAATCGAGAACAATTGAAAAATAGTTTTGGGAATCAATCTGCATCTTTACCCACTTCGGAAGTCAGCCCAAACGCGATCGCCCGTTCTGCCCCGCCCCTAGTCAATCGCAGTACAGGAGCTATCAAACCAAGTAATTCTCAAAGTCGAGAACAACTCAAAGCTGGTCTGAGTAATATTTCTACTCCGTCCAAAACTACTAATAACTCGACCCCCTCAACTCCCGTTGCAACTCGTCAAGGCGTTCCTTCACGCCCAAGCCCTAAGCCCACACCATCCCCTCTTAATAATGAACGAGAGGATATTATCTGTATTAGCAATTGTCAGCCGTCCTATCCATCAGCACTCAATGGAATAGAAGGTCGAGCAGGCGTTAGGGTAACGATCGATACACAAGGAAATGTTACCAGTGCCACTCTCGTTAACAGTCATAGCAACAGCAACATTAATCGGGAAGCACTTCTGGCCGCTCGAAAAATGAAATTTACTAATCCCCCTGATAGCAAGAGTGCTTCAGTACAGGTCAGTGTAAATTTTGTTGTCGCAGGTTCAGAGTTTGATAGCCAAGCCAGAGAACGGCGGGAACAGCAGGAAAAAACACGTCTAGCTCGTGAAAAAAAGAAAAAAGAGAATCAAGCTCGCTTAGAACAAGAACGGCAGGAACGGCAGCGTCAATTGCAACAAGAGCAAAAAGAACGGCAGGCACAGCTAGAAAAAGAACGTCAAGAACGTCAGCGTCGATTGCAATTAGAAAAACAAACTCCTCCTCCTTTGCCAGCTAACGAATCGACTGAATCAACCGAACCTATCGAAAAATTAGACACTAATTTAGAAATAAAAGAACAGCCATGAAAATTTTTTTACAAGTTGGTTTAATCCTCATTGCAAGTTCCGCAATTTTTACCCATTCTGCCCAAGCAGGTACTATTGTCCTCGCCGATGGAGGTCGTTGTGAGGGCGAAATTACTTCAGGAAACCTCAATGGAAAAGCGACTTGTACTTTTGCCAATGGCGATCGCTATGAAGGAAATTTTGTTGATGGTAAAAAACAAGGAAAGGGAAAATATACGTTTGCAGAAGGGGGATACTATGAGGGAGAATTTCAATCTGAGAAAATTGAAGGTAAAGGGGTTCGTCTCTATCCCGATGGCGATCGCTATGAGGGTCAATTTCGAGATGGGCAACCCTACGGTCAGGGAGTTTATTCTTTAGCGAATGGAAATAAATACGAAGGTGAGTTTGCTAATGGATTACCGAATGGAAAAGGAGCCTTTATTTATGCCAACGGCGATCGCTGTCAAGGGCAAATCAAAGACGGCCAAATCAATGGAACAGGACTCTGCATCTATGCAAATAATCATCGCTATGAAGGAGACTTAACAAACGGAAAACCGAATGGAAAAGGCATTTATACTTTTGCAAATGGCAATAAATATGAAGGAACTTTTTTAAATGGGGTTATTGAAGGCACGGGCATTTATACCTTCGCAAACGGCAATAAATATGAAGGGCAAATGAAAAACGGTCAGTTTAGCAACAAAGGCATCTTTATTTTTGCTAACGGCGATCGCTGCCAAGGAGAGTTTCAAGCTAATCAATTACAAGGTCAGGCTATCTGTGACTATGTAAATGGCGATACCTACAAAGGAGCATTTGAAAATGGACAAAAACATGGGAAAGGAGTCTATACCTTTGCAGACGGGACACAAGTTGAAGGAACTTGGAATAACAACCAATACGTTAATTGACATCCTCTCCGCCCTAAAGGGCTAGGATTCTTGATATTGGCGTTTGGGGCGTTAACGGCGGAATGTTTGACCCTTAAAAAAGATTTGACGCTAGAGGAAGCCTGGCGATTGGCGATCGCTGACATGATTAAGCTATCTTACTTTTCCCGCTAAGTCTGAGATTGACGACAGAATAAGGGTTTCAGGTTCTTCTTTATTTTCAATAAACTGGTTTTAATGATAATAGCCGACGAAAGAATA
The DNA here is from genome assembly GCA_035285545.1 of Snowella sp. GTDB lineage: Bacteria > Cyanobacteriota > Cyanobacteriia > Cyanobacteriales > Microcystaceae > Snowella. The sequence continues at coordinate 32,976 of JAYKGY010000115.1, read as the reverse complement.
GGACTTTGAGATCGGGGAAAATCAAGTGATCGCTCAAATAAAAAGATAACGGGAAAAGTCAGGTATTATCAGGGATGGCTGTCGGTGTTAGGTTATCCCTTGTTCTTGATTCCGTAATAAAATTAAGTTTTTCAATATCATTGAAACAGAGATTTTTTGTCATCTCTCTTTGTAAAATTTGAATGATCGCACTCTACAGTTATTATGCTTTCTAGGTAGAGAGTATCGTAACTGAGGTCAAGTTAATTTGACCATTAGTAGTCTTTCTTTTGTGCTCATAGTGTGAACAATCCCCGATGTGTAGAGTTGATTGCTGATTTTATTGGCCGAGATGCTTCGAGTTTTGCTAAAAAAGATAATAGTCTATAATTAGTGTGATGCGTTGATAGGTGTTATTAATGTCTATGACTCAAGTTAATCTTCAGGAAAAAATTATACAAAATCTTTAAGAATTGCCCCAGGAAAAATTACAAAAAGTTTTTGAATTTGTTCAATCTTTACAAACCAATTCCTTTTTCAAAATTGGGATAATATTTCTGAAGAAGAATCTCAATCCTTAAAGGTAGAATTTGCTCAAGAAGACATTGATTTTTCAGAAAATATTTTAACGGATTATTTATCTCAAGGGAAATCTTGGCTGAAATTTTAAACAGTCATCAGTCTGCCTAACTTTTTCATTTTGGTTGATGTAGGGATTTATTTAAGGAAAAATAGTCGGAATCCTCTGAAATAGATGGGTTTGCATAAGGACGGGGAAAAGGAACGGTAGTTTTAGTAAAAAATTCGTCTCCCAATTCAGGAATATCTGAGTAATCAATATCCTCATCTGTCATTTGGTCAATTTTGATCAAGTCGCTTTTGATAAATTTTTTGTTCACGATGGTTTGCGAAATAATACGAGTTTTATTTTGGCGAGGAGTATGGACAATCACGACCATTCGACCTTCTAATTTGCCTAACGTAATTAATCTCAATTCACTGTAGGCAAAGCGATCATCTACAAAGCTCACACACTCTCCTTCAAAGACTAAATAAGCATCTTCAAAGCTGAGTCCATGTTTTTGTTGATTGATCTCATTTTTCATCTTATCCCATTCATATTGCATTGTCTCAATTTTGTAATTTGAGTTCTTTTTCCCCTATGTTGCAATTTTTATTGGGCAAGTTCCCATTATTTTTCAGATGTTTCCCAATCCTTCAGTCTCTCTTGGGCAAATTCTCGCAATTTTTCATCGGAGTCATTATTAAAAGAAAAAGAATGCAGATGAAAATAAAATAGCAATCTGACTTTTCCCGTTATCTTTTTATTTGAGCGATCACTTGATTTTCCCGATCTCAAAGTCCTATTCTTTCGTCGGCTATTATCATTAAAACCAGCTTATTGAAAATAAAGAAGAACCTGAAACCCTTATTCTATTGAAGAGAGTTTTTTAGATGATCAGTCTAATGGCTGGAATGTCCAAAAGTCTGAGATTTGTTCCGTTTGTTCTCTTTCTCGTCTTTGGGTTATTCTGGCGGTGGCGACTCTTTATGTTACCGCTCAGGGCGTTGAAGTGCTTGAGAGCGATAAACGTCAAACAGCAAAGACGAAAAAACGAGGCAACCAGAGTCGTAAATAGTCAAATATTACAGAAGAAAACGATCCTAAGCTGACGACAGGATCTACTCTAATGTTTTAATGCGTTGTCAGTTAATCCGGTGTTCAAGGTCTTGATCCTGTTAAAACCTGATGGTGAGAAAGTCAAAAACTAAAGGTTTTATTAAAGCTTAAGGCTCGCTAACTTGAGTATAATCAATTTCATTCCTAGAATTTGTGATAAGGTGACTTCAAAGGATTTAAGATTTCCACTTTTAGTCATCAAACATTATCATCTCGTTAATTTTTTAATCGTTTGTTTGAGACCCTCTCAACTTAAGCAGTAAAAATAAGCGGATTGAGTACGTCAATATTATTTTCAACGCTAAATGATGAAATGATGGAATCATTTAACCCAGAAGATTTTCTCATTCTGATTGTGGATGATGTAAGGACGAACATTCATCTCATTGCAGAATTGTTAGAGGAATGCGGCTATAGTACAACTTTTGTGACCGCCGGTCGGGAAGTAATGAAGCGGGTAGAGGCTGCCCAACCCGACTTGATCCTATTAGACTTAATGATGCCTGAAATTGATGGGCTAGAGGTATGCTCTCAACTGAAAGCTAATAGCCAAACAGCAAATATTCCAATCATTTTTCTCACGGCTAGTAGCGAAAAAATTCATTTACTCCAAGCCTTTGAACGAGGAGCAGTGGATTATGTCACGAAACCCTTTAATCCGCCTGAATTGCTGGCTAGGGTTAAGACCCACTTGGAACTCAAACAAACCCGCGATCGCCTGACCCAGGCCTTAGCAGAGCAACAAGCCACTGAAGCCGAATTACGCAAAGCTGATCATGTACTCCGTACCACGACTTCCCGCCTGAGTACCCTGATTCAAAATCTCCAGGCCGGGGTTTTAGTGGAAAATGAATCGGGAACGATTGTCTTAGTCAACCCTGAATTTTGTCGTTTGTTTGGCATCAATGCGACGGCGGATAAGCTGATTGGATTGGATGCAGGACTGGTTTTATTACGGATGAAAACCCTATTGGCCAATCCCGACCAATTTCACCAGTGTTCGACCGCGATCGCCAACCGACGAGAAAACGTGACCAATGAAGAAATCCTACTCCGCAACGGTCAAATTTTTGAGCGAGATTACGTTCCGATCTTCGTCGAAGGGGAGTATTACGGACATCTTTGGCTCTATCGAGATATCACGGCCCAAAAACAAGCCGAACAGATGTTAGAGCAAAAATTGCGCTGGACAGTGTTATTAAAAAACATTACCGAAGAAATTCGCAGCAGTTTAGACAGCCAACAAATCTTTCAAACCACCGTCAATCAACTGGGAACAACCTTTGGGGCCGATCGCTGTATTCTTCATACCTACCTAGAAACCCCTGACCCTCAAATTCACTGTGTCGCCGAATATTTAACCGATGGAATCGGGGTAATGCGCTATTTAGCCGAATCTTTGGTAACGAGTCCCTATATTCAAAAGATTCTGAGCCAGGATCACGCCGTTTTTTCTGAAAAAATCGAAACCGATCCCTTATTACAAGAGTCCTATCCCTTGTATCGTCAATTAAATATTCGCTCAATGATTGCTGTTCGCACATCCTATCAGGGAAAACCCAACGGAATTCTCACCCTGCATTATTGTCAACGCCCTTGTCAATGGAATCAACAGGAAATCGAACTTCTCGAAGACGTTGCCGCCCAAGTTGGGATTGCCCTCGCCCAGGCCCACTCCCTAGAGCAAGAACGCAAAATTCGTCAGCAATTACTTGAGCAAAATGAAGACCTCGCCTCGGCGACCCACGCGGCAGAAGCAGCGAATCGAGCTAAAAGTGAATTTTTGGCCACCATGAGCCATGAAATCCGCACCCCCATGAATGCCATTATCGGGATGACGGGATTAATGCTAGATACTGCCCTCAGTTCTCAGCAGCAATACTACACGGAAATCATTCGCAACAGTGGTGAAAATCTTCTGACTCTTATCAATGATATTTTAGACTTTTCCAAAATTGAATCCGGGAAATTAGAACTAGAAGAACATCCCTTTGAACTGCCACTCTGTGTCGAAGAAGCCATCCAACTGGTGATCCCCAAAGCCAAAACCAAGAATTTAGAGCTAATTTATCGAGGAGATCCCCAGGTGCCGCGCTTTGTGGTGGGCGATGTCACCCGACTGCGACAAGTTTTAGTCAATTTACTGAGTAATGCCGTCAAATTTACCGATAAAGGAAGTGTTACGGTGTCGGTTTCCGTCGAAGAGCAAAATGAAGCGCAGGATTATTACAAATTACGCTTTGTAGTTCAAGATACGGGCATTGGGATTACGGCTCAACAACAGCAATTACTTTTTCAAGCCTTTAGCCAAGTCAATACCTCGATTACTCGCAAATATGGAGGAACCGGCTTAGGTTTAGCGATTTCTGCCCGTTTAACTGAAATGATGGGAGGAGAAATTTGGGTAGAAAGTCAAGGCGCGGTGGGGGGAATTCCTTCTACCAAGTTTGTGGCGGCGCAAACAGCGGATATCCCTGGTACAACTTTTTATTTTACCGTTGCCCTCAAATTAGCCTCTTCTTCCGAGTTTCCTGGCGCGACCACTGAGCTACTTCCCCTATCGGTCTTACAAAATCGTCGGGTTTTGATTGTGGATGATAACGCGGTCAATTGCCATTTTTTAAAAGAACAATTGGAAAAATGGGATATAGTGGCGGCTATCACGCAATCTCCGCTAGAAAGTTTAGCTTGGCTGAAATCAAACCAGAGATTCGACCTAGTGATTCTCGATCTCAATATGCCAGAGATGGATGGGATTACCCTCGCAGAAGCCATTCGTGCCCTGCCCACTGCTCAGACGATTCCCCTCATTATGTTAACGGGGGTTTACCTCTCTCCGAGTGAGCGGCAAGAACAAACAAAAGTCCAATTTGCTGCCTGGTTGCAAAGTCCGATTCAACCTTCGACCCTCTACAATATACTCGTCCAAACCTTTAACGCCCAAAATGCAGATACACCCACCGTTATTTCCTCGGTAAAACGGGACAGCATCAAAAGTGTGCAGACGGTTGCTCCGCTCCGTATTTTGTTAGCAGAGGACAATACCATTAACCAGCAAGTGGCAGTGCTGTTACTGAAAAAGTTTGGTTATCGGGCGGATGTGGTGAGTAATGGGGAGGAGGTCTTACAAGCCTTGGAACAGGCGGATTATGATGTCATTCTCATGGATGTGGAAATGCCTGAGATGGATGGGTTAACGGCAACGGGATTGATTCGTCAGCAGAAACCCGATCCCATGCGTCCTTGGATTATTGCGGTCACGGCCTATTCGATGTTGGGCGATCGCGAACGCTGTTTAGAACTCGGCATGAATGATTACATCAGCAAACCCATTCGGATCAATGAATTGCAAGAAAGCTTACACCGAGCAACCCAAGAATTAGACATCTCTATTCCTGAAGAGGGGAATTCGGAAACCATTAACCCCCCTCAGTCCCCCCATTCACCGCCAACTGAACCGGCTACTCCCCAAACGCCTATTTTGGATCAAAAAGTATTAGCGTCGATTCGCCAATTGGGTGGCTCCCAAGGAAATATGGTTTTGCAAGGCATTATTCAGGAGTACCTCACCACCACGCCAACCTTACTAACCCAAATTGAACAGGCGATCGCGCAAGGGGATGCCAATCGGTTACGGATGTCGGTGCATAGTTTAGGGTCAAGTAGTGCTAATTTAGGAGCCATTGCCTTTGCTAAACATTGTAAAATTTTGGAAAATCTGGCACGAGCTGAGGACCTTAGCACTGCACCGCAGCATTGGGAAACATTACGCCAAGAGTATGAGACAGTAAAAGTAGCATTAGAAAGTGAATGTAACCATGGCTGATCTGCTGACCCCTTCAACTGCCCCCCTTGTTCTCATTGTTGATGACGATAGTTCTCTGCGATCGCTGCTCAAATTAGCCATGAAAGGTGAAGGTTATCGCACAGAAGAGGCGGTTAATGGGCAAGAAGGACTCCATAAATATCAGCAACTCCAACCTGACATCGTTTTGTTAGATGCCATGATGCCGGAAATGGACGGGTTTACCTGCTGTCAGCAATTACGACAGTTACCCCAGGGAGAAAATGCAACGGTATTAATGATCACCTTTTTAGATGACCAGGAATCGGTGGATCAAGCCTTTGCCGCAGGCGCGACGGACTATATTACCAAACCCATTCATTGGGGCGTGTTATCCCAACGGGTACGCCGCTTAATCCAAACCCAACAGGCTCAAATGCAATTGCGTCAGCAACAGGCTTGGGAAAATTTACTCGCGACGACACTTAAAAACTCGAATCAATCCTCCTTTTCTTTGGATTTAGAAGCCACCTTAAGCCAAATTCAAAACTTACTGAACGTTGATGCCATTGTCCTTGCGTGCCCAGGGTCACAAATTTTACTCGAATCCCTAAAACCGAACCTTCCCTCGGCTAAATCCCTGAGTTTTGATGAATTAGCTCTTTCCAAGGCTTACAGCGACAAGTATCAAGCGGGTTTAGCGGTTTCTATTTCTGATCTGCAAAAAGAAAATCTGACTTCGACAGCGATCGCGCCCTGGTTAACGCTTCAACGTCAAGCTCTGCTCACTGTTCCGTTATGGAAAAATCAACAGCTTCACGGACTACTCTCGGTTCAATGCCAGTCTCCTCGAATTTGGGATGATGCTACGATTCAACGGTTAAGCATATTCGCTAATCTTTTTGCACTGATCTTAAAATAAGAATTAATCAGTAACGGATTGTAACTAACTATCAAATGTGAAACGGGTATTTTCCTGTCGTTAACGAATTATGACTGACAACGAACTCAAAAATTTGATTGAATCGAATGCAAAATCGATCGCCGCTTTAGCCGACGCAATGGCAGCGGATCGTGAAGAAAGACGAGCCGAAAGAAACCAACGGTATCAATATTTAGGGAGAATTGCGGCTGCTCAATCGAATTTCTATGAAGTCCAAGCAGATTATTATCATCAATTAGCGGCGTTATCTGAACGGCAAACCCGAACGGAAGAACAAATGGTTAAAATTTTGAGACATTTATCGCTATCTGAGAATTCAACACTCGATTAAGTTCTATCGCCAAGCATCTGCGATCGCCCAAAGATTGGAGCCTAAAAAGATTAATCCCAAGGTAAGTAAGATTGTCCACAGGTAAGCAATCCCCATTAACAACCCATCGGCTTCTAGCATGGCAACCGCTAAGATCAAGATTCCTATCGCAGGCAAGGGATTGGTAAAGGGAATGGGTAACATTAATAGCAAGGTTAGCCAGACTAAGAATAAACCATTGAGTTTCCAAATATAACGGTTCTGCGCGATCGCTGCCAAACGGGGACGGGTAATCTTTTCTAGAATACGGCTGAGTCGCTTAACCGGATTCAAAAGTTGTTTCGCAATTTTAGAAGGAAAGGGAAAATTCGCCACTCTAGCGGGTAACCAGGGCTGATGAAAGCCCAGCAACATTTGGAGCGATAACAGTAAAATCCCTAGTCCTGCAATCCCCGTTAAGCCTGGGGGAATGGGAAAAATAAAGGGGAGAGCCAACAGCGCAATCATCAAGCAAAATCCCCGTTCTGCGGTAACAGCCAACATATCACGCAAAATTAACGGCTCATAGGCCGCTTTTCGTAATAACGCTTCAATATCCTGGGAGAATCTTAAGTGCATCAGTCTCGTCAATGGTTTAAATGACTAGAATTCATCCATCTTTTTCCCATGATACTGAGACTTCTTCTTTCTGTCGCGATCGCGGAGTCAGGGGTTCACCCAGGCGAATTCCGTGATGATCTAGCCTTGAAGAAAGCAATGATTTTCCCAAACCTATCAAAAAATGAAAAATATCATCATGTAAATAGCACTGACCAGTAATTGTGCCCCCGTAATCGGCAGACCATACTTCAGAAACCCATGAAACGTAATCTTTTTGCCGTGTTGTTCCGCAATTCCCGCCGCAACAATATTAGAAGAAGCCCCCACCAACGTCCCATTGCCCCCTAAGGTTGCCCCATACATCATGGCATAGAACAACGGTAAAACCTCTGGAGGAAACTGCCCAGAAAAAGAGGGATTCATCATCTCTGGCGTGAGTAAGCCCACTGTCATTAAGTATTGCTTCAATAGCGGAATCATTGCTACCACCATCGGGATATTTGGAACTAAGCTCGACAAAATCCCAGAAACAAAGAGCAAGGCAATTGTAGCAAAGAAAAGATTTTTACCTAAAATCAGGGCAAGTAAACCGGATAAATTGGTAATCACCCCTGTTTTTTCGAGGCCACCAATTAACACAAAAAAAGACATAAAAAAGAGTAACGTACTCCAATCCACATCTCGTAAAATGTTGTGAACCGTATCAATTTTGGATTGATGAGCCAGTAATAGGGCTAATGTCCCCCCTAAAAGAGCCACCGCAGCAGGTGGAATCGGGAAAGGAAAGGATTCCCCAATCATAAAAAAGATGAGTGCAAAAACCACAATAATAGTCCCCACAGACAACACAAAAGGATGATTGATTTGAGGATGGGGTAAATGCTCTAAATCCTTAAACTGGGTATTCCAAATATCTTTAAAAAGGGTTGGCAGCAAGGCAACAATTACAATTAAAGAAACCACGCCGCCTAGACTGAGTTTTTGTAAATATTCTACAAAACTAATATTAATAGCATCTCCCACAATAAACGTTACCGGATCGCCTACTAGGGTTAACAAACCCGCACTATTTGCAACAAAAACCATCAAGATTAATAACGGGACAAAATCAACCCCAATATCCGCCGCGATGGGAGGAATTAAGGGAGCTAATAACATGACCGTTGTTGCATTCGGTAAAACGGCACAAATCGGGATAGTAATGGCCACAATTCCTAACAAGAGAAGCTTCCCACTTCCCTTTGCAAACAAAACCATTTTAGAGGCTAAATACTCAAAAATCTTCGTCGGCTCAAAGGCTCTTACCAAAATCATAACCCCGAAAAATAATGCTAGGGTTCCGTGACTACGACTAATGTAATTAATCGCTTCGGATAAGGTCATTACATGGGTAAAAACTAAAATGAGAGCACCTAATAATGCCGCAACAGTAATATGTATTTTTTCAAAAATAATAACAATAATGACTCCCAGAAAAGTGAAGCCTGCAATAAATGCTTGTAATCCTTCCATAAAAACTTAAGTTTGATCGAGTACTTATTGTTTTGTTACAATTTTTTGTCTATATAGGATAATTTGATAATTCTTTAGCTCAGTGTAACCGATATCAGGACAATCCCTAATTTTTTTGTAACTTTTGATAGATAAGTCAGGGTGTGCTTTTCCCTTAATCGCTGTCTTAAGCCTTTGGTTCTAGGTTTATCCCTACCCTATTGATCAATGATTCAACGGTTCAATCCGAGGAAATCAAGCTCGTTAAAATCATAGGCTTAAGTGGCAACCATTTGAATAAAGAAAGGGTTAACAGATTAACTTTGATTGCCGTCAGCTTTTGCCACTGTAAAATTAGCTAAAAAGTCACGGATTAAAGCGGAACTTCCGTTTTAGTACCTTGGAATCGAGAAAGAAAGGAAGCAAGGGGGGGGACTACAATCTATGACTAAATAAAGATGACAAAATAGGTAAGTAAGTTAACTTAATTAAAAACAACATGGGTTTTACCGCTAAGGACATAATAGTATTATGTCCCTACACAAATTTTTTCCATAGGGATTTAACACTGTTAAATTCTTTTAACGTTTTATTGAGTTGCTCTACTTAATCGATTTCTTCGAGAAGATGATTGAATCTATTCAGGATTGACAAACCTTTGGTTAACTTAAAGCAATCTCTTCACTTTCTTCCATAAGATTTAACCAATCCCTTTGCCCACTCAGTAAAGGGGGAGAGGAACCTTGAAAAGCGGAATAGTAGGGACAGTTTTTTTCATTACATGTTTGAACATGGGGGAAGGGAATTTTATTTTGTTCATAATCCATTAACAAATGAGCAAATTTTGTCAGTAAACTTTCTAATTGTTGATGATTTTGTTGATGTTGTTTACGGCTATAGGAAATGGTTAAGGATTGAGGTTGAGTTGGCAATTTCACAAACCAATAGGTCATTGACAGTTGTTCGGGTAAATAGTCAGTTGTTTCAGCTAAAACATATAAATATAATTTAGTCTGCCAATGATCCATTAATTGGTTGGGATTTTGGGGGTGTAAATAGGTTTTCCAGTCTAAGATCTGCGCCTGTTGTGGCGTTGTGATTAAGAGGTCATAAATAACCGTTAATACGTAATTCTTTATCGATAAACTACGATGATGTTCTGCTTCCCGCCATTGATGAGGAGAAGGGGCGTATAATTCGGGAACTGCTTCAATTAAAGCCTTCAGCGATCGCTGTAATTCCCCCTGCGATTCCCCCCAGGAATCAACTGATAGACCCAATTCCCGTTGTTGCATTAAACGATGAAATTGACTCCCCCAAGTGAGCTTTTCTTGCTGTTCTGGGTGAATTCCGTACCCTAATTGATCTACATAAAGGCGTTGAAATTGCGGAGGACAGGTTTCGAGTAGCTGTAATTGGGATTGGGATAAACGAATCAGCGGGGCATTCATTGGTGACTTAGGGATTATCTAGGACTTTTAGACCAAGAAATTTTCGATAATGGGTTGCTAGAGATACAGTCAATCTATCCCCAAACAATACAACTTAAATCCCCTGCTTTTTGGGAAAAACGAATATTTTCACCGTAATCGACTGGACAATCAATGACGGTGGGGACAGGCTGTTCTAGGGCAGTTTTTAAAATGGGAATGAGATCATCCGCCGATTCCACCCGATAGCCTTTTAAGCCCATACTTTCAGCAAACTTCACAAAATCGGGATTCCCAAACTTAATAAAGGAGGATTCTCCAAACTGATTGATTTGCTTCCATTCAATGAGGCCATAGCCATTATCATTAAAAATCAGCGTCACAAAGGGGGTTCCCACTCGCAGGGCTGTTTCGAGTTCCTGGCAATTCATCATAAATCCCCCGTCTCCGGTTACTGCCACCACTTTGCGATCTGGGTAAACGAGTTTTGCAGCGAGGGCCCCTGGAATGGCAATCCCCATTGCGGCAAATCCATTGGAAATTAAGCAGGTATTGGGCGCATCACAGTGATAATGGCGGGCCATCCACATTTTATGGGCACCAACATCGGAAATGACGATATCTTCTGGCCCCATCACTTGACGCAGATCATAGATGATTTTTTGGGGTTTGAGGGGGAAACCTTCATCCTGAGCATAAAATTCGTATTCCGCCCGAATTTCAGATTTTAAATTGGCAGATTGGGGGGTGGGTTTACCTGCGCGATCGGCTCGCTTTAAGATATCCATCAAGGAATCGGAAATATCGCCTACGACTTCGACCAAGGGGATATAGCTACTATCAATTTCGGCAGCAGTCATACCGATATGGATAATGGGCACCGTGCCATCAGGATTCCATTTTTTGGGAGAATACTCGATTAAGTCATAACCAACCGCAATGACGAGATCGCTCTGTTCAAAGGCGCAGGTAATGACATCCCGTTGTTGGAGTCCCACTGTCCAAAGTGCAAGGGGATGGGTATAGGGAATGGCTCCTTTGCCCATGAAAGTATTGGCAACGGGAATATTTAAAACTGTGGCAAATTCGGTGAGGGCTTCACTGGCTCCGGCTCGAATGGCTCCGTTACCTGCCAGAATTAAGGGGTTTTTGGCTTTGGAAATGGCGATCGCGGCCGCATTGAGGGTACGGTAAGCGGCATAAACCTTTTCCTGACTATCTTTGGCTAAGGGCTGACCATCAACGGGCATGGCGGCAATATTTTCCGGCAGATCAATATGAGTTGCCCCAGGTTTTTCCGATTGGGCGACTTTAAAGGCTTTGCGAACCACTTCTGGGGTAATGCTGGGACGGACAATTTGCTTATTCCATTTGGTGACAGGGGCAAACATGGCCACTAAATCGAGATATTGATGGGATTCAATGTGCATCCGATCCGTTCCCACTTGTCCGGTAATGGCAACGAGCGGCGCACCATCTAAATTCGCATCGGCTACCCCAGTCATTAAATTGGTCGCCCCAGGCCCTAAAGTAGATAAACAAACGCCGGCTTTTCCCGTTAATCGTCCATAAACATCGGCCATAAAGGCCGCCCCCTGTTCATGACGGGTGGTAATAAAGCGAATGGATGAATTTTTTAAAGCTTCGAGAATATGTAGATTTTCTTCACCAGGAAGCCCAAAAATGTACTCTACCCCTTCGTTTTCCAAGCATTGCACCAATAAATCGGCGGTATTGAGTTGCCCCATAGTTTTAGACCTGTTCCTCAGTTAGATAAATGATAAATGTGCTTGTGTAAGCCCTTAATGATTTTGCCTGGAGTGAGGCGATCGCGGAATTCCCTCTTTAGCCTAACGAATTCAACCGTTGCTGGCTGCCAATTTTTTGAAAATTTCCTACCCGAAATCCTGCTCCCTTTACTTCGCCTTTAAGTCAGGGGACGAAGCATATCCCCCACCCGAAATTGCAAGCTCGGAAAAGCTAGCGGGGCAATCATTTCCTGTTCCGATAAGATTTTTTCCTGTTGATATCCCTCATTGGTTGGTTGCCGATAAACGTAAAGTTGACGTTTAGTGAGGTCTAAGACCCAATAGTCCGCAATATTTGCCTGGGCATAAACCTGTTTTTTGAGGGTTAAATCCGCCCGTAACGTGGCCTCAGAAATTTCAATAATCAAGTGAACCTCATCGGCTCTGGGGTGACGGTCATCGTAATCCAGGCGATCGCTTTTTACCAAGGCGACATCCGGTTCCGGTTCTGAATGATTATCAAGATGAATTGGTAATTGGGAACGGATCAACAAAGAAGGAGGAAGGGATTGATTAAATAGACGATTAGTTCGGGTAATTGCAGCAGCGTGGTGACTTCCTTGGGGTGCCATGTTTCTGATAATTTGTCCTGCAACGAGTTCAACTTTTTCATCAGGCTGTAAGATTCCAGTTTTCGCCATCTGATAGTATTCTGCGACTGTCCAAGTCCGCAATAGGGAGGGTAAGGTTTCAAGAGAAGCAGCAGAGAGGGTCATAAATCAATAAATACGAGTGAAAATAAAGTTAGTTAATTGAGTTGGCTCAAAATTGATTTAACTATAGGCGATCGCCATTGGTATTGATTATTGAATCCAAACCGTTTTCGCATTGACAAATTCTAAAATCCCCATTCGGCCCAATTCTCGACCGTAGCCAGACCGCTTAATGCCACCGAAAGGAATACGGGGATCGGATTTGACCATCCCATTGATAAAAACAGCCCCCGCTTCAATTTCATTGATTAATCTCTCTTGTTCTTGGAGATCATTTGTCCAGCCAGAAGCACCGAGTCCAAAGGGGATATCATTGGCTAACGCGATCGCTTCATCCAAATTTTTGACTCGAAAACCCAAAGCAACGGGGCCGAAAAATTCCTCGCGATAGGTGCTGGCGGTTGCGGGAATATCGATTAACAAGGTTGGGGGATAAAAATAACCGATTTGCGCTAAGGCTTTCCCCCCTAAACGAACCGTTGCTCCGGCTTGTACCGTTTGCTCAACTTGTTTTTCTAAATCCCGAAGAATGGATTCTGTGGCGAGGGGGCCAATGTCCGTTTGCTCATCCATCGGATCACCGACCTGTAGCGCATTTAACTTATGAGTTAATAAATCAAAAAAGCGATCAGCGACCGAATCCACCACAATAAACCGCTTTGCCGCAATACAGGATTGGCCATTATTCTGCATCCGTGCAAAGACTGCCACATCAGCGGCCATTTCCAGATCGGCACTTTCTAGGACAATAAAGGGATCGCTGCCTCCCAATTCTAAAACCGTTCTTTTAATCTGTTTCCCGGCGGCACTGGCTAAACTGGAACCAGCCTGTTCGCTACCCGTTAACGCGGCTCCTTTGATGCGAGCATCAGCCATTAATGCGGAGGCTTCTGGCCCACTGATTAACAAGGTTTGAAATGCCCCTTCAGGAAATCCGGCCAATCGAAAGATTTCTTCTAGCTTCAAAGCACATTGGGGGACATTAGAGGCATGTTTTAAGACTGCCACATTACCCGCCATCAAGGCCGGAGCCGCAAAGCGAAAGACTTGCCAAAAGGGAAAATTCCAAGGCATGACTGCTAAAATGATTCCCAAGGGTTGGTAGCGAATCAAGCTTTTTTGGGCATCGGTCGTTACGAGTTCATCTTCAAGTAATTTTTCCGCATTGTCAGCATAAAACTGACAACCCAAAGCAGATTTATTGACTTCCGCGATCGCCTGCTGAATCGGCTTACCCATTTCTAGGGTCATCAATTCGGCAAATTCACGGGCATTGTCTTTCAAAATCTGGGATGCCTGGCTTAACCATTGGCTACGCTGGCTAAACGGTAATTTTCGATAGTCTTGGAACGTTTGAGCCGCTAGAGCTAACTTATTTTCAATCTCTGCTGGACTATGGGGACTAAAGGTTTTAAGGCATTCCCCTGTGTTGGGATTAATCGTCGCGATCGCCATATCATTCTCTCCTGTATCAACAAAGTAGATGAGACAACTGGCTTTCTCTAGTGTACCCCTGTAGTTTGCTCTAAATTTCTAAAACCTTACTAGACTTAACAAATTGCTATCAGCCGTCGTTGAAACTTCTACTGCAATTATGGGATTATTTGGTGCGATGGCAGCAACCTTTTTACAGGATTGGTCAAAATATCGAAACACTTTGGCGATTCATTGTTTGATTATTTTAATTTTAGTTATTTGTCTCCATTTTAATTGATTATACAATATCCTGTATTAGTTTAATGCACCATTTATTGGGATTGATTTTAGGATTTTGACTCGTTTATTGATCGTTTATTTACAATTTAAACATAGAGAGAAATTATTGATTTTTCAAGTGATTCATGGAGTCACTCGAATTCCAGAAGTTCCCCTTTTCTTTTAAACTAATTAAATTAAAGTAATTAGGAAAAGTCGGTATGAGTCAAGCATTTGATTATGATTTAGTGATTATTGGGGCAGGGGTCGGCGGACACGGAGCGGCCTTACATGCGGTTAAATGCGGACTAAAAACCGCCATTGTGGAAGCAAAGGATATGGGGGGAACCTGTGTTAATCGGGGCTGTATTCCGTCTAAGGCATTGTTAGCGGCATCGGGTAGAGTCAGAGAATTGAATGATGCAGACCATCTCAAGCATTTAGGGATTCAAGTGGGTGGGGTTGCCTTTGAACGGGACGCGATCGCGAACCATGCAACGGATTTGGTCAATAAAATTCGAGGCGACCTGACCAATAGCTTGACCCGCTTAAAAGTAGACACCATTCGCGGTTGGGGTAAAGTGGCAGGCCCCCAAAAAGTTAGCGTTCTCACCGATTCGGGCGAAAAAATCATTACCGCAAAGGATATTATGTTGTGCCCTGGTTCGGTGCCTTTCGTACCACCAGGAATTGAAATTGACCATAAAACCGTTTTTACCAGTGATGAAGCCGTAAGACTAGAAACTTTACCCAAGTGGATCGCCATTATTGGGAGTGGCTATATCGGCCTAGAATTTTCGGATGTTTACACGGCATTGGGCTGTGAAGTCACCATGATCGAAGCCCTAGATGTCCTAATGCCAGGCTTTGATCCTGAAATTGCCAAAATTGCCGAACGAGTACTGATTAAACCCCGCGCCATTGAAACCTACGTCAGCACCTTAGCCAAAACCGTTAAGCCAGGCAATCCTGTGGTTATTGAACTCGCTGATGCTAAGACAAAAGAAGTGGTCGAAGTTCTAGAAGTCGATGCTTGCTTAGTGGCAACAGGGCGTATTCCTGCGACTAAAAATTTAGGATTAGAAAACGTCGGTGTGGAAGTGGATCGACGGGGCTTTATTGCCGTGAATGATCAAATGGCGGTTGTAAAAGACGGCGAAGTGATTCCCCATCTCTGGGCAGTCGGTGATGCGACGGGAAAAATGATGTTAGCCCATGCGGCTTCGGGTCAAGGCGTGGTTGCGGTCGAAAATATCTGTGGTCGGGCTAAAACCGTTGATTATCGAGCTATTCCTGCTGCTGCCTTTACCCATCCTGAGATCAGCTACGTGGGTTTAACAGAAGCCCAAGCCAAGGACTTAGGCACTGAAGAAGGATTTACCGTTGCCACAGCGAAAACCTACTATAAAGGCAATTCCAAAGCCTTAGCGGAAAAAGAAACCGAAGGCATGGCCAAAATTGTTTACCGTCAGGATACGGGGGAATTATTAGGCGCACATATTATCGGGATTCACGCCTCGGATTTAATTCAAGAAGCCGCTAACGCGATCGCGGAACGCAAATCTGTCCGAGAATTGGCTTTTAATGTCCATGCTCACCCGACCCTCTCGGAAATTTTAGACGAAGCCTATAAACGAGCAAGCTAAACCGTTTTTAACTATCGATCTAATCTGGGCAGGGGTTTCGAGTCTCTCAACAACCCGAATCATTTAGGATTGCTTTTCTGATCCTAAATGCTTGTCTTCTCTTTTCCCATTTGATCACTCGCGACTTCGGGCATTAATAAACCTTTTGTTACTCTATGTTGCGATCGCGGGGAGAACCGAAAAAGTTTGAGACAATCAAAAATAGTCACTAGCTGACCCCAACAACGGGAGAACTCAATCATGAAATTAGCCTATTGGATGTATGCGGGCCCTGCCCACATTGGAACGCTCCGTATCGCCAGTTCTTTTAAAAATGTTCATGCCATTATGCACGCCCCCCTGGGAGATGACTACTTTAACGTCATGCGCTCCATGTTAGAACGGGAACGGAATTTTACGCCAGTAACCGCCAGTGTGGTAGATCGCAACGTCTTGGCGAGAGGTTCCCAGGAAAAAGTTATTGATAACATTGTGCGAAAGGATCAGGAAGAAAGCCCCGATTTAATCGTTCTCACCCCCACTTGCACCTCCAGCATTCTCCAAGAAGACCTCAATAACTTTGTCAGTCGCGCCCAAATGGATGCTAAAGGGGATGTGTTGTTGGCCGATGTCAACCACTACCGTTTTAATGAACTCCAAGCTGGCGATCGCACTTTGTCCCAAATTGTGCAGTTTTATCTCGAAAAAGCCAACAAAAAAGGAGAACTCCCCGAAGGAAAGACGGAAACCCCCTCTGTCAATATTATCGGGATGACCACCCTGGGATTCCATAATCAGCACGATTGCACCGAGTTAAAACGGCTGATGGCGGATCTGGGAATTACGGTCAATTTAGTCCTTCCTGAAAAAGCATCGGTCGATCAACTCAAAACCTTGACTCGCGCTTGGTTTAACCTCGTTCCCTATCGAGAAGTGGGGCTAATGGCGGCGCGTTATCTCGAAGAGAACTTTGGGATGCCCTACGTGGACATTACACCGATGGGCGTGGTAGAAACGGCCCGTTGTATCCGCAAAATTCAGGAAGTGCTGAATGCTCAAGGGGCATCGGTTGATTACGAAGCCTTTATCAATGAGCAAACCTTGTATATTTCCCAAGCCGCTTGGTTTTCCCGTTCCATCGACTGTCAGAATTTAACAGGTAAAAAGGCGGTGGTTTTTGGGGACAATACCCACGCTGCCGCGATGACCAAAATTTTGGCGCGAGAAATGGGCATTCATGTCGTTTTAGCGGGAACCTATTGTAAATATGATGCGGATTGGTTCCGTGAACAGGTGAGTGAATATTGTGATGAGATTTTAATTAGCGAAGATAATGGGGAAATTGCCGACGCGATCGCACGCATCGAACCCGCGGCCATTTTTGGAACCCAGATGGAACGCCATGTCGGTAAACGGTTGGATATTCCTTGTGGTGTGATTGCGGCTCCCATTCACATTCAAAACTTTCCCTTGGGTTATAAGCCATTCTTAGGTTACGAAGGAACGAATCAAATTGCCGATTTAGTTTACAATTCCTTCACCCTGGGCATGGAGGATCATTTGTTAGAAATCTTCGGGGGTCACGACACGAAAGAGGTCATTACCAAAGGCATTTCTGCGGATTCTGATCTCGGTTGGAACAAAGAAGCTCAAGCAGAATTAAATAAAGTGCCTGGGTTTGTTCGGGGCAAAGTCAAACGTAATACGGAAAAATTTGCCCGCGATCGCGGTTTAAATGTGATTACGTTAGAAGTGATGTATGCCGCAAAAGAAGCCGTTGGAGCTTAATTATTAGAGATAATAAGGGTGGGCTAATTGGCTCACCTATTGAGTCTTCTATATTTTTATTTTGTGAACATCAAACTTTAGGATGTTAGGAAATTATTAAGCAACGCCATAATCTGTATAAGGACGTTTATAAGGTGCTTGTAGACCTAAAATAATGTCTTGCTTCGGAACGCCCATTTTTACCAATTCTTCTGCGGGATTTTGATCGGTTAAATTTTGTTGTAACCAAATTTTTCCATCTTTAATATCAAAATGGATAATGCAATGATAAACACGCTGAAGACCTTTCCAACCGACATTAAACCATTGATAATGATCTCGTTGGATGTCAAAAATAAGCTGAGTTTCAACGCCGTCTTCTAAACAATCATTGTTTGCGTATTGCGTTAATAATTGTTGGATATATTGCCGATATTGGGAAAGTTTATCCATTGAGAAATCTCCTCAGTCAATGAATTATAAACAATCAAACAAATTTGATAAGTTTGAAGAGCATTTTGAGTAAATTCTAACTGAAAGAAAGTTTCATAGGTATCTAAGGGAACGGCTAGATAAAGTAATCTGTCAGGATCAAGTTTTACCAACGCAATCCGATAACTTAAAAATTGACCCAGAGCAACATAAAAATCTGTAATGGCAGAAGGATTTAAGAAACTCTTGATTTCCACTGCAATTTTTTGCCCTGCTTTTTCTGCTCCAATAATTTTTTCGGCTCCTAAATCAATTTGAAAATTAACTTCTCCAAACTTCAAGCGGAGTGGGTCATCGGTGATTATCCACGCTTCTTTGATAGGAGCATTTTTAACGGTTTCATGAAAAAGATCCTTTGCCATTGGACAATATCAGCCATAACCGAGTTTCTAAATTCTGCCATATTTTGCGATCGCTATACGGAAAAGTTGTCCGCGATCGCGGTTTAAATGGGATCATATTTAAAGAAAAATGTGGAGCTTAAGGGTGAGGGATAACCCTAGACGAAGATAATCAGTTAATTTAATAAGCACCTTTCCCAAATAAAATAATTCTGATGGTTTCCGCTAGGATATTAAAATCCAAATTTAAAGACCAATTATCAATGTAATAGAGGTCTAGACGAGCCACATCATTAAAATCCCCAATAGTAGAACGTCCTGAGATTTGCCATAAACCCGTAATCCCAGGCATTACTTGATGACGAATATGGTGCCAAGCATCGAAATGTTCTACATCGCGGATAGGTAAGGGGCGGGGGCCGACTAAGCTCATATCCCCTAACAAAACGTTAAATAATTGGGGAAATTCATCTAGGCTCGTTTTTCGTAAAAAATGCCCAATGGGAATAATACGGGGATCATTTTTAAGTTTAAACATCACCCCATCTTCACTTTCATTCTGGGCTTCTAATTTTTCTTGCAAAGCCGCCGCATTGACGACCATGGTGCGAAATTTCCACATGTGAAAAACTTTTCCCTGCAATCCAACTCGTTCCTGTTGAAAAAAGACGGGGCCGGAGGAAGAACTTTTAATGGCGATCGCGATCAGGAAAAAAAACGGCGATAATACAATTAAACCAATGGATGCTCCGATAAAATCGAGCCAACGCTTAATCCGATAATCTAAACCGATAAAAATTGGCATTTCTACCCGTAAAGTCGGTAAGCCCGCAAAAATTTCAGGCATTCCCCGACGGTATAAAATTTCTCGGCTAGACGGTAGCAAACGAAGAATAATTCCTGCTCGACGTAGATTCCAATAGAGAGAAGAAGCTAAAGCCGTTTTCGGCAACCCTTCGGCTAAAACCTCCACTGCTCCTGATTGCAAAATAGTTTTGAATGTATGGGGATTATGGGCCATCGAAGCTAGGGCTGCCCCGACCACTTGATAGTTGGAGCGGTCTTTGAGGGTTTGGGTTAAGTGTTTTAATCGAACAGGAGAAGCAATAATAAACACCGGCGTTAATGGCTGTAACCGTTGAAATTGACCAATGATCACACTGGTGATTAATCGCCCAAATACGACCGCTAAGACACTCCCAAACCAGGCTGTAAAAAAGAGCGATCGCGGGACATCCAGACTCGGATCATAAAAATAACTAACCACTAGGGAAAATAAATAGACAAAACTGACCAACTGACCCAATCGAATATAATTTTGTCCCCTAGCAGACGGACTGTACAAACCACCATAGGCAAAAAACAGGATAGTAACGCCTGCAAAACACCAAAATAAACTGGGGAGTCCAAGCCAAATCCACCAAACTAACTGGGGCGGCGGTGGGGAATAAAAATGATTGAGGTGGCGGGCCAGTTTCCAAGCCAGAATCAAAGCGAGTAAGTCGCTGAATACCAAAATTCCGACGCGAAACCACTGTCGATTCGTCAAATTAAGCCAATAAAAGGGTTGGGGAGCACGAATATCTCCTGAAAATTGATAGGGATAGGAATCAGATTGCTTCATCAAAAATAGTGGGTTTGGGGAGAGCCGAGGTGGGGGATTATCCCAAGCCCCTCTCTATTAAATCTGGACGTGCGGCTTGCACAATACCCCGCTTCCAATATATTAAGAGGTTACGCCTTGCTCCTCGATATGTATCGGTGACTTAATTCATGGGATATGTCTCGTGAGTTAACAAAATCTTAGTGAGAGACCGTATCAAGGTCAGCAGATGAAAAGAAATCATCAATACTACGGGGTTCATATTGAATCTCCCACCAGTTTGTATCCCGATCTTGGAGATAGAATTGATAGGCTCCATGTAGCGTTTGTGGTTTTTCGATTGTCAAAAGTTCATATTCCTCTTGGAGGCGTAGGGCATCGGCATAGGCTTGATCGACTTCTTCACGGCTACCTACGTTGATACCAAAGTGAGACCACACGGTGTTTTCAGGAACTTTTTCGCCAAGGTTAATACAGGCGATATAGCAATTGCTAGAATGCCTCAACATCATAGCTGGTTTGATGAAATGAATAACTTCTAACCCCAGAAATTCTTCATAAAAGCGGCGGGATTTTGCTAAGTCACGGCAAACTAAAGTCCCATGCGACAATCTTTGTGATTTAACGATGGCATTGTTGTGTTTTGCTTGAATCATTTCCCAATCTCCGTTGATTTCCTGCAAACTCCTACACTATTTTCACACGGAGAAATTAAGAGGACAACAGAGCTTCACAGCACTTAATACTGACCAATCTTTAGGCTAGGGTCGTGAGCACCCCATTATCCGCGATCGCGGGTTCGGCCCGTTGAATCAAGCTTAAAAAAGGCCCTAACTGTTCGGTTCCCCGGACACTCAGATCACTGTGGCACAGGAAAATTCGTTCTTCAGCGCGGCCGAATAAATCCCAAACAATGCGTTCTAATCGTGCTTGATCCATGTGTTGGGCTGACTCGCTATTCCATTCCTCCCCCGACCAATTTTGTAAAAATACAGGAGCCGCAAACAATTGGGCCGCCCCCCCTTGAATCCAAAGGGATGAGCCGGCATCTAACCAAAATTGCCAACGATGGGATTTGCGTAAGGAACGATACTGGAAAATGGTGGCGAGGGTGATGCTTCCGATTTCTTTTCCTAAAGAATAGCGTGGTCTGGGATTGGCCGTAATCGTTCCCCGTCGCAGGAGTTGGATAAAGCGTTGTAATTGCTGAGGAACAGAATGGGCGATCGCGTCGGATTGGTGTAGGCGACGTTCCACTTCCCAAAAGTGTTGGGCGGTTTCCATCAATTCTCGTAACACTGACACTTGATCGTAGGTTAAATAATGATTAGCCGGCAATAATTCTCGCATCGCTCTATCCAACACCAAAATGGGCGTATTCGCTTGGGGCTGGCTTTGTAGATGATTTTTTGCTGTTTCAATCCAATCAACTAACTGTTGATAGGCCGTAGTTGCCCGATAACCAATACGATCCCAACGGGCAAAGGTTTCAATGGGCAAAAGTTGGGGCTGTTCAAAATCAATTTGGTAGCAGTGATCCGCAATTAAGCCAGCACGGACAGGATCAATATCGGCAATCAACCGTTGACGCAAATTTTCGGTTATTTCAGGTTTTTGGCTTAAAATGACTAACATTTCGGCGACATCATCCCGCAGAGCCAATTTACCGAGGTGGGGATAAATCAAGGCCAGCAAAGTTAACAAGGCTCGAATGAAAGGGGAACTAATCAGCGATCGCTGCTCATTAAGCGGATTGATCGGAATCTTGGCGGCGGTCAGAATTTCTATTAAGCTATAACGGGCAATTTCATCTAAACCAGGGGCGATAATCGCAATTTCTTCGGGTTTTATTTCTTCTGCATGAACGGCATCAATAATAAAGTTAGCTGTCTGACGAAGTAATTTAGCCCTAGAAGTGGTTTGAATCGATTGAATCCTATCGGGAATGGGCCTATTAAAAAAGGGATCGGTCACCAACGTTAACAAAGGCGTGGCCCACTCGGTCGCGAGGTTTTGGGGATCAGGCAATTGCTCAATTTGACAGTAGGTTGCTAACCCTTCCCAATATTGCGTATCAGCATTTAACCCCAGTCGGATTTGGGCATGGGGATTATAGGTAAAAACGCCTGACACGCCATTTTTCAGCAAAAATTCACTCAAGTCCTTGGCGATCGCGGGATAATCGTCCACATCATCGGCAAAAATCCCTTGATAACGCCGTAATAATTGTTGTTGATAATGGGCATTAGGCAATAAATAACGCCAATAAAGCTCAGAAATTAGCCCATAGGTTAATAGACCTCTTTCCAAACACCAATTTCGCCAAGCAATCAGAAATGTTCCGCGCTGTTGTGGAGAAATGTCCTGATGGTGAACATCGGGCCAACCGACTTCTAAGCGAGGGGCAATTTCTTCAACGGCAATCCCCGCTGCCCCGGCCAATTGCATCAAGTCCAACGTGTCCCGAATCAACCGATATTCTTGGGACGGCGGAAAAGAGAGCGATTGTTGAGCAAAAACCTGTTGCCATAGACGAGTAGCTAGCTCCTGCTCCGTTTCTGGGCGTAATCTCAGGGGAAACTGGGCTGTGAGTTGGCGGGCTTCAAATATCAGCGGCCAAAATAAAATCACCTCATCACCCATAAAACCGAGGGGAGTTTTACAAATAATGGGATAATCACCGCCCAGGCTCAGGACTAATCGATCCGCCAGCGATCGCCGACTGTTTTCATTGGCCGCAAAAATCAAAGCCGTTGCTTGCCTTCCTCCTACGGTTTTGCCTGAGACGAAAAGCGATTGCTGCTTCATCCAGATCGTAAAATGATCAATAAGACAACTCGTTTTGCCACTGCGGGTAATCCCCCTCAGCCAAATTGATATTCCAGACACGTTTTCTCCTGGGGCTGATCTGCTAAGATACCCCAATGCTTCCGCCTTAACAGTTGTTACCTAGCCCCAATGTTAACAACTGAATCATCTTTGTTAAAGGTTAATGGGATTGCTATGAAATTTAATAGTTTGTGGAACAACGCTACACAATGGTTTACCAGTACACCAGAAAGAGCCTTAGAACAAGCCTATCGTGCTGCTGAAAAAATTAAGGATATTGAAGAAAAACATTTTCAAGGACAAAAAGTTTCTACCGCATCTGGGCAGTATGGAGCTAGCGTTATTGCTTATTTCACCACAGAAGTGAAACGCTATTTGCAAAAGATTAATGTCAACCTAGCTATTTTTAAAACCAGCCGACTATTTTTGAATTTAGCAGAAATTGAAAACAGTCCAACGGACAAACATCTTTATGGTGATGATGTTGTTTATATTTTAGACAAATTAAAATTTATTGATCAAACAATTGAACGGTATTCTAATTTGGCAATTGAACATGAAAGGCAAAATCCTCTCATTTCATCAGTCAAGACTGCCCCTAACCCTAATCTTTTGAATGAAACTGTTGCACAGAAAAAAAGTCCCAGAGAAATACAAAGAAAAAGTTTATTTTATGGCCAACAAACGGATCAAAAATTAGATAGTGCATCGCGAAAAACGGGGGTTCTACCTCGCTCTTTTTTACGAACGGTTAATCGTATTCGCCAGGAACTTGATCCCCAAACAGGAGAAACAGAACGCCAAGTTCTTAATCAATACCGCACTTCTCGCTATAAAACGGCTATTTCGATTAAGTTTATTTTAATGTTGATTATTATTCCCCTATTAACCCATCAACTGACTAAAACATTTTTGTTGAGTCCAGCCGTGGAAAGTTATTTTAATCAACACCAAGAAATTGTTTTTATTAATCAAAGTTTAGAAAGAGAAGCCTTTGAGGAGTTACAAAGTTTTGAGGACTCTCTGCGATTTCGGAGTTTGATTGGCCTCAGCCCCAAGTTATCTGAGCAAGAAACCGAAAGTCGTTTACGGGAAAAAGCAGCAGAAATTTCAGAAGCGTATCGGAATGTGGGAGCTAACGCGATCGCGAATATTTTTGCCGATATGTTTTCTTTAATTGCTTTTAGTATTGTATTAATCACAAGCCGACAAGAAATTGAAATCGTTAAAGGATTTATTGATGAAATCGTTTATGGCTTAAGTGACTCTGCTAAAGCCTTTTTAATTATTCTATTTACCGATATGTTTGTGGGATTTCACTCACCCCACGGCTGGGAAGTGATTTTAGAAAATGTTGCTCGACATTTTGGCTTGCCCGAAAATCGAGATTTTAACTTTCTGTTTATTGCGACCTTCCCCGTAATTTTAGATACGGTTTTTAAATATTGGATTTTCCGCTATTTAAATGGCATTTCTCCCTCTTCAGTCGCCACTTATCGAAATATGAACGAATAACCAATCGTTTCCATCGCTTTGAGGAAGACAATTCTAAACAAATCACCGCAAGAATTGTAGCGTGTATGATATAAACATAAACAAATTATTTTGACTGAGTTGAATAGTAAAAGGATTTAAATGATGATAAATGCTGGCGCATGGTTACCTATCCCCTCTTTAGGAGCCTTTTTACCCATTGATAGCATTTTTTCGACCCAAGGAATTATGGTCATGCTACTAGGGGCTTATGCTGCGGCGATGTGGATGTTTTTAACCAGCGCGCCCAAAGTTCACACCATTATGGTCTCCGATCTAGAAGTGGCTCGGCAATTTTATGAAGGCTTGTTAGAGCTTAACGTGGCGGATGTCCCCCTTCATTACTATTACAACTACGAGCAGACCTTAGGGGCAGCGGGGGTTGATTCTTTCTATTTATCTGCAAATCCCAGTTCTACTCCCATGACTCGCTATAACCAAAGTGAGGGTCTCTGGTATCAACTCAAGAAAAACACCCAACTCCACATTATCGGCGGAGCCAGTTACGGCACGAAAAACCGCCAACGTCATGTGTGTTTTGACCACGATTGTTTAGAGCAAATTCTCTTACGGGTTCAATCCCGACGCTTACGCTATAAAATCCGCCGCAATAAGCCCTTGAATTTTTTGGTGAAAGATTTAGAGGATAGAGTGATTGAAATGGCAGAGGTCAATAATTAAATCAAGCATCCTCTCTCGTTTCTTTTCATGCCAGATTTTTTCTTTTTTGCCCCCCTTTGTCTCATCAGGCTTTTCCTTACTTGTGTCCGTCCATTAGGTGACTAATTCTAATTGCTTACCTAACGCAAGTATTATTGCTGCATTTTTTCTAAAATGGCAACTGCGCTTGGAGACTTCCGAGTAAAATAGTTAAAAATCAGTAATTTAAAAAATGAATCCAAAATCACTGGAACAGTGGCAATAAAAATATAGATAAATTGACGATTTTCGGGTAAGCCAAAATGACTGAAAAAGCTTTCTAAAATCACTTCCCATCCTTCAGCAGAATGGAAACCTACAAACATATCGGTTAATAGAATAAAAATAAATACTTTTGCCACGTCATTTAAGCCCAAGAAAATACGATTTAGGTATTGCCTAACAATTTTAAATTCTTGACGAAAAACAGCAACTAATACCGTAAAAGTAGCCAGAGAAGTCAAATCAGCTAATAAATTTTTAAATCCATTTTGATTTTTTTCTGCTGCTTCTGTTACCAACTCTTGCGCTTTTTTCTTAAGTCTTTCCTGTTTTTCCTGGGCGGTTAAAGCCTCATCTAATCCCAAAATTTCTCGAATTTCTAAAATTTCTTTGTAACGAGCAAATTCTTCAAATTTTTCTTCTACAATTTCTTCACTAATCTTCATTTGATCAATTTTTTTATCATCTACCATAAAGTAATTGATCAACGGGCTATAAACCAAATTTTTTGTTAAAACTTGAACGCTTAAAGGTACAACAATCAATAAAATCAAAAAACGAATGGCAATTTTGCGTTCTTGGCGTAAGTTACGGAGTTGTTGAATGACTTGTTGTTCGTATTCTTCAGTTAATTCTCGATTTAAGCGCAAAAAGCTAGACGTATCCTTGATATTCGGTGAGAGCGATTCAGGCAGCCGAGAGAGTGGGGGATCGGGGGATTTTGAGGATAGATTGGGGGCAGGTGTCGTTATCTCTAATTTAGAAGTCAATAAATCATCTGGATTTTGACGATATTTGCCGATAACGGATTCAATAAAATTTAATTTATTAAGAATCTCTTGTTCCTGTTTATTCTCCAAGTTCAATTCAGAAGCTACGGTAACAGTAAAAAAGTTACCAAAACGGAATTGGGTTAAGTTCAAACGGATTTGGGCTAGTTCTCGGTCTAGGCTACTTTTAAAATAGTCGTATACGCTCTGACCGCGATCGCTATCGGGAGAAATTTTTTGCCCCTCAAAGTGTTTTTCTTCAATAGATTTAATCACTTTCGCCTGTTGGTAAGCATTCTCTAACGCTTTTAGTGATCGCTGATTAACCCATTGATTTGCTCGATTTAGCCAGACGGGTGATGCCATGTGTGCTGCCCTATTGCTCCACCACTTGTTTGGTCATGGTACTTTCGTCGGTAATCAACGTCCCATCCCTCAGTTCTAAAATACGAGACACTACAACCCGTTCTCCCGCATTAATACCTGAAAGGACTTGGTAGGATTGGCCTTGAATATTGCCCACCGTAACAGGTGTTTGTTTGACAACTAACTGGCTTTTATCGGCTTTATTCGTATCTGACTGAGCGACAAAGACAAACTTTTGGGCCCCCACATTGGTAATGGCACTGGTGGGAATCAATAAGCCAGGTTGACGATTCCAGATCAGCCGTACTCGGACGTATTGATTATTGCGTAAGGTTCCATTATTGGGAAACATCACTTTCGCCAGAACAGACTGGGAATTTTGATCCACCGTCGGTGAAACAAAGCCAATTTGTCCTACAACACCGGAGCTTCCGTCTTGATTGATAATCTCCGCAGTTAATCCCTTCCGTAATTGGGGCACACGTTCAACCGGAACATTAATATTCATTTCCATTAAGGCATTATTAGTAATCGTCGTAAAACTTTCTCCCTGTTGCAGCACATCTCCGACTTTTAAAGTGATTGTCCCAACAATGCCATCAATGGGCGCGACGACTCGATTAAAAATTAAATTTTGGGTGGTTGATCCTAATTGGCCCTGGGCTTGTTGAATAGCCCCTTGTTGACGCTTAATATCGGCTTGGGCGGCTGCTACTCGTTGACTGGCGGCTCGGACATTATCTTGGATTTGTTTTAATGCAGATTTGGCCGCTCCCACACTTGCTTGAGCCGCTTGGGCACTCGCTTTAGCTGCTTGAACCGTTTTTAAGGCGGCATCAACATCAGCTTGAGCATTTTTTAACTCAGTAGTTTTATTATCTAGATCCTGTTGGGGTTGAACGCCTGTTTCGACTAAAAATTTAGAACGCTTATAATTAATTTCGGCTAGATTCAGGCTAGCTTGGGCCCGTTTCAGATCTGCCTCTCGTGTTTTAGTGACTTCTTGAGCATTGGCAAAGTTCGCGATCGCGTTAGCAATATTCGCCTGTTGAGTAGCAATATCAGATTGAGCAGCATCCCGTTGGGCTTCGGCGGTTCTTACATCAGCTTGACTTCTATCTAAAGTCGCTTTTTGAACATTGACATTGCCTATTGCTGCATTAACATCTTCCTGTTGCTGCGTTGGCTCTAATAACAAAATTGGATCATTGCGTTTAACCGCTTGACCGTAATTGGCGAAAATTTTTAAAATTCGGCCATTAATTTTGGGAGCTAATTGCACAAACTCATGGGCAATAAGAGTACCGACAAATTCACTACTATCAACAACGGTTTTCGGTTCTAGTTGTTGCAGTTTGACAGGAAGTGCTCTTGGGCCTGCTGCTTTTTGTTTTTCACCTTCTCCACAGGCCGTTATCAGCAAGGAGAATCCTATGACTAAACTAAAAGCTTGACGGGAAAAAGAAGAGTTAATCATTACCGAAAATTATGGTGTTTTATTATTGTATTTTAATAAATTAGTAGCGAAACTATTGGAAATTTACCAATTAAGAGCATAAATCGTCTGAAATTACGAATTTACACGCAATTGCCTTAAAGCTACCCATCAATGTACTTGATTTTCCTCGACACTGCAAGCTAAATTTAAGTTCCTATTACTACGGATATTAAGATGTTTAACCAGAATTTAAAAGATCTCGTTTTAAAAAATTAATGAATTCAATGGTTGATTGACTGGCAAACAACTCGCGATCGCCCAAGCGAAAAGCACTCGACTCTCATACCTATGGCTAAATCCCGATAAATCAACTCCCAAGATCGGAAAAGCTGGCCCAAAGCATTTTCTTCCACTCCCGTCGCGATCTATAATAAAGCCTTGCGCTTGGTCAAGTTGCTTACACTCGTTAAAAAGGGAATGAAAGAATGGATATCCAAAGCCTCAAAGGGAGAGATATTTTAGGTATTGCAGACCTCAGTGTTGAGGAACTGAAATCCGTTCTAGAACTCGCTGCCCAACTTAAAAGTGGTAAGCTCAAACCCCAATGCCAAAAGATTTTAGGATTATTATTTTATAAAGCTTCTACCCGCACCCGTGTTTCTTTTAGTGCGGCAATGTATCAGTTAGGGGGGCAAGTTCTGGATCTTAATCCCAGCGTTACTCAGGTGGGACGGGGAGAACCGATTACGGATACGGCGCGAGTATTGGATCGCTATCTAGATATTTTGGCTGTTCGGACGTTTAAGCAAGAAGACCTACAAACCTTTGCGAATTATGCCAAAATCCCTGTGATCAATGCATTGAGTGATTTGGAGCATCCCTGTCAGATTTTAGCGGATTTACAAACGATTCAAGAATGTTTCGGTCAATTGTCCGGTCTAACCGTCACCTATTTAGGGGATGGCAATAATGTGGCTCATTCGTTAATTTTAGGTGGCGTAATGATGGGGATAAATGTGCGCGTTGCGACCCCAAAAGGTTATCAACCCGATCCTATGATTATTGAACAGGCCAAAGCCTTAGCCACCAATGGGGCAGAGATTGTCTTAACCGATGATCCCCTCGCTGCCGTGCAAGGTTCCCAAGTTCTTTATACTGATGTGTGGGCGAGTATGGGGCAGGAAGATTTAGCGGATGAGCGTATTCCCATTTTCCAACCCTATCAGGTCAACCAAAAACTGTTAGACCACGCTGATCCCGATGCCATTGTTTTACATTGTTTACCTGCTCACCGTGGGGAAGAAATTACCGATGATGCTATTGAAGGCCCCCATTCACGGGTTTGGGATCAGGCAGAAAATCGGATGCACGCTCAAAAAGCATTATTGGTTAGCTTGTTAGGAATTGAATGAGGTTTGATCTTTTCCAATTAGACGCGATCGCCTACCAAAAACATTGCTATTGGATGGAAAGAGCTTTACGGTTAGCTGCCGAAGCCGGCGAAGCAGGAGAAATTCCTGTGGGTGCTGTTATTGTGGATCGGCATAATCAACTGGTGGCAGAAGCCAGTAATCGCAAAGAAAGAGACAGTAATCCCACAGCCCATGCAGAACTTTTGGCGATTCAAACCGCGAGTCAACAGTTACACAACTGGCATTTAGATGACTTAACGCTGTATGTCACCCTAGAACCCTGCCCGATGTGTACGGGGGCAATTATTCACGCTCGTTTAGGGTTATTAGTCTATGGAGCCAACGATCCCAAAACAGGGAGTGTTCGCACTGTCTTGAATTTACCCGATAGCCCGGCATCAAATCACCGTTTACCTGTGATTTCGGGAATTTTAGAGCGGCGTTGTCGAGAACAATTACAGAACTGGTTTTCCCAGAAAAGACATCAATCTCGATAATCTTCTTTAGGTTGAGACAAAGATTTTGAATCAAAAGATAAAACAAACTGCATAATACCAGTACGTTTTTTTAATTTAGATTGCCTATGTACACTCGGCGTTCTGTCCTTTGAAAGTAGATTTGTTGGAACTTGTTAGAGTTATGCTTAGATAGCCTCAAAGTTGAATTTTTTCTTGATTTTAATTTGGATAGATGAATAGAGAAAAGATAGTTGGATAGGTAGATAGAAAAATGATAGATAGTGGAATTCGATAAATTCTGTGTATGCTGATTTCAGTAATAAATTTTCTAGAGGAATAGCGTTTATGTCCAAGCAAAATCAAGACGAAAAATTAAAAGAAGCGGCTGGCTTTGTAGCTGGTGGTAGTGCGTTAGGAGCTAGTTTAGCAGCATTTGTTGGCAATATGGGACTAGCTGGTGCGTTTGGCGGAATTGCGATTGGTGCGGCTCCAGTAATTGGGGCTGGTGCGATCGCTGGACTAGCAGCTTATGGCCTTAAAAAAATTATTGATTAGGTATTTTCAATCGTTTCTATACATCAATTTTATTTACATTAAACGCACATTTTCGAGGTTAAAACAATGGATGATGCAAAAATTGTTACTGGTATTGTGACAACGGCAGCAAGTACCGCAGGGGCTGGTTCAATTACGGTTGCCACACTTACATCTTCAGCCCCAGGGCTTTTAGGAGTTATTGGATTAACAACAACAACAACAGTTGCTTTGCCTGTTGCAGGTATTGTTGCTAGTGCAGGTCTAGTAACTTATGGTGTTGTAAAAGTGCTTAAGTGGTTCAACGATTAACTCAACCCAAAAAAAGAGAGGAATAAAAACATCAACAGATTCCTCTCTTTTTAAGAATTAGCTGAGTATTAAAAAAATAGTAAATAAAAGCGCGTTATTTATTTCCCACATTTTATTATTTAGAGAGAGTTTTATGTCTGTAACTGCAAATCAAAGTTATTCTGATTCAGGATTTTGGGATAAAGTTAAAAATTTTGCTCTGAGTGCAGGTCGTGAGGTGGTTGAAAAAGCACTTTGGCTTTACTACGCGGCTCAAGAGAAAAGCACGCCTATATGGGCAAAGACAATTGTTTTTAGTACCCTTGCTTATTTTATTTCACCGATTGATTCAATTCCCGATGTTGTGCCTTTAGTCGGTTATACCGATGATTTAGGAGCTATAGCGGCCGCCATTGGCATGATAGCCATGTATATTACCGATGATGTCAAAGCCAAGGCTAAGCAGACAGTCAAAAAAATATTTGGTGAATAGTGAGCTATGCAGTATCCATTACGAGTATTAAAACAACAGCAATTTATTGAATCAATGAGTGATGACATGGAAGACTTCAATTTTGAGGAAGTTATTAATAACTCCATTAAACAAGCCTTAAAGGAGCAAGGTCATGTGAATGTTTTGATCGCAGGAAGAACAGGTGTTGGGAAAAGTACTTTGATTAATGCTGTTTTTCAAGGCAATTTTGCAACAACAGGTCAAGGTCGCCCTGTCACTCAGCATACAAGAGAAATTAAAAAAGAAGGTATTCCGCTTTCTATTTTTGATACTCGCGGTCTGGAAATGGCAGATTTTTCAGAAACATTGAAATCTCTTAGGCAATTTATTTTTGAAAAGAATCAGAGTGCTGAACCAAAGAAGCATATTCATGTTGCTTGGATTTGTATTGCGGAAGATCTTCGTCGTGTCGAGCCAGCAGAAGAAGAATTAGTTAAAATGCTTGCAGATTATATGCCTGTTATTGCTGTAATTACGAAAGCTCGACAGGATGGCGTAAGAGATTCTGACGGTCAAATCAGATCTTTTCGCCAGATAGTGCAAGAAAGATTACCATTAGTCAAAAATGTAATTCGGGTTCGTGCTGTACAAGAAAAATTTGATTCAGGTCATATTGAAGAAGTAATGGGACTAGACAATCTAGTTGAATTAACAATGGGAGCAGTGCCTGAAGGCATTAAAAGGGCATTTATTGCAGCTCAAAAAGTTGATCTAAATATCAAAAAGACAAAATCTCATAAAATAGTACTTAGTGCTGCTATGACAGCCGGTGCAATGGGGGCTTCACCAATTCCATTTTCAGATGCCGTGCTAATTGTTCCCGTTCAAGTTGCAATGCTTGCTGGTATTTCAGCGACTTTTGGACTTTCATTAGACCAAAGCTTTCTTGGGGTCGTTGTGGGTTCCCTTGCTGCTGGAACTGGGGGCACATTTATTGGCAGAGCTATTGTTTCAAACCTTTTTAAAATGATCCCTGGTATTGGTTCTATTGCTGGTGGCACTATTTCTGCTAGTACGGCGGCAATGATAACTACCACTTTGGGAGAAATATACATAGAGATATTGTATTCGTTATTTCTAAAGAATAATGGCGAGCCACCTTCACAAGAAGACATTGCTTTGGCTATTAAAAATCAATTTTCCTTACCTCAAGGATAATAATACAACTTCCGCCTGAATTGTTATCCCTTACCACATTTCATACTTGTCTATTGCTCACAAATAATTTTAAGAGTATAGCCTTCACCTTGTTCGGTTTTAAACCATTTTTGCCTAGCTTTTTTGTTTTTTTCATCTGCCTCCAATAATAAATCTTCATCTTCTGCGTTATTTTCATCCACTTCTGATAACACATCTCTGATTTTTTTGACAATATTATGCAATTGCTCCTCGCTACAAAGTCCATTATAAGAGTCCCTCGCTTCCCTTAATTCCTTAGATTTACAGACTTTTTCTTTTCCATATTTTATATTTTGGTTCGCCATATAATTTAAAATAGTTGTTAGCTGAGGTGGAAGATGTCTTTCAGTTCGTTTTCCAGCATCAACTCGATATAATGTTTTTTCTCCCACATTAAAAACCCAAGGACATTGTTTAAGTGGTTGAGGCGGTGAAATGGGTCTAGTTTTAGTAGGGTCTTCAAATCTTA
>JAYKGY010000114.1:0-3510 GCA_035285545.1 Snowella sp. | reverse complement strand
TAATCGTTTCCGAGGCATCCTTATTCGATGGGCCAAATCTTCTCAATCCTACTTGGGCTTTATTCAGATTGCTGCTTGTTTGATCATCGGCCGCAAACTTCTCACATTTTTCGGATAGGTTCTTAAGCCAACACAATTTGCTTCAAATGCACTTCCTAGAATTGTCTCAACTTTTTCCTGTTTAATAAACTTTTCTAACGGTTTAATATATCGTTTAATTTGCGGTTCCTGATAATCCGCATCATCTAATTCCTGTTGGAAAAATTGTAAAAATTCTTTTAAGGCTTTACCATACGCTTCCTTTAATACATCTTTTTCTGGTAAATGAATAACTTTTTTGAAACAATCCTTAAAAAAATCCTTCGCGTAATCTTTGGCCGCATCCTTGGCCAAATCCTCTAATATCGGCTTAAAGAGAAATCCTGCTGCTTGAGTAACGCCCCAAACCATCAGCCAATCAATCATTCGCTTAATCTCCTACCGTAGCCGCAAAGCCATCATTCTTGCATTTTAATGCAATTCACTAGGATTTCATTTGAAAACTTGCGCTTTGTAAAACTTATGTGTATTCATTTCAAAACGCGATCGCGGTTTCTGAGATTTTGTTAAGGTGACAAAGAGAATAAAATTAAAGGCTTACAATAAATTGAGACGTTATTTTTGGATGAAACAATGGCCCGCCTAGATCCCTACAATCTCCGAATGCAGATCAGCCGTATGTTTGAACAGGGCCAATCCTTGTTTTGTACTTTTAAAGTGCAAGATTGGTTACGAGAACGTGGCTACGACCCCAATGAGTACGATATCATTTTTCATGAAAAACCTGCGCCTAACGGTTCTACGTCTAAATTAATGGTTGAAATTGAACTGTGTCGTAAGGATGGCCAACCTGTTAAACCCGAACTGCAATCAAAAATTAATGAGTTTGCTTAACGTAATCAGCGATCGCGGTTTCCGAACTTAATAGTTAACCCTCTCCCCTATTCCTATGGTGCAACTTTCCCCTCCACCAGACACAAATAACGTCATCACCGATCCCGTCCTAATAACTGCAACCTTAGATGTCCAAGGAATGAAATGTGCGGGATGCGTCAGCGCAGTTGAACGGCAATTAACCCAAAATCAGGGGGTGGTTTCGGCCTGCGTCAATCTTGTTACTGAAGTGGCAGTGGTGAAATACCAAGAAGGAGAAATTGAACCCCAGACCTTAGCCGAAAAATTAACAACCAGAGGCTTTCCGTCTCAAGTTCGTTCTAGTGCCGATAGCTTTCGCGCATCTGCTAGACTTACTGCGGCTCAACGTCACCAGCAAGCAGAACGGGAACAAATTTGGGGATTGAGTGTTGCCGCTATTCTTCTTTTCTTTTCTGCTATTGGCCATTGGGGGCACATTAGTGGTCAACCTGTCCCTTATTTAAGTAACATTTGGTTCCATTGGGCCTTAGCCACTTTAGCGTTACTGGTTCCTGGGCGGCATTTAATTGTAGATGGTTGGCGGAGTTTGCGTCATGGAATGCCCAATATGAATACTTTGGTGGGATTGGGAACCTGTAGTGCCTATTTCACTAGTTTTGTTGCTTTATTATTTCCTAATTTAGGCTGGGAATGTTTTTTTGATGAACCCGTCATGTTGTTGGGTTTCATTTTATTAGGTCGTACCCTAGAAGGGAAAGCCAGACATCGTGCCTCGGCGGCCTTAGAAGCATTAGTATCTCTTCAACCCGCGATCGCCTACTTATTGGGTAAACCCGATCAAATCGATCAATCAGGGATCGAAATTCCCGTCGAACAAGTCCGAGTGGGGGAATGGTTAAAAATTTTACCGGGCGAAAAAATACCTGTTGATGGCATTGTTACCGCAGGTGCTAGCACGGTGGATGAATCTTTGTTAACGGGGGAATCCTTACCCGTTTTGAAACAAGTGGGGCATAACGCGATCGCCGGAACCATTAATCAATCAGGGGTATTGGTCATTGAAGCCACTCGCATTGGAGAAGATACCACCCTAGCCCAAATCATTGCCTCCGTCGAAGAAGCCCAAACCCGTAAAGCTCCGATTCAACAACTGGCCGATACCGTCGCGGGGTATTTTGCCTATGGGGTAATGGCCATTGCCTTGATGACTTTTGGTTTTTGGGAATTTTTAGGAACCCGTCTTTTTCCTGCTGTTCTCACTGTCTCAATGGGCCATCACCTCACCGAGAATATGACAGAGATGGAACCCATGATGGCAATGAATCCGACGTTATTAAGCCTCAAACTCGCGATCGCGGTCTTAGTGATTGCTTGCCCCTGTGCTTTGGGATTAGCCACACCGACAGCGATTTTGGTAGGAACTGGCATCGGCGCAGAACAGGGATTATTAATTAAAGGGGGGGATATTTTAGAAAAAACTCAACAATTAACCACCATTGTTTTTGATAAAACGGGAACGCTAACGCGAGGCCATCCTCAGGTTACAGATTGTTTAACGTTTAATGGCTGGGATCAAACCCAATTATTACAACTCGCGGCAACGGTAGAACAGGGCACCAATCATCCCCTCGCAGCAGCCATTCTCGAAGCAGCAAAACTCAAAGAAATTCGTTTATTAGAAGCCCAAAATTTTTATACCGAACCTGGTTTAGGCGTAAAAGCTCAGGTTAACGACCAAATTCTATTATTGGGCAATGAAATTTGGATGATCCAACATCAGGTTGAAATGTCTTCAGATTATCAGCCCCAACTTAATGTCTTATTACAATCAGGTAAAACGTTGGTCTATGTGGCGTTAAATGACCAATTAATCGGCATTTTAGTCCTACAGGATCAACTCCGCCCCGATGCTCAACGGACGGTACAACGATTACAGGATTTAGGGTTAGAAACCGTTCTCTTGACCGGAGATCAATCCCTTGTTGCCAGCGCGATCGCCGAACAAGTAGGAATTAAGCAAATCTTTTCCCAGGTGCAGCCTGCTCAAAAAGTTGCTAAAATTCAAGCCCTTCAATCTTCAGGGAAAACTGTAGCGATGATCGGGGATGGAATTAACGATGCTCCTGCTCTGGCTCAAGCGGATATTGGTATTTCCCTACGGGGTGCAACAGAAGTCGCGATGGAAACAGCCGATATTGTTTTAATGCGATCGCAATTGTCGGATATTGTAGCGGCTATTGATCTAAGTACCGCAACCGTCAAAAAAATTCAACAAAATTTGATTTATGCCCTGGGCTACAATATAGTTGCCATACCGATTGCCGCAGGCGTTTTGCTACCCCACTGGGGATTCTTTCTCAGTCCTGCGATCGCGGGGGGACTCATGGCCTTAAGCTCTATTATTGTTGTGACGAATTCCTTAGCATTACGCCGTCAAATAGTTAATAGTTAATAGTGTTTAGTTAATAGTTAGAGCCTATCCGAAAAGTCAATAGGAACGAAATTGGTACATTTTAGCGAACGCTAACTTCACTAGCTAGGTGGACGGTTATTTCCCTAGCAAATGCTCGGATAACTATCTCTCAAATGAGTCCT
>JAYKGY010000113.1:0-27556 GCA_035285545.1 Snowella sp. | reverse complement strand
TAATCGTTTCCGAGGCATCCTTATTCGATGGGCCAAATCTTCTCAATCCTACTTGGGCTTTATTCAGATTGCTGCTTGTTTGATCATCGGCCGCAAACTTCTCACATTTTTCGGATAGGTTCTTAGTCTAAATAGTGTATAACTAATATTACGGTAAATTTAGGTATCGCCCGCTACTAACATAACCGCTTAGAAAGTTATCTTTATGAAACAGTTGTTATCCCCACAGACTCAAGCAGGGATTATTACAGAATCATAATTTAGCTTAAAAATTATTTTTAATATTTTTCGTCAAGTACAGTTTTTAACGTTAACTTACATCATATCCAAATATTCATAAAATTCTCTCTATCCTAAGTTGGAATTAACAATATTAACCCGATTCATTTTCTATAGATCATCTCACCGATAGGATAACAATGTTAACTAGCGATAAAGTCACTAATAAAGCAACATTCCATCAAAATGTAATGGAAATTTTAGTTTATGAAGAAATTGATAGGCAGTTAAAGCATTATCCTAAAGCCTTGGCAAGTTATATCAATAAGGTTGAGGTGGCCACCTATTCTTTAAATCGCTTACCGGCTCTCTACGCTTCGAGTCAGCAAGGGCAAAATCAGCAAATTCAGACAGCCCGTAAAAAATATAAGGAACAGGTTGTATCTGCGGTTCGTCGGGCGATCGCGGCGATTGAACGAGATCCATTGCGAGTCTCTGCCCCAATTGTTTCAGAAACAGAAATGGAGCGGGATACTGCTCAGAAAATGTTAGATTCTCTGCAAACTTTACTGCAACAACGCAATTTATTAGACTATCCCAATCAAGAATTAACTTGGGACAATACGGTTGGCATCATTCAAAGGGCCCTCAACAAAATGGAATGGTCGAATGCAAATCAATCTCTCCCCGTTCCACCGCCCCCTCCCTTGCCCCACCGCAATTCTCCCAAGACGGAGCAACCGCAATCCTCCCAACAACGCCGCGAAGAAATCCGAAATATGGGAACATTGTGGTAATGCTGTTTACTCCATTGCTCTATGACTGCGTTGTCTTCTGGCGTTTTGAATCCGCCTAAATGTTGGAACTGGCAAGGTTTTCCGATTACCTATCAACACTGGGGAGATACTGGCCCTGCGGTGGTTTTAGTGCATGGTTTTGGTGCATCCTGGGGGCACTGGCGTAAAAATCTGCCAGTTTTAGGACAACACTGTCGTTGTTATGCGATCGATCTCCTGGGTTTTGGGGCCTCCGCGAAACCGAAGCCGAGTGAGCAAATGTCCTATACCTTTGAAACCTGGGGGCAATTAGTTGCCGATTTTTGTCGGGAAGTGGTTCAAAGTCCTGCTTTTTTAGTCGGTAATTCCATCGGGTGTATTGTGGTAATGCAAACGGCTGTGGATTTTCCTGATCAAGTACAGGGCATTGCGGCCTTGAATTGTTCTCTGCGCTTGTTACATGAGCGGAAACGACTGACTTTACCCTGGTATCGACAAGTGGGGGCTTCTGCTTTACAGAAAATTTTAAATAATCCCGCGATCGGGCGTTTTTTCTTTAACCAGATTGCTAACCCGAAAACCGTTCGTAAAATCTTACTGCAAGCCTATGCTAACCCTGATGCGGTAACCGATGAATTGGTGGAAATTTTAATGAAGCCGGCTCAAGATACGGGAGCGGCGGATGTGTTCTTAGCATTTACGGGGTATTCTCAAGGGCCTTTACCGGAAGATCTGTTGCCCCGTTTAACCTGCCCTACCATTTTACTTTGGGGAACGGAAGATCCTTGGGAAGCGATCGCGCTTGGACGAGAGTTAGCCCAATATCCAACCGTTGAACAGTTTATCCCCCTAGAAGGCGTTGGCCATTGCCCCCAGGATGAAGCCCCCGAATTAGTTAATCCGATTTTATTGGATTGGATTTTAAATTCTGAAAAAATCAATTAAAGATTCAAGAAAAGATCCAAATTCAAAGAAATTGCTAGAAAATCGTTTATTTTTAGTATTTTAGAGATTGTATTAATTGATCAATATCTGAAGAAAATTGTAATTTTCCTTCTTTTTCTTGTTGTTTACTTATTAAATAATTTTGATAAATTTCTTCACGGCGTTCTTCTCGTAAGAACTGTTCAATAAGAAATTGTATTTCTTCTTTTTCTTCTAGAGATAAGGCTTTAATCGCTTCTAGCACATCACAAAACGTCATAATTTAGTTTCTTAGTAAATTTTTTCTTTATAGTTTAACTGTGAACTATACTCAATTGTCATACATTTAATAATATAATTTATTACCCAAACATATTTTAAACAGAGAATTGTATTTACTATAAATTGTTAAATATCTGCGTTAAGCTCCCTTGTTAAAGTCAATAAAGGCTTAAACAAGAGAACCTAAAACAAAAATTTAGAACAAATTCAAATCCGTTACCGCTCCTAAACTGCTAGAAGAAACGATTTTTGCATACTTGCCTAAAACGCCTCTGGTATAACGGGGTTGAGGGGGTTTCCAATTGGCTCGACGTTGAGCGAGTTCTTCTTCGCTGACATTTAATTGCAGTAAGCGTTGATGGGCATCAATGGTGATGCTGTCCCCTTCTTGAACGAGGGCGATATTGCCACCAACATAGGCTTCAGGGGCAACGTGACCCACGACCATGCCATAGGTTCCGCCCGAAAAGCGACCATCGGTGATGAGTCCAACAGAATCCCCTAAACCTGCACCGATAATTGCTGAAGTGGGGGCTAACATTTCCCGCATCCCAGGGCCACCCCTGGGGCCTTCATAGCGAACAACAACGACATCACCTGCTTGGACTTTGTTGGCTAGGATCGCGGCTAAGCAATCTTCTTCGGATTCAAACACCCTTGCTGGGCCAGTAATTTGAGGATTTTTGATGCCACTTATTTTGGCAACGGAACCTTCTTGGGCTAAGTTCCCTTTAAGAATAGCCAAGTGGCCTTCTTGGTAAACGGGATTAGACCAGGGGCGAATAACATCTTGGTTGCTAGCCGGTTCATCGGGAATATCTTTTAAGACTTCCGCAATGGTTTGTCCCGTAATGGTTAAGCAATCGCCGTGTAACAAGTCATGGACTAATAACATTTTCATGACTTGAGGAATTCCACCTGCCTGATGCAAATTAGTTGCTACATACTGACCAGAGGGTTTTAAGTCACACAACACAGGTACACGATGACGAATGGTTTCAAAGTCATCAAGCGTTAATTCCACGCCAATGGTATTCGCGATCGCCAACATGTGGAGGACGGCATTGGTTGATCCCCCGACGGCCATAATCACAGAGATCGCATTTTCAAAGGCTTTACGAGTCAGGATTTGGCTGGGTAAGATACGTTTGCGGATGGCTTCGACTAGAACTTTGGCAGAGGCTTCGGCACTATCCGCTTTTTCCGCATCCTCAGCGGCCATGGTGGATGAATAGGGTAAGCTCATTCCCATTGCTTCAAAGGCAGAAGACATGGTATTGGCTGTATACATGCCGCCACAGGAACCGGCACCAGGGCAAGCATTGCGTTCAATTCCCAGTAAAGTTTCTTCGTCAATTTTTCCGGCACTATATTGGCCAACGGCTTCAAAGGAACTGACTACGGTTAAATCTTTACCGTCGTAATGGCCCGGTTTAATGGTTCCGCCATAGACAAAAATGCCTGGAATATTCATCCGCGCGATCGCGATCATCGCCCCTGGCATATTTTTATCACAGCCCCCAATCGCTAAGACCCCATCCATACTTTGCCCATTACAAGCCGTCTCAATGGAATCGGCAATTACGTCACGGGAAACCAGAGAATATTTCATCCCTTCCGTTCCCATCGAAATTCCATCACTAATCGTGATAGTTCCAAACATTTGGGGCATTGCTCCCGCTTCTTTCGCGCCTACTTCAGCCCGCTTCGCCAAATCATTAATGCCCATATTGCAAGGCGTAATGGTGCTATACCCATTGGCAATTCCCACAATAGGCTTGGTAAAGTCGTCATCTCCGAAACCTACAGCCCTTAACATGGCACGGTTGGGGCTACGTTGCGTTCCCTGGGTCACCACATGACTTCTGAAATTATCCGACATGAAATCTCTCCTGTAGCTAATCGCACTATTTTATATTTTCCAATGTTTTAAGTATTTAGCCAAAATAAATTTTTATCCCGAAAATTAAATTATCTTTATAGATTTGAGAAAAGATTCATTTTATAATTCGAGTTAAGCTTTTGAGTGTAAGATTAAAGCATGAAAGTCAATAATTGGGGTTTCGTTTATCGTCTTTTTATTTAATCTAATATCTTGATTTTTAACAGATTAATCTTTTTAAATCCCAGTCAATCTTTATTAGCGTTTTAGAAAATTTGGGTTGGTGTCATCTGATGGAAAATACCCATAAGATAAAGGCCAAAGATAGCGGACTCTGACAACGGAATCAAATTGCCATTTTTCATACTGAGCTAATCATTTGAGTCACTTTTCCTTGAAGAGATTGATTTAACCAAAATGTATTTCTACCCAAGGTTTTAAGGGTTGAAGCTTCTACTATCCAAGGGAGTATGGGATCGAAAATTAAATAATCGGATAGGGAGTTTGGAAGTCCTAAACAGCGTAACGGATTGATGCTTAAGGCTTGCCACAGTTCCACGGCGGTTAACTGTCCGGTTTCCACCAGATTTTGCCAAAGACAGGGTAAGGCTAATTCTAAACCAATGGTTCCTGCGGGAGATTCCGCAAACGATAGGGTTTTTTCTTCGTAGGTATAGGCTCGATGATCCACTGCGATCGCGTCAATAATGCCAGATTTAACACCGTAAATGAGAGCTAACCGATCCGATTCATTACCCAAGGGAGGATCAAGATGAAGATTGGGGTCGTAACTGCGAATACTTTCCGTATTTAATAACAAATGGCTCCAGGTAACACTGGCCGTAATCGGTAAATGGCGAGATTTTGCGTCTGCAATGAGTTCTACGCCCCGTTCGGTGGAAATTCGCATTAAATGAACTGGGGTTTGGGTCGCGCTCACCAATTCTAAAATGGACGCGATCGCCAAAGATTCGGACATCACCGGATCGCCCGGTAACCCGAAACAAATCGAGGCATCTCCTTCTCGCATGACCCCATTGCCCCGCAAGCTTAAATTTACCGGAACTAAGGCCACGGGTTTATGAAACGGTTGCAAATATTCTAGGGCACGACGCAGTAACCCATAATTACTCAAGGGTTGGGCATCAGTAAACCCAATAATCTCGGTTTGGGCTAATTCCCCTAATTCACTGAGTTGTTCTCCTTTGGTGTCCAGGGTTAAGCTGCCCCAAAAGTGGAATTTCGGTAATTTTTGGGCATTTAGGCGGGTTAACTTTTGTTGAAGATGGGTTAAGGTGGCAGGATTATCTAAAACGGGTTGGAGCTTCGGTAAAATCCCAACGTGGGTAAATCCTCCGGCGATCGCGGCAGCAGCCAAACTGTCTAAGGTTTCCCGTTCTTCCTGACCAGGTTCTCCACTGTAACTGTACAAATCAACTAACCCAGGGGCAAAAATCAATTCTTGAGCCGGAATAACCTGAGTATTTTCGGGAATTGGGGTAATATGGGGTTCGATTCGGCTAATTTTACCCTCAACTATCCAAACATCCGCTCGTTGATCGGTTTGATTAATCGGATTAATAACACGAAT
This sequence comes from Snowella sp., assembly GCA_035285545.1. Taxonomy (GTDB): domain Bacteria; phylum Cyanobacteriota; class Cyanobacteriia; order Cyanobacteriales; family Microcystaceae; genus Snowella. The sequence continues at coordinate 21,882 of JAYKGY010000113.1, read as the reverse complement.
TTGTTGCAACAGTTGAGATTGAGTGGACACACAAATATTTCGAGGATTTCCCCGATCTCCGCAAATTTCCCGTCTAGATCCTATCAGAATTAGCCATAATTTTGCGACAAAAGCCTGCCCGATGCAGTGGCGTTAAACCGTATTGTTGTAGTGCTAAACGGTGTTTTTGCGTCCCATACCCCTTATTGGTTGCTAAATCGTAAACAGGATAACGAGGAGCGATGCGGGTAATTAAATCATCTCGCCAGACTTTGGCTAAAATACTGGCGGCCGCAATCACAGGAGAACGTTGATCGCCTTTAATCATTGGGGTTTGGGTTAATCCCAGATCCGGAATTAGATCACGACCATCAATCAAACAGTGGTGAGGAGAAACGGCTAATTTCAATAAACAGCGTTTCATGGCGAGCAAGGACGCTTGCCGAATGTTGATCGTGGCAATTTCTTCGACGGTGGCATAGCTAATGTGCCAGGCGATCGCGTGCTGTTTAATTAGGGGCACTAAGGCCTGTCTGCGTTTAGGAGAAAGTTGTTTGCTGTCCTTAATTCCTAACGTCAGTAATTTGGGAATAACCGCTAGGGGAACAGCGATCGCGGCGGCAGCAACCGGGCCAAATAAAGCCCCCCGTCCGACTTCATCAACGCCTGCAATCAGACAATCAGGATTGGATCGGGCCAAAGCGTCTTCAGGAAGTAAAACGGGGGAAACACTCTTCAAAGGTTTAGCTGATTAAAAACACGAAACGTTAAGCGTCTTGGGCAGAAGAACGACGACGACGGCGACGAATTAAGGGTTGATCAGCGTCGGTTTCTTCCGTTGTCACCATGGGGGCAGGGTCAAGCTCTGGAGAATTAAGATTCGGTAACACCCGTTTGTTCGCTAAGGAAATTTCTTCCGTATTGCCATTCGCGATTAGCACGGTCGGGGAATCCCCTAAATCAGGTGCGCTATTCTCATCCGCGATCGCTTCTAATCTGTCTTCCACCGATTCTCTGGAAAAATCACGATTAATTGTCGGAATCGACTTACGATTACTCGAAATAGTAACCTTTTCAGGCAGGATCGGATCCGGTTCACCCGGTGCTTTAACCGAAACAATCACAGACTTCGGATCTTTAAATTGTCGGTCTAACCGTACCAAGGGCGAAACCCCCATCAAGGCATAAACATCCTGTTCCATGGGAGTCATCTCCACCGTCACCCGTTCCACCGGAATATCCTCGCGACGAATCAACCGTTCTCGGCGTTCAGAGCGATGTTCTCTTTCCCGTTCAGGGCGGCTTTCTCGTTCGGGACGCTCCTCCTGGTCTCTTTCAATCTCTACCGTTTTACTAATTAAATTGGGAAAGCCTTTGGGGGTATCTTCTTTTTCATTTCCACGACGACGGCGACGACGGCGATTATTATTCCCCCCCTGTTCTTGATAGTTGGGGTGATAAAGCAAATCAAATTCTGACCCCGTATCGTTGCTGTCGTAATCCGAGGATGAATCCATCGTCGTATCCGGTGGCTCAATCACGAGTTTGTCAACCGTTCGAGGAGTCATACTAAAACTGGATGGATTAAAAGAATTAGACTCTAACGAGATCGGGGCACTTTCTCCCGGCAGTTCCGCCAAATGCCCCAACCCGCCACAGGTAGGACAGGGACGACCAAACAATTCATAAATATTTTGTCCCTGACGTTTGCGGGTCAATTCTACCAAGCCTAATTCGGATAATTGGGCGATTTGGGGACGAGCCTTATCTGCTTTCAGGCAGCGGTTAAAATGCTCCAGGAGTTTTAATTGATCGCGGCGGGAATCCATATCGATGAAATCCACAATAATGACTCCACCAATGTTTCTGAGGCGGAGTTGACGGGCAATTTCCGTGGCGGCTTCGCTATTTGTCCACAGCACCGTTTCTCGTGCCGTTGCCGAGCGGGTAAAGGAGCCAGAGTTAACATCAATGACCGTTAAGGCTTCTGTCGGTTCGATAATAATATATCCCCCCGATGGCAAATCTACACGGGGTTTGAGGGCTTCTCGAATCGCGGCATTAATGCGGAAATAATCAAAAATCGATTGGGATTCACGGTGTTGATCAATCAAAACCCCATCGGGAATACGGCCCTGTCCCCAGGACATTAAATGCTGTTTGACCCGTTTCATCCCCGAAGCAGTCTCCGTCACAATGCGATTGACATCGGCGGAGAACATATCTCGCAGTACCCGTTGGATAAAGTCATCATCACGGTTTAACAGGGCAGGGGCACGGGTGGAAACCGCTTGCTGCTGGATGCTTTCCCATTGTTTTTGGAGAAACTCCAAGTCCTCCATGATGGCTTCTTCGCTTTTCCCTTCTGCTTCGGTACGGACAAGTAACCCCATGCCTGGCGGTTTGGTTAAAATTGCTAGGGCACGGAGTCGATTGCGTTCTTCTTCGTTTCTAATGCGACGGGAAAGATTAACGCCTCTGCCGGAAGGAATAAGCACCAAGTAACGACCCGGTAAACTGATGTTGCCCGTTAAACGGGGCCCTTTGTTCCCTGTTGGTTCTTTCATGACCTGAACCAGAACTTTTTGTTGCGGTGCAAGCAGTTCGGTAATCGCTCCGGCGGTTCGTTTGAGACGTAGGGGGCCAAGATCGGTGACATGGATAAAGCCGTTTCGTTCCGCATCGCCAATATTGACAAAAGCGGCATCAATCCCTGGAATAACGTTTTCAACTAATCCTAAATAAATATCGCTAACTTGTTGATTTCCGGTGGCAACGACGAGTTCTTGAATTTGATCTTCCCAAAAAACGGCGGCTACATGATGTTGCTCTGAAATAATAATTTGTTTTGGCATGAAAGTTCCTCAAAAATTTATCGGCAATCTCGACCCCCTGCTCTAGGCGATGTCTTAAGATTGGATTCACAAAAAAACTCAAAATATATCAATGACTACTGGGAAGTGGGAATCAAGGGTTCCTATTTTTAAGGGCTTTATTGAGTTGTCTAAATTTCTGACTCTACTTAAGCAAAATTCTGATTTTACTTGTCCCTTGAAGATGGAGCACGATTGATTCTTGATTTATGTCCAGTAGATGGATGATGAAAATACCGGATGGGGGCAGTGGCCAGGGGATCGGAGCTAAGTTGAATGGATCGCGATCGCGCTGTTTTGAACCCCAATATTTAAAAAACTTAAAATGTCGATCAAATGTTAATGCGTTGGAAGATAATTCCTGAATTTTGAAATTAGTTTTATTGTTTGCTTTTGCTGTTTCTGCATCTTTAAAAATAAAGGTTAATAACAAGGGAAGAAGTCGGGCATGAGGAAGTGACTGTATGGATCGAATGCTGAAACCATAACCACAGGATAACAAGAGTGGAGACTCAAGACTGAATCGAGCCTCAGTGCTGGGCACATTAAACGTTCTATGTTAGCCTGATCACACAAGTTTGGGTTCAAGGAGTTCTGATAACCGAGATTTTTGAAAGTCTCTAGGTTAACAGTGTTGTTCTCCCCAAGGTCTTTGGTTTAGTTGACCTCAGGGGGATCTTGGGCAACGCCAAAGGGGTTTTGGTTTCAATAAAATGCTACTGTGTCCGATTCCTGTGAATCTTTATATCTACTATCAGGAATTTCCTAAAAAATTTAAGGAAGAATTCGGTACAACTTAGTAGAACCATACAGATTCAGTTGTCAAGGTTTAGGGTCTACCCTAAGGTGACTCAATTTGAAAAAGTGGCTAAGGTTTTTTCCACTATCTAGAGTGTACCATATTCCCCCCTTGTCGCTATCAGTACATCAAGATTGTGAGGTGATAAACGGCCTAATTCGTCATCCCAACCGGTAGGGTAAACCAAAATTCTACTCCTGGTTCTAAGGCGATCGCGCCAATGGTTCCGCCGTGGGCTTCAATAATTTGACGACAGAGATAGAGTCCTAATCCTAATCCCAGGGTTCGGTGGGGATGGGTTCCCCGTTGATAGCGGTCAAACAACCGATCCGCTTGCTCTGGGGCAATACCGATGCCATTATCTTGGAGCGCGCAATAAACCCTATCGGCTTGTTGTTCGGCTTTAAGGGTGATTGCTAAGTTAGCCGCATTATATTTCAGGGCGTTCGCAAGTAAATTTTCCAAAACACGCCAGAGTAAATTATTATCAGCTTGCACCAAGGGTAAATCGGGGGGGACAGCAAGGGTGAGAATCGCTTGATGCTGGGTTAATATTGGTTGCCATTCTGCGGCAAATTGTTGAATTAAGCTCGCTAAAGAGAGATTTTGCAGATTAAGTACTACTTTTCCTGTTTCAAACTGCTGGGTTTCCACCAACGAGTTAATTAAATCTAATTGGCGATCGCAGCTTTGGGCCATGCGTTCCACAATAGCGCGTGCCAAGAGAATCGGATCGGTTGGGGTGTCCTCGGCTTTCAACACATTTTTTAAAATCAAGGACATTCCTAAGACCGGATTCCGTAAATCGTGGGAAACGACATGGAGATACACCTGGAGGGCTTGCTCTGTTTTTTTGCGTTCTTGAATTTCAATTTGCAGTTGTCGTTTTTGTTGCTGAATGGTTAATTGGTGTTGAATTCGAGCCAGTAACTCTTCCGATTGAAAAGGCTTGGTAATATAATCACTCCCCCCCACTTGAAAGGCTTTCACTTTATCTAGGACATCATCTAAGGCACTGATAAAAATAATGGGAATTTCCTGGGTTAGCGGATCGGTTTTTAAGATTTGACAGACTTCATAGCCATTGAGGTCGGGCATGTTAATATCCAATAACACCAAATCCGGCGGCATTTGTTGAATCGTATTTAGGGCAATGGTTCCATTAATGGCTTTGCGGACTCGATAGCCTTGCTTTGACAGCATTGCAGATAAAAGCCGTAGATTATCTAATGTATCATCTACAACTAAAAGATCACCTTTTTCTGCCATCATGTTCTTGCTATGAATCAAGCACCTAAGATTTTGAAAAATATTAATTAAAGCGGCTAAGTCGTCAGATTGTTTACGATAGATTCTGGCTTAATTGAAAATTACTTTTGTCAATGATAAGTAAGTCAACTTAATTAAAATAACAATAAATTTTACGCCTAAGTCTAAGGACATAATAGTATTATGCCCCTACATGAATTTTTTCGTAGGAATTTAACACTGTTAAATCTTTTTGACGTTTTATTGGGTTGCCCTACTTATAAATCGAAAAGGCTTAAATTAAGTTTAGAGTATTAAACCTTGCCCTTTAATACCGTTACCTTGCTTACAAATTATAAATTAAAACGGTCAACAGCCTATTTTTTAACTTATGAATTTTATGGTTCAATAAAGGTTAAAATCTGATCAAATTGAAAGTGATCGGCCCAGTTTTGTAAAGCGATCGCGAGGGTGTATTGTTCGGGGGGTAAAAGCTCCAACAGATTTAATACGCCTTCATCGCTACACTCTAGGGCCATTTGTTTTAATTGATTGAGCCAAGGTTGAGGAACCTGCCGTAATTGTTGGCGAATTAAATCCCGATGACCTTCTGGGACAAGCGGTTCAAAGATTTCGGCTCCGGTGACTTCGTAGCAATACCGCACCCCTAAATGATGCCCCATCTTTTCCCAGAGCGTTTCTGCTCGAAAGGGTTTTCGTAAAAAATCATCACAGCCGGCGGACAGCACTAAATGGCGATCCTCTTCAAAAGCACTGGCGGTTAGGGCAATGATCACGGTGGCTTGGCCTTGGAGCGTCGCTTTAATTTGCCGTGTTGCTTCGTAACCGTCCATCACCGGCATTCGCATATCCATCCAGATCAAATGGGGTTGCCAGTCTTCCCACACAGCGATCGCTTCTTTGCCATTGGTTGCTTCTCGAACTTCAAAGCCAATTTCCCCCAGTAACTTGACTAAAAGTAAACGGCTTTCTGTGCGATCATCGACCGCTAAAATGCGATAGGTGGGTTGATTCGGTTCTAAACCAACCACTTGGGCGATGGGATAGGGGGCTGGAATCATCGTTGGGTCAGCCACACTTATGGGAATCTCAAAGCTAAACACACTACCTTGGCCTAGAACACTTTTAACCCGAATTTCTCCTCCCATCAGTTGGACAAATTTTTGACTAATGGCCAAACCTAAACCGGTTCCCTGCTGAGAATTGCGTCCGGCTTCCGTTTGCCCAAAGGCAAGAAAGAGTTGATCCAATTCTTGGGGGTTAATGCCAACCCCCGTATCTTCGACTTCAAAGTTGAGGTAAAGGGCATCCGTTGTGTGGGCCCGCACTCGCAGGATAACTCCGCCTTGGTCAGTAAATTTAATGGCGTTACTCAGGAGATTAATCAGAACTTGTCGGAGTTTGCCCTCATCCGCCTTGAGATAGGGGGGAACATCGCTGGTTCGATCAAAAATTAATTGTAAATTCTTGGCAGAAGCTTTCAGACGTAGCATTGCTTCTAAATTATCTAAGAGACGATAAAAATCTAACGTTGTCTCGTTTAAAGCCGCTCTCCCCGCTTCAATTTTGGACATCTCTAAAATGTCGTTGATTAACTCTAATAAATGCTCACCACTGCGATTAATAATATCGAGAGTTTGTTTGTGTTGGATCAAAGAGGGATCGCGATTGAGAACTTGACTAAAACCAATGATGGCATTGAGGGGTGTGCGTAATTCATGGCTCATATTGGCTAAAAATTCACTCTTGGCCCGATTAGCTGCATCGGCAGTCTCTTTGGCTTGCTTGAGGGCCGCTTCTGCTTGTTTTTGCTGGGTAATATTGCGAACGATGGCAGTAAAGAGGCGTTTTCCCGTGATCTGGAATTCTGAGACTGAAATTTCGGCTAAAAATTCGCTCCCATCGCGGCAACGGGCTTGGACAGGATTTGCCAGTAAATTTTCTTCTTCACTAAAGTCGGCTTGGGGGTTGGCTAACAAAATTTTAAAGGGTTGCCCAATAATTTCTTTGTCACCATAGCCAAAAATTCGTTCGGCCGCATGATTAAACAATTGAATACGGTGTTCTTCATCAACGGTCAAGATGGCTTCATTGGCATTTTCTAAGATTCCAAAAAAACGAGCTTGAGCTTCCTGGGAGGCTAATTCCGCATCATGTCTGGCCTGGGCGATCGCCAAAAATTTACCGACGAGCATCAATAGGTTAACATCTTCGTCAAGCCATTTTTCGCTCCGAGATATCCGATTTAAGCCAATATATCCCACAATTTTAGCCGTATTCATCATGGGAACCAGCAAAAGAGACTTAATTCCATCTACCAGGAGGTATTGACGCTCTATTTCGGCTTCTAGGGGCATTTGCTCCACTTCCGGTAGATGAAGCGGTTGTCCTGTTTCTAATTGTTGAGACACCCAGGGAAAATTGCTTACTGGCGTTTGTTGATATTGGTGGCTAATCGGGGCAATACTGTCCTTACACCATTCATAGGGCATACTAAAATATTGCTGGCAATCGGAATATTGAATGATATAACAGCGATCGCACGAAATCGATTGGGCCAAGGTTTCCAGAATAAAAGGAATGGCGGTCGGTAAATCTTGTTCAATCAGTTCACGGGCAATACGGCTTAATAAGCGTTCGCGCTCTGCTTGTCGATGACGTTCAGTAATATCCCGACTAATGCCAATAATTCCTCGTAATTGTCCTTGATCCGTAAAAACCGGCGTTTTGACCGTTTCTAAAAAGCGGGGTTCCTGATGGCCAAAGGTTAACCATTCCTCTGTTCGCACGGATGTTTGATGCTCAAAAGCAGCCCGATCATTTTCTTGAAAGAAATTAGCGACTTTAGCAGAAAACAGAGCCTCATCTGTATTACCGACAATTTCTTCTAAGCTTTTCCCGACTAATATTTGATGGGCTTCGTTACACAATCGATAAACGCCCTGGGCATCCTTGAAAAAAATCGGGTCAGGAATGGCATCGATAAAAGAGCGGAGTAATTGCTGTTCTGAATTCAGGGCGGCTTCGGTTTGCTTTCGTCGATTAATATCGGTATTAGAGCCTGCCATCCGAATGGGATTCCCCTCTTTATCCCGTAGAACATGCCCCCGCGACAAAATCCACTGATACTGTCCATCCTTGCGTTTTAAACGACATTCGACCGCATAGTTGGGAATTTTTTGATTGAGATAATCAGACGCAACTTGGGTTGTACGGTCTCGATCCTCTGGATGGAGTAAATCTGCCCAGGCTTCAATCCGATTCGGGAGATCATTTTCTCCGTAACCCAACATTGCTTGCCAACGGGGTGACACAAAAAAATCCCCTGTGAGAATATTCCAATCCCAGATTCCCTCATTGGTTCCCTGGAGTACCAATTCCCAACGTTGTTCTTGGTTATGTAGTCTCTCTTTCAAGCCTGCTAGTTCAGCCTTGAGTTGTTCAATTTCTGAGGGGTCGCGATCGCAGTGGGTCATGCTATCAGGAAGAAAAAATTTATCAATTATCAATTAATAATTATTCATTAATACTTAATAGGCGTTTGGCATGAATAATGGCCGCAATGGTAACCGTCTCTTCCTTGACGCGGTAGATAATGCGGTAGGTGTAGGCCGACTTTTCCCGAATCATCGGATCATTAAATTCTGTCGCGATCGCGCCTGATAGGGGAGACTCATCCAGTGCGTGGGTAATATCTATGATTTTGCGGACAACGGCAGCAGCATAGGAAGAAGAATCACGACCAATATAGCCCGCGATCACATCCCCATCTTCAACTGCTTTAGGAGACCAAATTACTCGATAAGCCATTTAGTTAATATCCCCTCGACTTCGTTTTGCTTCAGGGTCGTATTCGTATCTGCACTATGTAAGCCTAAGCGGACTTTCTCTAAGACGTAAAGATGGTATTGGATATCTTCAATTGAACAATCATCTGGCAGTTGGTTCAAAATAGACTGGATTTTCTCTTTGATATTATTCATAAAGTGAGGCAGTTTACTTAAAATAATAATAAAAGTTTAAATAAAAGACAGATAATCCCATTCTAGCGATAGAGGAAACCTTTGGAGCAAATTGCGGGAGTTTGGGTAATGAATGACTCAAGATCGCACTCAATCGTGAAGAAAAGCCCTTTCTTAAGCAACAAGCCCAACCGAGTAGCTATCCCAGTCAGTCAAAAAAAGGAGGTTAATGTCCCCCATCGCTCATCCTCAAGGCTCATTGCGCCATTGAACGATCTAAATCCATGAAAAGCTTTTTAAAAGACGAAATTTTAGTGATTCATGCCGAAGATTTACCGACCTATAAAAAAGGCGGTTCCTTAGTCCGTAATAATTATTTTTGGGCCCTAAAGGCGATCGCCTGTTATGCCAAATCGGGAAGTGATTGGGAATTTGACGCTGAGGTGTGGGTGGCTCTGGCCCGTATGCTACTCTTTTTTACCCAATCGGGCTATTTAGGACTATCAGAAACCCTATTAGAGTTTCCCACAGAAACGGTCATACCGGATGTTTTTCGCTCTGTTGCCACCTGGCAATGAAACTTGCTGAAATTTTTAGGCATAAGCCCAAATCAATCAACAAAACCATTCCGAATAAGCAATTGGGAATGGAGTCGTATTGAAAAGATTTTTAAAAATCTAGGATTCAGGAGAACAGAATAAAATCGGGAACCAACATTTCGTTAATAGGGTTTCTGCCGTACTTTCGATCATCCAATCTAAGAAATTTCCTCGATAGTTCGCGATCGCGATCGCCGCCACATCATATTCCTGAGCAACCCGTAGCATCTCATGAACAGGATTCCCCTGACGAACCGTTATGTGAACTGTTAAATTAAGGGATTCTAGATCCTGCTTAACTGCTTCTAACTTTTGGCGTGCTGCTTCTAGCCGATATTGAGTAACCTCTACCTGTCGTCCCCCATCATCCACAACCCATAATAACAAACACTCTTGCCACGAACCTTCTGGCCGATTTTGGGCATATTCCTTCAGCTTTGTAATTAAATAATTCCCCGCAGGACTATCTTCATAGGGAACCAGCAAATAACGCCAGAGATGCTGACAGCGCAAAGATAATTCTTCCTGGGTATAAGTCGAAATTAATTGGGGACGTAAAATCATTAAGGGAATAGCCGTTGCCTTCGCCAATTCCAAGGTATGACTCCCCAAAAACGTCGCCTCTAAACTACTACGAACAGGCGTTCCCATGAAAATAACATCAATATCATAGGTTTTAATTAACTCTAAAATCTTATCTAAATAACGAGACGTTGTGATTTCTACCTTAACTTCAACGCCTTCTGGAAAACCTTCCGTAATAGAGTCAAAATATTGCTGGGCCGCTGTAATTCTCTTTTCATCAACACTGGCAACTCTTTCATCCTCCCAAACCGAGACCGTGTGTAAAAAAACGATCCGCTTGAATCCGCCTTTGGCTAAATCAGGAATAAACCGAATTAAACGTTGTAATCCGTCATTAAAATCCGTACAAACCAGACCATGCTGAAACATAAATTTAAACAACTCACAATAATGCTTCTTTTTTTATTATAAAAAGCGACTGTGAGATAAACCTAAAAGAAATCGTTATATCCCGACACCCCCAGTCTCTCTTCCTCTCTGTGGCCACTGCTATAGATGCTGAAGCGCGACAAGAGATGGAGATACACCACTTTCTTTTAAATTCATTAAAGGGGGGATTTTTTCACGAGATCGCGAATTAAATTATCCCGTACCATCAATTGTTCCATCGCATCCAATAAATGGCTAATCACCGCATCTCGGTCTAATAAATGGAACTCTTGTTGTAAACATTGGAGTTGGAACTGTTGCTCTAAAGACAATTCAAAGGCATTGGTATTGATCATAGTTTATTTTCTCCTTAACCTAAGGGTTCTAATGGGGATTGCGCCATCAAGTCGCGCATGACATTGGTTTTAATCATTAACAAACGAGATGCTTGCAACAGCAAATCAAGGGCTTGCTCTCGACTCATCTTGGTAGCGGCATCCCGCATTTGTCGAATCTCAAATTGCTGCTCTAAGGTCAAATCAAATGAAGTTGGTTCCATTCGCTATCCTCCCTGACTAATTGTTAAGCATTATAACGAAGATTTGACAGATGGGGTACTGTGTGCGTACAGACTTTTGAGGGATTCCTAAAGTTCCTGGGTTTAAGTTTTTGTCGGCTTTTAGAGATAATCCTCAAATCACTATGCACGTAGCCTCCTTTTTAGCAAGTCTTTTTTGTTAAAAATGCTCAATATGAACAAAATGGATGAGTAATAATACTTAGCCGTTATAAGGCCGTTATAAAAAAGTCAGAAAATTCCCCCAAATATTTGACGAATAGGAGAAACCATCTGCAATAATTTAAGAAGACAACAAACGGGTCGAGTGATTTTAGACCATGAGGATAGCGCATCCAAGTCAAAGCTAAAATTACCTTTTACTGATTTGCATTGTTAGAGGAAGATCCATTTTGACGGCAAGAGCCGATATCATTAAGAATCGTAACCTTCGGGAAGATGAGGAAGTGCGACAAGTCGGAGTTTCTGGCTTAGCCCTTCTTTTGTTATGGCTAAAAATATTAGCTATGGCTGACCCTTTAAAAGTTTTTACTCACCTTTAATAACGTTGGAGGCATCTAAAACATATGTCAATTCGCTTATACGTCGGTAACTTACCTAAAGAACCCATTGAAAGAGAAGCTTTACAAGAAGTTTTTGCGGAAGCCAATGCGGTTGTTTCGACCAAAGTGATTAAAGATCGCAAAACAGGGAAATGCAGAGGATTCGCCTTTGTCACCGTTTCGACTGATGAAGCGGCTGATGAGTTTATTGAAAAGTATAATGGCCAATCCTTTATGGATAGTCCTTTAAAAATTGAAAAAGCCTTGCCCCGTGCCAAAGGAAAAGGTAAAGAAGACGGAGAAGGGGACGATGCGATCGCCGATGGGGATGAAGCCAGTGCAACGCCTACTCCCGTTAAAAGTAGTGGAGCCAAAAAATCCAGTAAAAAACGGGGGGGACGGAATCAATCTAGCGGTGGTAGCAGCAGCACGACAACCGAAGGCTTCCAACCCGATCCCCGCTGGGCAGATAAATTGGCCCAACTGAAAGAAATGTTAGCTGCGGCGAACAGTTAACATCTCTTCTTGCTATTAATTGAAATCCTCGTGTTATCCATTGATGGAATCAACATCAGGCTTTCAAAATTGCATTAGCAACCAGGCTGAAAAAGTGTCTGGTAAATTTGTGTTGTCTTTAATAATTTTGTGTGAAAAATCACAGGTTTTTTAAATAATTAGGGTACTAGAGAAAGAGAGGAGTTGTAAATGGTGGATAATCTTGATCCCACAGTTTTGATGAAGCAAGCGGTTGGCCGAGCGGCTGCAAATCGGGTTCAATCCAATTCCATTGTGGGCTTGGGTACGGGATCAACAACGGCGTTCGCGCTTCAGTTTATTGGAGAACGGATTCAAACAGGGGAGCTAACCAATATTGTGGGTGTTCCGACTTCTTTTCAAGCGGAAGTTTTGGCTCGTCAGTATGGAATTCCCTTGACGACCTTAGATGTCATTGATCGTATTGATATTGCGATCGATGGGGCGGATGAGGTTGATCCACAGAAGAATTTAATTAAAGGGGGCGGTGCTGCCCATACCCGTGAGAAAGTCGTAGATGCTTTAGCCAATTATTTTATTGTGGTTGTCGATAGTGGCAAATTAGTCGATCAATTAGGCTCTACGTTTTTATTGCCGGTTGAAGTCATTCCCATGGCCGTTACGCCCGTAATGCGAGCCTTAGAAAAATTAGGCGGCAAACCGACCTTACGCATGGGGGTCAAAAAAGCGGGCCCCGTGGTCACCGATCAGGGAAATTTGGTGATTGATGTTAAGTTTGACGCGATCGCGAATCCTGGAGAATTAGAGAAAACCATTAATAATTTACCCGGTGTATTAGAAAATGGCTTATTTGTTGGCGTTACGGACTTAGTGTTAGTCGGTGAAATTGTCGATGGAAAACCTGTCGTGCGAGAATTTTAGCGAATTTAATTTATCGCCAATCATCAAAAAAAGGGCGTACCCAATACGCCCCTACCTTATTTCCTGAGATAAACTTACAGCAGTTTTTCAATTAACGCACTGTCCCCACAGCAATGGGAGCATCCTCCGCAGACGACGAGGGAACCTTCCGTTGACCTTGCATGACCATTTTTACCCCATGTTTCGGTGCTAGGGTTACACCGCGACGTTGGGGCTTTTCGGGTTGGGTATCTCCTAAGGCCAATTGATAGTGGGACATAATGGTGGCAATGACTAATTTCATTTCAAATTGCGCCAAAGCTTCCCCAATACAACGCCGTGATCCGCCACCGAAAGGGATAAATTCATAGGGAGAAAACTGCCGATCCAAAAAGCGATCGGGGTTAAACTCGGTATGATTGGGATACAGATCTTCCCGTTGATGGGTTAAATACATCGCTCCCATAATGACGGTACCTGGCTTGAGGGGATAACCTAAAATTTCGATTTCTTCTTCCACTTGGCGGGGAAAGGTCAACATCGCGACAGGATAAATCCGCAACGTCTCATTACACACCGCATTGAGGTAGGGGAGGCGAACGAGGTTCATCCAATCGGGGTTTTCACCTAAAGAATCCAATTCAACGAGCAATTTTTCTTTAATTTCCGGTTTAAAGTGCAGCCAATATAAAGCCCAAGCCATTGCGGTCGCGGTGGTTTCATGGCCAGCAAATAACAAGGTCATTAATTCATCCCGCAGTTCTTGATCGCTCATCGTTTCCCCAGCTTCGTCCCGTGCTTCAATCAGCATGGTCAAGATGTCGGTGCGAGTGGGGTCAGGATTGGCTCGCCGTTGGGCAATCGCTTCATAGAGCAGCGTATCGAGTTTTTGCCGTTGACGGATAAATTTTCCCCAAGGACTCCAAGGGCCCCAATCCTTTTGCAGATTTTTAAAGAAGAGAAAAGAAGCCACGATAGGAGAATTAAATAAATCCGCCATTTCTGCTAGTAGGGTCTTAATCTGATTAAAGTCTTGATCTGCTTCTCGAAAGCCGAATACGGTTTGAAAAATGACTTCGAGAGAAATTTGTTGGGTGACACTTCGAGCCAGAAAGGATTCGCCTTGATAGCGTTGCTGAAAAGCCTGATGGGTGATTTGAATGATTAAGTCACCGTAGGTTTTGAGTCTGTCGCCATGAAAGCTGGGCATGAGGAGTTGACGACGTTTCCTGTGGCGATCGCCGCTGAGCATGATCACGGAAGCATCCCCTAAAAAGGGTTTCAAGATCCAGTTCAATTCCCCCGGAACCGAGAATTGTTTGCGATCGCTGGTGAGAATTTGCTGAATTGCCTGGGGATTACTCGTCAGAACCACATCGCCAGCCACATTATCCGTAGAAGGGCCAAACCCCAACGCGCCTGCTTTAAAAATATCGGGAAATTGGGATTGGGCTTTTTCTAAATACCCGATGGGATCTAAAATCCACTGAATCTGTTGTAAAAAGCGAGGGCCAGGGAGTTGGGGAAGGTTTTTCATCGTTATTAACTGAACCGCATTGTTCGTAGAGTAGCAAATTTTTGATCTTTTAACATCTTAACTTGGGTAAGATTTGTAGCGTGCTAAAGGGTTAATCTATCAACGTTTTGCTGAGTTCAAGACGCTTTTCAAAATTGCGATCGCCTTGGGGTTTAGGATTTAAAAAGGATGTTTTAGAGGGATAATAGCTTAACGTAGTTCTCATTCATTCTTTCTACCCATGATTGAAGTTGAACATCTCAGCAAAATTTACGGTTCAACGGCAGCGATTCAGGATGTTGATTTCTCCGTCGCTACAGGGGAAATTCTCGGTTTTTTGGGGCCGAATGGGGCAGGAAAAACCACCACGATGCGGATTCTGTCGGGCTATATTCCGGCGACAACAGGGACGGCCCGCATTTCAGGGTATGACGTTCACGAAAAATCCCTAGAAGTCCGGCAACGCATTGGTTATCTTCCTGAAAATCCTCCCCTTTATCCCGATATGACGGTAGAAAGTTTTTTAACCTTTGTCGCCAGTATTAAGGGGATTCCCGCCGGCGATCGCCGATCAAAAGTGGATTCGGCCATTACACGGTGTCAACTCACCGAAAAACGTAAGGTTCTCATTCGGAAGCTATCGAAAGGCTACAAACAACGGGTCGGTATTGCCCAGGCGATTGTCCATGATCCTCCCGTTATTATTTTGGATGAACCGACGGTTGGCCTCGACCCCAAACAGATTATCGAAGTCCGCAATTTGATCAAAAGTTTGGCCAATCAACATACGATTATTCTCTCGACTCACATTTTGCCCGAAGTCAGTATGACCTGCGATCGCGTGACGATCATTAATCGCGGCAAAGTCGTGACCACCAATACGCCCGACAATTTACTGGCCGACTTAAGCAGTGGCATGGGCTATGAACTCGAAATCGAAGGCAACACCGACCAGGTGCAAAGCTTACTCCAACCCATTGCAGGGATTACCCAAATTACGCTCAAACCGTTAGACAATCGCGATCGCGCCACAATTCACATCAAAACCGATTCTGCCCAAGAACTCGGCCGAGAGATTGCCAAGGTATTAATTCAAAATGGTCTAGGTCTCTACGAAATGCGGCGTACCCGTGCCACCTTAGAAGATGTATTTCTAAACCTGATCACCACAGAAGATCCCGTTACTGGGTCGGAAGAACAAGCTGTTTTAACGGACAAAGCAACCTCGGAAACGCCAGAACTAACCTTAGAAAATAGGGATAACGCTACCCATGATTAAAAATTTATGGTTAAAATTTGTGATTTTGATTTCTAATCTCTTAGCCATCTTTCGTAAAGAATTTCTAGGGTATTTTGCCGTTCCCTTTGCCTATATTATTGCCACGGTTTTCTGGTTAATTGCCGGAGCGTTCTTTGGCATTATTTTAGATAATCTTATTCAAAATGCTGCCTTTGTCGATCAAGGAGGGGGGGGAGGGGGCAATCTTGATGTTTCTAGTGATTTTTTATCCGCCTACTTAGGAGTCATTATTTCTTTGATTTTAGTGTTATTGCCTGCCCTTTCAATGGGATTATATGCCGAAGAGAGAAAACGAGGAACGCTAGAGTTATTAGCAACTTCTCCAGTGACAAATTGGGTAGTTGCGCTGGGAAAATTGTTAGGTGTACTTGCTTTTTTTATGGTTTTAATGTTTCCACTCTGGATTTATCAAATTATTGTTTTTAGTGCTGCGACTCCGGCCATCCCGATCAATATTATCCTGTTAGCTAATCTTGCTGTTTTACTGGTTGCGGCTTCAATTTTATCCTTAGGAATGTTTATTTCGTCTCTGACGGAAAGCTCTATTGTGGCTTATATTCTGACCTTTATTTTAATCCTTACTCTCTGGATTATTGATGTCGTTGGTCAACGGGTTAGCGGTTTTTTGGGAGAAGTTTTATCCTATTTATCGCTCTTTGATCATTTTAATACTTTGGTAACAGGCGTTTTAGATTTTAAAAGTATTGTCCTATTTGCAACCTATATTTTTTTAGGAATTTTTCTCACGGCTCAATCGATTGAAGCGTTACGTTTTCAGCGTTCTTAAGTTATTCATTGCAGGTTTAATTGATTCCTGATTTATGCAGAAACTCCAACCCTATTTAAAATATCTAAAAAAATATCTCTATGTTCCTGGGGTCTTTTTAGCTGTTGCCGGTACAGTAGCGGGAGCAACAACGGGCCAATGGTCTCCCCTGTATGTCGGATTAATGGTGGCGGGGAGCGTGCTGATTTTAGGTTGGTTAATTTGGACAATTGTTCAAACGCCTAGTCTGGTCACTCGACGCTCTACCCAGGCAGGAACCAATGCTTTTTTAGCGACGGCTGCGCTTTTAGTGATTGTAGGGGTGATTAACTTTCTGGCCTTTCGGTATTTCGGTCGCATTGACCTCACAGAAAATCAGCTCTATACCCTCTCCCCCCAAACCCAGGAGATTGTTACTAACCTGAAGCAGCCCATGAAACTGTGGGTTTTTGACAGTAACCCGAACCCTTCTGATAAAGATCTCTTAGAAAACTACCGTCGCTATAATCAAAAGTTTTCCTTTGAATTTGTCAATCCGGATCAGCGTCCTGGCTTAGTTAAAACGTTTCAGGTCAAATCCCAAGGTGATGTGTATCTTGAATCGGGCGAAAAGAGACAATTAGTGCAAACTTTGATCAATTTTAATCAACGCGAACCCTTGTCTGAAATCAGGCTTACGAATGCCATTGAGAAATTATTGCGCGATCGCGTCCTTAACGTTTATTTCTTACAAGGTCATGGGGAAAGCCCTTTAAATACAACGAAAGAAGGTTTATCAGAAGCCGTTAGTAGTTTAGAAAATAAAGGCTTTAAAGTTAATCCCTTAAATCTGGTTGAAACCGCCGGTATTCCTGACAATACCAACACCCTGATTCTGGCGGGGCCAAAACGAAAATTATTTGCCCAAGAAGTCACTGCCCTACAAAATTACTTAAATCGCGGTGGTAGTCTGTTTGTTATGGCGGATCCCGAAACCGATCCAGGCTTAGACCCAATTTTAAAACCGTGGGGAGTCCAGCTTGATCCGCGCATTATTTTAGATGTCTCAGGAGCAGGCAGCCTGCTTGGTCTTGGCCCGGCGGCTCCCATCATCACCACCTACGGCGAACATCCGATTACCAAGGAATTTGGCAACGGCATGTCTATTTTTCCGTTATCTCGGCCAATTTCTACGGTTAAAACGCCCAATGTTCAAGCCGTCACTATCCTAGAAGCCTCGGATAAAATGTGGGCCAAAAAAGAATTAACCGCAGAAGAACTCACCTTTGATCCTGAAGTCGATTTAAATGGCCCGTTTGATCTCGGTGTTGCCTTAACCCGGACTATCGATCCCAATCAAAAACCGACTCCATCGCCTTCTCCGGCTTCCACGGCTAGCCCCAACCCTTCCCCTTCTCCCCGTCCTTCCCCCTCTTCCCCCATTAGCCCTAGTCCTTCCCCGACTCCCCAACCCTCCGCAACACCAAAAACAACCTCTTTGAAAGACGCTCCATCGTCCGTCAAGTTAGTTTCCTATTCTGTGGCGCAACAAAATCCCCAATCCTCTCCTAAACCTACGATTAGCCCTAGTCCTTCCCCGACTCCCCAATTATCCCCCTCTGCCCCCATCAGCCCAACCCTTTCCCCAACCCCCCAATCCTCTCCATCTCCCGCGACTAGCCCTGCAACAACACCTCAAGCAGGAAAGGTAACTTCTAAAATGGTTGTGATTGGAAACTCTGCCTTTGCGACTAATCAATGGTTTGGGGAACAACTCAACGGCGATGTTTTTCTTAATAGTGTCCAATGGCTGGCTACCAAAGATGAGCAAACGCTTTCAATTCGTCCAAAAGAACCTAAAAAAAGACGTATTATTTTAAATACTGTCCAAGCTAGCCTAATCTCTTGGCTATCTTTAGTCATTTTTCCCCTAATAGGCTTAGGTTTAGCAATCTCTACCTGGTGGCGTAGGCGTTAATTGCCGATTGCCATTTTCCCAAGAAGTCTAGCCCTCATTTGCATGGGGGTCTACCTGTTGTTGCTTAACCCGAACTTGCGTTAAATGACAAAACCCAATCGTTTATTCTGTTTTCAAAAAATTCAGATAATTTTCGGTTAATTCCTTAACGGCGACTTCATAAAATCGCTGGCCATGTTCCGGCGTTGCTAAAGCAGGATTCGACCCCATCCGCCCATCGGGATAGCGACGACGAAAATCGGTTGGGCTATAGATGGCATGACCAGATGCAACGGGACTGGAAAGGGGAGCCGTTTTAATGTGGTCAGGATAGACAAATTGGGTCAACGCCACTTCGCTAGGGGTTGCATGACTTCCTTCTTCGTCACCGTATAATTCTTTGGCTAATTGATAAACCGAGCGGCACATAAACCAGTTTCCCACCTGGCAGCGTACTTTGTCGGCATTGGGAATTTTGGCCGTTTCTAGGGCATAGTAGGTTTCGGAAAAGGCCGCTTTGAGGGTTGCGATATTGCCCCCATGACCGTTAATAAAAAAGAAATGGGTAAATCCTGCTTTGGTTAAACAGGTAAGGTAGTCTAAAACGACTTGAATGAGGGTACTGGGACGGAGGCTAATGCTGCCAGGAAAGCCGGTGTGATGTAAGGCCATGCCCACATTAATCGTCGGTGCAACCATTGTCTGGGCTTCTTCTCCCACCCCTTTAGACAGGGTTTCCGCACAAATGGCATCGGTTCCAATTAAACCTGTGGGCCCGTGCTGTTCTGTAGAACCAATGGGAATAATAATGCCTTGGGAAATCTTTAGATAATCTTCAATTTCTGGCCAGGTACTTAATTGTAGTAACATTGTTAAGAATTTTCCTTAGAATATAAATGTTTTAATTCCATGACGATTCTCGCGTCATTCTATAGATTTTTTTAAATATTGAATTTACGCGATCGCTTTAATGATATATGTTGGCACAGCAGCAAAAATAGAGTGTATTTATGTTATCTCTTGATGTCCCCCAAAAGGCTTCTACCAGTGCAATCGTCCAAACCCATCGCATTTTAGTGGTAGAAGATGAAGACGTAATTCGGCAAATGATCGTCCTTGCCTTAGAAGAAGAAGGGTACGAAGTTCAGGTTGCAATTGATGGTCGCCAAGCCTTGTCCCTCATTGAAGAAGCCGATCGGAATAGGGGAAAATCTCCTTTTGATTTAGTTGTTTTAGATTTAATGTTACCCCAGGTTAATGGTCTAGATATCTGCCGTTTGTTGCGCTATCAGGGAAATGTGGTTCCTATCCTAATCTTGAGTGCTAAAGCCAGTGAAACCGATCGCGTCTTGGGGCTAGAAGTGGGAGCGGATGATTACCTCACCAAACCCTTTAGTATGCGGGAATTAGTTGCCCGTTGTCGTGCGCTGATCCGTCGCCAGGGATTTAGTACGGTTACGACTGCCCCGTGCCGTCAATATCGGGATTTAGTTTTATATTCCAAAGAATGCCGTGTGGTTTTACGGGGTGAAGAAATTGCCCTCGCGCCGAAAGAATACCGTCTATTGGAACTTTTTATGAGTTATCCCAAGCGAGTTTGGTCGCGGGAACAACTGATTGAGCATGTGTGGGGCGCAGATTTTCTCGGAGATATGAAAACTGTAGATGTCCATATCCGTTGGCTACGAGAAAAATTAGAGATCGATCCCAGTCAGCCTGAATATATCATTACGGTACGTGGCTTCGGCTATCGTTTTGGTTAAGGGGATGATTCCACCCCGCCCTATAGCATGATGGATTTTTTGGCCCTATTGGTGGGGATAGCCATTGGATTTGGGATTGGTGCCTGGGAACGCTATCGGTTAAAAAGCCGCCTCAAGCCCCTACTGACGGCCCTACCCGATACGGTAGATGTGGCGAATTCTCTGTCGTTAACCTCTTTGGTGCGACGGGAAATTTTCTATTTAACGGAACAGTGTCAGCAATTAGAGGCAGATCTCGCACGTTGGAAATTGCTCCTAGAGCGATCGCCGATTAGTTACCTTTGGGTTGATGGGGAAAATCATTTATTGGAATGTAATCAAGCGGCCCGTGATTTACTGCAAATTGATCGCTGGCAACCCGGACAATTACGGTTATTACTGGAATTGGTTCGTTCCTACGAATTGGATCAATTTATTCAACAAATCCGTTACCAACAAAGCTCGCAAACGAAAGAATGGGTTTTTTATCCCCTCCCCGCGACAGAGATTGATCCCCAACAAAATCTGGCTACTCAGTCCCTAATGCTCAGAGGCTATGGTTATGCTCTACCCCAACAGCAGGTGGTTGTTTTTTTAGAAAATTTGCAACCATTGGTAGAACTCTCTCTACAACGCGATCGCGCCTTTTCCGATCTAACCCATGAACTCAGAACCCCCTTAACGGCCATTTCTTTAGTCGCAGAAACCCTGCACCAACGGCTGCAAGGAACCGAAAAACAGTGGATGGAGCAGATGCTTCAGGAGATTGGACGGTTAACCCATTTGGTAGAAAGTTGGTTGCATTTAGCCCAAATCAAGGAAAGTCCCCATCAATCGCTCCAATATCAAGCCGTCGAACTGCGGGAGTTAATCCTATCGAGTTGGCAACGTTTAAAGCCTTTAGCAGAAGAGAAGCAGGTCACATTAGATTTCAAAGGCCCTGATTCTATCCCGTTAAACGCCGATCGCGATCGCCTGATGCAGGTATTTTTGAATCTGTTTGACAATAGCCTTAAACATAGTCCAATTAACAGCAGGATACAGGTCGTTGTCACCGCATTAAGTGCCCCAGAGGGAGTCGAAATCCAGATCAGTGATCAGGGGAAGGGTTTTCATCCCAACGATTTACCCTACGTTTTTGACCGACTTTATCGGGGAGATCCGTCTCGAACTCGTCAAGGCTTCAGTGAACGTCGTCAAGGCAGTGGCTTAGGACTTGCGATCGCCAAAGAAATTGTAGAAGCGCATGGGGGAGCAATCACAGCACAAAATAACCCCGATACTGGTGGAGCTTGTTTAACGATTTATTTTCCTTTAACAACAAAATAACGACTGGATTAAAAGCGTGTTTTAAAAAGGCTTTATTTGAATAAAAATGGGGACTTAAAATATTTTTCTGCAACAAAAAGTAATGATTTCATTAGTTTGGAGAAACTTTTCAAGCCTATTCTAAACTTTAGTCTTGAGACAGATGATTTAATCATTGAAACCAATTTCAATTAAATAAAATCAAATAAGTCAACTTAATTAAAAAATAGATTTTACGTCTAAGAACCTATCCGAAAAATGTGAGAAGTTTGCGGCCGATGATCAAACAAGCAGCAATCTGAATAAAGCCCAAGTAGGATTGAGAAGATTTGGCCCATCGAATAAGGATGCCTCGGAAACGATTA
>JAYKGY010000112.1:0-12640 GCA_035285545.1 Snowella sp. | reverse complement strand
CTCGCATCTGTTGTCTTTTTTAGAAAATCATCTAGCTCTTCTATCAAGTTCATGATTTTAACCCTTTACTTTTGTCCCTCTCTCATTTCTATTATATCTGTTACAAATCGTTTAGGATTGCTATAACTATAAATAGTATACGGGACTTTTTCATATATCAATCCAAATAAGGATTTTATTAAGAATTATTCCGTATATTACCCCGCAATAGAATGATCATCGGAAATTTTCTGTCAGGTAATAAGCTAATAGTTCTATTTTAAGGCTTTTACTGCTAAAAATACGGATTATTCATCAATAATCGCATTGCGATCTAATAGTAATAAATTCCGTAATTGATCCGTATCTAATTCAGTTAACCAATTTTCTCCTGCATCAACCGTTTGCTCGGCTAGTTGTTTTTTGCTCTCAATCATGTCATTAATTTTTTCCTCCAATGTTCCCGTACAGACAAACTTGTGAACCTGAACATTGCGTTTTTGCCCAATCCGAAACGCCCGATCTGTTGCTTGATTTTCCACCGCAGGATTCCACCAGCGATCAATATGAAAAACATGATTGGCTCTGGTTAAATTTAAGCCCGTTCCGCCTGCTTTTAAAGACAAAATAAAAATCTTCGGGGCATTGGGATCGGTTTGAAAACGATCAATCATAGTTTGTCGAGCCTGACGGGAGGTTCCCCCATGTAGAAAGAGAACTTCTTCTTTAAACTGTTCACCAAGATAGGGTTTCAGTAAATTGCCCCATTCTGCAAATTGAGTAAAAATTAACGCTCTGTCTCCTTCTCCGATTACTTCTTCTAACATTTCCTGTAAACGCAATAATTTACCCGATCGCGTAGCAGAGTCTAAGGCATTGGCTTTTAAAAATTGGGCAGGATGATTACAAATTTGTTTGAGTTTAACTAATAAACCTAAAATTAATCCCCGTCGTTGAATGCCTGTCGAATCTTCAATTTGCTGGAGGGATTTTTCGACTAATTCTTGATATAAATCAGCTTGTTCCAAGGATAAACCACAGAACACATTCATTTCCTGTTTTTCGGGTAAATCCTGAATAATGGTGGTATCGGTTTTTAAACGCCGCAGAATAAAAGGACGCACTAAGGATCGCAAAATTTGCAAGGATTGGCGATCGCCGTATTTTTCAATCGGGGTAGCAAAACGCCGTTGAAAAAAAGCTTGAGTGCCTAAAAAGTTGGGGTTGAGGAAATCTAAAATTGCCCACAGTTCCGCTAATCGATTTTCCACAGGTGTTCCCGTTAAGGCAATGCGAAAATTGGCTTTGAGTTGCCGTACTGCTTGGGATTGTTTCGCTTGGGGATTTTTAATATTTTGGGCTTCGTCTAAAACAATGCCTTGCCAATCGATTTTTTCTAGGGTTTTGCTATCTCGATAGAGTAAGGAATAACTGGTTAGAATTACCTGTTTATGGTGAATCGTTTTGACAAAATCCGTTCCCTTACTGCGCTTATCCCCATGATGAATATGGAAAGATAAACTCGGCGCAAATTTTTTGATCTCATGGGCCCAATTATTAATTACCGAAGTGGGACAAGCAATTAAAATGGGTTTTTCTAACATCGATTCGGACTTGAGATGCAGAATAAACGCTAATAACTGCGGTGTTTTTCCTAAGCCCATATCATCGGCTAAACAGGCCCCTAGCCCCCATTTTTCCAGAAAGGCTAGCCAACCCACACCCCTGGCTTGATAAGGTCGTAAGGTTCCTGTAAAACCTTCTGGATTTTCAATCGGGTTAATGGCTTCGTTATTGGTCAAATTATTGATTAATTCCTGTAAAACCCCTGACGCTTCAAATTGGACAACGGGTAATTTAGCAATGGTTTGGCTTTCCCCGATGCTAATTCTCAGGGCATCTTCAACGGATAAACTCAGTGGATCATTGGATTTATTTAAAATGCTTTGGGCGGCTCGCACATCGGATGGTTGCAGGGTAATCCATTGGCCATTGATTTCAACGAGGGGCGATTTTTGGTCGAGCAATTGTTTAAAGTCTTTTTCGGAAATGACGCGATCGCCGATGACCAATTTCAAATCGTATTGCAACAGGGAATTGAGGGTTAAACGTTCCCCTTTTTTCGGCGTGACTTGCCCTTGAATCTTTAGCCCTAAGCGTTGTTCTTCTCCTCCTGAACGCAAACTGGGTGGCACAATCACCCCTAAGCCATTATCTTGCAGTAGCCAGGCGGACGCTTTGATAAATTCATAAACCTGAATCGGGTCAAGGGTGCAATGGGTTGGTTGTTGAGTTTCTAAACTTTCGGCGATGGGGGCATATAAACGGGAAGCTAAGCCTAAGCCTTTGAGTAACGTTTCTTGGGGTTGGGCAATCAGCCGTTTTTCCCAAATTAATTCATCGCTGGCTTGTTGCCAAATGGTTGTAGCAGGAACAACGAAATTTTCATTATCTAGGGCTTGTAGAACGTAATTTAATTGCCAATTGCTTTCCCCTGTGGTTACATTTTCTAAATTTGGCGGTTCTAGCACAAAACAAACGCGAAATTGATGTTTCCCCAATTGCTCATTGTCGGGACTGGCTAAATAATCTTGGATCGGTAAGTACCAATTACTCAGCCCTGTTACTAATTTTTGTTGTTGCAGGCGATCGCCGATGACCGATGTTTTTGAACTGGCTAAGCCTGATAACCAAGTATGCAGCGTGCTGTCTTTCGTCGTCGTTAAGCTAGGACTCATGGCCCTAACTTGAGCATCAACCATTGCCTGGAGATAGGACAGGATAAGGGTTTGGGATAGATTGGGTGTATCGCTGGAATTCGCTTGAGTATAGGCCAAACAAGCAGGGGGAATGAGTTGATTAAACTTGGCTAAACGGGTTTGATCAACAGTGCTATCAAGAAGGGGATACCAACAGGATTGATACCCTGAAGTCGTTTGTCGAACCCCTGGTAAAAACTTACGACGAACTAAGAGATCCAGACTCCAACGATAGAGATGGGCGAAAAATTGTAGATCGGTTCCTAAAAAGCGGCTTTGGTCTAATCCTAACGGGATTTTTTTTAACAATTCACTGGCAGCGAGGGGATTGAGGCGGAGTCCTTGCACTTGCCAGGGTTGGAAACTGAGGGAATTGGGCTTTAAATCTGAATTATCTTGTCCTGAAAGCAGAGGGTAGGCAATTTTTTTAACCGTTTGGGTCGGTAAACTAACAACTTCGCTGTGCCAGAGGGAATTGAAATCAGACGGACTAAACCCCAACCATTCCTGTAAATTGGCCTGTAAACTCGCAAGATCAAGATTAAACGGATGAGGCGAAATTTCCGATTCCGGCGATCGCGCTTCGAGTTCATTCAAATCTCGCCAGGCTTCTGCCCACAGAAATAAATAACCGTCTGATTCGGGCTGAGTAATCCAACTACCGTGTAAGGTTGCCATAGGGTTAAATTCCGCAAAAAATGAATGACCATTACCGTAAACGCTTTGTTTTGCTCAGTAATGGTGACTCCTGAATCCGATGGTGAACATTAAGGATGGAGTTTGCAGTATTTTTTATTGTAGAGGATTTATCTTAATCTTCCCGATCGCAGAATACTAATAATCAGCCACAGCCCCAATAAACTCGCTACGGCAAATAAAACATCGGAAATAATCACAAATTGCGGATTCGTGCCTCCGGTGGAAATAATGGCGGCTCCCATAATCAAAGAACCGACCACGATACTAAAGGACAAGCGATTAGCAGACTCATCAATACTGCGACGAACGGGTTCTAAATCCCTTAACCGCACATTCCATTGCAGGGTTTCAGACGTTAACCGATTGAGCAACACATCCATTTGTCGGGGCGTTTTCAGGAAAGTGGTTTTCAGGTCTAAAACCGTTCTGAGGGAGGTTTGCAACGGCGTATTGCCAATTAACTGCATCCGAAATAAATCGGTCATTAAGGGCTTAATTTCATCAAATAAATTTAAATTGGGGTTAAATTGCCGTCCTGTTCCTTCTAGGTTCGCTAAACATTTGGCATACAGCCCTAGATTGCCGGGGACTTTAATTTTGTTTTGCCGCGCAATTTGCAGAATTTCATAGACCACTTCACTAAAGTTAAACTGAGCTAAGCTCAAATCATAATATTTCCGCAACATTCGCTCATAATCCAGCTTTAAGCTTTCTAAATCGGGCGTTTGGGTTGATTCTGATAGTTCTAGGGTTAACTGGCTACAGCGTTGGGCATCGAGATCGAAAATGGCGAGTAACATTTCCGTCAAAATTTGCTGGGTGCGGGGGTCTAGCCGTCCAATCATGCCAAAGTCAATCAGGGCAATTCGTCCATCGGAGAGATAGAACAGGTTACCAGGATGGGGATCGGCATGGAAAAAACCGTCTTTATAAAGCTGTTGGAAAAAGACACGAAATAATAGGGTGGTAAGGGCTTTTTTTCGTTCAGTAATGGAAAGCGCATCGGGCGGTTGGGATAAGTCCGCAGTCAGTAGGGGAGAACCCTCTAGCCATTCTAAAACCAGCACTTTTTGGGTCGTCACTTCCCAAAAGACTTGGGGAATGACAATTTGGGACGGATCAAACCATTCTCCTTTGGCTAAATTTCGCCGTATTTGATCGGTGTAGTGGGCTTCTTTGGTGAAATCCAGTTCAGCTTTGACTGCTTGGGTAAATTCGTCGGTTAGCTTAACCAGATCATAGGTTTTGCCAAATTCTGTTAATGCCACCAATTCCGCGATCGCTTTAATGAGGGTAATATCCTGAGCAACGATACTATCAATGCCTGGGCGTTGGACTTTAATGGCGACTTCTTGCCCACTCATCAGGGTTGCGCGATGAACTTGCCCAATGGATGCCGCCGCGATCGCCTGGGGATTAATTTTTTTGAAAATATCGCCCAAAGGTTGATCAAACTGAGATTGCAGTTGCCGCTCAATTTCGGGCCAGGAAACGGGCGGAACATTGGTTTGGAGGGCGGTTAAGGCTTCAATATAACGAGGGGGTAATAAATCAGGACGAGTGCTGAGGAGTTGCCCTAATTTGACGTAAAAAGGCCCTAATTCCACCAAGATTTTCCGTAAAACTTCAGGGGTGGGCAATTGGGGTTCACCGACTTTCCCGCCTGTGAGCAAGCCCCGCATATATTCCCAACCGTTGCCGAGAACGACTTCGATAATTTCTCGCTGTCTGCCTGTCGTCTGCGTTAACCGACCTGTGGTTTGGGTTAGGGAATACATATTGCCTCAATGAATACAGTCTGATGGCCTATCGTCCCGTAAGGTACTCAACAGGACTCGGAAAATAAAGCTCGCTGAACTGCGATCGCCGATTTATCTATGCGCTTGCTCAATCATATCAGTATCAAATCGAAACTCATTGTCATGCTGTTGACCGTGAGTGGTTGTTCTATTGTAGTCACTGCCTATCTCGGTTATCGGAGTGGCCAAGCAAATCTCACCCAGCGAGTCTATAACCAACTAACCAGTGTGCGAGCATCGAAAGCTTACCAAATCGAGTCCTATGTTAAAACCATTCACAACCATACGGAAACCTTAAGTGAGGATCTGTCCATTGGGGCAGCGATGGAAGAATTTAAAGCGGCTTATCAAAAATTAGAGACTGAAAAGATTCCTGCTCACTTTAAGACTAAAATTGACCAATATTATCGTCAGCAGTTTTTACCCCGTTTAGCCAAAAGCGAAGGGGACTCGCTCATTGTTGAATCCTATACCCCCAAAAACCCTGCGGCTCAGTATCTTCAATATCATTACATTGCTGCGAATCCGAACCCCGTTGGGAAAAAGCAACAATTAAACGTGGCTCCCGATGGGAGTGACTATAGCCGAGTTCATCAACGATATCATAATATTTTTCGCAATATTATTGAAAAATTTGGCTATTACGATATGTTTCTGCTTGATACCCAAGGGAATCTCGTTTATACCGTTTTTAAGGAAACGGATTTTGCTACCAATTTTTTAACGGGGCCCTACAAAGACAGTAATTTAGCCCAACTTAATCAAATTGTGCAGGATGCGAAGAAGCGCAATTATTCCCAAATTGTGGATTTCCAAAATTATGAACCTTCCTATGGTGTTCCTGCGGCTTTTATTGCTGCGCCGATTTATAAAAACTCGCAATTAATCGGGGTATTGGCGTTTCAGTTGCCCGTTGATGAGATTAACAATGTGATGACGGGCAATCAGCAATGGAAAGCGGATGGGCTAGGGGAATCGGGAGAAACCTATTTAGTGGGACGGGATTATTTAATGCGTTCTGTTTCCCGTTTTTTGGTGCAAGATCCCCAGGGTTACGAATCCATTCTGCGATCGCTGGGAACCAAGGAAGCTATTATTGAGCGGATCAAGCAGTTTAATAGCTCGATTTTATTACAGCCTGTCAGAACAAAAGCGGTGGAAGCAGCCTTAGCGGGGAAAACGGGAACCCAAATTATCCCTGATTATCGCAATATTACCGTTCTCAGTTCCTACGCACCTTTGCAATTAGAGGGGTTAGATTGGGTCATTCTTTCAGAAATTGATTTAGCGGAAGCCTACGCACCGATCTATTCCTTTGCTCAGCAAATATTGATCTATGCAACGTTGTTGATCCTTGTGGTAACCCTGATTGCGATGGGGTTGGCCTATCTGTTTGTTTTGCCGATTAATCAATTAATTCACAGTGCCCGTCGAGTTAGTGCCGGAGAATTAGACGCGATCGCGCCCCTCAAGAGTAATGATGAATTTGGAGAATTAGCTAAATCCTTTAACGCAATGGTGCGGAGTCTGCGAACCCAGACCAATTTGGTGAAAGAAAAAAGCCAAGAAAATGAACAATTATTATTAAGTGTATTTCCCTCTTCAATTGCTAAACGCTTAAAAAAAGGAGAACGAAATATTGCCGAAGATGTGTCGAATGTGGCCGTTATTTTTTCGGATTTAACAGGTTTTTCTAAATTATCCGAATCCTTAACCGCCTATGAGATTGTCTCTATTTTGAATGACTTAGTGGCGGCCTTTGATGAAGCGGCTGAACGGTACGGCATTGAGAAAATCAAAACCATTGGCGATAGTTATTTAGGGGTTTGTGGGCTGTCGATTCCCTACCTAGACCACGATAAACGCGCCGTTGATTTTGCCCTAGAAATGTTAGCAATTGTCCGCCGTTTTAACCATGAACGAAATTTTACGTTAAATATTCGCATTGGCATTAATTCGGGCGATGTGGTTGCCGGAATTGTGGGACGCAATAAGTTTATCTATGATGTGTGGGGCGATACGATTAATACGGCAAGTGCCCTGCGATCGGCCTGTCCTCCGGGGATGATTTTAGTGTCTCAAGAAGTGCGACGACGCTTACAGGATATTTATCAGTTTGAATCCATACCAGAAATTGACAGTAATGGAAAAACGCCGTTAAATGCGTGGCAATTGCAAACCCTATCTGCCTTATCTCCGACATCCTGAGATGAGCGACGTTATTTTTTGCGGTTCTTTAGCAACGCTTGTCGCCGCTACGATCCTCTTCTTTTAACTGATTCTGAATTATTTTTGTCCCTCTTTAACCAGCGGAATGGGGGGAACGCAACACCCTGCAAAAGTTGGCTATGTCAGGTTATTCCCCTATATTTAAACATTGAATCATTTTAAGGAGTCATAATCGCCCGTAATCCCGCATTTTGAAGATTTTGATAGGCTTGTTGGGCATTTTCCTGGGTGCTAAATACGCCCACCTGAAGGACTCGTTGACCTTTATAGGAGGTAGGGAACGCATCGGGATAGAGCGATCGCACTTGGGTTTGTTGCATTTCATTCGAGACCGCAGCCATCACTTTATAGGAAGTCCCGCTAAAACGATAAGGGTTAACGCCTGCATTCGGAGGGAAGCTGACGGATGATTGATTCGCTGCTCTCGGAACTTTAGGGGGGGGCGGAGGGGGTAATAAATTGCCGCCACGATAGGTCGAGCTAGGGGAAGGAACATTGGCAACGGTTCGATTGGCAGGACGGTTGACGTTGGGGTTGACAGGAGGAGAGGGCGGATTGGAAGACCTCAAATTTCGATTTCCTGGCGTAGGGGCAGGGGCCGTCGGGGCGGTGAAGGTAAATTCTCGAACGGTTTTGCCTGAAGAGAAATTGTTAGCAGATGAGGTTGATGACGCAGTAGGGGTCGAAAAATTCATGGCACTGCGATCGCCGGTTAAATAAACATGGGATAAGGCGCGACCGTTGTAAGCTCGTTTGGTAAATCGCCAACCTGGATCTAATTCAATTTTCATAAATCCTGACCCTAAGCCACGAGTCCGACCGATCACCATTTCTTGGGGATTTCCATTACGGCGACTGGTTCCGACGAGGACTAATTCCCCGTTCCCCTGCACAACCCGCAAGAGGTAATCTAAGCCTAAGTCTTGCCCATCCAGCCGAATAGAATAGCCGTTACTGTCCGTACTACGCTCACAACTGCCGGTAAAGTCAAAATTCAGCAATAAAGGATTGACCATCACCGGATTATTGCCCATTTTTTGCCAACATTGCCGCTTCCCTGGAAGTTGTTGCAAAATCAGCAGATCGTACTTATTTCCACCGTAGGGTCTGGCGATCGCGATAAATTGAGCTTGATCTACCTCTTGTTGTTGAAAGCTAGCAGCTTGTACCGGAACGGCCGTTACAACCGTCAAAACAGCGAGGGCTACAGGCGTTAATGGTTGAGTCAGTGTGAGTTTCATAGGGTTACTTTTCCTAAGTCCAATCTTTAAAGTTGCCTATTAAAAGAATGAAGACAGGCAAGTGGTTGAGTTATTAAAAAAAGAATAAAACCTCATATCGATTTCCTAGACGGCGGGAAAAAAACAAAGTTTCCTCGAAAATAATCATTGGCCCATTCCCATTTTAATTAACCTTATTGAGCCGGCTTGAAGGGACAACGGTAGAAACTGGAGATTTAAAACTCTGGAAGTAAATCGTGCCCATTGTTCCGACAAAAAGACCGTAGGCGATCGCCTGCACCAGATACAACGTTTGACGATAACCAAACAACGCTTTGAGTAAAATGCCTGGAAATTGCTTATCGGGTAAAATTTGCGATCCATCCCAAATTTGATTGCCTAATAAGCAGGAATCCCCCGCTAAAAGACAGAGATTGGCATAGCGGCTGTCTAATTCCCCTAACAATTTCACGGCTAAGTCCACATTTTTTAAGACACTCATCACCAAGCCTCCAACAATTAAGAGCAAAAATCCCCCCATTACTTGGAAAAAGAGCCGTAAATTAATTTTAACCCCGACAGCAAACAGTAGAAATCCTAATCCGGCTGCGGTTAATAATCCCGCGATCGCACCGATGGTGGGAACCGTCCAACTATCCTGAAACTTAGCCACAATAAATAACACCGTTTCAAAGCCTTCCCGTAAAACCGCGATAAAGACTAATAGGAACACCACCTTTCCCGCATCATCTTGCTGAGCTAGGGCCGATTGAATTTCGCCTTCTACTTCGGATTTAAGAGATTTCGCCTGTTTCGTCATCCAAATCAGCATCCAACTGAGCATGACAATAGCAATCAATCCAAATAAACCCGATAAAGCTGCTTTTAACATCGGTGTATAGGGACTTTGGGAAGTTTCGACCCCTTGCAAAACGCCCCCTAATAAGAAGCCCACCATCACACTGGCCACAATGCCCCCACTTACGCCTTGATACACCCAGCGATTCAGTTGAGTTTGCCCTGCTTTTTTGAGACAGGCGAGGACAATACCCACCACTAAAGCGGCTTCAAATCCTTCTCGGAGCGTCACCACAAAGATCGGTAAAGCAGCAGTAAAATCCATGTTTTATTGACTTTGTTTAATTCTGTTTAACCAACAATTACCAATTTACCAGTCCTGAAGAATTAACGGCATTGCTGATACTTAAGTTATGACTTCATTCTGCAAAAGTAATAAGTTCCCTTGTTGATTTGAGTACTCGTTTTGTCACCCCTTAAGACTAAGAATATTCTTTTATCAGCAGAATTGTAGAAAAAATGATTAAAAAGCGATCACGCTACAAAATTAAGATTGCCAAAAAGTTTTAGTTAGTAACGCTTCTAAGTCTTCTGAAAAAGGATTGGCATCAGGCAAAGTGATATTAGGATAGATATCTTGAACATCAGAGCAGGCATCTTGCCAAATTTCCTCAAGAACTGTCTCAGCATAATTTTTGAGGCTAGGAGAAATACGCAATAAGCGTCGAATCTGTTTACGTTGTTCTTTGATAGTCAATTCCCAACCGCGATTATCGTAGGTGCTATTGATATAACAGCGTTTTAAAAGGTGTTCAAGCAATACTTCTAAGCGATTATCGAGTTGGTGTTTTTCACTACGACCCAAGGCGGCGATTTCCTCCTGAATGTTTTGCCAATCAATAGCGTCTAATTCTTGATTTTGAATGTGTCGGGCTTGTTCTTCTGTCCATTGCACAAAGTCTTGTTGATAAAGTAAACTGCTCATTTTTTAAAGGTTTAAGATTATTAGCAAAATTAGATGAATTATCTTCATAAATAATCGTTAAATAGCAATAATAGCTAAAATCCAGAGGGAAGTTTCAGTTCGATCCCTGCTTTGGTCGCCAGATCGGTAATGTTATTGGTAAAGTCAGCAATATTCGCGATCGCGCCACCCGCGACGGATACAATAGTAGCTAGGGCAATTAATCGCATTCTTAATTTAGGAAGATTTCGTTGAGCTTCGGGCTTGGTAATTTCTGTTTCAACTTCTTCTAGATCGACCATTACGCCTTCTTGAATATCGTTGGGAAATTGGGTAGCAGTTTGGCGTAGATTAGCAAGAATTTGTAAAAGTTCAGCAGTGTTGGCGTTATTAATTTGAGTGCCGATTTTGTCACCCATTACTTTATCTCCCATTATCTTGTCGCCATTTACATAGTCGCCATGATAAATAGAGGTATTCGAGTTTGCATCTTGGGGCGGAATTTCTCGGTGTGTGGTTGTTCCATCAGGGTGATGAACGATGACAGAGTAGCCTTGGCGCATTGCTTGAGCATGTTTACCACGTACAGGTTGGCCTAATTGGCTAAAATCGTATTCGGGTAACATTTCATCATCAGATTGAACTATCGGATTATCAGTTTGTTTCATAGCGTTGTGCCTCTTTAGGCGTACATAAACGAGAACTAATGATGCGAATTTTACTGTTACGTTCAGTATAGACGACGATTAAAAGTCTTCCTCTAGATGAAATGCCGATATCAATATAACGTGGTTCATCTTGGGAATGGATAGAGTCAAAATAAGTCTGGGAATCAGGATCGGAAAAGATGGTTTGAGCTTCTTCAAAGGAAACGCCGTGTTTTTGTAAGTTGCTCTCACTTTTATTGTGATCCCATTCAAACTCAAGGGTCATTTTTAATAATTCTCACTGGACTTTATCGCGCCCAATTTTATCATTACCGACTTTATCACCACTAATATCATCACCGTTAATTTGTCGATGAGTATTCTGATTAGAGAGTTCTTGAATAATGTTAACAGTCGTATGATGATCTTTTTGGAATCCTTTTTCAATAATAGAAAAGAGTTGACTAACTTGCATTTCTAAAGCATTAATTCTTTGACGATCTCTATCGCTAAGAATGGCAAAAAGTTCCTTTGCTTGTCTTAATTCTAGTTCAGCAATTTCTAATTTATTTTTTAAAGCCATTACTTCATAAGGATTATCTAGTAAGCTTTCTGGAGGGAGTGTGCGAGAAATTACCATTATATAATCATTAAAGGTTTGTTCTATAATATCTTTTTCTCCTTCGGGTGTATCAATAATCATTCGGAGTAATAAGCCTTCTTGTTCAATTCTTACTTTAATATTTTGGTCTGGATATTTAACGCTGAGAATATGACTAAAATAAGACAAAATTGAGGTTCCTGCTGTCCAATATTCTGGAGGAAATTCAATACTACGTTCAATTTTCAAAGCATAGTCACCTTTATAACGAGATAGTTGTCGATTTAGAAAATAGGCGCGAATAGAATAAATTCCTTTTTCTGCAATTTCATAGGGAGGATTAATAATAGGATTACCTTGTAGACCTATCCCTTCTATCATTCCATCTGGGTGTCTTTCTAAGTTTTCGAGCTGCAAAATTATTTCTGGAATCTCTCTAATCTGGTTATCACGGAGGTCAAGTGTTTTTAATTTTTTCAATTCTGCAATTTCATTGGGAATTTCACTAATTTGGTTATCACTAAGATAAAGTTCTTTTAGATTAGTTAATTTGGCAATTGTGTTAGGAATTTCATTTATTTGGTTACTATTGAGACCAAGCTCTTCCAATTTTTCTAATTCCATGATCGCGTTAGGAATTTTGCTTATTTGGTTATCCCAAAGATAAAGTGTTATCAGGTTTTTTAATTCTGCAATTGAATCAGAAATTACACTTATTTGGTTATGGCCAAGATCAAGCTCTGTTAAATTTTCTAATTCTGCAATTGAATCAGGAATTACACTTATTTGATTATTACTAAGATTAAGTTTTGTCAAATTGTAATCGTTCAGAGGGAGTGTAACAGCTACTGAGGTAACAAAGAAGGAGAAGTGGTTCCTTTGCGATTAGCTCTAACTGCGTCAGTCATAAATTCTAGGACATTGCGATTCTGAGAGCGCAAAGAG
>JAYKGY010000111.1:0-31977 GCA_035285545.1 Snowella sp. | reverse complement strand
AAGATGATGGCATTGCCGCCGCAGGCATTGAGCTATTGAAACACGCCAAAGCAGGTCGAGCCACCTTTTTACCCTTAACCAAAATTCGCCCCCCCCGTCCAGGCAACGTCAATTTGAGCTATGCCAGGGGGTACATCGATTTAGCCGTTAATTTGGTGGATTGTGATGACCGTTATCAAGATATTTTTCTCTTTATTTTTGGAAATACGGTTGTATTTGAAAATTTAGACACCGCTCGTCCCCATTTGGGCAAATACCGCATTGTTACCCTAGATGGCGACATTTTAGAAAGTAGTGGCGCGATGACAGGGGGCAGTAAACCCTCGCGTCCTTCCATTCGTT
Organism: Snowella sp.; assembly: GCA_035285545.1. Classification (GTDB taxonomy): domain Bacteria; phylum Cyanobacteriota; class Cyanobacteriia; order Cyanobacteriales; family Microcystaceae; genus Snowella. The sequence continues at coordinate 31,635 of JAYKGY010000111.1, read as the reverse complement.
TTGGGGCAACTAAAGCAGAAGATTCGGCTGAACTGCGATCGCTGAGGCAACGGTTAGCGGATATTGAACGCATCCAAGCCCGTAACGATGAAGGGTTAGCCATGAAAGCGGCTCAAATCAAACAGTTATCCCAGGATTTGACAGAAGCCCGACAACGAGCCAGGGAAGACCAACTGCGATTACAGCAATTAGAAAAAGATATTCAACGCCTTACCCAACAACGGAGCGAATTAACCCATCAGTTAACCCAAGGTCATCAAGATTTAGCCACTATCCAAGATCGCTTAGAGTTGCTGAATGCGGAAGTCCCGCGTCTAGAAACCGAATTACAACAGGAACAGCAAAAGTTAAATGAGTTAGAAAGCTCCCAAACCCACCAAGAATGGCAGGACATTCAGACCGTTATTAAATCCCAAGAAACCCAATTACAGCTTAAAGAAAAAGCCTTCCGCGACGGGGAAAACCATTTAAAGGATCTACAAAATCAGGTTCATCGCTTTGAGGAAAAGATTGCCGAGTCCCAATCTCGCATTGAATCTACCCAAAATCAAGCTCAGGACGTGACGACCCAACAGGAAAGTGTAACCTTAGAGTTACAAGCGATTAATACCAAAATTACGGAAATTGAAACCCTCTTAGCCCAGTTATCCCAACGACTCGGCCAAACCAAACAGGAACGCGATCGCCTAGAAGCCACCCTACGTTCCCACCAGCAACAACAGCAACAAATTACCTGGCAACAGGAAAAATTAGTGCAAACCCAACAGGAACGGCAAGCTACGTTAAACCATCTACAAGAACAAATCGCAGCCCAACAGCCTGACTTACCTGATCCCCTGCCCGAAGTTCCCCTATTGGCCGAATTTGATACCGAAACGGGAGATTACGCCACGCTGTTAGAAAATTTGCAACGAGAAATTCGCAACGGACAAAAACGCCTCGAAGCAATGGAACCCGTCAATATGCTGGCGTTAGAAGAACACGAAAAGACTCAGGCGAGACTTTCGGAATTATCGGAAAAACTGGCCACCATTGAAGCAGAAAGAACGGAATTGTTATTGCGGGTGGAAAACTTTACTACGTTAAGGCTGCGTTCCTTTAAAGATGCCTTTGATGCCGTTAATGCCAATTTCCAAACGATTTTCGCAGAGCTTTCCGATGGGGATGGCTATTTACAATTAGATAATACCGAAGATCCTTTTAGCGGTGGCTTAAACCTCGTTGCCCATCCCAAAGGGAAACCTGTCCAACGTCTGAGTTCCATGTCAGGGGGAGAAAAATCCTTAACCGCACTCAGTTTTATTTTTGCCCTGCAACGGTATCGCCCTTCGCCCTTTTATGGGTTTGATGAAGTGGATATGTTCCTAGATGGGGCTAATGTGGAAAAATTATCCCGTATGGTCAAAAAACAGGCCCAGCAAGCCCAATTTATTGTGGTCAGCTTACGTCGCCCCATGATCGAAGCCTCGGAACGTACCATTGGGGTAACGCAAGCCAGAGGGGCCCATACTCAGGTATTGGGGATCAAATTGTGAGCTAACTCCATACTGCGATTTTCCTGCCCCATTGTTGCTATTGATACGCCATCACTCAAAGCACTCCGATGTCCAACTACCGTGTAAGCCGTAGGGAACATGGCTCTTTAAGTGTAGAGTCGCGATCGCGCCTTGACTAAAATCCTGAGCATCGAGAATGACCAAATCTGAGCGATGGGAAGCGGCGTTATAAATTAACGTTAAAATCCAACCCTCATCTTCTTGGGTTGCGTCAGGTTTGGGCACAAAAACGGGTTCCCCTGCAAACCCCCTGGGAGCAAAGGAGTGGAGTTGTCTTTCTCCTGTCTCTAGATCAAGTTTGAGAATAGCTTGTAAAGGCGCATTCCCCGTTGGATGATGGGCAGCAGCACTATAGAGATAACGATAATTTCGTCCGACCCGCTCAGGATTTAAAGTCGGAAACTCACAGGCACGAGCTTCAATTAATTCCCGTTGAACCATTTTTTGAGTTGGATCAATCGTAAATCGCCAGAATTGACCCGGATCGAGTTCATCGAAATTCACGGCTTTGTAAGGCTTATCCGGTTGAATTTGCGGAATCGAGTTATAGCAAATCGAGTCTAAATAAACTTTGCCCTCTGTTTCAAAGGCATTGGCATGATGGAAAATAAAGCCTGCTTGGGTTTCTAAAATTTTGACCTCGTCGTAGGGTGGTTTTCTCGGAATTAAAATGACTTTTGCAGGTTTATCGGGTTGAAAGTGTACACATTCCCCTGCACCGTTGAATCCGAATAGGTAGGGAAGGGGATTAAAACTGACCGCATTTTGTAAAAAGATCGCGTAATTCGGAGTAATGGCAAAGTCATGAATAAAAGCAAAGCCTGGGATGGAATGACTGTGACGACGTAGTAATTTTCCTTCTTGATTAAATTCAAAAATGGTAATCGTACTGGATAGCCCCGTTTTTAAAGAAAAATTCACTAAAACAGGTTCACCACCATCCAATTCACTATGAGGATCTACCCAAGGATGGGCGGAAAAAGCATCGCCTGGGTTGAGGATGCCGTCTAAGTAATCAAGACCAATGGTGTCTAGGGTTTGAGGATCAAGACGATGGGGTTCGGCGGCTTCCCAGAGGGCGAGTAATTTATTGCCCCAGTAAATGACGTTAGTATTGGCAATGTTTTTTAATCTCAGATCAAAGGCATTTTTTAACCATCCGCCAGGTCGTTGAGTGCCAAAAACGCCCCGATAAATCATTTTGCCGCTAGCTTGTTCTTGGACATAGCCTTCTGTCCGCACGTATTGATTCCGAAAATGAACTTTTCCGTTTCCTGTAAAGCTAAAGGCTGTAATCATGCCATCGCCATCAAAGGGGTGCCGAATAGGGATTCCTTCAATTTCAAACAGGCCAGGCCCATTGCGAAAGAGGGTTCCTTTCAAATCCTGGGGAATTTCTCCCTCAATGTCGTTAATCCAGTAAGCATCTTCGTGAAGTTGGGAGGTATAACCTTGTTGCCAATCTTCGTGGCTGTAGGAGCGGGTCGGTTGAGAGAGTGTGGTTGTCATTATTTGAGTTAATTGTCTTAGAAGCGTTATCGGTATGATGGATCTGGGAATTCAGTCAAACACCAGTCATCATTTCGGCATAGAGGGAATCGCGATCGCGCTTGATGCCCTGTCTAGAGTATTCCATAATTTTTTTAGAATTTCCTCTATCGAATCGAGCATTGGCTTAGATGATGTATTGAAATATTGGGTTAAAACGACTGCGATCGCGGCTTAATGACGGATTTTTCCAGAGTGGATTATGCTACACAACAGTAAAAATTTCCATCTTATTCTTTTGATTAGCTTAGTTGTGGCGATCGCGACAATGATGAATGCTAACAACACTTATCAATTAATCATGAGTAGCGGAATTCTCGTGGGGGTCATGATTTTAATTACGCTCAAAATTCATTATTACCATTCTGCCCTATTTCCCTTTAAAATTATTCCGATTTCAGCAATTTTTATCACCCTTTCTTTTATCCAGAGTTTACTATATTTTTACCAAGTTTTACCCGAATTCAAAGTTATCTGGCTAACACTGAGTATTATTATCCGAATCGCTTTTTTTAGTTATGCTTGGGTATTAATGATATTTGTACTTTTACAGTCAAGAAAAGCCAAGGTAGATACCATCATTGTTGCAGTTTGTGGCTATTTACTCATCGGAATTATTTGGTCATTTTTATATCTGTTATGTTGGGAACTCGACCCCCAGGCATTTTACTTAGCAATTCCCAGAGATTATCAATATAAGCCTTGGAACCTATCCATTTATTTTAGTTTTACCAGTTTAACAACCGTTGGTTATGGGGATATTATTCCGGTCAATCGTTGGGCGATGTTTTTAGCCAATATGGAGGCCGTTTTAGGCTCTTCCTATTTAGCAGTTGTTGTTGCCCGTTTAGTTTCCTTATATGAATCAGAAAAAGATTAAATGAGCCAAGGCTTTAAATCCTTAAACCAAGCTTGATAACAATTGCTTGAAAAGACGCTCTTATCTCACTGAAATCTTCAGTTGCCGTTGTTAAATCTTAAATCGGGTGAATAGAGGCAATATAAGCGATAAAACCAGTGTGATTAAATAAAATCTATACTAATCATTAAAAGATTAAAGCTTATATCAAATTGACGTTGTAGTTGTAATAAGTTGTTAAATTTGTGCGCCAACATTGGAAGTATTCTAATAAATAGAAAGCCAATTTGGCCTTCATCGCGGAGAACCTTCGCCCTCCCTCATTAAATGATATTGTTTCAAATAGCTGAGGAATTTAGCGACAATGCTCAATAAAATTTTATATGCCGATGCAGGAACCGCCCAAACCCAAGAGATGCTTAAAGTCTTAATGGATCTCCCTGCCTTTAAAAAAGCCGCCATTACCATTTTGCACGTTGTCCCGCCCCAAATTACAGCCGACTCTTTAGCGGATAAATGGGACGAAGGGGGCAAAATTATTGCAGAAATCCTGAAAAATGTCGAAATCGATCCCAGTAAAGTTTCCACTATCTTGCGTCAAGGAGAACCGAAAACGACGGTTTGTGAAGTCGCTGATGAAATGAATGCCGATTTGATCTTAATGGGATCACGGGGCTTAAAGCGGTTAGAAGCAATTTTAGAAAACTCCGTCAGCCAATACGTTTTCCAACTCACTAACCATGCCATGTTACTGGTTAGGGACGATATTTATGTAAAACGGCTCAAACGGGTGATGGTAGCCTTAGATAAGTCTGCTGCTGCTGAATACGCCCTAGATCTCGCCCTTTATTTATTAAAAGATTATCCAGAAGCCGAATTGATTTTGGCACGGGTGAATCCTGACCTTAAGCCCGATTTGCTTCCCCTTTCTCGCCAAGAGATGGAAAATAACCCTGTCCTCGCTCCCGCGATCGCCAAAGCCAAACGGTACGGAATTAACTATCGCTGTGTGGTGACAGGCGGAAAACCAGGGGAAAAACTCTGCGAATTAGTCGATGAATACAGCGTTGATCTATTGATGTTGGGATCGCCCGATCGCCGACCTTCCATCGCCAGAAGTTTACCCGATCTAGATCGTCTGTTGGGAACTTCCTTATCTGACTATATTCGAGTGAATGCGAATTGTCCGGTACTATTAGCCCGCAAAGAAGGAACCACCTAAACCCGTTAACTAAAAATAAAGCAAACATAAAAGAGATGGGGTTACAGAAAAGACTGCGGCCCCATCTTGAATTATTTGATAGTTGTATTTAAAAATGGCTTAACTTTGGCCCTGCTTGCCTGTTTGAATATACAGAATTAGCAAAAACACAGTCGGAACCAATACAAATAGAATACTAGCGATAAAGCCTAAATTATTAACCTGCATGGCTTCGCTGCCTCTCTGTCATCGTAAGTTAACACTTTTTAGGATAGCATTAGTCGGTAGCCTAGATATAAATCAAACTCAGAATAAGATGAGAAAAATCTTAGGTTTCTTCCGTTAACCTTACTTAACAAACTGCGGCGAATTAAGCAGATTAAACAGAGAGACCCGGAGATCACGCCTACCTCAAGCATCCCGTATTGCTGCTACCTTCCGGTCCTGACAAGATTTGGGCGTTGCGATCGCATGAATCCGAGTCAATGCCTAGTATAACACGGATTAATCTTCATCTGTGGAAAGGATTTGGGGCACACGGAAAAAATCTCCTTCCTGCTCAGGAGCTTCGTTTAACAGATCCTCTCGGTGGGCATAAACAACGGACGCATCAGGACGAGTAATGTTACTCAACTCAATGGCGCGAGTGGTGGGGAGAACATCGGTGGTATCCAATTCACTCAATTGTTCAAAATACGCCAAAATACTGCTAAGTTGCCCTGAAAACTGATTTTCTTCCTCAGGAGTAATGTCTAAGCGTGCTAAATGAGCAATTTTATGAACCTGTTCTTGATCAAGCATTTTATTGTTGTTGTGAGAAACGTGAAGTTTTTAGCCTATTGACGGGCAAGATGCCCATCCCACATCGGATATTAAATTGCAACTAGTTAATTATTCACTATTAACTATTCATTATTAATTAAAAGAACACGTCCATCTCAGAACGTCCCGTAATTTTTAGCCAATTTTGGGCTTCGATATAATTATTGGGCGCAAAACGAATGGCCTGTTTCCAGTATTCTGCGGCTTTATCAAACAGGTCTTCCCCTTCATTTTCATTGCCTGCTTCCTTCGCTTTTTCCCCTAAATAGTGATAAATAACCGCAATATTATTTAAAGCGGATGGCATTTGGGGATTGAGTTCAATCGCTTCGTGATAATAGCCTAAAGCTCTTTCGTATTCCCCATTACTGGCATGAATCAAACCGATATTATACAAAATATAGCTGCGATCGCCAGGATTATCCTCTAAGGTCAATGCCTCTTCGTAATTTTCTAAGGCTTCGGCGTATTCCCCTTCCGCTTGGGCAGACATCCCATCTCGGTAATAAACAAACGCTTCTTTGGCTTTGCGATTAGTTGGCAGCATTTTGAGGATAATATCTGCCATGACGGTAAAGCTTTTATCAATAAAGTTATCGTTACGTTGCGATCGCGGCATAGTCGTTTCAATAAAAATTAGAACTTAATTACTGATCCTACCAAAGAGAATTAACAATTAATAATTAATAATTAATAATTGTAATAAATTGATGAAAACAGTTAAAAATTAGCCTTTTACGCCGCTGCCTGCTTCGGTGGGAATAACATAGCGTTGTAAAAAGACAAAGAGTAGAATAATCGGCGTAATGGAAATAATCGAACCCGCCGCAATTAAACGCCAATCAAAATCTAGGGCACTCGCTAACTTGGCTACGCCCAAAGGCAAAGTAAAATAATCGGGTTGATCCAAAACAATCAAGGGCCACAAGAAATCACTCCAGGCACCGATAAACACAAAAATCGCCAAGGTTGCCAACGAAGGACGCACAGACGGGATCATAATGTGCCACCAAATTCCCAATTCACTACAGCCATCAATCCGAGCCGCTTCTTCCAATTCCTTGGGAACGCCTTGAAAGGCTTGCCGCAGGAGAAAAATGCCAAAAGCTGAAGCCAACCCAGGAAAAATCACTCCCAAATAGGTATTCCGTAAGCCAAATTGCACCGTCAAGATATAAAGCGGAATCATGACAATTTGAAACGGAATCATCAACGTCGCCACAATGGAGGCTAACAGCATATCGCGCCCTTTAAAATTCAACCGCGCTAAGGGATAGGCCGCGAGAGAGCAAAATAGTAGGTTTAAACTGACTGTTAAACTTGCCACAATCGTACTATTAAGCAAATACCGCGCAAAGGGATAATTTTGCCAAACAGAAAGGAAATTCGCTAGGGTGGGCTGCGTGGGAAGAATTTGAAGGGGAGAGGCAAAAATATCTTCCGTTGGAGATTTTAGGCTGGTACTGAGTAACCAAAACAACGGAAAGAGCATGGCCAGGGCAATAATTCCTAAAACTAAGTAAGTTATTAAATGATTAGCGCGGCCAGATTGGGAAATGGGGTTGGTCATTAATTTACTGAATCAGGGTTAAGGGGACTTACAAGATCCACATCTTCATAAAGATCGATAAAGTTAATCGTTAAGTCAAGACTTTGGAAAAAAATCGTTTGGTTGATAGGGCGATAACGTTGATATAACCATATTCCGTCCTCATCTTGCCGAAAAACTTCAACCCGTTGCTGTTTGCTGTTAACTAATACGTATTCCTGCAAACTTTCAATCGTTTGATAATCATTGAATTTATCCCCTCGATCAAAGGCTTCTGTACTATCGGACAACACTTCTAAAATAAATTTAGGAAAACGTTTATAGGTCGAAGTTTCGCGATCGCGGGGATCACAGGTAACAAAGACATCAGGGTAATAAAAACAATTGGGTTTTTCTAAACGAACTTTAAGATCGGCAAAATAAACGCGACAATCGGTTCCCCTCAGATGATTCCGAATTAAACTGGCTAGATTAAGGGCAATCGTGTTGTGATTATCAGTTCCGACCATTGCAAAAACTTTGCCATTAATATATTCATGCTTGATAGTGCTCTGTGCTTCCTGTTGAAGATAGCCTTCAGGCGCAAGGTAGTAAGGATCTGAAAGGGCAACCATAAAAATATCGGTAAATTCTGACTAAAAAGACCAAGAATTAAGTTTAAATCAATTTAATCACCGTTAATCCACAATAAACTGTCGTAAAAACAAAAGTTGATTCACCATCGTCTCAGCCGTTCTCAGACGAATTAACCCCGTAAGTCCTCTTATTTGATCGCCAATTGCCGTATCCTGTGCCATTAGTGCAATTCCCGAATGTACCCGTCCCAATCCAACCCATTCAGAATGTAGACGACAAAAATCTGCAATATTATGACTATAGAGAACCCTACTGTGATCTGTTGCCCAACTTAATTGCTCATCATCCCGATAACCCTGAGTTCCAACCTCCTGTACTGTCATAATATCTACACCCCGCGATCGCAAAGCCTCCACTAGAACCCAATCCATTGAATCTTCATCAAGATACAATCGAACTGAATTCATAGAAGCGACTCTCCCGCTTGAATATATTGCTCCTCTAAAGCCTTGGCCATCAATGCTTCCTGTTGCAAATCCGCCTCAATTTCCGCACGGTTAGCGTGGTAATAAGTCAACGCGGCATAAACTTCAGCCAATGTTACATGGCCAATGCGATGGGCAATCTCTTCTGGTATTAAACCTCGCTGATACCAACTCACGATCCGTCGTACTGTTACTCCTTTACCCACAATATGGGGAGCCTCACCATGTAACCCTGGTGTTCTTGTAATCAATGAGCCAATATCAATCGCAACTGCCATTATATTTCTCCTTTACACACTAACAATTTGTTTACTTTAACCTAGTTTTATCAGAGATTCCGGCTTCTGCGTAAAACAGCGATCGCGGTGATCACAGGTAACAAAAACAATTGGATTTTTCCCAGCGAACTTTGAGATCTGCAAAATAAACTCGACAGTCTGTTCTCCGTAAATGATTCTGTTAAATTTTAACGGTTGATAACTAAAGTGATCCCCGAAAACCAGTAAACTGGCAGAAAGGCTATTTGTTTTAGCTTCGGAGGGAACTCTTTTGGACGATACCTATCAAATTTATGTCAATCGGGTAGCCCCACTTACCTTACCCGCTACCTACCAATCTCAACTTCCCCATATTCAAGCCTCTCCCAAGTTTCAGCAAGGGAAAGCGATCGCGTTTCCTGGCTACAGCATCATTACGCCCCCTGGTAACGAAGATGCTCAGAATGACAATTTTTATCGAGGGTTAATCGAAGTTCAAGCTCGCCTAGTTTCTGCCTTTGGTAACTTTTTGATTCCCTTGCCCCCAGAGAGTTTCCATCTCACCATTGCCGACCTTATTTGGGAGAGTCAATACAAAGCCGCGATCGCCGAAAATCTCCAATTTGAAACCCAACTTAAAGATTGCATTCGAGACAGTTTTCAGCAATACAAGCCCTCCTGGTTAGAAAATAATTGTATTCAATGGCAAATCCTTGGTTTATTAGTCTTTCCCCGTGCCCTAGCCGTTGCCCTTGTTCCCAAACAGGAAGCTGACTATTTACCCATTCTCCAATTGCGGCGATCGCTGTATCAAAACCCTGAATTAATTGCCCTGGGAATTGAACAGCAATATCACTATACTGCCCATATTACGTTGGGATATTTTGATGAAATTCCGGCAGACTTGGATCGGGATTGCTGCACCCAGACCCTTTGCCAACTCAATGATCATTGGTTAGAGATGGAACCGCAAGTTTTAAAAATTTCCGAAATCCAACTGCGACGCTTTACCGATATGACCCATTTCCATCGAGAAGCCGACTATCCCACCCTAAACTTTTCCGATACCCTTTAAGGACAGCGATCGCCTGGCCTGATGTTCTCTTCTTAAAACTCAGATTCCGATGAAAAAGAACCTTTTATCCCCCGTATAAATCAGGACTTAAAATAAAATTCTTGTTTTTTTAACCCATCGCGATTTAACTTACGTTATCTTAATTTTTGATTGGGTTGATCTGTAAAGATTAAAGCGAATTCGTGACCTAATTGAGAATATGATTGAAAATCCAATAAAAACTGCATTTTTAACTTGGGGGCTGCTGTTTATTTCATCCCCCCTATTACAAGCTCAAAATTTACCGTTAATTCCTGTACAATCCTTTCCCAATGCGGAACTTGTTGGCCGTGATGATCAACTGTGGAAAAAGGATCGGGCTGCTCTATTGCAGGCGATAGATTTGAGCTTGCGTTATCTCAATTCTCCAAATGCCGCTAAAGCCTATCGCAATTATCCCGTTAAAGGCGTTACCTTAGGGCGGGTCAGACGCTCCCTCATTCGTTTTCGTACCCTAGTGAACCAATCTCCCAATGCAGAAGCTTTACAAAAGGCAGTTAAACGGGAATTTGTGTTCTATCAGGCAGTGGGCAATGATAATCAGGGAACGGTACATTTTACCGGATATTTTGAACCGACTTATCGAGCCAGCCGCCGTAGAACCGCAGAATATCGTTATCCCCTTTACCGTAAACCCAGGAATTTTAACAATTGGTCTAAACCTCACCCGACGCGATCGCAGCTAGAAGGAACCGATGGATTAGGCAATAATAGCCTGATCAAAGGGGGGGAATTGGTTTGGTTTAAGGATCGCTTAGAACCCTATTTAGTACAAATTCAAGGCTCGGCTAAATTGCAATTAACGGATGGTAAAACCATTTCTGTCAGTTTTGATGGCAATACGGATTACCCCTACGTCAGTTTAGGAAAAGAATTAGTGCAAGACGGTGTTTTTCAACCAGGGGAATTAACCTTACCCGTTCTTATTGATTATTTTAAGAAAAATCCAGCCGCTGTAGACCGCTATATTCCCCGCAATAATCGGTTTATTTTCTTTCGAGAAACTTCGGCTACGGCCAAAGCCACGGGCAGTTTAGGGGTTCCGGTGATTGCAGAACGATCCATTGCAACGGATAAGTCTTTGATGCCACCAGGGGCATTAGCCGTTTTAGTCACCCAAATTCCCAATGCCAATTTACAAAAAGAATGGGTCAGCCGTTACGTTTTAGACCACGATACGGGAAGTGCTATTAAAGGGCCCGGTCGCGTCGATATTTTCATGGGAATGGGACAACTCGCGGGCGATCGCGCGGGATTAATGAGCGATGACGGGCAACTGTACTATTTATTATTAAAAAAGTAGGGCGTTAACAGACAGCAAATTGAGCTTTTTAGAAATTTGGGCAAATAGCACTCGAAGGTGATCTGTGTCACCATTAATTCAGACCAAAGAATTATTGTAAGTTATTCAGGTTGAATTCTTTTTAGCCTCCTCTCACCTATCAATGTTGCCGTCTCAAACTCCTCTGACCGCTACCCAGTTGCAATTACCCATTATCCGTGATCCTTTAATCGTTACGGTGGGGGCTAAGGTCATTGAGGCGATCGCGTTGATGAGTGCCTATAATCAATCCTGTGCCCTCAGTTGTGACATTGATGGAGAGCGTCGTTTACAACTGACGAAAGCAAAAACGACCTGTGTACTCGTCGTGGATCAGGGCCAATTAGTTGGTATCGTTACCGAACGGGATTTAGTCCGCATTAGTTCGAGGAAATACAACTTAGCGGAAACAAACATTGCAGAAGTGATGGTATCCCCCGTCCATACCCTCAAAGAATCTGACTTCATCGATATTTTTGCTGCCATTAATTGTTTTCAAACCTATCAAATTCGCCATCTCCCCCTAGTCAGCGATCGCGGTGAAGTGGTCGGTTTATTGACCCACGAAAGTTTACGGCAGATCCTGCAACCCGTTGATCTCTTGCGTCTGCGAACCGTTGCGGAGGTAATGACCGCCCAAGTCATTTGTAGCCCGCCCACTGCGTCAATTTTAGAATTGACTGAATTAATGTCCCAAAATCGGGTCAGTTCTGTCGTTATCGCCCACCAAAAGGAAGATGGGGCATTCTATCCCATTGGTATTATTACAGAGCGAGATATTGTCCAGTTTTTAAACTTAGATTTGGATTTTTCCAGAATTGATGCTCAAACCGTCATGAGTAGCCCTGTCTTCTCGGTTAATCCCGAAATTTCTCTCTGGGCGACCCATAACGTGATGCAGGAACGCCAAATTAATCGTTTAGTGGTGGCAGATGAACAGGGACGATTACAGGGCATTGTTACCCAAACAACCTTGTTAAATGCCCTTGATCCCTTAGAAATTTATCAGTTAGTGAATACGTTAGAGCAAAAATTATCCCAATTAAAAACCGAAAATTTACAGCTTTTACAAAATCGCAATAGTCAATTAGAACAGTTAGTTGAAGAACGTACCCTGGAACTGCGAGAAAGTCATGAAATTTTTCGGCAATTTGCAGATAATCATCAGGGGGTTGTCATAATTTTTGATAGGGAGAAAGTTGAAAATCGAGTGCTTTATGTCAGCCCTGCCTATGAAAAAATTTTCGGGCAAAGCTGTGAGGATTTTTATAACAATCCCGCTGTTTGGCTGAATGCTGTCCATCCCGATGACCGCGATCGTGTAATCCAAGCCTATCTAATTGGCAAAAAACAGGGAATCTTTAACGAAGAGTATCGTATTATTCGTCCCGATGGCGAAATCCGCTGGATTTGGGGACGGTGTTTTCCCATTAGAAATATGGCGGGTGAAATTTATCGCACCGGAAACATTACCGAAGATATTACTGAACGCAAGCAGGCAGAACGTGAACTCGAACAACAGGAAAACTTTTTGCGGACGGTGATCGATACTTCCCAAAATCGAATTTTTGTCAACGATCAAGCCGGGAATTATCTCTTAGCCAATCAAGCCAGTGCCCAATATTATCAATTACCAGTCGAGGATTTACTCTCAAAAACCCTAACGGATTTAGAATTACCCGAAACCCTTGACACGATTCAACAGATCAATGAAACCGTCATTCGCTGCGATCGCGAACAGATAATTCCCGCCGAAAAAACCATTAATCCGTCAGGGGAAGAAAACTGGTGGCAGTGGCAAAAATACCCCATCACAGTTCCGCGAGAAAATATCCGTGCAGTTTTAAGTGTAGGCATTAATATCACAGAACAAAAACAGACAGAAGAACGCTTAAAAGAAAGTGAACAACGCTTACGGGAAAGCGAATCGCTTTTAAGTGCCATGTTTGAAGGCTCGGCCGTTGGCATTGTGGTCGTCGATACCAATGGCTATTTTATTCGAGCGAATACGGCCTATCAAAAAATGGTGGGCTATTCAAGCCAAGAACTCAAAACCAAAAACTTTTTAGAATTGACTCCCCTAGATTATCAAACTAAAAATTGGAACCTGTTTCAATCCGTCATTCAAGGAAAACAAGCCAGCTTTCAGATTGAAAAACCCTATTACCGTCGGGATGGCAGTTCTCTGTGGGTAAGGGTAACGGCTTCTAAGATTGCTAGCGAGCCAAATAAACCGACATTATTGGTTGAAGTCATTGAAGATATTAGTGCCCAAAAACAAGCCCAGGAACTCATCCACCACAATGCCCTCCATGATCCCCTCACGAACTTACCAAATCGTACCCTATTGATGGAACGAATTGAATTAGCCCTTAAGCGAGCTAAAAGAGTAAAAAATTACAATTTCGCGCTGTTATTTTTAGATCTAGACCGCTTCAAAATTATTAATGACAGTCTCGGCCATTTAGTGGGTGATCAATTACTCATTCATGTTGCCAATAAACTCAAAAGCTATCTCCGAGAAACGGATTTAGTCGCTCGCTTAGGCGGAGATGAATTTGTCATTTTATTGGAAGATATTGCCAATACGAAACAAGCATCCCAGGTCGCAGAACGAATTTTGAATGATTGCCAATTGCCTTTTATGGTGGGCGATTATGAAATGTCTATTAATACCAGTATCGGTTTGGTAGTAGCGTCTCAAGATTATGAAAAAGCTTCTGATCTCCTACGAGATGCGGATATTGCTATGTATAAAGCCAAGATACCAGGGGGAAATAACTATCGGATTTTTGATAACCAGATGCATATTCAAGCCTTAAGCCGTTTGAATTTGGAAACTTCACTGCGTAAAGCCTTAGACCGTGATGAATTTGTGGTTTATTATCAACCCATTATGGATATCGTCAGCGATCGCTTAGTTGGATTTGAAGCCTTAATTCGTTGGCAACACCCAGAACGCGGTTTGCTTTCCCCTAATCACTTTATGCCGATTGCAGAAGAGACAGGCTTAGTGATTGGAATCGATTGTTGGGTCATCGAATCTGCTTGCCAACAAATTGCCCAATGGAAAGACCATTTTAGTTGTCGTTTTCCGTTGAAAGTGAGCCTGAATCTTTCAGCCCATCACCTGCAAAAAACAAGTCTTATTCAAGATATCGATACAATTTTAAATTGCACAGGATTAACGGGAGAAGCCATTACCTTAGAAATTACCGAAAGTATGCTGATAGAAAATATCAATAAAAGCATTCAGATTTTAGAACAACTCAAAGCGCGCAATATTCAAATTAGTATTGATGATTTTGGGACGGGCTACTCTTCCTTAAACTATCTCCATCGTTTACCGGCTGATAATTTAAAAATTGACCGTTCCTTTGTAAGTCAAATGCAAGAAGGAAACCGTAACTATCAGGTGGTTAGTACCATTATTGCGTTGAGTAATCAATTAGGATTAGCCGTTGTCGGAGAAGGAATTGAAACCTATCAACAACTCCAATGGTTAAAACAGTTAGGGTGCGAATTTGGACAAGGCTATCTTTTTTCCAAACCTTTAACTGCTACTGAAATTGAAACCTATTTCCTCTCACCCAATTGTCAGGTTTTAATCCCTTCCACGCTATCCATCTAAAATTAAGACCTGTTTGCAAAGTTTTATTTTTCCCCCTAAATCCACCAATACTGGAGAACTTTGAAAAACTTTTCCTCCAACATTGAGGGGTAAGGGGACTTTTCAAATCTAGTCTTAAAGAAATCAAAATTATTCTTCATGAATGATTACTCGTCGCAATTAATAGCTTAATTTAAGTGCGTTAACCGGAACTTGATCCCAAGATTCTACCGTTCTCAATTGGGCTGACCATCCCTCATTTTTTTGCTGTTCCGTCAAATTGTCTAACCAAGTCTCATGGCAATCCTTGGCTGATTGTTCATCTAGACAGGCAATGCAAGAATAGACAATTCCAGAGGGATCGACTTGTTCATTTACCCAGATTTTCATTATTTTTTTAGCCTTTATTGAGGGTGAATTAGGCGGTCAAGCTTGCTACTGATGAAAGCAGTGTTAACCCAATATTGTTTGAAGGTATGAGTTTAAACTATTAACAATGGCATCAATCTATCATAATCTCCTAAGCAGCGTAAAGCTTCCTTATTACTTATTTACAGTAGATTTAGAATTGAACTTGATAAAATTGCCCTAAGTTTTGATCATAAATGCGTTCATTTCCTGATGAGTCAATCTTAAATAAAGCCAAGTTTTTATCCACACTTCCTTTTAAATAAATTTCACCGGCTGAGTCTCCACCGAGATCAATGAATCCATCAATTGTTTCTTTTTCAGGATCAAAATTTAACTGAAAATAAGGATTAGAAGAAATATGGTTTTTAATGTTTTCATAGGTTTTAATTTTTTTACCTGACGGCTCGTAAAAAGAAACGATTAAATTTTCAATACGATAAAAGTCTTCTTGTCCTTCTTCAATTCGCTTTAACGACATCTTATCTTCTGAGTAGGTTAAACTTCCCTGCACAGAATAGCCCTGTTCTCCTACCCATTGAAAGTCAACGGTTTTTGCCCAAGCGATCGCGCTGATATCCCAAAACGGCATCACAACAACAATCAACAGGAAGAAAAATAGCTTCAGGATTCGGTATTGCATGATAGTTAAGTATTGAGAGAAACTTTCGTCCGAAGAGTGCCTGAGCGTTCAGAATAGATAGTAATTTCAATTTCGCTATTCTCTGGGCCCTTGATGACCCATTCTAAATGGCGACGATAATCCATTCCCCCTGCATTGGAAATAAAGGAGAAAAAGGCTTTATTGGAGCGGCCTTCTAAATGTTCAATTTCCTGTTCCTGTTTGCCACTAATCAGTTTTACCCCTTCAGGGAAAGACAGGATCACTTCAATCGGTCGGACTGCTTTCTGTTCCAAACTTTTTTTACTGGTATAGGTCGGTAAAAATCCCTGGTTTTCTATCTGAATAACCACATGGTAAATATCGGCTCCTTGATAACTAACATCGGTTCGGGCGATCGCTAAACGGGGCGACATCAAGGCATGGGCGATCGCAAAATTCGCTTGCTTTTCACAAATTTCCGGTAAATACTGAGCCGGTGCATTTTGCCAAACCGCTTTTTCATCCCAGCCCCCAATTTCTACCTGTCCCAATTGCGGATGGTCAAAGGGCTGCCAATGAATAAATCCCGTTCCCCCTAATTTCTCATCGTTCCATTTCATCAGCAATAAATCATCTTCGGGCGGATGCCAACTAAACCAACGAATGTAATCCTCTTTTTTCACTCCGGCTTGCGTTGGCGCATCCCACAGTTCAATCGTAAAACCATACCAACCATAATGGTCATAACCAAAGTCATCCATCACCCCTGTCGTAATTTCCTTGGGATGGTAACGGAAATCATGGTAGGCCGAAATACACTTGTAACCCGTTAACGCTTCGCCCTTCTCCCCAATCAGTTTATAGGTTTCCAAATCCTCAACGGGAAAATATTCATCAGGATGGGTACTGTAGGGACGGAGGATCACGGCGGAATAGGTGTGATAGCTAATAAAACCATTAATATTGCGATTCTTTTGCCAAAACTCTGCTTCGGCACGGGTTTCTGGTTCCGAAAAAGGAAAATCTCCTGCTCCTGCCTGTTGCCCTTCAGGAACCCAGAGATGGGGATAATTACGGTTAAAATCCATCCCTTCCAATGAGGGCGCGAGTTTAAATTCGTAGCCATCGTAATTGATAACGTGACCTTCCGGCAGCAAGGTATAGTAAATTCCGCCAAACTCTTCGGGTTCCCGCCGAACCATTAAGCGAGGGTCTTGCTCAGAGATTTTCCAAGCTCCACAGTCATCTTGAATTCGCATTTGCAAAATTAATCCATCTCCATTTATATCCTCCCGATGCAAGCCGTCCTGCTCTTCGGGGTAAGGATAGGGGCGAATACTCGATCGCAGACGGTAGGGCGTAGTCAAATACTTTTCGGCACCATCGATCGCTAAACGGGGAAGAATATAAACCGTGTAATTATCCAGCAATCGAGTAATTTGGGAATCCTGCCCATACTGGGTTAATAACTTATGGAGTAAATAGAGGGCAACCGCTGACCCTGTGACCTCACCGGCGTGAGTATTCGCATCCACCCAATAACCAGGTTTTTCTAAATAATTGCCTGTTTTTTGATGCGTTAAAATGGCAATCCAAATATCTTTTCCCGCATAGCTTTTCCCAATAACTTGTAACTGGATTAACTGCGGATAGGCAGCCGCCATTTTTTCAAGAAATGCAACAATTTCTGAATAGATGAAATAATGGCTAAAATCAAAAGCAGGGGCAGTCATAGGAATTGGTAGAAATATAAACGAGGGAGATTTAGATAAGGAGTCGAAAGTGCTACTTTACAGTCTACAAAAAATCAAAACTAGCGGAACAGTAAATAAAGAGGCATAATTTGCTTCTACAGATAATTTTTTTAGTTTACGATCAAAATAAATTTTTTTTGGTTAATATATCTTAAAATCTATGCAACCTACCTATTCCCGTTCCCCTTTCCGACTGCTTACTGTCGGCCTTATTATGCTAAGTACCATCGCCCCCGTTCATGCCCAAACTCAGGAAAAAGTGTTACGCACGTTAACGGTGACTGGAGAAGGAGTCGAAAATATCGCCACTAGCTTGACAGAAGTTCAGTTAGGCGTAGAAGTCTCTGCTCGCTCTGCCGATGCGGCTCAAAATACTGCGGCGAAACAGACGGCAGCGGTTGTTGACTTCTTGCGATCGCGTCAAGTCGAGCGACTTCAAACCGTAGGAATTCAATTGCAGCCCAACTACGATTACAGCAATAACCAACGAAAATTACTGGGTTATATTGCAACCAATACGGTTAGTTTTCGGGCAACGACAGAAAAAGTGGGATTACTATTAGATGAAGCGGTTAAAGCTGGAGCAACCCGTATTAATGGAATTAGTTTTTTGGCCAGTGATCAGGCGATTGAAATAGCTCAAAAAGCAGCTTTAAAGAAAGCAACCCTAGAAGCCCAATCCCAAGCAGAGGCAGTTTTTCAAGCCCTTAATGTTCAAGCGAAAGAAATTGTCAGCGTTCGAGTGAATGGGGCAACACCTCCGATTGTGCCTAAAATTCAAGCTGATTACGCGATGAGAGCCGCCGCTGCGCCACCAACCCCTGTGATCGGCGGAGAACAAACGGTTAGAGCCTCAGTCACCCTACAAATTGCCTATTAGTTTGGGTTGCGATCGCTACCATTCTCAGAATATTTAAAGAAATGTCGTGGGGGAATAACGTTACAATGGGAAACGCGACTCCATTGCTAGCCGCCTTTGCGTATTTATAAAACGTTCGATCTGTCATTCCAATGGTAACAACCCCGACTGTCCCGACGACTAAAGTTTCTAAAGTAGAAGAGATTAAGGATCGCAGTAATTATCTTCGAGAACCTGTTGCAACCCAAATATTAGAAGACACGACACATTTTACCGAGGATGCCATCCAAATCCTCAAGTTTCATGGCTCCTATCAGCAAGATAATCGGGATAATCGGGTCAAGGGTCAGGAAAAGGATTACCAAATGATGCTACGCACCCGTAGCCCTGGGGGGTATATTCCGCCTCAACTGTATTTAGCCCTAGATGATCTAGCGGATCAATACGGCAATGGCACCTTACGGGCAACGACTCGCCAAGGCTTCCAACTCCACGGCATTCTCAAAAAGAATCTCAAAACCGCGATCGCGACCATTGTTAAAAATATGGGATCGACGCTCGGAGCTTGCGGGGATATTAATCGTAACGTCATGGCTCCTCCTGCCCCGTTTCGGAATCGACCGGAATATGGTTACGCCTGGGAGTATGCCCACCGCATTGCGGATTTACTGAGTCCTCAAACGGGAGCCTATTACGAAATTTGGTTAGATGGGGAAAAGGCCATTAGTGCCGAAGAAGCCCCAGAAGTCAAAGCCGCCCGACAACGGAACTTAAATGGCGTTAATACAACGAATTCAGTAGAGCCGATCTATGGGGAACACTACATGCCCCGTAAGTTTAAGATTAGCGTTACCGTGCCTGGGGATAACTCCATTGATGTTTTGACCCATGATGTCAGCTTGGTGGTGATTACGAATGATCAAGGCGAATTAGAAGGCTTTAATATCCTCGCGGGTGGGGGCTTAGGGCGGACTCATAACAAGGAAGAAACCTTTCCTCGTGCTGCCGATCCCATCGGGTATGTGGCTAAAGACGATGTTTATGATGCGGTAAAAGCTATTGTGGCTACTCAACGGGACTACGGCGATCGCGTTAACCGTCGTCATGCGCGAATGAAATATTTATTAGAAGATTGGGGCGTAGAGAAGTTTCGCAAACAAGTTGAAAGCTATTTAGGAAAGCCTTTTGAACCCTTTAAAACCTTACCTGAGTGGAAATACGAAGACTACTTGGGATGGCATGAACAGGGAGATGGTAAATTGTTTTTTGGTTTGTCAATTGAAAATGGTCGGGTATTGGATAACGATACATTTCAACTTAAAAAAGCCTTACGCCAAATTGTTGAGCAATTCCAATTGCCGATTTGTTTAACCCCTAACCATAATCTTTTACTCTACGAGATCGAACCTTCTCTCAAAGCCAAGATTGAGACGATTTTTCAGGAACATCACGTCGTTACTAATCCGAATAAAATTGATGATTTAGTCCGATATTCGATGGCTTGTCCGGCATTACCGACCTGTGGGTTAGCGGTAACGGAATCAGAACGGGCTTTACCAGAGATTAATCAACGAATTCGAGCTATTTTGAAAAAAGTGGGCTTAGGGAAGGAATCCTTTGTGATACGGATGACGGGTTGCCCCAATGGTTGCGCTCGGCCCTATATGGCAGAATTAGGTTTTGTGGGAAGTGCCCCTGATACCTATCAAATTTGGCTAGCTGGCTCACCGAATCAAACCCGATTAGCCCAGGCGTATTTAGATAAATTAGCCATTGGTGATCTAGAAAGCTTTTTAGAACCGCTTTTGGTTTATTTCAAACAAGACCGGAAAGCGCAAGAAAGTTTTGGTGATTTTTGTCATCGAGTGGGCTTTGAGGCGTTACGGCAATTTTCGGCCAATTATGAACCCTTGCCCAGCAAGAAACGAGCTTCTCGCGATCGCAAAAATCAAAATCGGGTGAGTCTAGCCGACGAATTATTTGTCCAACTCAAAGAAGCGTCTTTAACCGAAAATCGACCCATGAATCAGATTATTAATGAGGCATTAACGGCTTATTTTGCTCAACAAGGAAATTAATACTGTTTCATGACGATTACAAAACAATCACTACAACCTGTCATCATTTATACGGATGGAGCCTGTTTAGGGAATCCTGGGCCAGGCGGTTATGGGACAATCTTGTTATATAACGACCATCGCCGCGAACTGTCGGAAGGGTTTCGCTTAACCACCAATAATCGGATGGAAATGATGGCCGCGATCGCGGGATTGGAAGCCTTAAAAAATCCTTGTTCTGTAACCCTTTACAGTGATTCCCAATATCTCGTTGATGCGATGACGAAGGGGTGGGCTAAACGCTGGCAAGCCAACAATTGGAAACGTAACGCTAAGGAAAAAGCCAAAAATCCCGATCTCTGGGAAAGATTATTAGACCTATGTAAACAACATGAAGTGAAATTCGTGTGGGTCAGGGGCCATGCAGGCAATACGGAAAATGAAAACTGCGATCGCTTAGCAGTAGCTGCGGCTAAACAAAGAAATCTGAAATTGGATGAAGGCTATCATCCCTAAGCTGAGGATTTTTTGAGGTGACTCCAATGGCTAGACAAACCGGGGGAGAAGTTACAGTGCTAGATTAATGGGCAATGGAACTTGCTATTTTTTCTTCCTCTCGCCTCAAATTTTTCCAATAAATGTACTCTGGTGTTTGATATTCTGGGGCTTGATGAAACTTTGCTTGATTGTAGAAATAAAACCATTTTTTACGCTGTTAATTCCCTAAAACTTCCTCCAAGGCGGACTGACAAAAATCTCCATCCATAATGCAAAACGTATCAAAAATAGCGTTGACAATCCCAAAATCTTTCGATACTTAATGGTTTATCAGAAAAAATGGGTTTAAAACCTCGTGCTTTAGCACGACTTTACATTAAAATTAGATTGCCAAGCACAAAAAACAAGTGGTTGGTTTCGCACCTTGAAAACTAGGCTTAGGGGGTTCTTACCAGAAAAGCTTGGTAAGGTAAAAAGTCTAAGCATCGAGTATCAAAAGCATTTCGCTGAAACCGTACCGTAGGACAGACGGGATCGGGCCTCTGAAATGGGGTGAAAGTCTGTGGACTCTGTGTAAGACAGTACATGGTTTTTGACTGTGGTATGCAACGGTGAACGAAACAGAAACTTAAATCGTGAGGTTTAGGAATCCTTCGGCTTCAGCCGAGGGAGGATGTCAATGCTAACTCTCCTTGTAAAAAGTCAATAAATTGCCGTGCCGTTCTGCCCGATCGCCCATTATGTTGAGTCGCCCATTGTTTGGCTCGAAATTCCAGTTCTTCAGGATTTAAGCCAATCCCTGCTTTTTGAGCTAAATGGCGGACAATCCCTAAATAGGTATCCTGATTAGCGGGTTCAAAGGTTAAGGTTAAGCCAAAGCGATCGCTGAAAGATAACTTTTCCTGTACCGTATCCCACGCCTGCACTTCATCGGCATCAAGGGGCCGGGGGCGATCGCTAAAAAATTCTCGAATTAAATGTCGTCGATTTGAGGTTGCATATACCACCACATTTCGCGCTTTTGCCGTCACGCCCCCCTCTAAAACCACCTTTAGGGATTTGAAGGAATCATCATCTTCCTCAAAAGACAAATCATCGACAAATAAAATGAATTTTTGGGGTAATAATCGTAATTTTTCTACAATCTTTGGTAGAGCTTGCAACTCAGATTTACTGACTTCAATTAAGCGCAAACCTTGAGAGGCATACTCATTTAATATCGCTTTGATCAAAGAAGATTTTCCACTGCCTCGGCTCCCGTATAGCAACACATGAAGGGCAGGATAACCCCTTAATAAAAATTGGGTATTTTGAATTAAAGTGGATTTTGCCGTTTCATAACCTACCAATTCAGATAGGGAAATCGGATCGGGATGGGTCACGCCCAGCAATTGGTTATCTTGCCATTGAAAAGCATGATACAACGCAAAGATGCCCGCCCCTTTTTGGCGATAATATTTCCCTAATTCAGGAAGATAGTTTGACCAGGGAACAGATTGAGACGAAAAAAAGGTTTGTTGATTAGCGATTTCCCAAGGAATAATCGTCATTGTTTTTTGGCAAGCAATCTCAACCCATTGGATAATTTGGGTTAGGGGACAATCGTAAATATTCTGTAAAATTTGCAAATCATGTTCAACCGCCTTGAGGAGTGAAGCGGGTAATTCCTCTAGGGGGTTAAGTTGTACTTGATGACTAAAGGCATTATTGGATAATAAAATTTGCTCGACTAAAAAATCCTGCCAACTTTGTTGCTTTTCTGTTAATAATTTAAACCAATAGCTATAGGCTTTGAGGCAATCAATAGAGGTGATCGATTGATCCTGATGGGAATGAAAGAGCGTCTGCAAAAAATTCGTAAAAGCCGTGCCAATTTCATTTTCAAATACTGATTGATAAAGCAATAGTGAAGCTATTTGTTGATAAATAATACGGCTAGACGTGCTGGTTGTAGATTTTTCCATTAAGACGCAAATCGTTAAAATAGTTAAAATTATCTCTTATTTTATCACGGCTAAGGGAAAATATTTAATTTTGAGCCTTAAATAATCGGTGAAGTTGAGCTTTTTTACCCAATGCCAAGCTAAAAAAATAGGCGATTCCTGCTACTAAAATAATGGTTGCTCCTGACGTGAGATTTAAACGATAGGAAAGCCAAAGACCAATGGTGGTAAAAAGCATCCCTAATAGACTAGCAATGACCATCATGACCCTCAAATCCTTGGCAAATTGACTACTAATCGCCGCCGGAATTGTCAATAGCGCAATCACCATAATTAATCCCACGACTCGCATCATCATGCCTACTGTTAAGGCGATCGCGGCCATGAGGAGCAGATAGAGCCATTCAACCGGAATATTACGAATCGTTGCAAACGTTTCATCAAACGAAATTGCCAATAACTCCTTATAAAAAAGAATTACAAAACTCAAAATAAAAATATTAATCAATACCATTCCCCATAAATCTTGACTAGGAACGGCCAGAATACTGCCAAATAAATAGCTCATTAAATCTGCCTTATAGCCAGGGGTTAAATCCAAAAAAATAATCCCGATCGCCATCCCGATTGCCCACATCACACCAATTAAAGTATCCGCCCTCTCCTTCATTCTTCGCTGCAAGAATCCCATCCCCATCGCCGAAAAAACACTAAAGATTATTGCCCCTAAAATTGGATTAATTTTAAAAAAATAGCCCATCCCAATTCCACCATAGGCAGCATGAGCAATACCCCCACTAATAAAAACAATGCGATTAACGACTACTAACGTTCCAATAATTCCACAACTAATACTCACTAAAATACCTGCTAATAAGGCATTTCGCATGAAACCAAACTCTAGAGCTTCTAACATAAATCAATCCGAAAAATTAATAGATTACTTGAAATTCAATCGATAAAACACTTTTTAAAAGCGGAAAAACGGTCACTGAAACGGTTCTTTTTCTTGCTATAGTGAATGATAGAAAATTGTTTTGACGACCCCTTCATTCCCTGTGACTACTTCCTCTGTTTTGACATCAACATTTGTATTTACCCTATTATCCTTGATTGGGTTAGTCTTTTTTATCCGTGCATCCGTTAAAGATCGAACCCAAACCTTCCAATTTATTGCCGATTCTCCTGAAGAATCCCTCTTAAACCAACTCCAAGAGTATTTTGTCCAACGAGCTTATAAAATTAGTTCGGTTGATGTTGACCAACAAAAAATTAATTTTCAAGGCTTAGTTCGTCCCAGTGGATTCTTGGCTGTTTTTCTGACCTTGTTAGCCATTTTAGGCATAGTTTGCTTTATTTTGGTTTTATCCTTTATGTATCCTAGTCTGAGTGCAGGATTTTGGGGACTCATTTTGTTATCTCCGATCGCCGGTATTTTCTATTGGCAGCAAGCAGGACGGATAGAACAGATTTCCCTCAAAGTTGAGGCTTTGCCCGCGGATCAACCGGAAACGGCCCGCTTAATTAGCGTAACAGGGCACCGTGATGAACTAGCTGAACTGAAACGAAATTTTAGCTTAAAAGGGATGAGCGATTCAGCGCATTAACACAACCCGCAACCTCAACTCAAGATCCCTCTCCGTCGTTGTCAGCCTGTCCCTATCGTTTAAGATTAAAGGTACGCTAATTTTAAGTCTATTAGCTTTTAGGGTTTTTCAATATTCAATCTGAATCATTAAACCATTCCCTAAACCGCTGCTTTCCAAATTTCTAGGAAGACGATTGAAACGTGGACGCGATTCAAGAAATACGGCTCAAGTTTATTAATGTATTGAAAACAACTATTGGCTTTTCCCAACTGATTCAATGGGAATTAGATACTTATCAGGGACTTAAGATTGAGCCGCTTAGTTCACGTTCTGCGATCGCTGAAACAGATTTAACCGCATATTACAATTTAATTATCAAAGAAACCCCTTTTTTACAGAAAAATCAAATTATTATTGCCAATTTAGAAGGAAAAAGTAAACT
This sequence comes from Snowella sp., assembly GCA_035285545.1. Classification (GTDB taxonomy): domain Bacteria; phylum Cyanobacteriota; class Cyanobacteriia; order Cyanobacteriales; family Microcystaceae; genus Snowella. The sequence goes on along the minus strand of JAYKGY010000111.1, from coordinate 6,583 downwards.
CTTAGAAACGATTTCGCTCATTCCTTGTCAGTATCCCCTTCTAGCGATTCCCTTTTGCTATCAAGCGCGGTATTGGGGCGGTTTATTGATTCGTCATTGGGCCCCTGACGGGGGGTGGTTAGCTCAGGAAATTGCGATCCTTCAAGATCTGGTTGAGCAATATGTGTATACATACAATCATATTCGACAATACTCCGATCAAATGGCTGTCTTATCCCTTCAAAAAGACATCAATATAGTGAGTACAATTGCCAGCTTTTGTAACAGAAATGAAGAATCCTGCGATGTTTTGCAAAAAATCCTAGTAGCGATTGGTGAATACTTATTACTTGAAAAAGTTCAATTATTTCAATCGATTGAAAATGAGAATAAATTAATTCAGCAATGGGATTCAGGCAGCAGAACAAAGACTCAAATATTAATGACGATCCCAATTGTCTTTCATCCTAAAAAATGGGGCAATCTCATTCTCCGCTCATCAATAAGTAACCGATGTTTAGGGGATCAAGAACTGCAATTTGTCGAAGAAATGGCTCAATATATCGCTGTCATTCTTCAACAAGCAGAATTGAAACAGCAACTGCAAACCCTAACTGAAAAGAATCATCAATTAGAAGCGACCAATCAAAATAAAAGTGACTTTCTCTCCCATATCAACCATGAGTTAAGAACACCATTAACGGGAATTTTAGGGTTTGCCCGCATGTTACAGGAAGAAATTTATGGGCCGCTCAATGAGAAACAAAAACAATATATGCAGGGAATTATTAACTCTGGGGATCATTTATTGGCGTTAATTAATGACTTTTTAGATATTTCTAAAATTGAGGCCAATCGAGAAGAATTATTTTTAGAAATGGTTGCGGTAGAAGATGTCTGTTTATCGGCGTTTTCTATCCTGCGATCGCGAGCGAAGGAACAGGGAATTGAACTCAACTTAGAAATTGAAGAAACGGTCAATACCTGCACCACCGATCAACGACGATTAAAACAAATTTTATTAAACCTACTATCCAATGCCATTAAATTTACCGAACAAGGCTCCGTGACCCTTAAGGTAGAGCATCATTGTGATAAGCTGACTTTTTCTGTTATTGACACGGGAATTGGCATGAAGACCGAAGACCTTGCCCAATTATTCCAACCTTTTCAACAAATTCATAACCATCTGAGCCGTAAACATAAAGGGACGGGACTGGGATTAGCCCTATCGCGCAAATTAGCCCAACTTCATGGGGGAGATATTACGGTAACGTCAAAAATAGGTCAGGGCAGTTGTTTTACTCTCCATTTACCGTTGTAAGGGGGATCTCATTTTTTTTATAATTTAAGTGACCTCGTTCCGTTAACTTTTAGCCAACGATTTAACCCCGATGCTTCAGGAAAAATATCAGCAACTCCAAGCAATTTTTAGGGAAATGGACAAGACCCTCATTGCCTATTCTGGCGGTGTGGATAGTGCGTTAATTGCCAAAGTTGCCTACGATGTTTTAGGCGATCGCGCCTTAGCCGTAACCGCAATTTCCCCTTCTTTGTTACCTGAAGAATTAGTGGAAGCCGAAGAACAGGCCCAACACATTGGCATTGTCCATGAAATAGTAGAAACCCAGGAAATGGAGAATCCCAACTATACCAGTAATCCCATTAATCGTTGTTATTTTTGTAAAAGTGAACTGCATGATACTCTCAAGCCCTTAGCAGCAGAACGGGGTTATCCCTACGTTGTGGATGGAGTTAATGCCGACGATTTGCGGGATTATCGCCCAGGAATTCAAGCAGCTAAGGAACGGGGCGTGCGATCGCCGTTAGCCGAAGTGGGCTTCAGTAAGGTGGAAGTTCGGGAATTATCGAAACAATTGGGACTTGTTTGGTGGGATAAACCCGCCCAACCTTGTCTGAGTTCCCGTTTTCCCTACGGTGAAGAAATTACGCTGACAAAATTACAGCGGGTCGGTCGCGCCGAAATCTATCTCCGCAAGTTAGGCTACCGCAATTTACGAGTCCGTTCTGAAGGGGAAACAGCACGAATCGAGCTTTTACCGGAAAATATTCGGGAGTTTGTTCTGAATACAAATTTAGACCAACTGGTTAACACCTTTCAAACGTTTGGGTTCACCTACGTCACCCTAGATCTAGAGGGTTATCGCTCAGGCAAACTCAATCAGGGGTTAAATACCGTCTCTGACCCCGTTAGGGTGGGAATTTAGGTAAATTGACTGAGAAATTTGGCTACAATTGGGTTAAATTCAGCGTCATTTACTAAAAAAGCCCAGTGATTGCCCTGCATTTCTCGGATTTCTAGCTTGGGTAAATATTGCTGATAAGGCTTTAATTGCCATGACCATCGATTCACCCCTTGGGTGGGTTTGATCAATAGGCTAGGAATCTCTAGGGTTTGCGTTAAACCGGCGATCGCCATAACTTCGTTAAATACTTCATCCCTAGTTTGCCTCCCAAACTTACTACTCCAAGTGCCATCAGCTTTTTCCTCAATCCCGGCTTCAAAAACAGCTTGTTGCAGGGGACTCCATCCCTGATATTCCGGTAATTTTTGGGCGGTGTCGGCGATCGCGTCATAACTCGGAAAAGATTGGGTTAATTTTAAAAACGTCAACACTCGATAGAGCAAGGGAAAGGTCAACTTAAAAATAGGCGGAAAAGTCCCCATAAAAAAGGGATCAACTAACGTTAAACTCCTGACTTTTTCAGAATTTTGAGTTGCCCAAAGACAGGCTAATTTCGCCCCCCAAGAATGCCCCATAACATGACAAGATGACCATCCTAAATGGGTAGTTAATGCGTCTAAATCGTCTAGATAGTCCTTAAACCGATACCCTATTTCAGGCTTGCTACTTTCCCCATGCCCCCGCAAATCAGGCGCGATACTATGATAATCCGTAGCTAAATAATCTCCTAAACTTCCCCAAACTAACCCCTGATCCGCCAAACCATGTAAGAGCAGTAACGGCGTTTTTCCTGGATTCCATTCCCAATAAGAAATTTTAATATTATTAACAAAGGTGTCCCGTCGATTAGCAAATAAATCAATCATAATTCTATTTATACTTTACACTGAGTATCTCCAGAAACTTGGCAACTGACTTAATTACCATTAAGTACAATACAGTAAAATTTTAAGTTAATAAAACGTTAATAGGCTTTCTGAGCGAGAATGATAGAAAGAGAGCTTGTGAGAAAAATTTATGACCTCTGACCTAGCGCAATTATTAGATTTGGCCTTGAAAACAGGAGCGACGGATGCGGAAGTTTATTACTCACGATCGCTGTCCCATCCCGTTTTTTTTGAAGCCAACCGCCTGAAACAATTGGAAAGCTCGGAATCGGAAGGAACTGCCCTCCGCGTTTGGCGAGAAGGTTGCCCTGGGTTAGCCGTTGCCTATGGGCCAGTAGAACCTGAAATGCTGGTCGAAAAAGCGATCGCGCTGTCTGAGCTTAACCCCTGCGAAACCCCCGAACTCAACGAAGCCAGAACCGCCATTTATCCCAGCGTTGGTAAAGCCTTTCCGGTAGAAGATTTGGTAGAAATTGGGAAAACCGCGATCGCCCAACTTCGAGAAGCCTACCCCGAAGTGTTGTGTAGTGGGGAATTAGAATGCGAAGAAGACCAGACGATTTTGCTCAATTCTAGGGGATTACACTGTGAAAATAGCGATACAGCCATTAGTTATTACTTTGGGGTGGAATGGATTCGGGGAGAAGATTTTTTAGCGGTTTACGATGGGGAATATAGCCGAGACAAGATCGACCCCCAACAGGTTGTTCAGCAAATCCTCCAACGTCTCAACTGGGCCAAAGATAATGCCCCGCCCCCCCTCGGTAAAGTGCCTGTCCTGTTTACCCCGAATGCCGCCACAATGCTTTGGGGAACCGTTACCGCCGCCTTGAATGGTAAGCGAGTATTAGAAGAATCTTCCCCCTGGAGCCAAAAACGGGGAGAATCCGTGCTATCAGAAAAAGTAACTTTATCCCAAAATCCCCAACAAATTCCCTACGATTGTCCCTTTGATGATGAAGGCACAAGCACCCAACGCCTAACCCTAATTCAACAAGGTCGGGTTGAGCAATTTTACAGCGATCGCGCCACAGCCCGTCAGTTAGGCCAGCCCAGTACCGGCAACGGTTTTCGTCCGGGTTTAGGCGGCTATCCGACCCCTAGTTTGGTAAACTGCATTATTGATGGGGGTCAAGGCTCTTTATCCGATCTAATTGGTCAGGTGAATAATGGCCTATTGATTGATCAAATTTTAGGCGGCGGGCCCGATATTTCAGGCGATTTTTCCATTAACGTAGATCTCGGTTACCGCATTGAAAATGGCCAGATCGTCGGTCGGGTCAAAGATACGATGGTGGCGGGGAATGTTTATACTGTCCTCAAACAAATTTTAGCCCTCGGTAGCGATCGCCAGTGGAATGGTTCCTGTTTTACCCCGTCAGTTTTAGTAGAGGGAATTTCCGTTGTCGGCTAATTCCAATAAATTCCTTGAGCCGTAAAGTTAAGAAACATTATTAATGCTTGCAAAGCCATCATTTCTAACGGTATAAGTTTAGATAGAATTCACCAAAATTAGGAACTTTTCAAACAGATATTTTCTGTAAATTCTATTGAAAGTTGTTAAAGTTTGGTCTAATTTTTTACTCATACCAAATTCAATAGAAAATACTGCACTTAGCTAATCCCTCCGCCTACTGCTTCCCACTTTAATAAGGGGGCTAGAGTGGATCGTGTCGAAACTTTTATTTGCACTTTTTTAAGGTTTATCTATTTGAGCAATCATTGAGCTTCAATACTCGTTAGGTAAACCTGTGCATTATTTTTTCATTAGGAACTGAAATCATGGCAGAATTTCTCGATTTTTTACAACATAAATACGCTTACGTTGCCATCGGAGAATTTAAACCCGGACGCTTTGCCGAAGCCCAACGTCTCTACGAACAAGCGGTTTCTACCTACAAAGCGGGATTTAAGGGAGCCTATCTACTGCAAAAGCCCAATTCTGATGAAGGAATTGCCGTCATTATTTGGGAAAAAATCGAAGATATGGAAGCAAACCAAACGGAAGTTTACCAACATATTTTGGAACAAATGGCTCCGCTTTTTGCCAAGCCGCCTGTAACCGATTTTTATGAAGTTTGCAGTGAAATTGAAGGCTATAAGGAAAGTTAGGCTTGTAACCCATGGATTCTTTCTTGGGCAATTTCCATACTGGGATCGAGTTCTAGGGTTTTTTGATAACTGGCGATCGCTTCATCGGAGTTATTCATTGCCTCATAGACTAAGCCTCGATTAAACCAAGCTTGATGATCCTCTGGATTTAAAATCAGAACCCGCTCAAAACAGGTGATCGCTTCATCGAGACGGCCCAAATTTCCTAACGCACTCCCCCGACTCTGCCAGGCAGGAATAAAATCCGGATCTAACGCTAACGCCTGATCCCAACTCGCGATCGCGGCCTCTAAGTCCCCAATATTTGCCTGTTGTAGGCCCCGTTGGAACCACCCCTCTGCCGTTTCGGGAAGGGGCTGATTATTTAATTCTTCCTGAACCAAATTAAACTTTTCCATCAAAGCCGCGATAATCGCATTCGGATCGGGTGATTCCAAACCAAATTCATTGGCCAAATGTTCCGCTAACACCGGATCGGTTTGCAGTTGGGTCGTTAGCTCATTCAGGGTATAGGTTTCCATCTGGCCGGCGGGTTGCCCCGCTTCATCAGTATCCATTGAGGTCAAATTTACCGGCTCGATATCCGGGCCAGAATATTCCCAAATTTCGTTATTCGCGGCTTCACGGGCATAGAGTTGTCGCCCAATAATATAGGCTTGATGGCCAATCGGTTCAATTTTGGGGAACGCTTGAGCCAATTCGCCTAAGCGCATCATGCGAGTTGCTAAGACCAAATTCGGAGAAGAAGAAGCTAAGACCTTTTCCCCAAATCGCTCTAGCCAACTGACCCAGGGGCGCGTTTTACCCCGTTCTTTTAACTGCTCAAAAAACTTTAAAACCCGTCCTTCATGCCAACCATGCGCGATTCCTTCGAGTAATTGGCTAAACAGAAATTCATAATCCGTATCCGTGAGGGCAACGACTTCTTGCGGTTGGCCAAATTTCTGTCGTGAGGAGGAAGACAACCCTCGATTTTCTCCGGTGAACTGTCCCAGAAAACGTTTTAGCCATTGCCAAATTTGTTTAAAAAATCCTTGCATGAGTTAATTTGAATCCAACCAAAAGAGCATTTATCCCAATCTTGCACCCATTTTAAAGCATTCTTTGAACGAGAGTTTCAAGTAAGTAATGCTAACTTCCAGTTGCGTAACAAGTTGATAAAACCATTGACTCTAAATTTAGCGAATAAAGCCATAGTCAGGTCAACCATTTCTACTGAGCGAGACACCACTTTCGTTTCTCGATGAAAACGGGCAAACCAATGGCGATTGTCCGAATTATTCCTTTCTATCCTCACTGTTTCGCTTTTCGTAATTACATGAAACGCATCAGGATGCTCGTCTAGTAATTCTCTATAGGGCTTCCAATCATCTGTGCAGTAGACGGTCACTTTCCATG
>JAYKGY010000110.1:0-10245 GCA_035285545.1 Snowella sp. | reverse complement strand
GCATCAAAAACAATGAAGTCATGGATTATTTCCAGAAGACGTTGGGGATTGCAGAGTTTGAGCAGGTATTTATCGAGTTGGATACGGCTATCATCTTCGGGGTCTTCTTTCCAGGCTAAGTAATATTTTTCTTCGGTTTTGATGGCTCCATAGCGCAATCCTTGGGAATCATTGCCTGCGATCAGAATTTGAACGGTGCTGAAAAACTTTTCGTGGAATTCAGGACGTTGGTTGGAGATATTTTGGCGAATGCCTTCACCGATGGAGATGCTACTTTTTTTTAGTTCGATAACAGCGATCGCTAAGCCATTGAGATAGAGTACGAGGTCGGGACGGCGATCATGGTCTCCTTTGAGGGTCACTTCTTTGGCGATCGCCCAATCATTCTTTTCGGGTTCTTCCCAGTTGATCAGTTTAATAGTTGGGGTCTTTTCGCTGACATCGGTTTTGACTTTGATGCCATAGCGCAGGAGGCTATAAACGGCTTTATTGCGTTCGTACAGACTGTTATCAAATTGATTGGCTTCTTTTTTGAGTTCGAGGATTGCTTTAGAAATCTGAGCGGTGGTGTAACGCTGTTTGGCGAGATATTGGGCCAATAGTTCTTCTTCGATGTTGCTGTTATTGGGGCGATATTGCCAATCACCGAGATAGGTGTAGTGAAGTTCATTGCAAAAAAGTTGAATGACTCGATTTTGGGTGACACGTTCAGGCTTAACAGCAGGCATAGGCGGGACTATTTAACTGAGGGTTAGAATTTGTTTAGCGGAAGTAAGGTTTTTATCAACGGTTGCTAATACTAAATCGTAATAAAGGGCTGTGGCGGCAATAAATCGATCTGCGGGGTCTTGATGCGGAAGTTCAATTTTTCGGCTGAGAATAGCGATTTGATTTGTCAGGGGAGCTTCAGTAACTTCAAGGGTTGTAAATGCCATTTGTAGCCATGCTTCGGGAGATTTAGTCAAAGTAATTTTTCCTTTTTCAGTCAGCATTAAAGTTTCCCAAATGCTAATGGGGCTTAACCACAATTCATTATTAGGATTACTGATCTCTATTTGCAGAGTAGGGGATAATTTGGAGCTACCGAAGAGATACCAAAGCCAAATGTGAGTATCTAAAAGAATTTTCATTGAAAAACTTCCCATTCGGATTCAGGCACAGCAGGAGCAACAATATCATCAAGAATTTGTAAGCTGTCTTTTAAGCAACCAAAGGGCGCACGTTTTGATTGGGCTATTGGGGCAATTGTAGCGAGTGGTTTTCCTTCGTCGGTAATGATTAGGGTCTTGTGAGTATGTTGCAATTCCGTAATAACTTCTTGAAATTGTTGGGGAAGTTGTTTGAGAGGAATTTCCATGATTAATAGTTTTAAAAAATGTGGATTTTTTAGTATTTTAATCTGCTTGATAGTGATAACGCGCTTGTAGAAAAAAAATACAGTTTTCCTTAACTTGGTAAACCAAGCGATGTTCTAGGTCGATACGTCTTGACCAGGTATTGCTATCAATGTATTTCAGGGGTTCAGGTTTTCCGATTCCTTGAAAGGGATCGCCGTCTAAGATATCGGCAACTAAATCTAAGATCTTGTCTGCTTTTTTGCTATCGGTACGATACCACCAACGTAAATCTGCCTTGAAGTCGGGACTAAAAAGCGGTTTGTGATGGGTTTTGGGCGGTTCACCAGATTGTTTCTTGTCATTACGACCCAAGGCTCAACTCCTCTTTTAAGGATTCTAAGCTTTGGCTTTCTTCGGTGGTGGTGGCCGCCCAGTCTAGGCTCCGAAATAATCGTTTGGCATTTTCGGGAGATCTCAACAAATACACGCACTCTAAAAGGCTGGATAGTTCTTCTTCGGCAATCAGGGCTACGTCTTTATTGTTGCGTCGGCGAATAATGACGATTTGGCGATCATCATGCACCTGATCCAGCATGGTGGCTAAGTTTGCCCTCGCCTGGGAGTAGGTTATGTCTTGGCTTAACATGGGGTTCTTTTTCTAACTTGTACAGCTTTATTGTACAACAAGGACGCGGTGACAATATTCTAAACGTATGTACGTTATATTAAAAGAGATGTACGTTATGGGAAGATAACAATGAAAAGTGTTACACCAACCGAGTTACGGGGCAATCTTTACAATCTTTTGGATGAGGTTTTAAGTACGGGAATTCCTTTGGAGATTGATCGCGGGGGGAAACGTTTAAGAATTGTTCCTGTGGAAGCGGTAGATAAGTTACAACGTCTGGCGCGTCGTCCTGATGTTATTTCAGGTGATCCTGATGAGTTGGTTTCTCTCGGTTGGGAACAGGAGGTTAATCTTGATCTACCTTGACACGCATATTGTCGTTTGGTTGTATGGCGGACTGACGGAAAGGTTCACGAATTTGGCGATCGCGTTATTAAATGAGCATGATCTTTATATTTCGCCAATGGTACGTTTGGAGTTGCAATATCTCTATGAAATTGAACGGGTTTCGGTTCCAGCCGATAGCATTATCCTAGATTTGGGCGATCGCGTGGGTTTAAGGATCTGTGAAAAAGATTTTAATCAGGTTGTTGGCTATGGGTTGGGGTTAAGTTGGACTCGTGACCCGTTTGATCGGTTAATTGTGGCTCAGGCAATGATCACGGAAAATATTTTGCTGACGAAGGATGTCAAGATTTTGGAAAATTATGCCAAGGCAATGTGGGAATAGCTTCAAATTAACCGAGTTTTTCCTGTTAGTAGTTCTTGCATCATGCCCTGTTTGAGTTGACGGGCTTTGTTGAGTTTTTCCTCTAGAGCAGTAATTTCGTTATCCATATCAGTTAATACTTCGGCGATCGCTGTTTGTTCTGCTTTTGAAGGCTTTAAAACCTCTATTTTTAGGCAAGTTTGTTGATTGAGCTTTGGCTGAGCAGTACCTGAGTTTAGTAGAGAATAATCAAGACTTTCTAAAAACGCAGCTAAATACTTAATGTTGAAACTATTATTAGGTTTTAGGACGTGAGCATGATTGTTTACCCAAAATTTACCTTTTGCAATAAAAACTAATGGCAAAGCTCGACTTAAAATATTTTCACCATCTTCACCTAATAAAATTAAATCCTCATCAAATAAATAGTTGTTAACATAATCAACAATTCCAGATGCGCCATAGTATGGATAATCTCCTTTTATTTTTTCTCTATCTGAAGCTTTAATTGGCCGTCTTTGTCCATCTAGAAAGTCTACTGCTTCACCTAACTTACAAATATTCCAATCTTCGGGAATTAAACCGAGTTCTGTTTGTTTATAACCTGCATTCTGTTTAAATCCACTTAATCGCTTTTTTCCCGTGAGTAATTCCTGCATCGCGCCCTGTTTGATGTGGCGTTTTTTGGCAATAAGCTCCTCTAAAGACTCAATCAGAGAATCAACGTCTGATAAGGCTTCTGCTATTTTTTCTTGTTCAGCGATCGGGGGTAGTGGAATCAATAATTGTCTCATTTTTAAGATTCCAAACGCCGATTGTGATGTGCTATGAAGATCTTGGTTTATGAGCTTTTGAATTACACTAGATTTTAGCCATGCCATACAAAAATGAGAGGGAATTTTTGGCTTAATCAGAATTACATTTGCGCTTAAAGAATAACGAAAGTTTGTCACAGGAAGAAATTTTGGTAATCCTATCGTTCCAATTTTTCCAAAAATAATATCTCCTTTAGTAAGTTTAAAACTAGCTTGTTGTTTATTCATCGCTTGAGGGATAATTTTTCGACAGTTTTCCCAGTCTATAGTTGTCTCATTCAGAAAATCGCTAATACCAATATATGGCTCTCCCCTAGAAGATTCTGGCGGCGTTCTATGGTCTGGTTGAGGATCAATAATGTTTGCAATCTTTTCAAAAGTAGTAACTTCCCAATCTTCAGGAATAATGCCTACTTCAGTCTTCTTATAACCTTGCTTAACTTGAAAATCCATAGGTATTAATTGATCGTTAAGGAATAATTTTTAGAACCTGATTACCTTTAATACGATAGATTGAAAAATCTCTTCGATCAAGCGTAAAAATTGTATTTATTTCATACTTTTCCGCCAGATAACAAAGAGAAGCGTCTGCTACTTGTACGCCCATATCATGATATTTCATCATAAAATCTTTAAGCCAAATGACGGCATCCTCGGCTAACGGATCAATCTCAATTAATCCTCTTTCTAACATCAAAAAAAGCTGATTAATTGCAATTGAATTACCACGAATTAACCAAAGAACTTCAGTCAAAACTGCCCATGTTGTTAACAGTGGCGGCTGGATCAACTTAAGCGTAGCTACACAAGACTGATGATAATTATCGCGGGGTGAAAGAATCGCAACTAAAGGACTCGCATCAATAATAATTTTTTGATTCATTACGTTCCGAATCCCTCAAAATAAGCTGGATTGGTACTTAAATCAGGTGGTAAATTTTCAGCGACACCAATTACACCTAATTCCAAAGCCAAATCATAACAATTCTGAGGTTGATCAGAATTCTGTTTTTCTGATAAGGACGTATGACTCGCACTTTTATGCTTTAGGAATTCACTAAAATCTAATAATTCTTGTTGCTGTAAAGGTGAAAGTACCTTAAGGTTTTCTAAAATTGTTTGTTCAATGCTCATTGATAACTCCTAAATAAATTACAAAGAAAATCCCATTTTTTCTAAATGTTTTGCCACCTTACTCTCCAACATAGCAACACGATTGCTTAACTGAGGCAACGGCTTTTCATATCGTTCTGCCAATACCTTAACCCGTTGAGTTAAACCCTGAGAAATCCGATCCACCTCCCCTTGAATCGCCTCTTGTAACTTCGCCATCCACTTATCTTCTATCACCAAAGACTGCACCTCAGCCACCGATAACTGCGGATATTTGTTATAGGCCAACCGATCCAAAACCTCCTCTTTCTCCTTAATTGACCGCTTCAAATCCGCCTCCCGATTAGAAAGACGCTGCCACAGCTTTAACACCTCCGCCTCATCCTTTGCCTGACGATCATCCTTAATATCTTTCAATCGACTTGCCACACTTGCCTTATTGATCTTGTCGAATTCTGCAAAAAATCCTTCCTCTCCTGAATGCTCCTCCTCTAGTTCTGTCCGTTCCGCCGTCACCGTTTCCAAATCTGCCTCCAATTGAGCGAGGGCTTCCTGCTCTGCTGCAAAGTAACGGGCAATGATCAACTCCTTGGGAATCAGATCACAAATCCAGCCTTTATCCTTCTCTGTAACCTTGCCGTCCTTGTTTTCCTTCCGTTCGGTTAATCGTCTCGTTTCTGCCTTCCAACCATTATCTGTAATTAGATAACAGTCATCCTGCATCACCTCCGCCCAATAATCGAGCAAATGCTGATAAATCCCGTAGGCATCGACTAACGGCTTACCCTCATAACAAGCCAGTAAACTCTCGCCCATTTCCAAAACCAAAGACTTGGGCTTAAAACCTAATTCCAATTCCTGCAAACGTTCTATCCACCGCGATCGCCACTCGACAAAAAGAGCCGTCATAGAGTCCATAAAACTGATGAATTCCCCTTGGGTGGCAATGGTTGACTTGATCTGGGATGATTCCACCACTAACTGGGAATAACCTGAACGTAACGGCTGGAATAGGGCTGACTTCAAATTGGGGCAAATTTCCCAATACTGGGCCAAGCTGGCCAAATCCCGATCAGGAATGCCTCCCTGAAGATGTCCCTCAATGTCTTGGATATCTTCCTCTGCTTGGGAATCAATATAACGAGGAATATTTAAATTAAACTCATTCGCCTTAATCTCTGAATTCAAGACAAAACGAGAAAACTTGGGTATTTCTAACTGTCGCTTAAAGACATCAACAATGCGGTGAATGTCGCGATCGCGTAAACGGTTTTTATTACCATCCTTCATAAATCCCGCACTGGCATCCATCATAAAAATGCCCTCACGAGTTTCTGCCCCTTCCTTATCCAAAACCACGATACAGGCAGGAATCCCCGTTCCATAGAAAAGGTTAGCAGGTAACCCAATAATGCCCTTGATATAGCCCCGTTGGATTAAATTGCGTCGAATTTCTGCCTCTGCATTTCCTCGGAACAAAACCCCGTGCGGCAAAATACAAGCCCCTTTGCCCGTACTCTTCAGCGATCGCGCAATATGCAGTAAATAGGCATAATCGCCTTGCTTAGCGGGAGGAATCCCAAAGCCCTCAAATCGTCCATAGGCATCTTCTTCTGGATTTAAGCCTGTACTCCAACGTTTATCACTAAAGGGTGGATTAGCAACCACATAATCGTAGGTTTTGAGGCTACCGTCATCTTTTGTGAAATGGGGAGAGGTTAACGTGTTGCCCTGAACAATTTCCGCCGTTGGGTGCTGATGCAGGATCATGTTCATCCGAGCCAAGCCTGCGGTCGCTGAGTCTTTCTCTTGCCCTTCTAAGGTTACTGGTGTTGTTGCGGCATCTGCCACCTTCAGCAATAACGAACCCGATCCACAAGTAGGGTCATAAACTGTCGTTCGAGGTGTTGTCTCAGCTTCATGAATGCCCAAAATCTGAGCGATTACCCGACTCACTTCTGCGGGGGTATAAAACTGTCCTTTACTTTTGCCGCTTTCCGTTGCAAAGTGCCGCATCAGGTATTCATAGGCATCTCCTAAGATGTCATCCCCATCCGCCCGATTCCGCGAGAAATCCAGACTTTCAAAAATGGCGATCAATTTCGTCAGACGATCAACCATCTCCTTGCCTTTGCCCAATTTCGCCTCGTCATTAAAGTCAGGCATGGAGGACAATCCATTTGCTTCTGCCAACGGCCCAATAATTTCCTTATTTACGCGATCGCCGATATCTTTATTTCCTTTGAGGGCGACCATATCCTGAAAAGAAGCCCCCTCTGGCACTGTAATCTCTGCATAGGGCTGTCCTGCATATTTGTCGCTGACGTATTTCACAAACAGCAATACCAACACGTAATCCTTGTACTGGCTGGCATCCATCCCGCCCCGCAGTTCATCGCAGCTAGACCACAGAGAAGAGTAAAGTTCTGATTTTTTGATTGCCACAGGTTAACTCCCTATCCCGACAACAGCCCACATTAGAGCCAACTTCAAGATTACAGGAATACGGGAAATCAAGTGATCTCAAAAATTGAGCAAAAAGCAACCAGCAAGCTCATCTAAGCCTAGTAAATTACTGACAATCCACCAATTCAAGTTTTTGTATTTTTATATTTTTGAATTGGCGAAAAGTCAGAGACATAAAAAACAATCAAAACAGGTAAAGAGCGTTGATAATCCGACAATATAACAATTTAAAATTTTAGATTTTTGCCTTGGCGAAAATAGACAAAGGCGAAAAGGCGCATTACACTAATACTAATTTCTGAGGAACATAATCCGTGCTGATCACTGTAGCTGGCTTCAAAGGGGGCGTAGGCAAGACAACCACTGCTGTCCATCTTGCTTGTTATTTTGCCAAGCTGGGAGATACCCTCTTGGTCGATGGCGATCCTAACCGCAGCGCAACAGGCTGGAGTAAGCGGGGTTCTTTGCCTTTTAAAGTAGTGGATTTGATGCAAGCCGCTCTTTACTCTCCCAAATACGAACACATTATTATTGATACCGCAGCGCGACCTGATGAAAGTGAGCTTCAAGCTTTAGCCGAAGGATGTAATTTGTTGGTTCTACCTACCACCCCCGATGCCCTCGCGATCGATGCTCTCATTCAAACCATTGATATTCTGCAAGGACTCGACAGGGAACGTTATCGAGTTCTATTGACAATGGTTCATCCCAAACCCGTCAAGATGGCAAAAATGGCCAGAGAAGCTTTGTCAGACTTGCCCTTGTTTACAGGAGAAATCCATCGACTAATTGCTTACGAAAAAGCATCTTTGCAAGGAGTTCCTGTCTATAACATCAAAGACCGTATGGCAAATATCGCGTGGAAAGAATATGAATCCATTGGCAAGGAGATCCTGTCATGACAGACCCCAGTAACCTCTTCAAAAAAATAGCCGACAATCGGCGTAGTCAATCAGAAGCTCGTCCTGAGCCTCCTGTAAGTCAATCCGTCCCTCCCACTGAACTGAATAAACGAGGTAGACCCGCTACAGGTAAACGCAGCGACCCCAATTGGCTCGGCCGAACTTACTACATTCGCAAAAAGACAGATTTAGATATTGAAGGAGAGCTTTATGAACTTAAACGCCAAGGAATCGAGTTAGATAAGTCTGAATTGGTAGATGGTCTCCTTGCTGCATGGTTAAAATGGCGACAAGGTGAAAATATAGATATTCACCTGTCCGACATTTCGCCAAGGCAAAAAGACGAAAATAAATAAGCTCATGCAAAATAAGCAATAACTCAACATTGAAGCTGTGCTCGATAACATTTGAAAAAATAATGAACGATTAGCCAATAAAAATTAAGAAAATACTAAATAATCACTTTTTTTGCTACTTGCTCAGCAGCTTTAAGCATCATGTCTTGGGCGGGAGCGACTTTTTCATTTTGTGTACGACGATCATAAATTTCTCTTTGAGTTCGTCGGCTATGTTTCATAGCGATCGCTAAAGCTTCCATTTGGGCTTCAGATGCTCCCTCTCGGACAAAATGAGTAACTGCCATATCACGAACTAAATGAGGATTAGGGGCTTTTCCTTCTCCAAAAAGAACTTTACTAGCTCGATAAATAGCATGGCGAAATAGACCCCGAAGGCTTCCAGAAGTCAAGGGTTTTCCATTTAATTGAGTAAAAATAAAATTATGATTAGGAGAAAGAACTTGCCTCCAATGATTAAGCCAGTATTCTAGTTCAGAATAAATAATTTCTGGAACTTCCAATATAATCTCTCCATAAGCTTTTCCTGTTTTATAGTGTGCTGGCCCTAACTTGATATACCACTTACCATTAATTTGGGGAATAAAAATACTGTTTTTAACACTTCCTCTAACTAGTGTTTTACCAACTTCTAACTCTCGAAAAGTACGTTGCCGATCAGGTGGCATATAAGCTAAAAGAGCAGCAATTAAATACTTTTGATAACTACCAGCAATAGCTCTTGGAGTGCGAGCTTGACCGTCTGAAGTATAAGGAGAACAATCTTTTAAAAGATATTGAACACAAAGAAGATAGTCTGGCCAATCAAGCCACTTTACGGACTCATTAACTGTTTTTTGTACTGTCTTAATACGTTCATTTGTAACTCGAATTAACTCGCGTAGATCACAAATTAAAGGAATATCTATATAATTTTTATTAATTGATTTACAATAGCGATAATCTGATTCTTGATAATGAAGAAATTTAGCTAGATTCAGCAAAGCTACAAGAGCAATAACTTCTGTTTTAGGGCTAACTTTATTTTCTTCACGTATCCATTCCGTATAATCATACGCAATGTCAATGTTATCGAGTAACTGAAAGTTTAATTCTGCAAGCGGGATGCCTTGACAGTGATGTAGCCAACCTAAGATGAGCAGAAGTGATCTACAAGTCTTGTCACTGGTTATTTTAGTGACGCATGGGTCTTGTCGATATTTAACTTGTACTCTAGTTTGAAATTTTTCCAGCGCATTTAAAGATTTTTGAAGATCAGAAGAAATTTCATGAGGCTTTAAACAATAGGTTTTTGTCCGTTTTCGGTCAGTAACTTTAGCATGATGAGCGTTACCTAAATTATTACGTCTTCGAGGAGCATAATATCCTTTGTTGGTATTCGTAGCAGCTTGCCACCATTCTTGAGAACTGCACCACGTTAACATTTGTTTAAGACGATGACGATTTGCTCTTTGTACATATTTTTTAATATTAGAAGAATCGAAAAAACTTTGTTGGATGTTTAACACATCTACAAATTGACTTAGGTGAATGGTTTTAAGAAAAGCTAAAGCCTCTTCATCTTTAGCCTTTGTTCCTATTGCTTCGTAAACCAAACCATAAGCAGGTAAAGTGTATTTAAACAAAGCCATTTTTACAAGATAATACTGTCTCTTATCATTAGATTTTAAGTATCTTGAATATAGTTCCCAAGCATCGGCTAAAGTATAAGGCTTGATAATTAAGTGAGTCATAAGTCGGTAAGAGTAAGATGAATAAATATTATTATATACGATACTACCAACTCACCTGTCTGGACGAATAAATAGCAGTAATTTGTAAAAACAAAAACCTTTATTTTAAAAGGCTTTTAAGCTCTGCCGTAGTATTTTTATAAAAAGGAATATACTACGTCCTATTCTAGAGATTTTCAAAAAAAT
>JAYKGY010000109.1:0-3774 GCA_035285545.1 Snowella sp. | reverse complement strand
TCAATTATTCATAACTTACACTGTCCATGAACTTATAAATTAATAGACAGTTTTGGATACAGATCAAAAGGCTAAATCTTTTAAGCGCGAAACCGAAACTTTCTGTTTAAATGCCCCCGCTAGTCCAGTTTGAAGAACTTTTGATGCAGGTTGAACATTTGCGTCAGAAGCATCCTAAAGACTACAAGAAAAAAAACGCCACAAAACGTTTGGCTGCGATCGCAAAACTAGCATTTGATGTTATTCCTCAAGATCCAACCCGTAGTGATTATCGTCAAGGCACTACGCTTGGTGATGAGTATAAGCACTGGTTTAGAGCTAAGTTTTTTCAGCAGTACCGCCTGTTTTTTCGATATCATCAACAAAGCAAAATAATTGTTTTCGCATGGATTAATGATGAACACTCTAAGCGAGCCTACGACAGTAACACGGATGCTTATCGAGTTTTTAAGAAAATGCTTGATAGTGGTCATCCTCCAGACAATTGGAATGACTTACTAAAAGAGGCAAAAGGTGAAACTAACCGTTTAGAAAAAGCAGTACAATCGCTGATGCCATAAAATAGCCAATAAAGTGAAACAGGCTATACTTCTAATTAATACCAGAACAGAAAAGTTTGTATGATCTGGCGAATCATGATGGAATTTCAATTGATTAATTTCTCTATACAGCGATCGCGAAGCCAAAAACCTTTTTCAGTAAGGATTAGAGATATTTTTTCCGTCACTGAGGGTAGGAACAGCAGCAATTTACAATAGATCGTAGAGTTGCGGGTAAAGGGCTTATGACATTACAAGAAATACAAAATCAAGCGTTGCAGTTACCTGTCGGCGATCGCCGAGGAACAAATTCGTCAAGCGAAAATCCATTGATTATACGACCATAAAAGATAATATCTTCCCTTCCCAGGCATTTTTAATCTTTCATCGCCTGGGCGATCGCCTCATAAATAATACGCCGTAACGAATCATAACTGGGGCTAGGATTGACTAAATCTGCTCGGAGTTGCTGACTTAATTCCAACTGTAGCCCTTGTCCGGTTGAAGTGCGATTGACAATATTCTTAGTAGAAATACCTTTAAGATCAAAACAATTCTCGTCAGGATTAGTTAATTGAGGAGCATTAATGGGCAGTAAATCATAATTTGGGAAGAGTGATTTTCGTTGATTAACTTGATCCATAAAAGCCTGTACCTGAGCCGCATTAGCCCCACCCACACAAATCATTCCCTGGGGATAGGGTCGGTTATAACCGTGGATAGCCACCGCATTGGGAAATTGACTCACTAAATTCACGGCAACGGGATCATCAAAACGAGTCGAAGTAATATGAAGTCGTTGAAAATTACTTTGTCCTGCTAGGCAAGTTTCTGTGCCATGAGCCTGAAGATCGTAGCGATTCCAATGATTTAACTGTTGCAATTTTGCTGAAATTTCACTGGTATGGCGTTCTATTCTCCCGCCATGGAAGGAAAGAACAGTTACTGGGCTACTGACGTTGGTAACGGTGACGGTGTAGTCTCGATTAACCAAACAAGTGGCGGAATTAGAAAGGGCTGGCGGTGTACAATTTCCGGCTTGAAAACAATTAAAGGCATCGGCTAGAGCGGGCGGTTGAGAACATCCCCAAACAAGATTTAGACTTAGGGCGATCGCCAAACAACAAAAATAACGAATAAAGTGGTTAAAAAAGAAGAACATTGTAATAATAAATCTCTCGAAAGGAACAGGAATTTTTGATTTTAATCAAAGACATCAAGAAGACTATGGGGAAAAGTTTAAATTTTTAACCTTGCCCCTCCAGATTTTCCCCTATCCACGTGCCCAGGGAAGCGGAAAACGTTCAGGTAAGTTATCCCATAAATTTAACTTTTTCGGTAACTGCAAGGTAACCGGCATACCAGGCATTAACAATTGAGTTGGTAACGTTTCCTCTAACGTTGCTTCTAAATAAACTGGCTGGGTACTAGAGCCTTCAAATTGGTAACGACCTTTGAGATCATCCCAAAAGCCACCGCGATAATCAATATGGGTAATAGTGGCAGGATAGAATTGCTTTTCTCCATTCAGTTTCATCTCTACTTGAATCGTCATCCCCTTTGTAATTAAGGCAGCTTGATCCTTCGTCAGATAGGCTTCAATTTTAGGACGAGAGAAACGCGGCTCCAGAATCATCAACGTATCTCCCCCTCGAACCTTATTCTTTTCTGGTTGGACAATCTTCAGGACTTTACCCGACAAAGGAGAAGGATACGTTACTAAAAATTGTTTATTTTGATCAATGGGATTTGTCCCACTTAAGATTCTTTTTTTTCTTTGATCTAGGCTTTTAACTTCAGTAGAAAGAGAAGTATAATCCTGTTGGAGAGCCTGCAATTTTTTAGGTTGATTTTGCTCATTCAGTACCTTGATTTCTTGCCTGAGCTGAGCTTGTAAGCGACGATAATCCGCCAGTTGATTTTGAATATTTTGGATTTTTTTCTTGTTAATTTGAATGGCAATGGCCAATCGAGGTAAATTACCATTAAAGCGGTTGAAATTATATACACTACCCTTTTGTAGTTGATCATTAATTGCTTGAGCATTAGCTAGACGTTTTTGAGCAACTTCTAAATTGCTCTGGGTGATGGTAATTTTTTCGAGAGCCTGTTCCACTCGCTCCTGACTAATGGCTCCTTCCTGAAAGAGGAATTTAGATCGTTCATAGGCCGCTCTTTCAATTTGGACTTGAGTTTCTAGGGCTTTAATTTCGACCAAAATCGCTTCAACATTTTGGAAACTAATTTGACTAGAGGAAGATAAATCTTTTTGTTCTTGTCTTTTTTGGAGTAGGGCGTTTTGTAGCTCAGTCTGGGCTTCTTTGAGATTGTAGGTTGCTAGAATAATTTTTTCTTGAATTTGTTCAATATTGTCAATTTTACTTCTGACTAAACTATTCCAATCACTGATTTCCTCTCGCTCGGCTACTTTTGCGATCGTCATTTCTCGTCGTAAATCATCTAAGTTATTGGTTTTATTGCGAATGATACTATTTAAGTCATTGATCTCTTCCCGAATAGCAGATTGCACCAGGTCTTGATCATAGATTTCCAGTAGCATCTGATCTTTTTTTACGACATCCCCTTCCTTGACATAAATTTTACCAATGGTTCCTGAACGATTCGTAATAATAGGCTTAACGGTTTGCATCACCACAGAACTGGATACTTTCATGGTGGTTAAAGAGTGCCAGAGAGCTGATGCAGTGACAGCGACTAGGACCCCTCCCATTAAGAGATACACAAAGGTTGCTGCTGCGATTTTTTGGGGTCTAACGGTTTTTTCGGATTGCTTTTTGAGGGAGGGTAAATTGGATAACTTACCAAGAGATTCCTGTAGGGAAATCAAATCTTCCTCAATCATTAAATCCTGATTGATAATTCTTTCTACTGAATGACTTAATAACAGAATTTCAGAGTCTCGTAGGTTAAGAAATCTTGCTCCTAGTTGCTGCTTTTTAGTGTTAATCCAGACGACTTCAATTAAAGTTTCAAAAGAAATTTTTGCTCCGCCTTTAAAAACCAAATTGAAACGAGAGGGTAAATGGTCGCCCTTTGTCGCTTTAAAGTTAAAAAATTGTATTTGAAATCCCCCAACACTCCAATCTTTGGTAGTGATTCGATAGTAGTGGTGGTCTAAAGAGTATATAGAGCAGACATTACATAAAATATCAACTAATATAAATATTGCTCAAACCTATCTTCTCAATCAACGTTTTTATGACTAACATTTTTA
>JAYKGY010000108.1:0-10619 GCA_035285545.1 Snowella sp. | reverse complement strand
TGAGGTGGTAGAGATTACCAAAAAATTCGTCGAAGCCGTGCATGGTGGGTAAATGCTCATCGCGATCGCCGAAGTGATTTTTACCAAACTGACCCGTGCGATAACCCAAAGGTTTGAGGAGTTCAGCAATGGTCGGATCTTCTGCACGAAAACCCAATTCGGCTCCTGGGAGTCCTACTTTACTCAACCCCGTCCGAAAAACGCTCTGTCCCGTGATAAAGGCCGCTCGCCCTGCGGTACAACTTTGCTCGCCGTAGTAGTGGTTGAAGCGAATACCTTCGTTGGCAATGCGATCGATGTTAGGCGTTTTGTAACCCATCAGCCCGCCTGTGTAGCAACTGAGGTTGCTTTGGCCAATGTCATCGCCCCAGATAATTAAGATATTGGGTTTGTTTTTAGGCATAGAAACGATCTCCAATTGTTTTTTG
Source organism: Snowella sp. (assembly GCA_035285545.1). Taxonomy (GTDB): domain Bacteria; phylum Cyanobacteriota; class Cyanobacteriia; order Cyanobacteriales; family Microcystaceae; genus Snowella. Next base: position 10,191 of record JAYKGY010000108.1, on the reverse strand, counting down.
GTTTGTACATGAAAAACCTTTGCCCCAGCGTTTTATTGGCACTGACTATCCGCGCACGATAAGACGAAAACCCAGATGACAGGTTGAGGTATCGATCGCTTGAGCCATCCGAGCCGCAGGACGGTAGCGACGGCAGTAACTCGGCGCACAAAGGAACGACCCGCCTTTAATGACTTTTCGAGGAATTTTAATGTCAGGCATCGCGGGATCAAAACTGTTTTCCAAGGCTCCGCCACGAGGATTATCGACAGTGCAACAGGGAGGCTTTTTAATCTCCTGGTGTTCTCGATACCAGTCACTCGTCCATTCCCAAACGTTACCGATCATGTCGTAGAGGCCATAGCCATTAGCAGGAAAAGATCCGACCGGAGAAGTCCGCTCATAACCGTCTTGACGGGTATTTTCATAGGGGAACTCTCCTTGCCACGTATTGGCCATCATTTGACCGCGAGGATGAAGTTCATTTCCCCAAGCAAATTCAGCATCCTTTAATCCGCCTTGGGCTGCAAACTCAAACTCAGCTTCAGTAGGAATTTCTTTCCCAATCCAGCGAGCATAGGATTCTACGTCTTCGTAGGTAATGTGAACAACCGGATGCTTTTCCCGTCCTTTAATCGAACTGCCAGGCCCTTCTGGATGCCGCCAATTGGCTCCCCGCACGTAGTTCCACCAATGGTAGTGGTTGCTTTTATCCACGTTTTTTTTCGGCGGAATAAATACGGTGGAGGAGGGTTCAAGAAGTTCGGGTTTAGCACCAGGGTAGTTATCCGGATTGGCGGGACGCTCCGCAAAAGTGACGTATCCAGTTTCTTTGACGAATTTTTGAAATTGCGAGTTAGTGACAGGATAGCGATCAATCCAGAACCCATTAACTTTAACCAGATGAGCCGGAGCTTCTTCCGGATAGTGGTGGTTCGACCCCATTTGAAAGTTTCCCGATGGAATCCAAGCCATTTCCCTGAAAGGAGGACGACCAGGAGATTTGACTTTTGGGGAGGATAGGCTGGGAACCAGATTCATTGCTATCTTTTCGCGATAATAACTTGCACTTTCTACACGATACGCAGAAAATCTAAGAAAGTCATATCGAAATCTAAGAAACTTATAAGAAAGTCAATTGGAAAGCTCATGCAATCTTGGATAACGATGGGCTATCGACAATGGGAATATCCTAAAAACTGCTCTGGGAACAGTACAGGCTGCTTAAATCCTTATTTACAATGACCAACCGAGTAATTGGGCCAGTTCTTGGGGTAAGGCACGAGAATCAAACGGTTTGGCGATCGCGCCAATAATACCTAATGCTTTCATGTCAGCCCGTGAGAACCATTTCGCTAACGAGGTAATTAAAACGATGGGGGGAAGATCGTTGGGAAAACGGCCACTTAGCTCTTTTAAAAAGGCATAACCGTCTTTTTCTTCCGGTAAGAGAATATCAAAAATAATGGCATCTGGTTTCGGTTGGACGATCGCCAATTGTTCCAATCCTTCCCGATCCGAACAGGCTACCACCACATTCCAGCCCCCGATATCGTGCAAACAGAGATGTAAGATCTCTCGGATACCCTCTTCACGCTCGACTAAAAGGATTGATTTCTCCACCATGATTTAAAATTGCTCATTTAACTCATTTAAAGTGATAAATACTTGAAATTTTCTTAACCGACTGTTTAAGGACGAAACCCTGATTCGATCTGGGTTCCCGTTAATTGCGCGCCAGTAAGAATAACGCCGGATAGGTTGGCTCCTGTAAAGTCTGCATCGGTTAAATCCGCGTCGGTAAAATTGGCTCCCGTTAAATCCGCCTCTGTAAAGTCTGCATCGGTTAAATCCGCGTCGGTAAAATTGGCTCCCGTTAAATCCGCCCGACGAAAATCCGCAGCCGTTAAAATAGCCCCTGCAAAATTCACGTTTCTCAAGCGAACATCGGGAACTTCTAGCCCTTCTAAATTCGTTCCCTGAAAATCCTGCCCATCAAACCAAATTCCGTCTCGACCGAGGGCTTCAATGGCTAAAATTCGGCTCACGCTTCTGATGGCTCCTGATTCCCTCATTGCGTTGATGGTTTCCACCATTTCTATATGCTCTTTTTGTTTGCGTTGTCCCCTTTCCAGGATGTAGAGCAAAGCCGCAGCCATGATACTAAATGCCTCGACATTACCAACCGTGATGACAGCAGGAAAATCGGCAAATTGGCATTCGGGGGAATAATTTTTTGCCCGACAGACCTCGAAACGATGAACCAGGGCAAGGAGAATGAATGCACTCATAATGGCAATCAATAGGCGAAATCGGAATGAGCGATCAAGTAAGCGAAAAAAAGGGTTTGATTTTCTGCGTTTTTGCTGTTCATACCAGGTCATTTTTTGAAATTTCGCCATATTTTCCTCTAAAAAGTTTCTTTAAAAACCTTGGAATCGCGGGGAAGTGAAGGGGGTTACTGTGATCGCCATTAACAAAGTCGATTCAAACTGACTTTTCCAATTTAAAAAAAGAAGCTAAGAAACTTACAAGAAAAAATATGAAACTTATATGGTGATTTGAGGTTTTGAAAAGGCGATCGCTGAACTAAGCGTCTTTCCAGCCCAACACCTCATCCACCTCCTGCCAAACCGTCATCGGGTCAAAGGGTTTCGCAATGACTCCCGCAATGGGCAATTTAGCAAAACGCTGGCGATCGCTGGGTGTAACTTTAGCGGTTAGTAAAACCACAGGAACAGCCACCGTTCTCGGATCACTGCGGAGACGATCAAGAAACTCGAACCCGTCCATATCTGGAAGAGAAACATCGAGGACGATTGCATCAAAAATTTCTGCCGACGCGAGCCGTAAGCCCTCACTGCTGGAGATTGCACCTACCGTTTGCCAACCCGCAAAATCTTCAAACACTCTTTGTAAAACAAAAAGAATTTCAAATTCATCATCGACAATCAAGATTCGTTTACTCATTCTGCTGGCTTTCCTAAAGGTATCGTGAAATAAAAGGTGCTACCTTTACCTAGCACGCTCTCAACCCAAATTTTACCGCCGTGTTGTTCGACAATACTTTTACAAATGGCCAGACCCAATCCCGTCCCCCCTTTTTGGCGAGAATCAGAAATGTTGACTTGTCCGAAGCGGTCAAAAATTGAGGTTAATTTATCCTCTGGGATACCCTGTCCCTGATCGTTGACGGCAAATTGGAGAAAAGAACGATGATTTTCGCCAGCGATCGCCGTTTTTAAGTCAATGGTGCTATGCGGGGGCGAAAACTTAATGGCATTACTGAGTAAATTGGTGAGGGTCTGCACAATAGCATCGGGAGCAGCCAGAATTTCGACTGCCTCAGTATTGTTTATTAAGGTAATCGCAGCTTCATCGGCTAATACCCCCACCGATTCTAGGGCTTGGGTGGCCAGATTGCTTGCCCAACAAGGTTCGAGGATAAATTTAATTTTTCCCGATTCCAAGCGTTCCAGGTCGAGAATATCGTTCACTAAACGCACCAAACGCTCACTGTTATTGAGGGCAATATGCAGGAGTTCGGCTGATCGCTCCGGTTTATCTTGGTAGAATCCTGAATCTAGTAAGCCGAGAGACCCCCTAATGGCTGTCAGCGGTGTCCGTAATTCGTGGCTAACCGCAGAAATGAATTCGTTTTTGATCCGCTCAATCTGATAGCGATCGCTGATATCTTGCATTTGAACAATAAAGTAAGGGGGCGTTGTTCTCTCCCGCACCAGCGAAACATTGAGGGAAATCCAAACAATGGCTCTTTGACGATTAAAGAAGCGTTTTTCCACTTGATAGGAACGGATCTCATCGGTCATGATTTGACGCAAACGTTCCTCGTCAGTCGCTTGATCATCGGGATGCACAATATCTCGAAGGGTCAAAACAAGAAGTTCACGGGGATTATAGTCCAAAATCTCACAGAGCGCGTGATTAACCCTCAAAAATCGTCCATCTAGATCCACCAGGGCTACCCCAATCGGAGCCTCTTCAAACGCTTGACGAAATCTCTCTTCACTTTCCCGTAGTGCCTGCTCTCCCTGCTTCCATTCCGTCAGATCTCGCACGATTACTAACGCTTCGTCATGATTTAAGGGAACGACCCGCGCTTCCCACCAGTAGGTCGTTTCTTCGTCGGTTAGGGGAAATTCGTAAACCTGTACTTCTCCTGTCAAAATTGCCTGCGCTATTGCGTCTAATCGTCGTTCTGCGGCTTCAGAGGATAACACGGCTCGAACATTTTCGCCTTTAGCTAGGGACGCGATTGGGGGTGGAGGCATTGAAGCAATATCAGGGGCGAGTTGAATATCGAGATAGGTGCCATCTCGACGCATACGGAGCAACGAATCCGGTAATGCATTGACGATCGCGCGATAAATCGCCTCATTTTCCCAAATAATTTTACGTTGTTCAGCAACCCGCTGTTCAAGTTCTTGTTCATGGTTGGCACGCATACGTTCGCTGGCCTCTATAGACCGAAAAGAGCGATCCAGTTGGCTGGCCATTTCTCGAAAAGCACCTGCAAGTTTAGCCACTTCTCCCACACCATCAATACGAACCGGATAGTCTAGCTCTCCCTTGGTCAAGGCATTGGCCGCGGACTGTAGCCGTTGGAGAGGACGAACAATTATTCGGGCAGTCAAGATACCCATTCCGGTGGCTAACAGTAGGGTCAATCCTGACAACAGCAGGGTTCGCTCGTTAACACGCCGGATATCAGCCATAAAATCGGATTCGGGAATAACCGTAATGATCAACCAGTCGATACCTAATGGTTCTCGGTAGGGCTGAACCCAGGCAAAATGTTGTTGGCGATTTAGCGTCAGGTCGAAACGTTCTCGCGATCGGATGTCGTGCAGATTGGGCCAACGATCTAACAGGGCAATCATGGTCGAACGAGTTATCGGATCTTGACTATGACGAGCCAATAGACGGATTAACTGCTCACCGTTAATATTGCGAATAAAAGGTTTTTCTAGGGTAGAGGTAGCAACCAAATCTCCAGAACGCTCGATGATCAACACTTGGCCCTGGGGAGAAATTTCTAAAGAAGCGAGAAATAGGCTGAAATCGGAAAGTAGAATATCCGAACTGGTAACGCCGATTAACTTACCATTCCGATAAACGGGCGCGACGGCAGATATGGAGGCGAGGGGAAGATTTAAAATCGCAAAAATCGGCGACCAGGCTTTTCGCCCTACTTGAATGGCCGCTTTATACCAACCCCGTTGACGGGCATCGAACGAGCGGGTCATGTGAATCACTTTTCCGCGATTTCCTTGGGCATCAATCTCATAAAAACGTCGAATATTGGGAGTTGGCCCCACTGCCTCCCAAACAGTCAATTGATTGGGTAAGGTCACAATTCCGGATCGGTCTCTCCCCACACCGAGAACTTCTCCTTGATTATTGCCAAAAGAAAGGGTCGAAAGGGATTGGAAAGCTCGAATTTTATTGAGAAAATTCCGTTCTAATTGCTGAAAATTGTTGGGATTCAATTCTCCATTTTCTAGGGCAGTTCGATTGAGTTGAACGATCGCGAGGGGGGTGCGGAGATATTCCGTGAGGCGATCGCTGACTCGTTCCGATACTTGATAGGTCAGCCGCTCGGCTAACGCATCAATGGAGCGTCGGCCACTGCGATCAGACAGGTAAGCAACCGTTCCCACTGCGCCCAATACCAACACAATAAACGGGACAGTAAGCAGGACACTCAGGGGAATTTTCTCGCCATAATTTTTAATCTCGAAACCTTTCAAGCTAAAACCTCACAAATTGAGCGATCAGACATTCAGAACGGATACAGACAGTACGTATTTCCCCCCCGCCAACGGGCAGCTTGTAGGGCTTGCTCAGCTATCGTTAATAAGGCGTTTACTGATTTTTCAGGAACGGGGATTGTTCCTGTGATACCGATATTGATACTCTGGCGATCGCCCGTTTCGGTGGACAAGGCTAACCGAGCAAGTGCCTGTTCAATCCCATCGGCTATCTTAATCGCCTGATCGAGGGCTGTTTCGGGGAAAAGCAGGACAAACGTGGCTTCTCCATAACGGGCGAGTAGATCCTTCCTGGGATCGACGTGTCTCCCCAGTTCCCTAGCAACCTGTGGCAAGCCGCGATCTTTTGCCTCGCGATTACCGACGCTCAACCCATCAATTTCAACCAGCATTAACACTAACGGCAATTCCAAGGATTCCAGACGTGACCAGAGGAGGGATAGTTGGCGATCAAATGAAGGACGACTCGCTAATTGGGTCAGGGGATCGATCTCCGAACAAGCCTGAACCACTTTACTTCGGGAACGCGATCGCTCGACCTGGCTGATTGTTCGACTCACTAACTCTGGCCCGATAACGGGTTTCATAATAAAATCATCGGCTCCTGCGGCAAAGATCTGCTGGAGGTAAGGCGGATCACAGCGATCACTCAAGACGAGAATCGGTAAATCTCCCCACTGCAAATCTTGACGGAGCGATCGACAAAATGAGAACGGGTCTATTGCTGAAGAATTTGCATCTAATAGCAAAATATCGGGCGTAATCGTTGCAATTAATGCTTGGAATTGTTTGGGTTCGTCCCAATGGATAACATGAATCCCCCAGGGTTGGAGGAATCCCTGATAATCCGCAACCTCAGATACACTCGATCCAAGAACAAGAAGCGTTATTTTGACCTCATCACTTTGCCATTTACAATCAGAGGTAACCAGTTGATTTGTAGGAACAGCCAGAAGATCCTGAATTGATTCTTTTAGTAGACTTAAATGCTGGGACAACGCTTCAATTTGAACAGAAGAAAGCGGAAATTTTTCATTTAATAGCGTTTCTATTTGCCGAGCAGCGATCGCGTCCGCAACAAAACCAAAGGTTCCTAAGCCACCCACCAATTTGTGAGCCTCTTCTTTTCCTACTTTTTGCCCAACAGCCGTTAGCGTTCCTTCTCTTGCTTCTCGCTCAATCTCGGCTAACTGCTCAATTCGTTTGGGTAAAGATCGGCGGAACCATTCTGAAGCCTGCGCGATCGCCTCTACCGTTTTCTCCTTCGGTTTTTCACTAGCGGTCTGATCAGCTAAAGGCTGGGGTAACTCTTTTTTTAAACGATAACCTGACCCATAGACGGTTTCAATAATTTCAGGATCTATGCCAACACCTTTCAAGCGTTGCCGCAGATCTTTAATCAAATTAGTGACGGCTCCCTCCGTCGGGGAATCTTCACTCGTCCATAGGCGATCAAGAATCCCATCTCGGCTAAAAACCCGTCCTGGATAGCGCAGCAATAATTCAAGCAGTTGGTATTCCTTTCGCCTCAGTTCAATCTCTCGATCATTGTAAATGACCTGTTGAGAATCGCCATTCAAGCTTAACGTTCCGCAAGCAAGAGACCGAGTGAGAAGAGCGGAAACAGGTTTCGAGTATCCTCGCCGAACTTGTACACGAATACGAGCGAGCAAGAGAGAGAGATCAAAAGGCTTTGTCAAATAATCATCCGCGCCAGAATCCAAGCCGAGAATCATTTCCTCGTTAGAATCCCGCGCTGTTAGCAGTAAGATAGGCATTCGATAGTTTTTGGCCCGTATTTGCCGACAAAGGTTAAGTCCGTCAAGTCTGGGCAATCCAATGTCGAGGACGAGTAAATCGTATTCCCAACGCTCAACGAGTTCCCAGCCCATTTGTCCATCCGTAGCCACATCTACGATATAACTATCAGCCGTTAGAGTATCGGCAAGTAGTCGGGCAGTTGCTTCATCATCTTCAACTAATAAAATCTTCATCCGCAATTTGCAATCTGAAATCTTTTGTTTAAGATGACCTAATTGAAGCAGATTTTTAGAACGGGATACCAAAGGAACGGATCTGAATTTTTGTGATAAAAGCTTAAACTCAACAAAACAGCGACACCAAAGGATTTTGCTACCCAGACCCCATTATCATAAAAAACGATAAAATAAAGCTAAAACAAGGAAAATTGTTATTAAAAAGCCCACTAAGATGACAAAACTACAATTAATTCAAACAGAAATTGAAGCTCTAACGAATGATGAATTTCTTTATTTGAAAAATTGGATTAATGAGTTAGATGCTCAACAATGGGACAAGCAACTTGAGGAGGATTCTAATTCAGGAAAACTTGATTTTTTGATTGAGGAGGCTTTGTTAGAAAAAAGCAAGGGTCAGTTAATGGAGTTGTAGGTGCATCGAACTAATCAAAGATTTTGGATCATGAAGAATACGAAAGATTGTTAAGATAAGCGATCGCTTCTTCCCAAACTTAATAAAAACGCGATCGCCATTGAACAACTCAACGAGGTAAAAGATCGGCTAAGCATAGTTTTAAATCGGGAAATAAGGTCGAATCAATTCGTTCATTCAAATTATATTGCTCCTGCCCATAGACATCATTGACCAGACGGCAAACGGTAAATTTGGGTTGTTTGGGCTTACCAATAAATGCCACACCCCCTAAACCCAGATAATCCACAATCCAATATTCAGCAATCCCTAAAAACGCATATTCCTCAACTTTTCGGGCATAATCATCTTGCCAATTAGTACTGACGACTTCAACAACTAGCTTTATCGTCTGTCCATTACAAATAATGGGTTCTTTTTGCCATAAGGGTTCCTGAGTAAGTTGATCTTCATCTAAAACAATGACATCAGGACGTAAAGCCATTGCTTCGGCAGCAGGTGGCTTAATTAAACAATTTTTAGGAACAATCCAATTTAGATTAGCTTTTAAAATTTCAACAAAAATACGACCTGCAATATTCCCCGCAACGGTTTCGTGGGGGCCTGTGGGTTCCATTTCCCGTAGTTCTCCATCAATTAGTTCATAGGCAGGATTATCGCCATATTGAGCAATAAATTCTGCAAAAGTCAAGGTTTTAGGCAAAATGTAGGTCATTAGCAACCTCACGGACAGAGAGAATTGAATCTAGCTAGAAGCCCGTATTTTAACGCAGTATCAAGAGTGTGTTCAGGAGGGTTAAGCATATTTGATGATTTTCAAGATAAGGATACAAATAGTAATCGCCCTTTCCAAATCTCTACCACTAAAACTTGATCGCGCTTTCAAAGCTTAACAACGCGAAGGAACGTAACAAGCTGTTAAGCTAAACAAAAAAATATTGATCGCCGATTAGTTCATAATTATCTAGTGTCCATTATCAATTAAAATTATGGGTTTTCGTTAAGCGGATTGCCATCATCATCTACCCAAATAACTTGAGAAAGATCAACATTTTCAGTATCAACGCCTTCTAAATCTGCTTTTCTGAGCTTTGCCCATTGTAGATCTGCCCATTGTAGATCCGCCCCTTGCAGAATTCCCCTTTGCAGATTCGCTCCCTCTAAATTCGCCCCTTGCAGATTAGCCCCTTGTAGATATGCGTTTTGCAGATTAGCTCCTACCAGATTAGCTCCTACCAGATTCACCCATTGCAGATTAGCCCCTTCTAGATCCGCCTGTTGCAGATTAGCTCCTCCTAGATCCGCCTGTTGCAGATTAGCCCTTCCTAGATCCGCCCCTTCCAGATCCACTCCTCCCAGATACGTCTGTTTTAGATCCACCTGTTCCAGATTTGCCCGTTTCAGATTTGCCCCTTCCAAATCCGCCCCTACCAGATTTGCCCCTTCCAGATCAGCCCCTACCAGATTTGCCCCTAGCAGATTCGTCCCTACTAGATTAGCTCCTACTAGATTAGCTCCCACTAGATTCGCCCGTTCTAGATTTGCCCATTGCAGATTCACTCCTAGCAGATTTGCCTGGCATAAATCTTTCAAAATTAATATGCGATTTGCTAAATTTAAATAACTTAAGCAATTAAAGGTTAACGTATTATTTAAATCAATTCTTTGTCTCTGTAATTTTGATAACCATTCACCAAAACTGTCAAGCTTGTTCCAGTTAATTTCTGAGATTTTTTTTGTCACCCTAGCACAGGTGTTTAATACGACTAAAAGAGCTTCTTCCGCATTACGAGACTGTTGGCTCATTTGTAAAAAAGTTAGTCTCTTTAATTCTTCCATTGGCATTCCCTGCCGTAACATATAGCTAATCAAATCACAAAATAATGGTTCTTCTGAATAAAGAGTGATAAGTAAAACTCATAATGAAAAGCAAGCTAAAAAGCGACGACGCATATTTTCAAAGTTAAGAAACCCATAAGCCTGACGCTTAATCAGTTTGAGACGATTG
>JAYKGY010000107.1:0-25986 GCA_035285545.1 Snowella sp. | reverse complement strand
TCCTGGTGTGTTTAGCGTTTTGGAACCACTCCGACTCCATCCCGAACTCGGTTGTGAAACGAAGCAGCGGTGACGATACTTTGGGGGTTGCCCCACGGGACAATATCTCCATGCCAGGTTCTTTTTTTCTTCATCCTCTAGAGATAATCTAGAGGATTTGTTATATTAATCTATACTAAAGTTATTAAAGGTTTGATGGACTTAATGGCAGTTAAATTGGCAATCAGAGTTAAATTAAAAATGAGTTGTCTAACTGGTTTAAGTTGATTGACAGGATGAGGAAGAGAGTAGCGGTTATGTTAGGAAAAAACATTTGGTTAATTTTACTCTCTAGTTTTCTCTGTCTTTGGGGAACTCAAGCTGCGATCGCCGATATGCCGATGGCTTTAGTTCGATTCAATCCTCCGCCTGATGATCCCCAACCGGAAAAGACCGTATTAGGTGGAAGACGTAGCCCAAAAAATTGTGAGGGAAATCCTGTTGCTCAGCCGACTTTTACCGCTTTAGTTCCTCAAAATCAAAAAGGATTAACGACAGAAAAATACCCTACTTTATGGGTTTATATTCCTGAGACATCAGCGAAACATGTCGTTCTAACGATTAAAGAACAAGTAAATGGCCAATTTCAGTCCCATTCTCAACGTTTTTTTTTCCTTCCCAATCAGCCAGGTTTAGTTGGTTTGCAGATGTCTGATCAAGAAGCCCCCTTAGAAGTTGGAAAAACTTATAAATGGGCGACTATTTTAGTGTGTGGTAATCTTGTTCATCCTAATGATCCCGTTATTGAAGGATTGGTTAGTCGGGTCGATACTCCTATTACCCAAGCAACCCAAGATTGGCTTACTCGTTCTGCCTGGTATGGTGAAAAAGGTATTTGGTATGATACTCTAGAGAATTTAGCAGAAGCTCGACACGCATCTCCGAGTAATTCAACATTAATCAATAATTGGATTACACTGCTTAAATCTGTTGGTTTAGAGTCGGTTGCTCCTGCTCCTTTACTTTTTTGAAGGCGTTTGATTTAATTGCTGATTGATCCAGATTTGGTTTTCTTTGCTCTCGGATTGCTGAAGGTAGGCAACGGCAATTTTAAAGACAACGGGGGAGCTGGATTGAACAGCCAATAGTTCTGCTAAGGTACATTGACAGAGTAATTGATCGCGTTCTCGATTGGTAAGGATAATGATTACGATCGCGGTTCCCCCTAAACCCATCAAAGGAGGAATGACAGGAATCCACCAGCCTTGGAGAAAAGCGAGATAGGAGCCAGTTATTAAGATTGTTCCTAGAGTCGCTATGCTGACAAGAATGGTAGAGGGAGATTTGAGCCACCAACTGACCCCTGCGCCCAGTAAAGCCCATAAAATGATCCATCCATATTCAACCGGCTCTGACCAGCTACGGAGGAGGGGTTGACCTTCTAGGGCTGCACTCAAGATTTGGCTGACGATAGTTGCATGAAGAATAACCCCCGGCATGAGATCGGAATTCGGAAAGAGTCCGCCACTGTGGGGTGTATCAAAGAGATCCTTCAAACTTTCTGCTGTTATCCCGATTAAAACGATGCGATCGCGGAATAAGTTGGTAGGAATTCGGTTGTTTAAAACGTCTTCTAAAGAAAGTTGATAGAAACTTTTTTCCGAGCCTCGAAAATTGACTAAAAGCTGATAACCCCCGGCATCGGCTCGAACATAAGCTCCATCATTAGCCGTAAAACGATGATAAAGTGCTTTTCCTAGACGAAATTGATTGTTTGCTTGGGGTTGTAATGAAATCCCCTGCTTCTCTAGGTGAAATAAAGCTAATTGAGCGGCAAGACTCCGCTGGGCTGCTTTTTGCTGGTTTTGAGTAGATAACAATGCACGACGAACTCTCCGATCCAGATCTGGTACCACGTCAGCAAAACCTACTTGATCGCGATCGCGGAGTAGGGGAGGGGGCGGAACTGGGGGATCGATCACTTTTTCAATGCCAAACAGATTAGGGGTAGATTGGAAAACTTGTAAGAGATCCTGATGACCTGGCTCAATGGGAACATTCCGCACGATATCTAAACCGATCACACTGGGATTTTGGGACTTAATCGTCGTTAAAGCTTGGGCTAACGTTTGGTCGGAAATCGGCCAATAGTATTTTTGAATATCGGATTCGGTGATCGTAACAATCACAATACGGGAATCCAAGGGTTTTAAAGGCTGCCAACGGACAAATTGATCCCACAGATTCCACTCGGCTCCCTGCAAATAACCAATAAGCCGCAACAATGCGATCGGAATCCCCAAACCAAGACCCACTTTCGGAATCCACCATCCCGAAATCCGCATATTCCCAACGGTTTGCTTTGCTTTCTGTCTAGCAATCGCTAAAAGTTCACTGGCTTCCTCGGTAGCGGCTAGGGTTGCTTTTGTTTTTTGATTGGCAAACGCTTGGCTAGCGACTAAATATTGATAATCCAGATCGCTCACTTGTTTTCCGATTGACCAAGTTAACGCATCCTGTAAATCTTGACCCTGCAATAAGGTTGAGGAGTCTTGTTTATGACTGTTTAACCAGGCGGCTAGACGGTGAGCATAGGGACGTAGCTCCGTGAGTTTACGTTCTACCCAAACCAGATTAAAAATATGTTGATAAATCTTGTTGTAGGGGCGTAATTTTCCGTCTTGATCAACCACTAACCCCGTGAGTTTTAACTCCATTTGCTCAGCACTGCCATCAAAGGGAAGACTGCCTTGTTGCAAAATTTGTTGGTATAACCCTAGTAATCGTCCTGTTCGTTTTTCGTTCCTGAGTAGGCGATCGCGGATGGTGCGTAAATGTTCGGGTTCATCCTGGGCTTCCCAATTGTCAATAATTTTGGTAGAGACCACTTTTTCGACAAAAGTTTTGGCATCTCCCGCTTGTAAATGAGCATGGTCAAGAATCGTCTTACAAAGTTTTTGCGTTAAAAACGGTTGTCCTCCCGTCCAATTTAAAATTTCTTGCATCACAGCTTCGGGTGACTGGATAATGCCTTTTAACCCTTGGGTTAAGGGTTCTACTTCTGTTCGCTTAAATCCCGTTAACGCGATCGCCTGACCCATATTAAACGGAGTACTGTCTTTTTGTTGGATGAGCGTATTAGGAGTCGCTACCCCTAAAAGGGCAAAGCTTAGACGTTGATACTCAGGATTAACATGGCGTTGCTGATAAATGGAACGAATTAACGCAAAAAAATCATCTAAAGGAAAACTTTGGCTGAGAACGCGATCAATTTCATCAATAAAAACAACAATATTTTGCTTAACTTCAACTAATAACACTTCTCGAATAAACTGATTCAAGCATTGAACCGGCGATAGCAGATCCCGCTGTTCTCGCCACCAGGAACGCCATTGAAGGTTAGACAACGCTGGACAATCACTTACTAACCATTTGACAATGCCTGCGTACCATTTTTCAGGGGTGACATCCTGGCTTCCCATTCCTGTCAGGTCAATAAAAATACAAACGGTGCCATCCTGTTGTAAACGTTGAGTTGTACTGACCCGTAAACTCGACTTGCCCATTTGTCTGGAATTTAATACATAACACAATTCTCCGGCCTTTAAAGCGTGATAAAAAATATCATCTGCTTTCCGTTTGACATAACTCGGTGCATTGCTTCGGAGACTGCCGCCGATTTGATATTCAAATTGATTGAGAGAAACAGGCATGAGGAGAACCGTTCTTTTTCAGCGGAGTAGAAATCCATGTTTCATCTATCCTACGATAAACGGAATCCATTGTCATGAAGTTTTTCTAAATACCTGACTTTTTCCGACTTTAGCATTCTTAATCTAAGGTAGATCCCCTGACTTTGACCGATTCTTTCCGGCTCAGGATCGAAGTCCATATCACCTTTAAGAATTCTTTTGAACTTGAGCACCATGCAGGCGCGGATCATCATTATTCGATGTATTTACCTGGGGTTGAAATGCAGAAGTTTGCCCTGTACTACTGGCATAGGGTAAGGACGTATTGGCAATGAGGGCATCCAAATTCGCTTCCATAATTGAGCGAGGCTGTTCTCCAATCGATTGCGCGATCGCATCTCCTGTTGAATTGAGAAAAACAAAATGGGGAATCCCATCCACTCGATATTTTAGGACTTCGGGTAACCATTTATTATTATCAACATTGAGCATGACAAAATTCACGGATTGGCCATACTGATCTTTTAAAACTGCTAAATCTTTGGCCATTGCCTGACAGCTACTACACCAATCGGCATAAAACTCCGTTAGAGTTGGCTTACCGTTACTTAGCGCAATTTCTAAAGGCACAGCTTGTTTCGCTTGAGATTCTAGCGAACTGGAATTAACCTGAGTTTGAAACCCCAAAAAAACAGACGCACTCAACACAACTGCGACTAAGGCTAGAATTAAACTTTTGGTTTTATTCATAAATTTATCACCAATTATTATTGATTATTTTTGACAAAAAACGTTGCGCCAATGAAAGCACTTTTTAAAATAAAAAATTCAAAACCCAACTCTTGTCGATATTTTTTTGCTTCAACTTCATCCTTTTCAATTAATAACTATTAACTATTAACTATTAACTATTAAATCTTGCTCCTATCCGTTAAAATCTCATACCCTGTTTCTGTAACTAATACCGTATGTTCAAACTGAGCCGATAGCGCATTATCAATCGTTACCACTGTCCAGCGATCGCGGAGCGTCCGAGTAAATCGAGAGCCTGCATTTAAAATCGGTTCAATCGCCAAGGTCATCCCAGGCTTTAACTGCACATTAGGAAGTTGACGAGTCCGAAAATTGAAAACACAGGGTTCTTCGTGAAGATTTCGCCCGACTCCATGCCCTGTAAACTCTTCCACAATACTATAGCCATGTTTTTTGGCGTGATCTTCGATAGCTCCTGCAATATCCAATAAATAATTGCCCGCTTTGACCTGTTCAATGCCCTTATATAAAGCTTCTTCTGCAACTCGGATGAGCCGATCCGCCTTTTGGGATACCTTCCCCACCGGAATCGTAATACAAGAATCGCCATGAAATCCCTGAAAATAGGCTCCTGTATCCACCTTTAGCACATCTCCTGCTCGAATCACTTTTTTCCTATGGGGAATCCCATGAACCACTTCGGCATTAATGCAGGCACAGATAGACCCAGGAAATCCATGATACCCTTTAAAACTCGGCGTTGCGCCCATTTCTCGAATCCGTTTTTCAGCAAAAGCATCGAGATCGCCAGTGGTCATCCCTGGTTCAACCGTTTCTTGAATTTCCTTTAAAACCGTTGCCACGATCGCCGAAGCCTGGCGCATAATTTCGATTTCGGCGGGCGATTTAATTTCAACCTTCCGTTTCGTTTTTTTCGCTTTGGGCTGGCCAAAGGTAGAATTATTTTCGGTTTTTGCAGTGGATTTCGGTGGAGAAAATAAATTACTGAGGATATTCATGAAAGGCTGAGACCATCCTGAAATTGGGACTGATCTTAAAATAACTTAATATTGCCCCCCGTGGCGATCGCGTCTCGATAGAGATTAGGAATATGGACAAAATTAAGCGCAATAACGCTTAAAAAGCCGTATATTTTTGAAGTTTAAAATTACAGGTTCTGAAAGAAGCATTTATTTTGATTGTTTGGAAACGATTTTCCATGTATATCAATAAAAATAAGAACTAAAGCTGATCAGTGAAAATCAGCTTCATTCTCCTTAAAAATTCTCAAAAATTTAAAACAGTAAATTATAAAAGCTTTTTAAATCATCAAAAAATTTAAAATTAACGATTTTCGGAAGATTCTAACTGCTTAACGGGAACAAAGCATTCTCCGGGTAAAAGAATCGGCTTGTTGTTAAACATCAACTGTCCTCGATGGGTATCCCGATGAATGGCAATCCCCAAAGGCCGTCGATTAGTTTTAGGATGCAGAACGCAATACGCCCGATAAATCCGTCGAGCCATCCGTAAGAGTTTGGGATCTAAGATCATGGGAACTTCTGTATAATTTGCGTTACTAGTAGCTTCTTCCGTCGCGTAAACCAATGGTCTATCCTCCCCTCAGTTGAATTGAACGCTGACTGTTGCAGGTCTGTTGATGTTAATCATAACCAATGAATCGTTAGACGTACAAACTTCCCTTTAGGATTCTAAAATTTGTATTAAAGCATCGCCCATTTGCCGACAACCGACTAATTGAGTCCCTGGTGAGAGGATATCCCCTGTCCGATAGCCTTTTTCTAATACCGTTGCAACGGCTTGTTCGATTTTATCGGCGGCTTCAGGTTGATTTAACCCGTAACGCAGCATCATGGCCGCACTGAGGACTTGGGCCAACGGATTGGCTTTATCTTGACCGGCAATGTCGGGAGCAGAACCATGAACAGGTTCAAAGAGTCCTGGCCCATCGGCTCCTAAACTGGCAGAAGGCAACATTCCAATACTTCCCGTTAACATCGCCGCTTCATCCGACAAAATATCGCCAAACAAGTTACCTGTGACAATGGTGTCAAATTGCTTGGGGGCACGGACTAACTGCATTGCCGCATTATCCACATATAAATGGGACAGTTCCACATCGGGATATTCAGCCGCCATTTGGGTGACGCGATCGCGCCAGAGTTGGGAGACATCTAAGACATTAGCTTTATCGACAGAACACAGTTTATGACCCCGTTTTTGAGCCGTTTCAAAGGCAACTTTAGCAATACGATCAATTTCTGAGACGCGATAGGCCATGGTATTAACGCCCCGCTTTTCCCCCGTTTCCGTTTCAAAAATGCCTTTGGGTTGCCCGAAATAAATCCCGCCCGTCAGTTCCCGAACCACCATAATATCCACACCTTCCACCACCTCTCGTTTGAGGGTAGAGGCATCAATTAACTGGGGAAAAATCGTCGCAGGACGTAAATTTGCAAATAAACCTAAACCTTCTCGAATGGCCAATAATCCGGTTTCAGGCCGTTGTTGACGGGGTAACGTGTCCCATTTGTAGCCCCCAATAGCCGCCAGTAAAACCGCATCACTATTCTGCGCTGTGGTTAACGTCTCTTCAGGTAAGGGTTGACCCGTTGCATCGATCGCCGCTCCGCCAATCAGTGCTTCTTGAAAGGTAAAATCTAAATCAAACTGTTTGCCAATGACGTTAAGGACATCGACAGCGATCGCCATAATTTCAGGGCCAATGCCATCGCCAGGCAACAGGGTAAGGCGGTATTGTTGAGTCATGCGGCTAGCTCTATCGGAGAAATACACAATCTCTCATTCTGACACTCTCTGCTCTAAAAAGAAACCCTTTTCACCAAAAAAAGTCATGACTGAATCCTAAACTTCGTTCTCAGCATCCTGATGCTTGACGGCAACTGATTGAGAATACTTGATCAGAAAGATTACAGAGGAATTAACAGGGAATTAAAAAACAAGAAAGACTATCTGCGCTTGAAAATCAATATCAATCAACAAGTTAAGAATATTTAAACCGATTTAATAGACAGAATAGGCAAATATCCGGTTAAAAGAATACCCCTCATTGAGCAGAATTTCGAGCAAAAACAAGCTTTTTTAAATTCCCCGAAATCCCATAGGGGTGTCAATTTTTTCAATCGGACTAGCGGTACTTAAGTCTCCCATTCTTTTAGATTGGGATAGATTTCCCATAAAACTTAAAATCACACCAACCAATAATAAAAATCCACCCACATACTGAGCAGAATTAGGAACTTCTCCTAAAATTAAGTAGGCCATCATAATCGCCAAAATGGGATTTAATAAGCTTGCAAAATTGATTTCCGTTGAAGTGGATTTTCTTAAACCGACTAACCAAAATAATTGTCCCGCAACGACGATAATTGCCGCATAAATTAACATCCATTGCCATAAAAAGGGAGAGAATATATCCATAAAATGGTGTAGCCCATAGAGAAGATTGGCCAAAATGAAGAAAATTACGGTTCCGGTAATATTGCGATAAATGATAATAATTCCCAAGGGAATAGCCTGTAATTGTAATTTGCCCATAATGGTTGAGACCGCCGCAATCAAAGCCGCGATCGCCACATAAATATCCCCTACTCCTAAATGAACGCCCGGAATCATCATAGTCTGCTCTGAACTTCCCAGAAAAGCCGTTGCCGCTACACCGAGCAAAGAGATGATAGAGCCTGTTATTGTCCAATGATTAAAACGCGAGCCTAATAGTAAAAAGCTCAACAACAAGGTAAAAATCGGTTCAAATCGTCCGATCAAAACAATATTTGTAACACTGGTTTTTTCTAACGCGGTAAAAATTAAGGCAGGCGCGATCGCCCCCGATAGAACCCCTGTAATACTTAAGCTAATCCAATGGTTACGAGTTAACGCCTTGAGGGTTCTGGGTTTCCAGTCTCGATGAAAAATTAAAGTCATCAAACCCAAGGCACAAAGATTGCCAACGAATAAAACATTACACAGTGAAATCGGATTTCTGCCGTCAATCAAATGATTTTGACCAATTTCAACAATTTTACGAGTAACTGAATTAGAAGCAGCAAAAATCAGGACTGCAATACCCAGATAAAGTTGGCTAGGCGTTCGCGTTAAAATTTTTTGCATAGGATTGCGAGTCTTGATTATCTACTTAAAAATATTAATTTTTAATCTGAATATATCATTAACTTCCGATAAACCATTGTGTACCCGTGAAAAGATAGTAAGCGCCGGTTAAAATTAGGGCAAAACTCCCCAATAAAATGATCCCCTCAGAATGTTGCAATAATTGCCTACTTTGTTTCGCCAATCCCGTAAATAAACTGGCAAGAAAAATCAGCATGGTATAACCCAGAGCATAGCTAACCATGGTCAGCGTGGCTAATAACTGGGAACCTGTTGCTGCGGCTGCTGCCAATACACCGAATAGAACAGGACTAGCACAGGGAGAACTGACGAGGGCAAAGGTTAAACCTACCCCATAGGGGCCTGCCGCTTTAGGCGTAGGAATATTCATTTGGGGAAGGGGAATTTTAATCACGCCCATCAACCACAAACCCATTACTCCCATGATAAAACCCACAAGAATGTTGATATAGCCTCGGTATTCCACCATAACAGCCCCTGCAAAAGAGGAGACTAAACCAAATAAACTTAAAATAGTGACGGAACCCAGTACAAATAAACCGGCTTTAATGAAAGCATCCCAACGCGATTCAATTTTGAGTGTGCCGATATAGCTTAAATTGACAGGTAATAGGGCTAAAATACAGGGAGAAATACTGGCAATTAATCCGCCAAAAAAGGCAAGGGGCAGTAATATAATGGGATTCGTCGTATCCTGTTGGCTAAACCAGTTTTGATAGATATTTTCTACCGTGGAAACAAAGTGTTCAATGGCCGGAGTAACTAGCTGATAAAGACCGAGAGCGAGAATTAATCCGAGTAGGAAAAAAGCTCCCAATCGCCACCATTTTTTAGGAATTTTCTGTTTTTTAGCCTCAGAATTCTTGTGCGAAAAAATCTCGATAGAATTGTCTATTTCCCGAATATTTTTCATGGGAATCTCCGATGAGTTAAATCATCAATAGGGGGGTAAATTTTGAAAAGCTTGTTTTCTCGCTCTTTACGGGAGAAGGTTTGATCTTAATTTCTTCCATACCGAGGAAGTTAGGAATCGGAGAATTCTTCAGTCGGGTCAAAAGCGGAAGAGAAACTTAAGATCCGACTAGAAACGTTTTATTTTTTAGCGATCGCGTTATCCAGAACCGTCGTGTAGGCACTTTTGTTGGGATTGTTGCGGTGTTGACTCAAAATTTGACCTGTTTTAGGATCAATAATGGTTAAAGACCCGGTTTGCGTTTTGTTCGCTTCAAAAAATTTACTCAAACCTAATTCTTTTGCCTTTGCCTCTGATTTAGCAGTAGAAGCTTTATCGGACACATCCAGCACCACAAAATGAACTTTCCCTGCATATTGTTGTTTCAGTTGGGATAGGGTTGGGGCAATATTTTTACAAGCAGAACACCAAGTTGCGTAAATATCCACCACAACGGGCTTACCCTGCAAGGATTTAGACAAGGGGCCCCCAACGGAGGTTTCTGTCTTGGAATTCGCATAAGGATTTGCCATCGCTTTACTTTCTAGGGCAGCCGAAAGAACTTGTAAAGCTATCTGGGGATAGGTTGCAACGGTAGCGACTCCTGTACTGAGGATAGCGATCGCGGCTAGGGAAGCAAGTTGTTTAATTTTCATCGTTTTCCAGAGTAATAAGGGTATTTTAAGCAGATTGATCTTGAAACCGAGGGTATTACTAGGTTTTAATCCATTCATTGCTTGTTGTCAGGTATTACGAAGCTCAGAACAAAATGGATTTAATCAAAAGACTTGTTTCAAAAGTTGAAAGATACGGAACGAAGCTCAGATTGTTGAATATTCCAGCCATTATGAAGAATCAGATTCCAATTGTCCGCTATTGACCAAGCCCCTGTTTGTTGTTAAAAATATTGGCAGAAGTCCATCCATCACGTTTTTCCAGATTTAACCAGTTAAGTATTGAAGTTAACCCCGTTTTAAGCTAGAGGAATTCCATTCAAATTGGCGATCGCCTATGAAAATCTTAGTGTTAAATGCGGGTTCGAGTAGTCAAAAAAGCTGCCTTTACGATTTACCGGATGATCGATTGCCCTCCCAAGCCCCTGAACCGAGATGGGACGCGATGATTGATTGGACAGTGGCAGAAGGTCAAGGATTGTTGACGGTTAAAGCCAACGGGATTAAACAAAAAATTGAATTAGCTAGCAGCGATCGCCGAGAAGGGATTCGGCAAATGCTCCAAAGTCTATACATGGGGGAAACCGCTGTTCTCCAAAATTTAGCTGAAATTGATTGTGTGGGGCATCGCGTTGTGCATGGCGGAACCGATTATTCTCAAGCCACTTTGATTACGCCTGACGTTAAAAATACCATTCAACGTTTGATTCCCCTCGCACCGGCCCACAATCCCGCCCATCTAGAAGGCATTGACGCGATCGAGCAAAGCTTAGGTGATATTCCCCAAATTGCGGTGTTTGATACGGCTTTTCATACCACCATTCCTCCTAAAGCGGCTTTTTATCCGATTCCCTACGAATGGATCGCCAAAGGGATTCGTCGCTATGGGTTTCATGGAACGAGTCATCAATTTTGTGCCCATCGGGCCGCCGAGATTTTAAATAAACCCTTAGCCGATCTGAAGATGATTACCTGTCATATCGGTAATGGGGCATCTTTAACGGCGATTCAAAACGGCCTAAGTATCGATACGACAATGGGCTTTACTCCCCTCGAAGGCTTAATGATGGGGGCGCGGAGTGGTTCGATTGATCCTGCCATTTTAATTTATCTAATGCAAGAATACGGGTTAACGGCCGAGCAATTAAACTATGTATTGAATAAAGAATCGGGATTAAAGGGAATTTCAGGTCTTTCAGCCGATTTACGCTCGATCTTGCAGGCAATTCAGGAAGGAAATCAACGGGCAGAATTAGCGTTTGCCATGTATATCCACCGTTTCCGAGCTTGTTTAGGTCAAATGATTGCATCTTTAGAGGGCTTAGAGGTTTTAGTTTTTACCGCAGGAGTCGGGGAAAATTCGGCCATTGTGCGAGAAAAAGTGTGTGAAGGCTTTGCTTTTTTGGGTCTTTACCTAGATTTAGAAAAAAATCAACAATCTTTGCGGGATCAAGATCTTTCAACCCCCAATTCTTCCGTTCGTATTTTCATTATTCACACCGAGGAGGATTGGGCGATCGCGCAGGAATGTTGGCGTTTCCATCACTGAAGATAAACGAACATCAACTTAAAAATTGTTTTGGATGTCCTAAAGATTGTGGAAAAATTGGCTAAAAACTGTGGAAAAACGGTTGAGTCTGTGGAAAAATCGAGGTGTTCGGATTTCTCTCCCATTAAATTTAATTCAAAAAATGCGTGAATAGATCGACTAAAATAAAAACAAAATTGGCTTTAATATCTTTCTTTATCTTTTTTTAATACATTTCCCAAACATCATGCCATCATTAACGCTTAATCTGCTCCAAGGTTCGGTTTCCTTCAGTTTTACAGTAGAAGCAGCCCAGATATTAAAAGCAGAAATTGACCAACTCATGCAACGTCTGAAAGCGATCGCGGCGAGAGGGAGTAGTGGCGGGCGACCAACACCGGAAAAATCAATGGAATATTGCTATACAGGGGATGTATTTCTGGAAATCTTTTGTAATCCCAATATTTACCCCAGTCCTTTTGCAGCAAAGGTATTGTTAACCATCCGAGATGAGAGAATACGCCTCACCACTGAAGCTGAATTAACCCGTTTACTGGACGATTTAAGCCAATATTTAGAACAATTTGGTTAAAGCTATGCACCACGCTTCGATTCGGACAGCCGATATTCACCGTGCGATCGCCTTTTATGAACAACTGGGATTTACGGTTAAGGAACGATTTACCACGGGCTTTACCCTCGCTTGTTGGATGGAAGGATTAGGCGGACGTATTGAGTTAATCCAAATTCCCGAACCCAAACCCGCGCCCGATGCCTTTGGGGATGAGCATTATGTGGGCTATTACCATTTATCCTTTGATCTGACGGAGTTAAGCCCCGATTTACCCACTTGGTTACAAGAATTACGATCTAAATTTAGTAAAAACGAAGAATTAGACTCGCTTCGGGTCTTATTAGAACCTTGTCAGCAAATGATCGGCGATCGCGTCTATGAGGTACTGTTTATCGCGGATAGTGACGGTTTACCCCTAGAGTTTATTCGGGTTTTGCGTTAATTCTCCGCCCGACGGATTTGGAAACAACACCATTCTCCCCGTTTCCACAACGCCGCCACGACCCAACCATTTTGCTCAATCACATCGGCGATCGCTTGGGTTTGGTCTAATAAAATACCACTTAACACCGCCCAGCCATGCGGTTTGATCAACTTAGAAAACTGGGGCATTAATTCCATAATCACTTCGGCCAAAATATTACAAATAATCCCATCGACCCCTTCCGGCGCGAGTTCTAGTAATGCCTCGATACTGCCTTGATTAATGACGAGATAGGACGGATCAATTTGATTTAAATGGCGATTGCTACGAGAGGCTTGAATGGCCAAGGGATCATTATCCACGGCATAAACCTTATGGGCACCCAATAACACCGCACCAATTCCCAAAATTCCTGAACCACAGCCAATATCGGCCAATACCATATCATTAGCCCCTTCGCTCAGGCGCATTTCCAAAGATTCTAAGCAAAGTTGAGTCGTGGGATGGGTTCCGGTTCCAAAGGCCACCCCTGGATCAATGCGTAAAATCAGACGATCCGATTCTTCCGGCACTGGCAACCAGGCAGGATGGATCAAGAAGCGATCGCCGATTTCCGTAGGCTGCCAATGTTGTTTCCAACTACTTGACCAATCTTCCTCCTCAATGAGTTTCCAGCGCATCAAGGGTTGGGGTAACGCACTGAGCAAAGAATCCTGATGTAGCCAGAGAGACAGTGCGGCTAAGTCTAATAGCTGGGCTTGGGACTGGGGGATATAGGCACGGAGTAAGGAAGACTGTCCCTTGGCTTCGGTCACTGTTCCAGAACAGCCAAACTTATCCAATCGCCAAAAGATTGTCTCTTCCAAACTTGGATGAGCGAGAATCTTGATTTCCCACCAGCTATTAGCCATAAATTCTTACACACTACAAAGCGATAACTATAGCTTAACGGTGTAAGCGTCCCGAATACCATCTACTTTCGTGATCTCGGTTAACAGGCCTTCAGGTAAGGGATCATCAAGACTTAAGGCCATGACTGCATCCCCTCGCACAATTTTGCGTCCGACCTGCATACTAGCGATATTGACATTAAAACTACCCAATAAGGAGCCAATTTTGCCGATAATCCCAGGCATATCACGGTGAAGGGTAAACACCATATAGTTGCTCGGCGGCACGTTAATGGGGAACTCATCCACATCCGTAATGCGAATTTCACCGTTGCTAATTAATGCACCCGTTGCCGAATGTTCTCCCATTGAGCCGATCGCTTTCAAATGGAGAGATCCTGAATAATCCCGAATTGACGCATCGCGGGTTTCAATCACACGAATACCTCGCTCTTTAGCTTCAATCGCGGCATTAACATAATTAACGCGCTCCCGTAGGGCTTGGGATAGTAAACCCTTAATGGCTGCAACGACGATGGGCTGACTGGTATTAACCGCCAAGTCTCCCTGTAATCGCACGGTTAACTGCTCAATGCGTCCACCCGCTAACTGGCCCACCAACGTTCCCAAGGTTTCCGCCAATTGCAGATAGGGACGGAGTTTTTCCATCACATCTGGCGTTAAACCCGGAATATTGACCGCAGAACGAGCAGGTAAACCGAGTAAGACATCTCGAATTTGCTCAGCCACGTCGATAGAAACATTCACTTGGGCTTCAGCAGTGGAGGCTCCTAAGTGGGGCGTGAGAATTGCGTTGTTGAGTTCCCGTAAGCGAGATTCTCCCAAGGGTTCTTGGCTAAAAACGTCTAAGGCTGCCCCAGCGATCCGTTTGCTTTCTAAGGCTTCAATTAACGCATCTTCATCGATAATGCCACCCCGCGCACAGTTAATAATGCGAACGGTGGGTTTCATCTTGGCGATGGTTTCAGCGTTAATTAAATTCGCGGTTTCCGGCGTTTTGGGAATATGCAGGGTGATGAAATCTGATTCGGAAAAGAGCAAGTCTAAATCCACCAGGGTACAGCCCAATTGTTCGGCCCGTTCTTTAGAAATAAAGGGATCATAGGCCAATAATTTCATGCCCATTGATTTACCCACCGTCGCTACATGGGAACCAATTTTTCCTAATCCCACAACGCCCAAGGTTTTTTTGTAAACTTCGGTGCCAACGTAGGTTTTTCTGTCCCATTTTTTCTCTCGAACGGATTGATTGGCATCGGGAATATGGCGGGCCAGGGACATCATCATGGCTAAGGCGTGTTCAGCAGCAGCGATCGTATTACCTTCTGGTGAGTTAACGACGACAATCCCCTGACGAGTGGCAGCGGGAACATCAATATTGTCCACACCAACCCCAGCCCGACCAATGATTTTAAGCTGGGTTCCGGCTTCAATAATGGCTTTGGTGACTTTTGTTCCCGATCGCAGCATCAATGCATCGTAATCACCAATAATTTTAATAATTTCTTCTTCGGGGAGTCCTGTTTTAATATCTACTTGGGCAACTTGTTTGAGGATATCGATCCCAACTTGGTCAATAGGATCAGATACGAGAATTTTCGACATAATGTTTATGGTTAAGAGGGTAAATAAAATGGTAACCCTGTTGGGAATGGCTAAAAATCGATTAGGATTCTGAATCTAGACTGCTTCGCTGAAACAGGGGATGACTTGACGTGGCCTATTTTAACGGTAATGGGACACTCCGATACAAAAACTCGGTTTGAAACGGTTGAGAGAAATGAATCAACTTAACGCCATTCTACTTGGTTCATTTTTGTCAGCAACCCTAAAAGTCTTGATTTGTTAACGCCTGACCCTAAATTAAAATTAAGAGAAGTCGCGGCTTAATAACTTTGAGGTTGGAAGTTTTCAGGAATATCGAGTTCAAAAACCTGGTCATGAATCCGAGCAACATACAATCCTTCTTGTAGGGTTTTTTGGCGTAATTCAGGAGACATATCAACAGCTGCTAAAATACCATAAAGTTGTTTATCTTTATGCTCAGGAAAAAAGGTACGAAAACGTTGCAACATAGCTTTTAATTGGCTAATAGACTCCTCTCTTGCATGACTTTTAACCTCCACAATATAGGCAGTATTTAGCTCACCATTGGCATAGGCAAGAACATCAATTTCTAGATGTTTCCCTTCTTTGCTGACTCGTACACTAGGACTGATGACTTCCATCCCAAAACGTTGTCTGAGAATGGTTTCCATTGAGGGAAGGGCAAGAGCCTCGGTAAAGCTACCAAATTTTGCACCAAGTCCCCCAATCTGTTTGCCTAATTCTTTGAGTTGGCGATCAGTTTGTCTCCCTAATTCCTTGAGTTGACGATCTGTCTCTTTTTGAGCGGCAGTTAATTCGGATTGCCTATTGGTTAATTCTGCTAATAGTTGCCATACGTCGTCTGCGGTGGTTGCCATAGATTATTTATTTTTATCATCTTTGGTTTTCTCTATTTTAATAGATTGCCCGCGATCGCCTTTTAGTCTTTTCTATCAGCGAAACTGAGCCATAATCTTAGCAACAATTTTGACGGATTGGTATCCTAAAGAAAAATCCTAAAAAAAAGATGACAACCATGACAGCGAGTAATCCCTATTTGCTCGATAACTTTGCCCCTATTGAAACCGAAATTCAAACAGAGAACCTGCAAGTTATTGGAGAAATTCCTCCCGAATTAAACGGAATGTTCGTTCGTAATGGGCCAAATCCTCAATTTACCCCCATCGGAGAATACCATTGGTTTGATGGGGATGGGATGTTGCATGGTATTTATCTGGAAAATGGACAAGCCAGTTACAAAAATCGTTATGTCCGCACCTTTGGTTTTGAGCGGGAAAAGGAAGCCGGAAAAGCCATTTGGTCGGGATTATTGGAACCACCTCAATTAGATAATCCCTACGGCCCTAGTAAAAATACCGCTAACACGGCCTTAGTCTGGCATGGGAATAAATTTTTAGCCTTGTGGGAAGGCGGCGCACCCCATCAAATTCAATTACCGTCTTTGGATACGGTTGGTTCTTTTAATTTTGACGGCAAGTTAACATCGGCTTTTACGGCCCATCCCAAGGTTGATCCCGTTACAGGGGAAATGATGTTTTTCGGGTATTCCCTTTTCCAGCCACCTTTTCTTCACTATGGGATTGTGTCACCTGAAGGGGAATTGCAGAAGTTGATCCCCATTGAATTACCCGTTGGGGTGATGATGCACGATTTTGCCATTACCGAACATTACAGCATTTTTTTGGATTTTCCCCTCACATTTCGACCGGAACGAGCTGCCCAGGGACAACCCGCGTTTTTATTTGAAAAAGGAACACCCAGCCGTTTTGGGATCTTACCGCGTCATGGAGAACCGTCAGAAATTCACTGGTTTGAGAGTCCAAGTTGTTACTGTTTCCACACGATGAATGCCTATGAGTCAGGAGATGAAGTTGTTTTAATTGCCTGCCGTATGAATTCAACGAATGTTCTTGCGATTGAAGCGGAAGAGTCTGCAAGGGATGGTAATATTCCCTTCCTGTATGAATGGCGGTTTAACCTGAAAACAGGAGAGGTAAAGGAGCGACGTTTAGGTGAGATCCCCTGTGAATTTCCCCGTGTCAATGAACAATATTTAGGGCGAAAAACTCGCTACGGTTATGCAGGTAAGGCTGCGCCGACAGAGGTTCCTTTATTCGATGGCTTGCTGAAATATGATTTGGCAACGGGAGACATCCAAATTCATCGTTTTGAATCAGGTTGCTATGGTGGAGAGGCAGTTTTTGTTCCCCATCCCCAAGCCCAAGCGGAAGATCAGGGTTGGTTAATTACGTTGATTTACGATGAAACCTCTCAACGCTCTGAATTAATCGTGGTCGATGCTCAAAACGTTACTCAACCGGCGATCGCGAGAGTCGTTTTACCGCAACGAGTGCCCTATGGGTTTCATGGGGCGTGGGTAGATGCAGAACAGTTTTAATTAAACCTTTTTCTGTTTTCTAGGTTGAGTTCGGGGTTATGGCGTTGAGCGGCTGCTAGGACTTGTAGGTGGAGTGAAATACAGCCAAAACGGAAGAAACGCGGCCTTAGTAACAATAAAAGGCCACGCTCCCTAATGCGTTAGGTTTAAAGCTCAATCTTTCGCTAAACCTTAACCAAAACGAATTGTCATAAAGATAATTCGAGCGACAAAAACACCTGCTAAAATCCAAGTGACCATCGGAACTTCATGGGCTTTCCCTTGCATTGATTTGATAAGGGGGTAAGTAATCATGCCAATGGATAAACCTGCCGCGATCGAATAGCTCAAAGGAATGAGAAAGATTGTTAAAAAAGCAGGAATGGCTTCTCCTAGATCCCCCCAACGAATGCCCGTTACGCTCGATAGCATTAATACCCCTGTAATCACCAATGCGGGGGTGGTGGCAAAGGCCGGAATGGCTTCAAAAATAGGGATAAAAAACATGGCAAAGAGGAATAGGACGGCGACCACTAATGCGGTAAATCCGGTTCTGCCTCCTTCTGCAACCCCTGATGCGGATTCCACTGAAGTGGTTACCGTAGAAGATCCCATGATAGAACCTGCTGTTGTCGCGATCGCGTCGGCCATTAACACTTCATTAGCACGGGGCAGTTCCCCTTTTTCATCGATATAACCTGCTTGGGAAGCCAACCCTGAAATGGTTCCAATGGTGTCGAAAATATCCACAAATAAAAACACCAATAACACAGATACAAAATCAACCCAGTTACTTCCATTAATACTGGCAAGCCCCCTGATCGCCTCACCAAACAAATGAACCGGCAGGGGAGGAACTTGAATAAAACCTTTTGGCCAGGCCGCTGCACCGATAATCCAGCCCAATATAGCCGTAGCCATGATCCCCCAGAGTAAGGCTCCCTTAATCCGTCTGACAACAAAGGCCGCCGCAATTAAAATTCCCAGAAAAGCCATGATTGTCGGCCATTCACGGAAACTTCCAAACGCAGTTTTCGTGGCTTCATTAGGCACAATCAGTCCGGCTCCGCCCACTTTCGGATTACCCGCTAGGCCGATATAGGCAATAAATAAACCAATTCCGGCTGTGGTTGCAATTTTAATGGAAGAAGGAATCGCGACAATCAAATGACGACGAATATCCGTAATCGTCATGGCAATAAAGATCATCCCTTCGACAAACACCGCCGCGAGAGCCAATCGCCAACTAAAACCCAATCCGATAACTACTGAGTAAGCAAAATAGGCATTCAGCCCCATTCCTGGCATCACGGCAAAGGGATATTTAGCATACAATGCCATTACTAAGGTTCCAATGGAAGCTGATATCCCCGTGGCAATGACCAGTTCGGGAAAGAGGTCTTTCGGTTGTTCTAAAAAAATTGCGTCGGATAAAATGATGGGATTGACGACCAAAATATAGGCCATGGTCATAAAAGTAGTCAGACCCGCCAGAATTTCGGTACGAAAATTGGTGTGATAAAAATCAAATTTAAAGTAGTCAGCAATCTTAGCTTGCCATCCCGAATACTGAGGCGGGGGGGATTGGCCAGAGTCGAGTACGCCTACTGGTTCAATTTCATTATTCATTTATCATAGCTCCATGATAATTATTCTAAATACAGATGGCCTAAAGAAGACGACCTATACTAGAGCTTTTAAGCGTTTTTTTTTTGTATTTTTAAGTACAAATTTAGGACTCTTCATTTGATAACTTCACATACAATCTCGTTAATCAGTTTCCTATTAATCAGGTTTCAGAAATTACTCAACAATCAGCAGACAAGTATTCTTAATCTTTACTTTAGGTTCGGAGTGTAAAAAAAATAACTCAAATTTAAATTTGTGTTTTTCTGATTGTGTTTTTCTGAAAAGACTTTTTTAACGAAATTGGGTGTTTTTGTAAAATTCAATACATTTATCAAGATCCGTTACTCTTCTTTTTGGGGTGCTAATGCTAAAAGCTTTTCGGGGTGCTTTTCTAGATTTTATTGACGATCCTTTCTATGTTCCAGAAGTCGATAGTGTTCGCTATTTAGCAGACGGATTATTAGTCATCGAAAATGGAAAAGTTAAAGACTTTGGCCCCTACGAAGAACTGAAAGATAAGTTTGCAGGGATTGACGCGATCGCCTATCCTAATCACTTAATTTTGCCAGGGTTTATTGATACCCATATTCACTATCCTCAAACGGCAATGGTCGCGGCTTACGGAGAGCAGTTATTAGAATGGTTAAGTAAATACACTTTTCCCACAGAAGCAAAATTTAAGGATAAAAGCTACGCCCAAGAAATTGCCCAAATCTTCCTCGAAGAACTTTTAAAAAATGGCACCACCACGGCCCTCGTCTTTGCAGCAGTCTTTCCCGAATCCGTCGAGGCGTTTTTTGAAGAAGCCCAGAAACGGAACTTGCGAATGATCGCAGGCAAAGTCATGATGGATCGCAATGCACCTGATTTTCTCCTCGATACGGCCCAATCTTCCTATACCGAAACGAAGGCATTAATTGAAAAATGGCATAAAAAAGACCGATTGCTCTATGCTGTTACCCCACGTTTTGCCATTACCTCTACCGATGAACAATTAGCGTTAGCCGGAAAATTATTAGTCGAATATCCTGATGTCTATCTGCATACCCATTTGTCAGAAAATGTTGATGAAGTGGCTTTTGTTGCAGCACTTTTTCCCCAGAGTCAAGGCTATTTAGATGCTTACGATCAAGCCGGTTTAGTAACAGAAAGATCGGTGTTTGCCCATGGAGTTCAGTTAACCGATGCCGAATTTAAACGGTTATCCGAAGCCAAATCCGCCATTTCCTTCTGTCCTACCTCTAATTTATTTCTGGGAAGTGGACTGTTTAAATTGCACAAAGCCAAATCAACCGACACCCCCGTCAAAGTTGGCTTAGGAACCGATGTTGGAGCTGGGACAAGCTTTTCTTTATTACAAACTGCCAATGAAGCCTATAAAGTCGTTCAATTACAAGGAGAAAAATTATCCGCTTTTAAAGCATTATTTTTAGCGACCTTGGGAGGGGCAAAAGCCCTTTGTCTAGAGGATAAATTAGGGAATTTTGAAATTGGCAAAGAAGCGGACTTTATTGTTATTGATCCCAAGGCAACAACGACAATGGCTTTACGGAATGAAAATTTTCCACCCTCAACCCTAGAATCCTTTGCAGACAGTGCTTTTGCAGTCATGATGATGGGAGATGATCGGGCCGTTAAGGCCACTTATATTATGGGCGAGTTAGCTTATCAAGCGACTTGATCATTGTCGTCGAGTTCTTGCTGATAGTGAATCACCCAGGACGGTTAAAATTTTGTCATCAAATACTGAATTTTTATTAGCGATTAAACTGTCGTTGTCAGGCTAAACATTTTGATTGAGGACTCTTTTTTTAGGGGGTCTTAACGTCTCTTCAATTATGTATTGAACACAACAAAATTCTTAAGGTTAGGAATGATAACTTGACGTATTACTAAATTGTTAGCTTATTTGGTGTGAGACAGTGAAAAAACTTGCTAATTTTGCCAAACAAAACCTGGCATTCAATTATTTTTCGATGGGATTAATACTGACCTCGACTGGCGTGCTTTGGGGATTAGAGAATGGAATCCGTCCCGCGATCGCGCAAGCTCAGAACTTAGTGGGAGAAATTCCCAAAGTTTCCGAAATGTCGAATACGGCAGCCCCAAATCCCTTAGAGATTAAGCCAGAAGCCAAAATCCAACGCTATCAACTCCCCTCTAAAAGCAAATCCGATACGCTTTCTCAAGTAACGTCTGTTTCGGAATTGCGGGATGTGGCTCCGACAGAGTGGGCCTATGAAGCCCTCAAAAGCCTAGTGGAGCGATATGGTTGCATTGTGGGCTATCCTGACCGTACCTTCCGAGGCAATCGCGCCCTCAGCCGCTGGGAATTTGCGGCCGGTTTAAATGCCTGCATGAATGTGATGGAGCGGTTACTTCAGGAAAATGTCGCCGTTTTGCGCGAAGATATTGATAAATTAAGGCAGCTTGCCCAACAATTTGAACAGGAATTAGCCGCCTTAGGAACCAGAGTTGACAATCTGGAATCTCGGATTGCCTATTTAGAAGATCATCAATTCTCAACCACGACAAAATTATCGGGTTTTACTTCGTTTTACTTTAGTGCTGCTGGGAGTGGAACCAACATCCGAGCGGAAGGTGCTAACGTTTTTGTCCCCTTTGAGCCGGCTCGTAATCCCGATGATAATATCCCCCGTTCTCGTGTGATTACCGATCAACCGAGTGCAACCCTCAGTTATCTCAGTTGGATTAATTTTGAAACCTCGTTTACGGGTAAGGATAATTTAACGGTGCAATTAGCGGTGGGGAATGGGGACGCGCCTGCCAATCAATTCCTATCAGCCGGTTTCTATAATTCAACGGGAACGCCTTTTACCCTGCAAACGGGAGCCGAAACCTTTAATAAAGTCGTTATCCGAGATTTGTTTTATAGTTTCCCTGCGGCTGACAATCTCCAGTTAGTCGTGGGGCCCCGCATTAACGTCTATCGTTATTTTGACGGTAATCGTTTTACGTTCTTTATCAATGGGCCAGAAAGTTTTAATAGTAGCGGTTCTACCCAATTTGCGACCGTTGACCGAGGCTCTGGGGCAGTGGCTGATTGGAAAATTAATGATATTTTCCGCTTGACTGCGGGCTATGTGGGATTAAGTGATGAGTTTTTGCCGGCTATCCTCGGTGATACCGCATCTAATCCTAAATTTGGTTTATTTGGTGGTACCTGGACGGCGATCGCGCAGTTGAGTATTGCCCCGACCGATAACGTTAATCTACGGCTCCTCTATGCCCGTTCTCGCATGGAACCCGATCCCTTTACCGGCTATGTGGGCGGTGCAACGGGTGAACCCCTTCCCTACGGTTATGCCGATGATGGGTTTGGGGGAACTCTCCGTCATGCCTTTGCAGATACCTATTTGGCCAATATGGATTGGTTAGTTACCCAAGGTTTTGGCATCTTTGGTCGCTATAGTTACGGTAAAACCTTTACCACCCCGACGGATTCCACTCGTCCATCGGGCATTATTGCCTCTCAATCGATCCAAGCCGGATTTTCTTTACTGGACTTTGGTAAACAAGGGGCACAGGCCAATGTCTCCTATCTCATCCCGATGTCGGTGACTAGTGGGCGTGAATTTCTCGTGGCCGGTGGGGGCGATGGTAGCGTTCAATCGGAAATTGAAGTGAATTACTTTTATCCGATTAATAACAATATCGCGATCGTGCCTTCTTTCTATCTGATCATGAAACCCAATAACTTTGGCGGTAACGGGCCGATTTATGTGGGTAACTTAAGAACTCAATTTACCTTCTAGGGAGTTCATCTTTGTTAATCCCCTCTTTTTAGGGTTTATAGTAAAAATTTTGAAAGAGGGGAAAATCGTATTCCAAAATTTAGAGGAAGGGAATTCAATTATCCCTTAGAACCCTGATTTTGCCGTTCTGGGTTAACTATCGCGTTAACTTGTAAATCCTGAATGGTTGAAACCATGGCCGCCATCAAGGGTTCGGGGGAAACGGTAAAGGGTAAACGGTGAATATCGGAATTGGGCTGACAGGTAATTTCCGCAACCGTTTGTAATTCGGCTAGGGTGATTTGACTCAATCCGAGATCGCCTAAGGTTTTGGGTAAACCAATTTCCAGATAAAACTTCAGCAATTGTTGCCGAGCCGTGAGAGCTAATTGATTGCCCGCCACCATTTCTTCTAAGCGTAATTGCACCAAAATACCATAGGCGACTTTCTCCCCGTGTAAAATATCATGGGCGGCCAAAAGATGGGTTAAGCCATTGTGAACCGCATGGGCCGCAACCGTTCGACAATTTGCGCCACCTAAGCCCCCAATCACGCCAGCTAATAAGACGGTGGCATCTACGACTTCTCGCCAGGTTTGTCCTCCAGGTTCTTGTAAGGCTGCAACGGATTTTTGGAACAGTAAATCTCGTAATACCCTGGCCTGTTGGACGGCGGAAATTGTTAAGGTATCGCTAGCGTGTCCACTGCTGACGGAAGCTTCATACCATTTCGCGATCGCGTCTCCAATGCCTGCCACTAAAGTCCGTTGGGGAGCTTGTTGGATCAGATCGTAGTCCAGAATCAACAGATCGGGACATTGGGCTAAAGGAACATCGTATTGAAAAGCCCCTTCATCACTATAAACATTCGATAAAGCTGTCCAAGCTGCACAGGTTGCCCCAGAAGTCGGGATGGTAACGATGGGTAATTGACAACGATAGGCCACTAATTTGGCGGTATCTAAGGCTTTTCCCCCACCGACACCGATAATCAAATCCGCCTGATGACTTTCTACTGCTGCTTGTAAATTCGCCAGGGATTTTTCCGAACAATCGGGGGTATAACGCTGTTGCTCGGCCGTCAAGTGTTGAGCTTGGAAAACCTTGCTTAAGGAGTCTTCCGTAATCTTAAGGGTTTGTTTTCCCCCAATTACCAAAGGACGTTTTCCCAAAGAAGCGATCGCGGCTCCCGCAGAAACCACTGAAGATCGGAGTACTTGACTCGGCGCAATACTCAGTACAGAAGAAATTGCTGGAACTTTGGACGAATTTTTAACAGTTTTTGACGGCATCAGGCAGCTTAAAAGAAAAAAAGAACTAGAATAAAAAAGCGAATTTAAAGCAACTATCGCTTCAAAAATCCCTGTATTAAAAATAACACTCAAAACTCCGCAATGTGGGGAAACCTTCAAACTTGTTAGGGACAAATCCTATAATCCGAAGTTAATCCTTGGCAATTTACGACTTGATCGAAAATACGACACAATGAAAGCAACGTATTAATTACTCCCATTCTGCATGGTTTCTTCTCTTTCCCGTCCTGATATTGCTCAAGATAGTTTTCACATTGGTTTTGCTCCCCTTTCTTTGGATGAAGTGTACCGCTTAGCCGATGATCCCCGTAATGGCGCGATCGCGTTAATGAGTGGCACCGTGAGGAAACAAACTGAGGGTAAAGCAGTGAAATATTTAGAATATCAAGCCTATGAACCGATGGCTGTCAATATTTTTAAACAAATTGCGGATCAAATTCGACAACAATGGCCCGACACCAATCGCATTGTTATTCATCATCGAGTCGGCAGTTTACAAATTGGAGAAATCAGTGTTTTGATTGCAGTGGGTTGCCCTCATCGCAGTGAAGCCTTTGCCGCCTGTCGTTATGCCATTGACACCTTAAAGCATCAAGCCCCAATTTGGAAAAAAGAACATTGGGCCGATGGTTCTAGTACTTGGGTGAGTATCGGAGCCTGTGAAGAAAATGCCTGTTGAATCGAATTCTAAAGATTGTTTATTATTGTCTATTGATGACTAAAAATTATGACTTCTCAACAACTTAAACCCAATACTCAAGATTTAGAACAACGAGTCAAGATTCTAGAGAATGAGCTGGAACAAATCAAAAAACAACTTTCTCAATCAACGACGACTGCTAGTACGTGGTGGTTAAACATTGCAGGAAGTTTTGAACAAGATCCCACTTTTGATGAGGTGGTTCTTCTAGGGGAAGAGTGGCGTAAAACTGCTCATGAATCTTGAAATTATTCAACTTTTAAAATCTAAAAATGTATATTTTTGATACTGATCATATCAGTTTTATTCAGCGAAATGGCAAGGAAGGAAAAAATATTTTAACGAAATCAAAAAAAGTAGCAACAACAGAGTTTTTTGTAACGATTATCACTTATGAGGAGCAACTTCGAGGTAGATTGGCTTTTCTTGCTAAAAAACGAACTCTGGAAGAGCAGCTTCTTGCCTATCAAGGTCTTTTTCAATTAGCAATTAACTACCAGACAATTCCGCTCCTTCCTTTTGATCAAAGAGCAACCTTAGAATACCAGAAATTACGTCAACAATATCCCCGTTTAGGTAGTATGGATCTAAAAATTGCGGCCATTGCCTTAGTGAATCAGGCAGTTTTATTGACTCGGAATCAGTCAGATTTTGGAAAAATTTTAGACTTAAAATCAGAAGATTGGTCTCATGATTAAAAAAAATCTCGATTTTTTAATAACTTTATGCCTTGACAAACAATATTTTCATTAAGATAAATTTTCAATAAGAGTTAAACTCTTTTTAATCACCATGACTCAGAAAAAAGACACTTTAGTTTGGTTCTCCGCGGTTAGCAGTGAGAAGTGTATAATGGTATACATTATATGAGGACTGAACTATGTTGTACTTTCTCGAAAATCTTCTTAAATTGCCTCAAATTAGTGTACAAAATATCATACAAG